>JAUMUT010000019.1 GCA_030530525.1 Capnocytophaga sp. | reverse complement strand
ATATACTGCAAATTATTTATGTTAAATTTTCGTAAATATTCTATATTTTTTCCGTACAAATTTCTGTTTCTTTGTAAAAGAAAAATATTTATACTTGAATATTTTAATACAGAAAATTGCATATTTTTTATTTTTTATATATTTCTATTTATTTTTTTGAAATATTTACACTTGCAAAGGTATTTTTTTTATTTTAAATATTTGATTTTTAATTGTTAATTTTTTGTTACAAAACAAGATTTAACTATTATAGTAAATAATATTTATTTTTTTAACTGTTTCTTTGCTTTTATCTTTTAGTTTTTCTAATAAAAATGACAATACAAAATATTTATTTTTTCATAATTATAAGATTTTATATAATATATTCTTTTAAAATACCCTTATTTTTCTTAAAGAATTTTAAAATTTTCTAAGAATAAAACTTAATTCGTATATTTGTCCAAAAATAAAACGCATTATGCCTAAAATATTAATCGTTGAAGATGAAATTGCTATACGCCGAGTACTCTCAAAAATTCTGAGTGAAGAAGACAAAACCTATGAAATAGAAGAGGCTTGTAATGGCGAAGAAGCTATGGATAAAATAAAAAAAATAGATTTTGACTTAGTACTTTGCGATATAAAAATGCCTAAAAAAGACGGCTTGGAAGTTCTTTTGGAAACAAAAGAGCTAAAACCTGCCACTCGGGTTGTAATGATTTCAGGACACGGTGATTTGGAAACTGCCGTACAAGCTATGAAATTGGGGGCTTTTGACTATATTTCCAAACCACCAGACCTAAACAGATTACTTAATACCGTTCGTAACTCTTTGGATACCAGCAAGAAAGATATTTCTGAACAAAAATCAGAAAAGAAAGAAACAAAGAAAAAGCAATCTGTTGATTATCAAATGATTGGAAAAAGTGAGCCTATTGAAAAAATCCGAGAAATGATAAATAAAGTAGCTCCTACGGATGTTCGGGTACTCATTACTGGTGCAAACGGTTCGGGTAAAGAATTGGTAGCCAGAGCTTTACACTTCGGAAGCGAACGAGCTTCTTCGCCTATGGTTGAAGTAAATTGTGCTGCAATACCTTCGGAACTTATTGAAAGTGAGCTATTTGGGCATATTAAAGGTTCTTTTACTTCAGCTATCAAAGACCGTATTGGCAAATTTGAAGCAGCAGACAAAGGAACGATTTTCTTGGACGAAATTGGAGATATGAGCCTTTCTGCACAAGCTAAGGTTTTACGAGCCTTGCAAGAAAAAAAGATCACTAAGGTAGGAAGCGAAAAAGATATTCCTGTGGATGTGCGAGTTATAGCTGCAACGAATAAAGATTTAAAAAATGAAATAGCACAAGGGCGTTTTCGTGAGGATTTATACCACCGATTGGCGGTTATCCTTATTGAAGTTCCTTCGTTAAATGACAGAAGAGACGATATACCTTTATTAATAGATTATTTTAACAAAAAAATTTCAGAAGAACAAGGTGTTTCTGTTAAAAAATTTAACCAAAAAGCTGTTTCTTTGCTTCAAAAATATGATTGGACTGGTAATATTAGAGAACTTAGGAATGTCGTAGAACGCCTAATTATCTTAGGTGGGAAAGAAATTACAGAAGCCGATGTAAAAAACTTTGGAGGTAAAGAAATCAAATAAACATCTAATTATCAATGAATTACATAGAATATCAATTCAGTATCACTCCCAAAGAAATGGGAGCAGAAATATTAGTAGCCGAGCTTGGCGAGGTAGGATTTGAAAGTTTTATAGATACCGAAAATGGCATAAATGCGTATATACAAGAAGAATTTTGGAATGAAAATATTTTAGAACCAATTTTTATCCTTTCTAATCCTGATTTTAACATTTCTTATACATTAGAAAAAATTGAACAAATAAATTGGAATGAAGAATGGGAAAAGAATTTTAACCCTATTGTTGTAGATGATATTTGCTCGGTTCGGGCTACTTTTCACCCTATCCCAAATACAACTTATGATATTGTTATTGACCCAAAAATGAGCTTTGGTACAGGACACCACGAAACAACATATATGATGCTTCAATACCTGATTTACAAAGACTTAAAAGATAAAAAAGTTCTTGATATGGGTTGTGGTACAGGTATTTTGGCTATTATGGCAGCTATGCGAGGTGCTATCGAAATAGATGCAATAGACATTGACCCTTGGTGTGTTGAAAACGCTCAGGAGAATATTATTCGCAATCAAGTTTCTTTTATTTCTATAAAAGAAGGAAATGCCACATCTATTGCTCATAAAAAATATGATATTATTATTGCTAATATCAACAGAAATATTCTTTTAGAAGATATTCCTTTGTATATCAATCATTTAGAAGAGAACGGAATATTGCTTTTAAGTGGTTTTTATTCTGAAGATATACCTATAATAACTGAAAAATGTACAGAAAACAATCTTATTTTTATAGATAATAAAGAAAATAACAATTGGGTTACTTGTCAATATAAATTAACAAAAAATAACTAATTTAATGAAAAAAATTATTATTGCTATTGATGGATTTTCTTCAACAGGGAAAAGTACTATTGCAAAATTAGTAGCCAAAGAATTGGGGTACGCATATATTGATACAGGTGCTATGTTTCGTGCTGTTACTTATTTAGCCATAAAAAACCATTTTATAGAGAAACAAGACATTGATAATCAAGATATTAAAATAAATGAAGATTT
This sequence comes from Capnocytophaga sp., assembly GCA_030530525.1. Lineage (GTDB taxonomy): Bacteria > Bacteroidota > Bacteroidia > Flavobacteriales > Flavobacteriaceae > Capnocytophaga. Next base: position 36,606 of record JAUMUT010000019.1, on the reverse strand, counting down.
ACTTTTAGAAAAATTAAAAACAACTTCCTTAGAATTTCGTTTTGATAATCAATTAGGATTTGCTCCTATTTTTTTAGACGGAATAAATGTAGAAAAAGAAATTCGTAGTATTGAAGTAGCTCAACGAGTTAGCCAAATAGCAAAAATAGCAAAAATACGTTCTTATTTAGCTGATATTCAGCAAAAAATGGGTAAAAACAAAGGAATTGTAATGGACGGGCGAGATATAGGAACGATTATTTTCCCTAATGCCGAGCTTAAAATATTTATGACTGCTTCTGAACAAATTCGGGCAGAACGTCGTTATAAAGAATTGATTGAAAAAGGGGAAAATATTAGTTTGGAAGAAGTTTTGGCAAACATTCGGGAGCGTGATTATACAGATACACATCGTACAGAAGCACCTCTTAAGAAAGCAAAAGACGCTATTGAAATAGATAATTCGCATACAACTATTGAAGAAGTGGTTCATAAAATTATATATTTAGCAAAAGAAAGAAGTTAATTAAAAATCCTCAGAAAGTAAGAATTTTCTGAGGATTTTTAATTTTCTAAATCTTTTCTTGTTTTTTGAATTAGCATCTTTGCTAGTGCTAAATTAGCCGTATCGTCAAGAACGACGTGGTCTAAAGCTCTACGATTCTGTAAAAGACTAATTATATGTGTTTGCCCTTGATAAACAAGACATACATCATCTACATTTTTTTCCTGTAAGCCGTCTGTATTCTCAAAAGAAAGCATTGCATTTCTAAAAATTTCTAATTGATAAGAGCTAGCCAAACGGTTATCTATACCATTTTTAGATCTATATGCTAAAATAGTACCATCTAAGGTACTAACTAAAGATACAGAAATTACCCCAGGAATATTTTTATAGAGCTCTTCTGCATAAATATCAAAAAATTGTTCCATAACTTTCTATCTTCTAACTAAAAAACAATTTTCTAAAATGATTTACTTTTTTAGGAGCTTCAGCAGGAAATAATTCCGTTTGTACATCTTCAAAAGTAGCTGTTTTATCCAATTCTGTAAAGCATTGATTATGAATAATTCTGAGCAAACCATAATTTACTTTATTCACATCAGCTATTAAATGAATAAGATAATCAAAATTTTTAGAAACGTATATAATATGCACTTGCTCTTTGTTTGTTATAATAATTTCTTGTAAAGAATCTTCGTGAGCATTATCAATATATTTAATTTCTTGAAGGGCATTTTTTGCTATTTCAGCTTCAAATTTTGCAGTAGGCTCATAGTTATAAGCAGAAAAAGTTTTACTAAAAAGCACATTTCCTTTTTCTATTCCTACAAAATTTACTCCTAATATTCCTGCGAGCTTTTCCTTCATTTGCTCTGCATATTTGTTAAATTCTTCTAATACCATAAGCCTCCAAATTTTCAGTGGTACATTGGTGCAAAGCTAATCATTTTTTTAAAGTTAGCCAAACTTTTCACCACTTTTTTTATTCACTATTTTATTTTTTTTGTTAATTAAATAGATAAAATACTATTAATCAACAAATTAAATAAAAAAATAATATTTTTATATGTTAATAACTAAAAACCAAAAATTTTACTATCTTCTTGGAATTGTTTATCACGTGCTTTTAGTTTTTCTACGTATTCGATATCTTTATAACGGTCATAAATTCGGTAAGAAATTCCGAAAGCAGCAGTATATCTTGTTGGGGTTGTCTTGGCACTTGCTCCCAAAAATGCATTGATTTGTAGAGCAGACGATACCAAATAAGAAGCTCCTAACCTTACGATAGAATCTTTATAATAGTCAGAGGTAACACCTTCATTTTCAACAAAAATACTCCATCTGTCGTCATATAAATTATGGGTTAAAGTAGCAATATAACTCAGTTGTCTGTGGCTGGTTGAAAGTAAATTTTTACCTACGAAATTAACTACCAAAACAACTTCATTGGTAGGATGACTTTGTAGAGAAAGAATTGCTTTTGGAGTAATGGTTGAATAATCCTCATTTTTAATTTCGTATAAATATCTATTTTTTTCAAAAAAATTAGCACCTAAATACAACGAAACGGCAGGAATTAGCTTTCTCCAGCTAAATTTAGCATTGGCATTCCAGCTATGAACATTAACTACATCTAAAAAAACAGGATCGTAGAATAAAAACTTGGCTCCGAGTGAGTTATACTGAAAACCAAATTTATTTTGCACTTGTTGATTGGTGGTATTTTTAAGATTATCATAAAGCAAAGTTCCGTCAAGAATGGCTTCAAATCGGTCTTTCCAAACTCCGTAACGAATTTCATAATTTACCCCATAATTATTTTGGCTAAAACCTAAATGGTCGTGCTTGCTAGATTCGTAGAAAAATTCACTTTCTACCTGCACCACTTTTCTCCCTACAGCATACGCTCCCATTGATTTGCCTGGGTTGTTGGAGTTGATAATATCAGTATATTGTGCATTAGCTAAGAAGCTAATATTAATCGTTAAAAATAAGATAATTTTTTTCATTTTATATTAATTTTTATCTTGTATTGCAAATTGAATTTCGTACAAATTTTTATAATATCCATTTTCTATTTGTAAAAGACTTTCGTGTGTTCCTTCTTCTACGATGTTTCCTTTATCTAAAACGATAATTTTATCTGCTCGGCGAATAGTCGCCAAACGATGCGCAATCACCAAAGAAGTTCGTCCTTTTGTTATTTTTTCGGTGGCTTCTTGTAGTAATTTTTCAGAATGAGAATCCACAGAAGAAGTAGCTTCGTCCAAAATTAAAATTTTAGGTTTATGCACATAAGCTCTTAAAAAAGATATTAGCTGCCGTTGCCCCGCTGAAAGTGTAGCCCCACGCTCTTTTACATTATATTGATATCCATCAGGCAATTTATTTATAAAGTCGTGAATACCAATTTCTTTTGCTGCTTTCTCTACTTCTTCCAAAGAAATTTCAGAATTTCCTAATGTTATATTATTATATATGGTATCGGCAAAAAGGAATACATCTTGTAAAACAACCGCTATTTGCTTACGATAATTTTCTAAATTAAAATCTAAAATATTTGTGCCATCTACCAAAATTTCTCCTTGTTGCAAATCATAAAATCTGTTAATTAAATGAATAATTGTAGATTTTCCTGCTCCGGTTGCTCCTACAATAGCTATTGTTTGTCCTTTTTGAGCTTCAAAACTAATTCCGTGTAGGATTTCTTCTTCTGGTTTATAGCCAAAATGTACTTTTTGAAACTGAATATTTCCGCTAATTTCTTTTTCCAAAACTCCATTATCTACTTCTTTTTCTTCCGCTGAGGTATCCATAATATGGAAAACACGCGAGGTAGCAACCATTCCCATTTGTAATGTATTGAACTTATCGGCAATATGTCGTAACGGACGGAATAGCGATTGTATCAACTGAATAAACATAAAAATTGTTCCCAAATCAGAAGCGTCCGTACTAACAGACTGTAATCCGCCGTACCAAACCACCAAAGCAGTAGCCACAGAAGTAAGTATTTCCCCTATCGGGAAATAAATAGAGTTTTGCATTATATTACGAAGCCAGGCTCTTTCGTGTTTCTTATTTATTTCGCTAAATTTTTGATATTCAATATTTTCCCTACCAAAAAGTTGAACAATTTTCATTCCACTAATACGTTCTTGTACAAAAGAATTTAACAATCCTACTTGTTTTCTTACTTCTGTAAAAGCCACTTTGGTTGCTTTCTGAAACCAATTAGTTGCGTAAATAATAATAGGAAGCGTAACGAAAGAAAGTAACGCCAAACGCCAATCTACCCATAGCATTAGCCCCATTATTACTAACATTTTGAGAACATCAGAAATGATTTCAAAAAGCCCAGCACTAAAAATTTCACCAATACGCTCCATATCATTCACCGCTCGGGTTACCAAAATCCCTACCGATGAATTATCATAATATTTCATTTTGAAATGAAGCATTTTGTTAAATAATTTTGTACGAATATCATAAATAACCGATTGCCCCAACCAACCCGAATAATAAGAAAAGGATATCTGAGCAAGAATTTCGGCTACCAAAAGCCCAACCATTGCTAACGATATGAGTAACAATCCGTTATAGTCTTTCGGAACAATATATTCATCAATGATTATTTTAGAAAGGTAAGCTCGCCAAGCTCCTATTCCTGAAAGGAAAACAGCCACAAAAGCTACCAACCCAAACAACCACCGATAAGGTTTTATATATTGAAAAAGTTGCTTGAAAATGTTAAAATTAGTTGTATTTTGTTTATCTTTTGTCATTTTTTGTTAATTAATAAAAATTTCAGAAGGATATTTCACTTCTGTTAAAAATAAAGCATTTGCAGGAACAGAAAACCCCGCTTGTCCTCTGTTTTTGCTTTCAATAATAGCTTTAAAATCTGTTAAATTTATTTTTTTTGTGCCAATATTAAGCATTGTTCCAACGATTGCTCTTACCATATTTCTCAAAAATCGGTCGGCTGTAATGGTGAAAATCAATTGGTTGGCTCGTTCTATCCAAAAAGCATTTTTTATTTCACAAATATAGGTTTTTACATCTGTTTTTGTTTTAGAAAAACACTGAAAATCAGAATATTGCTTCAATATTTGGCAAGCATTATTCATTAGTAAAATATCTAATTTTTGATATTGATAATATGAAAATTCATACAAAAAAGGGTCTTTTTCATAATTTATATAATATTCGTATGTTCTTTGAATGGCATCAAAACGAGCGTGTGCATTGTCTTTTACCTTATGAAAATGATAAACCGCAATATCTTTTGGTAAAAAAGAGTTAATTTTTTTAATAAAATTATCATCTATAATTTGGTCAAAATCAAAATGTGCGAACATTTGCTTAGAATGTACCCCAGCATCTGTACGCCCAGCTCCTACCAAAGAAATAGGTACACGAAAGAGCGTACTCAAAGCCTGTTCTAACACTTCCTGAACGCTTAACATATGCGGTTGCGACTGCCAACCACAATAGTTTTTACCATTATATGAAAATTCAATAAAATATCTCACTAAGTTTTTTAATTTGCAAAGTTACACTTTTTTAGACTTTTACAAAAAGTATTGAATAAAATTTGCATATTAAAAATTCCTTAAAAATAATTTCTATTTACCTAAAAAAATGTAATTTTGTAGAAATTTTGTGTTTAATGAAATTAACTTTTTTAGGAACAGGAACTTCTCAGGGTGTGCCAATGATAGGAAGCACTCACCCCATAGGGAAAAGCCTTGACCACAGAGATAAACGCTTACGAACTTCTGCCTTGCTTTCTTGGGATAATATTAACATTTCTTTGGATTGTTCGCCTGACTTTCGGCAACAAATGCTGACCAATAATGTGCAACACTTAGAGGCTATTTTATTTACGCACGAACACGCCGACCATACCGCAGGTTTTGATGATATTCGCCCGTTTGTGCTTCGGCAAGGAGATATGCCTATTTATGGATTGCCAAGAGTAATAGACCAGCTTCGCAAACGCTTTGAGTACATTTTTCAAACAGAAAATCGTTATGAAGGTGCGCCCTCTGTGCAAGTTTTTGAGGTAGAAAATAATCCTTTTTATCTTTTCGGGAAAAAAATAATTCCGATACAAATACAACACGGAAAACTTCCTATTCTTGGTTACCGAATAGAAAATTTAGCCTATATAACAGACGCTAAGTATATAGAAAACAATGAGTTAGAAAAATTATATAAAGTAGATACTTTAATAATAAATGCTCTAAGGCACGTGGCACATCCTACACATTTGAATTTGGAAGAAGCCTTATATATTGTAAAAGAAATACAACCACGCAAGGCTTATTTTACACATATAAGCCAAGATATGGGATTTTATGAAGAAGTACAACCTACCTTGCCTAAAAATACTTTTTTGGCTTATGATAATTTAACGATTGACATTCTGTAAAAATAAAAAAATCCGTAGCTTAATTAACTACGGATTTTTAATTAACAAAATTTTACAAAGTATTTACATTGTTTAAGTCTTCAAAGGTTTTTTTCAATCGTTTAATGAATGTTTTTTCGCCTTCTCTTAGCCATACACGAGGATCATAATATTTTTTATTTGGCGCATCAGGACCTTCTGGGTTACCGATTTGCCCTTGCAGATAATCTGCTTTATTTTTCATATAATCTCTAATTCCCTCTGTGAAAGCATATTGCAAATCTGTATCAATATTCATTTTTACCACTCCATAGCTGATAGCCTCGCGAATTTCTTCAAGAGTAGAGCCTGAACCTCCGTGGAATACAAAGTCAATGGTATTGTGAGGAACGTTATATTTTTTAGAAACATACTCTTGTGAATTTTTTAGAATTTTTGGTGTAAGTTTCACATTTCCAGGCTTATAAACTCCGTGAACATTACCAAAAGATGCAGCAATCGTAAATTGAGGACTTACTTTTAACAATTCTTCATAAGCATATGCAACATCTTCGGGCTGGGTGTAAAGACGAGATTCATCAACTCCTGAATTATCCACGCCATCTTCCTCTCCTCCTGTGATACCTAATTCAATTTCAAGCGTCATACCCATTTTGCTCATACGAGTAAGGTATTTTTTGCAAAGCTCAATGTTTTCTTTCAATGGTTCTTCAGAAAGGTCAATCATATGAGAGCTGAAAAGAGGTTTTCCTGTTTCTTTGAAGTGTGCTTCGGAAGCGTCCAAAAGCCCGTCAATCCAAGGAAGTAATTTTTTCGCACAATGGTCTGTATGAAGAATAACTGTAGCTCCGTAAGCTTCGGCTAACTGATGCACTTGTTTTGCCCCAGAGATAGCACCTAAAATAGCTGCTCTTTGGTTTTCGTTAGAAAGCCCTTTCCCTGCAAGAAATTGCGCACCTCCGTTGGAAAACTGAATAATAACAGGCGAATTAAGCTCGGCAGCTGTTTCAAGTACAGCATTAATAGAGTCCGAATTAACTACGTTGGCAGCAGGAAGTGCAAAACCTTTTTGCTTTGCGTATTGGAAAATCTCTTGTACTTGTTTGCCAACCGCTACTCCCGATTTAATGTTGTGATTCATTGTTGTATTTTTTATATCAAAATTTTAGTACAAATTTACAATTTTTTTATGTTATACGATTGTTTTTTATTGTTAATAAAAAATTAAATTATATCAGAGTTTTTATTAATTATTTACAAAAAAACCTTATACTAAAAAGAATAAGGCTTTTAATTTAAATTATTTTGTCGTTTTTAAAAGTTCTTCTACTGCGGTTTTTAGTTGTGTATCTTCTCCTTCGCTAAGTTTTAGAGGATCTAACGGAGCGGTAATATCAGGATATAACTCTAAGTTTTCCAGGTACTTACCATCATCTGTAAGATAACCAACCACAGGAATACCAAAATAAACAGAAGGGTCTTGAAGGGTTACCCAATTCACAGAAGTCATTGTGCCAGGAACAGGCATTCCTACAAGTTTTCCTATTTTCATTTCTTTATATACCCAAGGCGTTCCGTGAGCGTTAGAATAATCAGCTTCATTCATTACCATAATAGATGGCTTTGTCCAACGACGAGAAGGCATATCGGCATAAACTTTCCCTCTGACCATTTGGGTTAAATATTTTTTAGCACTAAAAAATACTTCAATATCTTCGTGCAATCGTCCTCCTCCATTATAGCGAATATCTATAACCATTCCGTCTTTTTTGAAATATTTGCCCATAGCATTAGCATAAATATCGCGGAAACTTCCATCAGCCATTGAACGAATATGCACATACCCCAATTTGCCATTAGACCATTTTTCTACATTTTCTTCACGTTGTTTTACCCAACGCTTATAAAGAAGCTCATTCCAAGTATTGGCATCAATAGTTTTTATTACCTCTTCCCAACGAGTTCCTGTGTTAGGGTCGTATAAAGAAATTAATATTTTTTGTCTAATTTTTCCTTCCAATAGTATAGAAAAATCCAATTTATCTAAGGATTGATTATCAATTTTTTCTATAATATTTCCTTTTTTTGCTTTGGATTGGAAGTTATCCAGAGGGCTTGTAGGTAAGATTTCATCAATAACCAAGCCTTTATTAGTTTGAGTAACAAAAGCCCCAAGTAAAGCTGTTGCATTGGTGTTGGATTTTGGTTGGCGATACCTTGCCCCAGTGTGAGAAACATTCAATTCGCCCAAAAGCTCGCTTAACATTTCTACATAATCATAATTATTATTAATATATGGTAAAAATTTATAATAATAATTAGTTAATTTATCCCAATTTACTCCGTGCAAATCTTTTACATAAAATCGTTCATTGATTTCTCTTTTAACCATTTCAAACATAAACTCTCGCTCTTTGGCAAGGTCTAATTTCATTGTCGTTTTATAGGTTATTGTTTTAATTTTTTCAGACGGAAGTTCCATTACTTGCATTTTTTCACTTCCTAAAAGGAAAATATTTTTTCCATCTTTGTCTGCTTTAAAAGACAACGATTTTCCGTTGAGTTTTGATAGCAATTTTGTTGTTTTTTCTCTTAAATCGTGCATCCAAAGGTCGTATCCACTCTCAAAAGAAGATAAATAATACAATTTTTTGCCATCTTTACTAATAATTGCATCACCTAAAACAGAAGAATTTGGTGTTAAACGCACAATTCTGTCCCGAAGATTATCAAATTCTATAATAATATCTTTATTTTTGGCTTTATCTTCGTTTTTTTTATCTGTTTTATCGTCTTTTTTATCCGATTCTTTTTCTTTTTTCTCTTTCTTTTGTGCTTCTGTATATAATTCAAAATCTTCTTTATTCATATTATATTTATCAAAAGCCTCACGATTTAGAAAGACAATCATAACATCAGACATTGAACCCCAAGAAGCGTGGTTTCTCATACCATAACGTTCAGAATTCCAGATAATTGCATCACCATCAAGAGCCCAATGCGGATTATTATCAAAATAGCCACTATCCGTAATGTTAAAAATTTCTTTACCTCCTTCTGTGCTTATAATTCCTATATCCGAATACGGATTTCTGTTTCTTGCAACATACTCTACCACAAGCCATTTCCCATCGGGCGACCAAGAATAATTAATGTATCCATTTCTTTCTATCTGATATTTTGCATCGGTAATATTTCGTGTTTTTTTAGTTTCAAAATTATAAATAACTACCTGATTTCTATCTTTTACGAAAGCAATTTCTTTTCCATTAGGAGAAAATTTAGGATACATTTTTTCTGAATTATCTCCTTTTATTAGTTTTTCTTCATTAATTAATGTAGAATTAGCGAAATTAATTTCCTCTTTTCGGGCAATATCTGCTTTATACAAATCCCAAAATCCTTCCCGATAACTTGCATACACCAAAGAGCGACCATCGGGGCTAAAAGTAGGAGATTGTTCGGCTGCGGTGGTCTTGCTAATCTGCTTGGTTGTAGAATAATCGGGCGTAGAAGCAAAAATTTCGCCTCGCACAGCGAAAGCTATTTGTTTCCCATCTGGTGAAATATTAGCCGAAGTAGCACCAGAAGAAAACGACATATTTCTTTCTTGATTTTCCGAAATATCGTTAATTATTTTAACATTAATTTTATTCGGCTTATTTCCTTCTCGCAAAGTATATAATTCACCATCATAACCAAAAGATAGCAATCCTTCGTCTGAAATTGACAAAAACCGAACAGGATTATCTTTATAAAAAGTAAGTTGTTCTACTTTGGAAGGATTATCTACCGATGTCTTAAAAATATTAAGATTATTATTATTTCTTTCACTTAAAAAATAAATAGTTTTCCCATCTTTTGCCAATACAGGATTTCGGTCTTCGCCTTGCCAATCTATTAATTTAGTATATTTTTTTGTAGCAAAATCATATTGCCAAATATCTCTACTTACAGAAGAAGTATGATGCTTACGCCATTCATTTTCAAAGCCTTTTACATCTTCATAATATATTTTTTTCCCATCAGGACTAAGCTTCACCTCAGCCATTGGGGTGCTCGATACCAATTCAGGGTAATTTCCTTCTGTGCTTACTTTATAAAGTTGATTAAACCTTGCCGCATTAAAAATGGCACTTTGTGCAGAAGTTTGCACGTTAGTAATGTAAAGTATTGATTTTCCATCTTTGGTAAAAGTATAAGGAATAGCATTGGCAGAATTAAACGTAAGTTGCTTAGCCTCACCACCTTGCGATGACATTATGTATATTTTCTGATGTCCGCCTTCTCTATCACTGGTAAAGGCTATTTGCTTACTATCTGGCGACCAAATAGGGAAAGATTCAAAAGCAGGATTAGATGTAAGTCGCTGAGCTTCACCTCCTTGCGTAGAAATTTTATAAATATCTCCTTTATAGGAAAAAGCTATATTTTTCCCGTCAGGAGAAATGGAAGAATGCCGAAGCCATAACGGATTTTGTGCCGACAAATTTCCTAAAAGAAAAGAACCAAATAAGGTTAAAAAGATTTTTTTCATTTAAAATATTTTTTGTTAATTTATATAAATTATTGAAGTTTTAAAATAGCTTCCAAATACTCTCTACTATTGGATAAACGAGGTATTTTGTGTTGCCCGCCCAATTTATCATTTTCTTTAAGCCAATCGTGGAAAAGATTAGCTCTTGCAATATTAATTTTAGGCATTGTAAGCGTCATATTATTATAACGTTTTGCTTCATAGTCTGAATTTAATTTTTTCAATTCTTCATCTAAAATTCTTGTAAATTGTTCTATATCAGATGGTTTTTCTGCAAATTCTATAATCCACTCGTGTGCGCCTTTTTCTTTTTCCTTCATAAAAATAGGAGCTACGGTATATTCTAAAATATTACTTCCTGTTTGCTTACAAGTCTGTTTTAGAGCTTCTTCCGTATTTTCAATTATCAATTCTTCGCCAAAAACATTTATAAAATGTTTGGTTCTTCCTGTTATTTTTATACGATAAGGATTTACCGAAGTAAAGCGCACAGTATCTCCTATTTGGTAACGCCAAAGCCCTGAATTGGTAGTAATTATCATTGCATAATTTTTCCCTAACTCTACTTCCCAAATAGGAATAACTTTCTGATTTGCAGTATGATAGGTATCCATCGGGATAAATTCATAAAAAATACCATAATCCAACATCAAGAGCATTTCATCACTTTTATTACGGTCTTGAATTGCAAAAAATCCTTCCGAAGCATTATACGTTTCATAGTAAAGTACAGATTCTGAGGGAATTATCCTATTATATTGCTCTTTATAAGGAATAAAACTCACTCCCCCGTGAAAATAAACTTCCAAATTTTTCCAAAGTTCCAATAAATTTGTTTTATTTGTATAATCTAAAACCTGATTTAACAGAACCAACATCCAAGACGGCACACCAACCAAGCTCGTTACGTTTTCTTTGGAAGATTCTACCACAATTGCCTTCATTTTTGCCTCCCATTCGCTCATTAAAGATACTTTATTAGACGGAGTACAGCTAAATTCTGCCCAAAAAGGTAAATTATCGATCAAAATAGCTGATAAATCGCCAAAAGTAGTGCCATTTTCTTGATAAAGTTCTTTACTTCCGCCTAAACGAAGACTTTTTCCTTTAAAGAGCCCCGAATTTTCATTATTATTAAGGTATAAACAAAGCATATCTTTCCCTGCTTTATAATGACAATCGTGTAAAGCCTCATCACTTACAGGAATAAATTTACTTTTTGCATTGGTCGTTCCGCTACTTTTTGCAAACCATTTTATAGGAGTATTCCAAAAAATATTCTGCTCGCCACGCCTTGCCCGCTCTATCATTGGCTCTATATCTTCATAGACAGAAATAGGTATTCTATTGGCAAATTCTTGATAATTTCCGATAGAAGTAAAATCATATTTTTTACCAATTTCTGTATATTGAGCAGACTCTAACAATTTGGCGCAAATGCGGTCTTGTGTTTCGTGCGGATTGTTCACAAATTCTTGTATTTGGTCAATTCGCTTACGCAAAAACCAAGATGCTATAGAATTAATAATGGATAAAGGCATTTTTGTATATTTATTTTTTGTACTTTAAATTTCTAATTATTTATATAATAATAATTTTATTTATTGATAAAGAGAAAAACAATAGAAAAATATTTTGTAAAAGTTCCGTTGTTTTTATAATTTTTTTAGTAATTTTACGCTCTCTAAATCAGCGTGTAAAAATATAAAAAAAATGAATAAAATCCAAACTTTATTGCAAAAGATGCGTACAGAAGCCCATACGCCTATCCGTTATTTTTTATCTATTGGAGAAAATGAATTGGAAGTTAATTCTCTGTTAAACAAAGAAATAAGTATTCATTTTGTAGATTATCAATGCTTAAATTGTGGCTTACATAAAGATATATATAGGCAAGGTTTTTGTAAAAAATGTTTTTTTGAAATGCCCCAAGCAGGAGATTGGATTATACATCCTGAGCTTAGTAAAGCGCATTTGGGCATTGAAGATCGCAATTTGGAATACGAAATAGCAGCACAAATACAACCGCATATTTTATATTTGGCAAATTCAAGTAATGTAAAAGTGGGTGTTACTCGCAAAAGCCAAATGCCCACTCGTTGGATAGACCAAGGTGCGCACCAAGCCGTTATAATGCTGGAAGTTCCTAACAGATATTTAGCAGGAATTGGCGAAATTTCGTTAAAAAAACATATTTCAGATAAAACTAATTGGCGAAAAATGCTAACCAATCAATTGGAGGAAATTGATTTATTACAAATAAAAAAAGATTTAAAATCTTATCTTCCAGAAGAAGTTTTGCCTTATTTTTCTGAAGAAAATGATATTTTTTCTATAAATTATCCTGTTATTCAATATCCAGACAAGGTAAATAGCTTAAATTTACAAAAAACACCATCTTATAAAGGCGTTTTAAAAGGAATTAAAGGGCAATATCTTATTTTTGAAGATAAAATAGTGTTCAATATACGCTCAAACGAAGGTTTTATTGTAGATATTTGCTATTAAATCATCTTTTTCAATAGAAAATAGAAAAAATTCATCTTAAAAAGATATTATTTTAACATATTTATTCTTTCGTAAATGATTTTGAATAGAATGTTGTACAAAAAAAGTATTCCGTATAGGAGTAATTATATTTTTAAGTATCTCTATATGAGTAAGTTGGTAATTCAAATTAATAAATCCGTATCCTAAACATTTTCCATTTTCAACCAAAATAACACTTCGTTCTTCTACGGAACGACCTTTATCCAAAATAACAAAAGTCCGATGAGAAAGTGTATATTTTTCAAGGGCTTTTTTTACTCTATCATTGTATAAATCAGGCAATTCCTTTTCTGTACAAGCTCCAAAACATTTCCCAATGGAATAATTATAACAATTCCCCCGAGATTGAGAAAAACCATTTAGCTTTGTACAGAGAGAAAATTCTTCTGTTAGTTCAAAAAGAAAATTAAGCCCTTCAGACTGACTTTCAAAAATTGCTAAATAATCTAAGTTATTAGCTATTAGACTGATATACAAGCGAATATAGCCATTTTTATCTATCGTAGAAAAAAGCCCAAAAGGATATTTTTTATTTATTTTTTTACCATTGAGTGCAGGCTTGTTTTTGTCTAATTCTTCAAATTCTTTCAGGCTGGCTATAAGTTCTGTTCCTGTTTGCTCACTGATAACTTTGGCAATGTGTTTTTGTATGTAAGTATCTTTCGTTGAATTAGATACAAAGTGTTGATTAATTTTTTTCTTTAAATTATTTGCTTTCCCAATGAAAATAATATTTCCCTTTTCATTATAAATATAATACACCCCCAATTTACTCGGAACTTCGTCTAAAATAGAAAGTAAATGAGAGGAAAGCTGTTTGCCTATATTTTGCTTAACAAATTCATTTACAGCAGTTTTAGAAATATCTTTTGTTAAAAGTAACTTAAATAAATACAAAGTAGCTAATGCATCGCCACTGGCTCTGTGCCTATTGCTTAAAGGTATTCCTAAGGCTTTTGCCAATTTTCCTAAACTATACGAAAGTTGCCCTGGCAAAAGACGTTGCGCCATCTGTACAGTACAAATGGTATTTCGTTGATAATCAAAGCCTAATCGGTTATATTCATTACGAAGCACACGATAATCAAAATCTGCATTATGTGCTACAATAACACAATCTTGAGTAATTTCTACTATTCGTTTGGCTACTTCATAAAATTTGGGAGCATTACGAAGCATTGCATTATTTATCCCCGTGAGTTGTACAACAAATTCTTGTATTTTTTTCTCTGGATTAATAAGAGTGATAAATCTATCCGTAACTTGCTGACCATCAAACCGATAAATAGCTATTTCGGTTATGCCTTCTTCATTTAATTTCCCTCCTGTGGTTTCTATATCTATAATTGCGTACAATTTTCTATTTTTTTTGATAAAGCAAAGTTAAGAAAATATTTGCGAACAAAAAGCAGAAAACAAAATATTTTTTGTAGAGTTTTATATAAGGATAAAATGAAAAGATAGCTGTTTATTCATAAGAAGTTTAAATAATTAAAAAAATTAACTTTTTTTTAATTCGTTTAGAGATATTTTCTATCATTTTTTTCATACCTTTGCCCCAATTAGTAAAAGGCAAAATAAATAATGAAATTTATCATCTCTAAAATATTTATTTTTATAATAACTTTTAGCTTTCTGAGTTTTTCCGCAGGAAGCTCATTGGAGATGCATAGTTGTGAAAATCCTTCTGGAATTTCAGAAAAACATTGTAAAGATAAGCCTTGCTGTGCAAAAAAAACTAAATCTTGCCACACCAAACCTACTTGCTGTCAGTCTGTTAATTTTTCTATTTCTCTAAAAGAAAATAAAACAGAAATACAGCATATAACTTCCGTTGAAAAAATAAAAATAGCATCTCCTATCCCCTTTCCTATTTTTATTTCTACATCTAAAAAAGAAATTATATTTTATCAGTACTTACCTCCGTTGTTGGTTTTGGATATTCCTATCCTTTCCCAGCAATTTCGTTGTTAGATTTTCATTAATTTTTCGTATTTTAATTTTATAAAATATTAACATACAATATTTTATGAATAATTTTTATACCTTTTTTTAATGAAAAAAAATTACAATGAAAAAATATATCACCTTACTATTAATAATAAGTAGTATTTTTTCCTATTCTCAAACTATTTTACAAGGAAAAATAACTATTAACGAAAACAATAAAATACACACTGAAACAGGAATAAGTGTATATTGGCAAGATACTTCTGTCGGAACTGCAACCGATGAAAATGGACATTTTAAAATCATCTACAAACCAGAATATAAAAACCTAATTATCAGCTACATAGGTTATAAAACTCAAATTATTTATATTACTGATCCTATGAAATTTATTTCTGTTTCCTTGCAAGAAGAGACGAATGAATTGGAAGGAATAGAAGTAGGAATTAAACAAAAACCTGTGGAAAGATTGGCTTTTAAGGCTGCTAATATCATAAATATTGGTAGCGGAGAGCTTCTTAAAGCCGCTTGTTGCAACCTTTCGGATAGTTTTGAAACCAATTCTACGGTAGATATTGCCGTTTCTGATGCTGTTACAGGCACAAAACAGATAAAAATGTTAGGATTATCAAGCCCTTACATTCTGATTTCCCAAGAAAATGTCCCATATGTACGAGGTGCATCGCAAGTTTTTGGTATGACATTCATTCCTGGCACGTGGATTGAAAGTATCCAAATGATAAAAGGCGTAGGAAGCGTAATTAATGGCTACGAAGGCATTGCTGGGCAAATTAATACCGAATTAGTAAAACCTATGTTAGATAAGCCTATTTATCTAAATTTATACGGAAGTGGAGACGGACGATTTGAGTTAAATTCTCACTTCAATAGCAAAATATCAGAACATTGGTATTCAGGACTTTACATTCACGGAAATATTAGAAATTCTCGAGAAGATATGAACCACGACGGCTTTTTAGATATGCCCATCGGGAACCAAATCAATGTAATGAATCGCTGGCAATATGCAAACCAAGAAACAGGTTGGCTTTCTAATATTATTTTGCAATTTTTAACAGATGAACGTACCGCAGGACAAACTAATTTCCATAAAAATCATCCTACTTTGTGGGGAAGTTTTTTAAAAACGGACCAATTTAATACTATGGCAAAATTAGGTTACATTTGGAAAGATTTACCATTCCAAAGCATTGGTTTTCAGGTAGATTACAAATATTATAATCAAAATAGTTCCTTTGGAAATTCTATATATAATATTGGGCAACATAGTATTTTTGCCAATGCGCTTTTCAAATCTATCATTGGAAATACAAATCACAAATTTACAACAGGATTCAGCGGAACTTTTGATAAATACAATGAATTTGTTTCTGTAAAAACTTTGGAAAACGATTATAATCGTGATGATTATGGTGCTGGTGCTTTTTTTGAATATGCCTTTGATAATCAAGAAAATATAGGATTTACAGCAGGCTTACGAGCCGATATTCACAACCGATTGGGAGCTTTTTTAACTCCGCGTGTTCATTTTCGTTATACTCCTTGGGAAAAAGGAACGCTTCGGCTTTCGGCAGGAAGAGGGAAAAGAATAGCTAATATTTTTGCTGAAAATCAAAAAGTTTTTTATAGTAACCGAACTTTAAATATTCATTCCGCCAATGGAAAAATTTATAGACTTGACCCCGAAATAGCTTGGAATTATGGAATTTCTTTCGTTCAAAATATAAATATCCAACAACGAAATTTAGAATTTGTTTTTGATTTTTATAGAACCGATTTTCAAAATCAAATTGTGGTAGATTGGGACAATCCTCGCGAATTGTCTTTTTATAATTTAGAAGGGAAAAGTTTTGCTAATAGCTTACAAATAGAAGCTAACTATGAGATAATCAATAGATTACATCTTAGATTGGCTTATAAATGGTATGAAGTGCAAACGGACTATCTCAGCGGACGAAAATGGCAACCTTTACAGGCTAAACATCGTGCTATGGCTAATATTTCTTATGAAACACCTATAAAAAAAGATCGCCAATGGAGATTTGATTATACTTTTAACTTCATTGGTAGGCAACGATTACCCGAAACTTTTTCTAATCCACAAGCATTTAGGCTAAACGCTTTTTCAAAAAATTACACGCTTTCCAATGCTCAAATAACAAGAGTTTTTAACAAAAAAATAGAAGTGTATTTAGGAGCTGAAAATATTTTTAACTACCAACAGCCTAATGCTATTTTAGATGCAGAATCGCCTTTTGGCACTTATTTTGATGCTTCTATGACCTATGCCCCTGTTTTCGGAAGAATGATATACGCAGGATTACGTTTTCAAATTAAATAATTGATTGTCAATAATTTATAATTTTAATATTTTTACTTATGAAAAAAATAATTATTTTATTTTTCTTATTCATTACTTTTTTTAGCAATGCACAAAATAAAAATGCAAAAGCAGAAATAGAAGTTGATGGAGAGTGCAACTCTTGCAAAGCTCGTATTGAAAAAAATGCCATTAGTGTAAAAGGAGTTAAATTTGCACAATGGAGTGTTGATTCTCACCGACTTAACGTTATTTTAGATGAACGAAAAACATCTGTTAAAGAAGTGCAAAAAGCTATTGCAAAAGCAGGACATAATAACCGACTTCCTGATGGTTCTAATGAAATAATTGCATCCGAAGAAGATTATGAAAAAGTTTCCGATTGTTGCAAATATCGTGATGAAAATGTGGTGAAAAATCATCATTAGAATAAAAAAATCCTATCATAAATGATAGGATTTTTTGTTTTTTTAATAAATTTTAACTAATTCAACATCAAAAATAAGTACGGCATTGGGAGGGATAATTCCGCCTGCTCCACGACTTCCATAAGCCAAATCTGATGGGATAATAAGCCGTGCTTTATCTCCTTCGTGAAGTAATAAAAGTCCTTCGTCCCAGCCTTCTATTACTTGCCCGATGCCAAGGGTAAATTCCAAAGGTTCGCCTCTTTGCACAGAAGAATCAAATATTTTTCCATCTAAAAGCATTCCTGTATAATGTGCTGCAATCTCATCGCCTTTTTGGGCTTTTTTACCTGTTCCTTTTTGTGTTATTTTATAAAATAATCCCGAAGGCGTTTTTTCAAAACCTTGTGTTAATTCTGCTATTTTTTCTGCTTCTTTTCGTTTTTGTTCTGCTATTCGCGCTTCTTTTTCTTCATTAAATTTTTGAAAAGCTTGCAAAGCATTCCATTTCTCAGCCTCCTCTCCTACTCTTATTATTTCTATTTTTTCAATTACATCACCTTGGGAAATAGAATCTACAACATTCTGACCTTCAACAACTTGACCAAAAACGGTATGCTTCCCATCAAGCCAAGGCGTAGCATTATGAGTAATAAAAAACTGACTTCCGTTTGTACCAGGTCCTGCATTAGCCATAGAAAGTACTCCCGCTTTATCGTGCTTTAAATTGGGATGAAATTCATCATCAAAACGATAACCAGGAGAGCCTGTTCCTGTACCCAATGGGCAACCTCCTTGAATCATAAAATTATCAATCACTCGGTGAAATTTTAGTCCGTCATAGAAAGGTTGTCCTTCTTCTTTGGCTGAATTTTTCATTTTCCCTTCTGCCAAAGCAACAAAATTTCCGACAGTAGCAGGAGTTTTATCATAAGTTAGTTTTACTAAAATATTTCCTTTTGGAGTGTAAAATTTAGCATAAATTCCGTTTTCTAATACATTCATTCTAAAAAAATTAACAAATTTAAACATTATAAAAAGAACTTTACCCGTAATTATTTAGGTGAAGTTCTTTTTGAAAAATAAATATTATAACTCTAATGCAGATTTAATATCATTATCCATCAATAATTCTATCGGATTTTCAAGAGCTTTTTTCACTTCTACCAAAAATCCGACAGATTCTCTGCCGTCAATAATACGATGGTCATAAGAAAGAGCAATATACATAACAGGCGCGATAACTATTTGTCCATCACGAACTATTGGACGTTCTACAACATTATGCATTCCTAAAATTGCTGATTGTGGCGGATTAATAATCGGGGTAGAAAGCATACTTCCGAAAACGCCTCCATTGGTAATAGTGAATGTTCCTCCTGTCATTTCATCTACTGTAATTTGCCCCTCACGTGCGCGGATAGCCAATCGTTTTACTTCGGCTTCTACGCCTCGGAAAGAAAGATTTTCCGCATTGCGAATAACAGGCACCATAAGTCCTTTTGGTCCTGATACGGCAATAGAAATATCACAATATTCATATGTGATTTTTTCTTTATCATCAATCATAGAATTGACATCAGGAAACATTTTTAACGCTCTGACAACCGCTAAGGTAAAGAAAGACATAAAACCTAAACCAACATTATGTCTATCTTTAAAAATATCTTTATATTCATTACGAATTTCATAAATAGCCGACATATCTACTTCATTAAAAGTAGTAAGCATTGCGGTTTCATTTTTAACAGAAACCAAACGCTCTGCCACTTTACGCCTTAGCATAGAAAGTTTGGTACGTTTTTCTATTCTTCGCCCGTTGGTTGGCGTTCCCATACTATGTCTTGCAGGTTGTGCATTAAGCGCATCCTCTTTGGTAATACGTCCTCCCTTGCCTGTTCCTTTCACTTCATTGGCAGGTATTTGCTTTTCTGCTAAAATCTTTTTGGCTGCTGGGCTAGCTTCTCCTGTGGCATATGTTGGTGCTATTGGTTCTACTTTTGGCTCTTCTTTTGGAGTAACAACAGGCTTTGGTTCCTCTTTAATTTCTGGTGTGGCTGTTGCATTAGAAAGTTGAGGTTGTTCTGCTGATGTATCGATAAGGCAAACTACTTGCCCTACGGCTACGCTATCTCCTTCATTGGCTTTTAGAGTAATAATTCCACTTGCCTCAGCAGGAAGTTCAAGTGTGGCTTTATCTGAATCTACTTCGGCAATTGCTTGGTCTTTTTTAACATAATCTCCATCTTTTACAAGCCAAGTAGCTATTTCTACTTCTGTAATAGATTCACCAGGAGATGGTACTTTCATTTCTAAAATCATAATTTTTAGTTTTAAGTATGGATATAAAGATTTTATTCTTTTTAAAGGTAAAAATATTGCACAAAGTTACTAAAAATAGTAATACAAAAATCATTTACAAGTATTTTTTTTACTTTTTATTTTAATTTTATTTTTTTATTCTTAAAATATTAACAATTTTTATGATTGCTATTTTTTCAATAATTATTCTTACTACAAAATAAAAAAAGAGTTCCATTTCTGAAACTCTTTTTCCTTCTAAATATAAGAATTTTATCTATTTAATACTGCTGGTTGTCCTTCTTTTGTTATATATGTTAATTTCAAAGCATTGATTTCTCTTAGCTCTTCTTTAACGTCACCAACAATTCCCATTTTTGTATTTTTATCAACACGAAGTGCTGTGATAAACATATCGCGAAGACCTTCACGAAGACCATCTCTATATTTAGCTATTGAAGGTGCAACTTCTTTAACATCGATAAAAGCGTCATTGATTTGTATTCTTGCGTTTTTACCATATTTATTTTGATATCTTTCCAAAGGTTCTCCTGCATAAATATACACAACTGGGTCTTTTTTGTCCAATTTTTGTACTTGATTAGCCGTAGGAACATTATTTACGACCATCAGCTCACTATCTTTTGATTGAGTTACCGTCATAAAAAAGAATAGAAGCATAAATATAATATCGGGCAAGGACGCTGTTGAAATAGGAGGAAGTTCTCCACTTTGTTTCTTAGTAAACTTTGCCATTTTCTTTTGTTTTAATCTTTTCTTGTACTAGCCTCAACCAATTTACGAGGGAATAAATCTTGTATTTTTTTCAATTTCGGTTCCAATTCTTTTTTTCGAGGTTCTGGGGTTCTTGCTGCATTGTATTCAGCATCCATCTCTATATAAGAAACCTCATTGGGGTACAATCTTTTTCTCTCGCGCTCGCGCAATTCGTTATACGCTGCAATTAATTCATTCTGAACCACGATATAAGTATCATACGATGTTTCACGGTCATTCTGCAATGAAATAATAGCTTTGTTTGGATTATCTGATGATTTAGGGTCTTTTTTCCCTTTACAATGAGCACAACTCTCATCGCCTGTGCCTCCACCATTGTCTAAAAACTCAACAGCTGCTTTTCTTACATCTTTGATATCCATCAAATTATCACGAACCAATAATTGATTATTTTTATTAACCATAACCACAAACAAGTTACGTTCATTAACTGGTGGTGGAGCTGGTTGATCTACTGGTTGTTTGGGAGGCAATTTTACGGAAATACCAGCATTTGTTTCAATAGTTGTTGTTACCAAGAAAAATATCAACAACAAGAATGCTATATCCGCCATTGACCCCGCATTCACCTCGGGTGCTGATCTTCTTGCCATATTTTTTTATTTTGTTAATGAATTTTTTACTACAGCTCCTATTACTACAATTAAAGAAACTAATAATAATAAATAAGATGCCATAATACCAGCACTTACCCAATCATAGTGTAAGAATACTTCTTTACTGCCTTCTACTACTTTGTATGTTTTTTCTTGATCAAAAAATAATTTAGACAAAGGATAAGATATAACACCTATCAGAACGAAAGCTCCTACAAAAGATAATGTTTTTTTCAATGATTGAGGAGATGCCATTATGCCTACACCTACTGCAAATATAACTACTAAAAGAGATATTCCTAACAAAATGTAATTAATGGCAAACATTGAATTCATTGATGTATTAGCTCCATCCTTTACAATACTTTCAGAAGTAGCCATTACCGCAATACAAAGTAACACCCCTAAAACACCAAAAATGATAGAAACTATTTTTGATAATTTATACATAATATATTATTGTTTAAAATTGTAAAATTATTTTTTGTATGAAGAAACAATATCTACCAAAGAGATAGAAGCATCTTCCATATCATTTACTACGCTATCCACTTTTGCAATAATGTAGTTGTAGAATACTTGAAGAATCATCGCAACAATAAGACCGAATACAGTAGTAAGCAACGCTACTTGGATATCTCCTGCTATCAATGAAGCATCAAGACCACCCGCTTGGCTAATTTTGTCAAACGCTTGAATCATACCAATTACCGTACCCATAAACCCTAACATCGGAGCAATAGCGATAAATAATGAAATCCAAGAAATATTTTTCTCTAATTGTCCCATTTGAACACCACCATAAGCAACTACTGATTTTTCAACCATATCTACTCCGTCATCTATTCTTTCAAGACCTTGATAGAAAATAGATGCTACTGGACCTGGTACGTTACGACATACTTCTTTGGCAGCTTCTGGACCTCCGTTTTTAAGAGCGTCTTCTACTTTATCTAATAATTTTTTAGTATTAGTAGTAGCCATTGTCAAATAAATAATTCTTTCAATAGCAACTGCTAATCCAAGAATCAAACATAAAAGGATTGGAGCCATATACGCAGGGCCACCTTCTATAAAACGATCTTTAAATACTTGACTGAAAGACTTCTCTTCTGTTACTTCTTGTGCATTTGCAACTACAACATTCATAAGGAATATTGCTAAAATTCCTAATTTAGAATACATTTTTCTCATTTTTTTTAAAAATTTAATTTAATAATAGATTTTTAATTTAACAATTTTTTAGTTTATAGCAGAGAGGAAGGGATTCGAACCCTCGATACGCTTTTGGCGTATACACACTTTCCAGGCGTGCTCCTTCGACCACTCGGACACCTCTCTATTACCTTTACAAGATGCTAAATTACAATTTTTTTTTGAAACTGCAATGTTTTTTTTACTTTTTTTAATCAATTTCTCCTCTTAAATTTTCCTCATATCTGATTTTCAAGTCTTTAACATTTTTATTTTTACCTAATAAAAACATTAATTTTGTGATAGCAGCTTCTGTGGTTAGGTCTTTTCCGTTAATTACTCCTATCTTTTCCAAGTAAGTTCCTGTTTCATATTTATTAGGGATAACAGAGCCACCTATACACTGCGTTACATTAACAATTGTTAAGCCTTTTTTAATAGATTTTTCAAGAATTTCTATAAACCATTTTGCTGTTGGTGCATTACCCGATCCGTAAGTTTCTATTACGACACCTTCTAAATGTGGTATGGACAAAATTCCTTCTAAAATAGTTGGAGTAATTCCTGGGAAAATTTTGATAATTGCAACATTAGTATTAAATTCCGTGAAAACACTTAATTTGTCATCTTTTTTATTTTTCAATAAATGTTCTTTATGAACTCTCAAATGTACGCCACTTTCCGCTAGTAAAGGATAATTAGCAGAAACAAATGCTTCAAAATTTTCTGAATTAATCTTTGTTGTTCGGTTTCCTCTATACAATTTGTATTCAAAATACAAGCCAACTTCCTGAATAACCGACTTATTGTTTTCTTTTAAACTTGCCAAATGAATAGACGTTATCAAATTCTCACGAGCATCGGTTCGTAAATCTCCTATCGGAAGTTGAGAACCTGTAAATATAACAGGTTTAGACAAATTTTTAAGCATAAAACTAAGTGCAGAAGCCGAATAACTCATCGTATCGCTACCGTGAAGCACCACAAAGCCATCAAATTTTTGATAATTTTCCTCAATTGTTTTTGCTATTTCTCCCCAAAGCTGGGGCGACATATCCGAAGAGTCTATGGGCGTTTCAAAAGAAATTGTTTCAATATCACAATCCAGCAAAGACAACTCAGGAAGTCTTTCTTTTATAGTTTCAAAGCGAAAAGGTCGTAATACTCCCGTTTCAAAATCTTTGACCATTCCGATAGTTCCGCCTGTGTATATTAATAATATTTTTACTCTATCTATCATAAAATCAATTTATTATGAACAGGATTTGCATACATTTCCAAATACTTTCTTCGTATTACTTCACTTTCAGAAGTTCTGTTTTCCATTCGTCGTTCAAATTGTCTAATTTCTTTCTCTGAAATTTTATCTTGAAACTTATTAGATTGATTTAGAATATCATACGCAATATAATTTGTTGGAAATAAATAATATTGTTCGTGTATTCTTCTATCAATTAAATCTACCACAGCCTGTATTTGCCTGTTGGTATGTACTTCTTGTTGCTCTATTTCGTCCAATTCTTCATCAAGAGGCTTGCCAACGCAAACATTTACACGACCTTTTTGTCCAAAAAATCCTTGTACGATATTATTAAAATCTTCGTCTTCAGATTTCACGTATTGTTCTCCATAATGTTCCGCTATCAAAACAGGCATTTTAAGAATATCCGTAGGGTCAAGCTCATAAGAAATAGCCATCGGAACGATATGTAACTGCTTGAAATACTGCATCAAAGAGAGATCTTTCGGACAATTCATTGAAAGCATTTTTATAACTCCTTGTTGCGTACGGTCGTTACCATCTTTGGTGCGCCCTTCTCGCTGGGCTATCCAAACAGAACGATTTTTTTTCGTAATACTTCTATCTATAAATTTAGAAACAATTTTTGATTTTTCCAAAGTTTCTCTAGGAGATAATCCTCTATGAATCAAAAAATTACGATTTAATTTTGCCAAAGCTAATAAAAAAGATTTTCTTACCAAATTATCACCAATGGCAGAAGCCGTCATTTTAAAACCTTTTTCAAATAAAATAGTATTTAAAAATGAAGTATCTAAAATAATATCTCTATGATTGGAAATAAAAAGATACGCCTTCTCTTTGGAAAGGTTTTCAAATCCTTCGGAAGTAAATTCTGTAACGCTCTTTGCTATTGCGTTTTGTATAATTGGGTACATTATTCGTTCTTGAAAATGACGAATTTTTTTGCACGATAACAACAACTGCAATTGCTCTTCTTGTGAAAGTTTCGGAAAGCCAAATTGTAACAACTTGCGCATTGTTGGGTTATCTTTTATATGTACCAACACCTCCGATACTTCACAATCATCAAACGGACGTATGTCTGAAAATTCACTCAAAATCTTTCTTTTTTCTTTTTTTTCTACAAATCAAAGTGCAAATTTACATCTTTTTTTCTTATTTCATACATTATATACCAAAAATTTGCTTTGCGTTATGGGTTGTTATTTCTATAACTTCTTTTTCTGGTATTTCGTAAATATCGGATAATTTTTCTACAACTTTCAGAATATAAGCACTTTCATTGCGTTTGCCACGATACGGAACAGGAGCCAAATAAGGCGAATCGGTCTCTAAAACGATATTTTTTAAATCTATATTTTTCAAAAAAGTATCTATTTTGCCATTTTTAAAAGTAACAACGCCACCTATTCCAAGTTTTAAACCAAAGGAAATAGCCGTTTTTGCTTGTTGTTCATTTCCTGAAAAACAATGAAAAATTCCAAATAAATCCTCATCTTTTTCTAAGGAAAGTACTTCAAAAATTTCGTCAAAAGCCTCACGACAATGAATAACGATAGGCAAATGATGCTTTTTTGCTAATTGAATTTGCTTTCGGAATGCTATTTTCTGATATTCTAAAAAAGTTTTATCCCAATACAAATCTATTCCTATTTCGCCAATAGCATAAAATAAATCGTTATGCTTATTCATAAGTTCCTCTATATGAGATAGTTCTGTTTCATAATTTTCTTTAACGCTACACGGATGTAAGCCATTCATCAGAAACATATTGGCAGGATATTTTTGTTGTAAAAGCAACATTCGCTCGGTAGTTTCAGAGTCAATAGCTGGTAAAAAAAACTTTGTAACTCCTTGTGCCATAGCTCGTTGAATAACCTCGTCGCGGTCATTGTCAAATTCTTCTACATAAAGATGTGTATGTGTATCAATTATCATTTTTATTTTTATAAAAGTGCAAAAGTACAAAATTATATTAAAAACCCTTATTAAAAATAAAAAAAATCGGGTTTCGTAAAAAAATAAAAAATATAATTTTGTTTTTACAAATAAATACTATACTTTTGCACTCATTTTTAATTAATTTATTTATGAAAAGAATTATTTTATTGTGCGGAGCATTATTCTTAACTCAGTTGTCCAATGCTCAAATTGTTACCGATTCATTATCTTCAAAAGTTCAAGAACAAATTGACCAAAACAAAAAAATTGAAGAACTAAAAAGACAACAAGAAGCTCAAAAAATAGCTGAAAAACAACAAAAAGAAGCAGATAAATTAGCTAAACAAGAGCAAAAGCTAAAAGAAAGACAACAAAAAGATGCAGAAAAGGCATTAAAACTTCAAGAAAAGCAACAAAAGGAAGCTGAGAAATTAGCAAAACAAGAACAAAAGCTAAAAGAGAAGCAACTTAAAGAAGCTGAAAAAGCTCAAAAACTAAAAGAAAAGCAACTTAAAGAGGCTCAAAAAATAGTGGCTAAGAAAACCAAAGCCCAAGATGCTGTTGCTAAACAAAAAATCAAAGCAAACAAAGCTCAGGTGGAGTATGATAAAGCTAAAATAGAATTAGAAAGACAAATTTCTCGTGGAGTAAGCGCAGAAAAAGAATTAAAATACCGCAGTAAATTGCTAAAACTAAACTCTAAACTAATTGACGCTCAAACAAAATTGAAAAACGCTGAAATAGACTTAGAAAGATTAAAATAATTAAAAAAGAAAATAATAAAGGTACTAATTCCAAATGGGTTAGTACCTTTTTTGTTACTATATATACAAGTAAATAAACCTCATTATTTATATATACTACAATGAGGAAGAAGAAAAAATAACATAAATAAACATTTATAAATAGTAAATAAACTATTCTATTAGTACAGGGAACAGAATAAAATTCGGTTTCCTATTTTTTTTATATATAAAGAATAGAAGCATAATAGTGTTTCTACTATTCTCAGGTACTTAATAATATAAGAACAACTATCTTGCTTGTATTTTCAGCGTATTAATATAGAAGAATAATAGTTTTGCTTACATTTTTAGGCATAAAATAATATAAGAATAACTATCTTTCTTGTATTCTCAGCTATAAGAAATAGAAGAATTACTATTTTATTTACCTTATTTTTCTAAATTTTATTTTATATCACACCTTTTATATAGGATAAATACCCTTTATCTTTTAGTTCCTGAAAATATTTTCCTATATTAAATACTATAAAGTATTATATTTTTATATTTTCTTTCATTAAAAAAATGTACATAGATAATTTTTCTACTATTTTTATCTATTAGAATATATCTATAATTTTCATTTCTTTTTTTTTAGTTACATATTTTAAAGATATATTCTTATATATCTATTTTTACCATTTTACTATCTACTATATACTACTTTTGTTTTTTTTTGTAATTTTGCAACCAATTATTACACTATGTTTAATTATTTCGTTAAATAATCTATTTTTATGTATTGTAGTAATATATCATTTTATTCTAATCCAAATAATTTATATCGGTTAATTATTTAAAACATATTATATATATGAAATCATCAAATTTATTTGGTATGAAAAGTACCGCATTACTTTTTAGTGCTATGGCTTTATTCTCTTGTAAAAAAGAAGAAGGGAATGAACCATCTAACGGGAACGCTCTAAACATAGCACAGCTTAATAGCTATGTTAAACAACTCCCTTCTGTAAAACAACAAGCTCCTTTTGCAGAACGATTAGCAACACAAAGCAGTAGCCGTACAGCATCTCTTTTTGGTGCGCCTATGTTAGATGCTACTGACACTCGCTATTACGAACAAGCAAAAGAATATGAAAACCAATTACTTTTTACAGAAAATGATGAAGTTTTTTACCCTGGTGCCTTAGTAAAATCTAAAACCGTAGTAGAGGGGTCTTATTCGCCTATTATTGTACCTCGTAAAGCACTTACTATTTCTGTATCTTTAACAGGAGATACTCCTAAAACCACAGTAGAAAAACCTTCCTTATCTACTATGCGTGCTGCAATTAGCGAATTATTAAACAAAAATTTTAACGCTCCTCCTGCCAATATAACATATAATAGCTATGAAGTACACGATGAACAACATCTTAAATTGGCATTAGGTGCAAGTTATACAGGCGCAGTAAATACCGTGAAAGGAAGTACTAACTTCAAATATGATAAAGAAAAAACCAGATATATTGTTAAAATAGAACAAGTTTTTTATACAGTTGATGTTGATTTGCCTGAGAAAGCATCTGATTTGTTTAGTGATGATTTTGACTATAAAACACAATTCGGAGAAGAAAAACCAGTATATATCTCTTCTATAAAATATGGACGTGTATTATTACTTGGTATAGAATCTACACTTAGTAAAATTGACTTAGAAGCAAAAATAAACGCTTCATTACTAAGTGGAAAAGTTTCAGCAGACGCAGAAACTGCCTATAATGAATTGAAAAAAAGTTCTACGATTACAGGACGTATCTTTGGTGGGAATGCTAAATTGGCAGGTGAAACTATTGGAGACTTTTCTGCTGTACGTAATTTCTTGAAAGAAGGTTCTACTTGGAGCAAAGAGAATCTTGGTGTGCCTCTTTCTTATAGATTAAGAGAGTTAGGAACTAATAATACTTTCAAAACAGTTATTTACTCTAAATACCTAAAAAATGATTATTCATATGTAGATAACAAAAAATTAGACTTTGATTTAGTTATCAAACAAGGCGAATTAAAAAGCCCATTAGGTGAAGGTTTATCTACTGAATACTTTTTTATTGAAAGATTAAATCCTAAAAGCTCTGAACAAAAAAGTCCTAGTGAAGATAGATATGATAGATATGGAAAAATCACTAAACATATCATTGCTTTTGAAAAAGGAGAAAGAATCTTAATTAATGTTAGATTAAAAGATAAAAAAGTTCTTACTTTTGAACTTCCTGCATTTGAAGATTTGGTAAGAAAGGCACAAAGCAGTAACGAAACTAATATGAACGATATTGATAATAATAACGGACTCACTATTAAAGATAAAAACAATAACAATAATACATTAACCATTGGTATTCATAACCAAAAAGTAAAATAGAATTTTTTTTATTATTTAAGTTAAACTTCATAAAGTATTCTAAATTATGTAGTAGGCTACCTGAGTTTTCAGGTAGCCTTTTTATTTTATAGGTATAATACTTCTTTTTTATATATTTTATTATTATTATAATAGTTTCTCTATTATTATAATGTGAGTTCAATATAAGTAAATGTCTTCTTTATAGAACCTCCCCCTATCTCCTATTGGAAAGGGAAAAGTAATAAAGAACAAATATATAATATATTATATTTTATTGTCAAGAAATTATAAAATGTTCCTATTTTGAAAAACTTTTTTTACTTATATAAGAAATTTAATTCTCTCTTCAAAAAGGAGCGGAGAAAGTTTATTTTTCAAAATCCACCTTCGTAGGGGGATAAGGAAGCGATTTTAAGAAAGGAATAGATTTTCTTATTTTATTATATCTGACTCTTGTTATTATAATATATCCCGTCCTTCCCCTACAAGAGGGAAATATATAGTAATATATATCCCTACAAGGTTTTTTAACAATACTTTACAAGATAAAATACTAAAAAATAGATAAATTATTCCTAATTATTTTGCTTTATTTAAAAATAGTAGTATCTTTGTCGCATTAATTTAATATAAATCAAAACAATGGAAGAATTTTTAGAAATCAACACCGTACGATTAGAGAAACTGAATAACGACGAATTTACTCAGTTTATAAAATCAGTATTAGCTATGGTAGAAAATACTACGATAGAAAAATTGCATATTAAACCTACTATTATTGATGCTTTGCATAAGTGCCAAGAAGAACTTACCGAAGCAAGTAGACAAAACCGACAAAATGAAGAAACTACCAACATTAATCAATTAGATAAACAACGAGGAAAATTGGTGGTATTCTTACTTACTTCTTTCCGTAATGAACGACAAAATGTTATAGAAGATCGTAAAGAAGCTGCTATTGCTTTATATTCTGTTAGTAAAAACTTCTTAGGAATACAATCCTTGCCTGCAAGACAGAAAACACAAACTATTAGTGCGCTATTAAAAGACCTTAGCAAAGAAAGTCATAAGAAACATATTATTACCTTGGGGCTTTCTGAAGCGGTAGAATCTTTGGAAAAATACAATCTTCAATGTCAAAAACTAATTGATAGTAGGTCTGCCACCCAATCCTATAATAGCAAAACAAATACAAAGAAGATACGAAAAGATGCATCGGCATTGTATCGTTTATTAACCAGGTTTGCATCTGCAAGTTATTTATTAAATAATTCTAAGGAAAATACTACTTTTATAGAATTAATTAATAAACTTATTGCCGATACTATGACCGAGAATAAAAAACGTTTGGCTCAAATTAGCTCTAATAAAAAAACAATGAATATTAGTACAGATAAATAATTATTTATAGTTAAATTTATTTTATTCATTAAGTAACATCTCTCTTGCTTATAGCTAAGGGAGATGTTTTTTTATTACACCTTCTTTCTTTTAGCATTATTATATATTTTAACAAAATATTTCATATAAGAGTCCTTATTTTATATATTTAAAAAAATATTCCTAAAATAATTAATAAAAATTATCGTAAAAAAAAGATATATAACTATTTTTTTGTATCTTTGCACACGATAATTTTTGTAATTTACAATGAAAGTATTTCGTTATTATCTTATAGCATTAGCATATATTCCTTTATCATTTGTCTATGCACAAGAAAAAGTAATGGATGTAATCACGCACTTCTCCCAATCTTCTCCTGTACAATGGCGTGTTGCTATTCCCAATAGTACTCCTGTTACTTTCACGTGGTATGAAAGGTATAGCTCGTTTAGCAAAGAAGGTTTCCGTACATTTGTAGCCTACTATAATCATCGCTTTGCAGGAAGTATCTCAATTAACGATCATATTCTTTCGGGCGAAATATGGCACGAAGGAAAAACATACACTATACATTCTGATAATGGAACACTTCATATTTCTGCCGAAAAAGAAACTTCTCATTGTGGTGCTTGTACCGATAATAGTTGCAAAAATATTACCTCTACGACTTCCCTACCCGCTTCTTTGGCACGTAATACTTCCGTTTCTGAACTAAAAAAAGAAGAAAAAAACATACTCTATAACACCAATGTATTGCGTATTTTTCGTTTGGCTTTGCTCATTGATTATAGTTATTACCATTCGCTTTTTAATGATGATATTAACCAAACCCAAGCCTTTATGGCACGAATAGAAGCAGGGCTAAATGAAGTATTCGGAAGGGAATTAGGCTGTCAGTTTGAGTTAGTAAATGACCCTCGCCTTATCCGCAATAGCAAAGAAAAAGAATTATATAAGAACCAAAAAGCCTATGATGTGGTAAGCAAAGCCACTAACGACTTCAATACTATCATAGGCGAAGAGGCTTACGATGCTGGTGTAATCCTTTCTGCATTTATCGACAATCGCGGATATGCTTACACAGGACAAATAGCAGGTAGTAAGAAAGGAAATTGTGTTGCCAACAATCAATTTTATATCATCTTGCACGAATTAGGGCATTTGTTTGGCTCGGCGCATACTTTCACCGTAGGAGGAGATAGTGGCACTACTTTCACTGAGCCCGACTTGGGTAATTCTATTATGAGTTATATCGGCGACCCTTTTGGCACGTATTTTTCACTGCCTTCTATCCATTTTATTCGCAAACTCACCGAGCAAAACGCTTCTTATTATAAGGATAGAGAACGCAGCCAATTGGTAGGATTACCTCAGCGCAATGTCCCTTATGGCATCCTTACCGATAATCGCGCCCCTATCATTCAGCGAGATAAGCTAAAAAATAGTTACACCCTCCCACCCAACACCTATTTTCAGTTTAATATAGAAGCGACTGACCCCGATGGCGACCCACTACTCTATATGGCACATCAAGCGGATATTAATCAGCAAGGAAAAGCGCGTTTCCCTTCTTATCGTCCTACTACTAACCCGCATATGGAGTTCTATCGCCCTTACAGAAAAGATAAAAATACCAACGAATGGGAAGAGATTCCTCATAAATTCACTAACGAAACCGAAACGGGCGACTTTACTTTCTGGCTTGGCGTTAGCGATGGAGCTGTCGGAGCGTATAAAAACGGCAAACCACACGCTATCCTCTATGATGTATATGAAACCAAAGTAAATATAACAAGCGGTACCCCTTTTAGAATTACGAATGTAACAGGAAAAAGTAGTGCAAGAAAGTATAAGCAAGGCGAAGAAATAACCCTCCTTTGGAATGTGGATACCAACATCTTTGGGAAGGAAAGCAAAGTGCGTATTCTTTTCTCTGATGATTATGGCAAAACCTATAAATATGTATTAGCCGATGGCATACCTAATAGCGGAAAGGCTAAGGTTATATTCCCTGTACAAGCCAAAGGATGGAACGGAGGAACGCGTTATATAGAAGGTATCTTCAAAATAGAAGTAATAGACCATATCGCCTATGCTATTAGCACCGATAAACCTTATTTGTTGGATATGCAAGGCTCTGATATTATCTTTAATAACCTACCAGAGCCTACTATCACGGTTAAAAAGAATGCTGTTCCGCAAGTTCCTGACGTTACTGCCAATAGTCCTCAGTGTAGTACTAATAAAACAGCCAAAGTAACCTTTAAAGAGGAAGACCACATTACCTATCTATTACGCCAATGGATAGCTACCGATGATTGTAACCACTCAGCAATTGCACAACAATTCATTTATTACGAAAAAGAAGCCTCTAACCAACCTTTTTCCTTTATAGAAAGTTCTTTACCTAAAAATATTACTATTTCTTGCACTAAACATTTGCCAAAACCTATTGAGGTGCAAACACAAGGAGGTTGTGGTAAGATTAGCGTTATAACAAAAGATAACATTAGCAATAATATCTGTGCCAACCAATATAGTATTGAAAGAATTTATACTGCTTCCGATGGGTGTTCTTCTATTATACATAAACAAATAATAAAGGTAGAAGACAAGGAAAAACCTGTGTTTTTAGGAAAATTACCCGAAGATATTACCATCAATGAAGGAGAAGCTATACCTGAGGGCGCTATACTATCCGCTACGGATAATTGTTCTACCTTAGGCAAAGTATCGCCTACGAAAACTCAACAGAAAAACACTATCATTTACCAATGGACAGCAACAGACGAATGCGGTAATAAGGCTATACATACCCAAACTATCACCATTATTCCGAAGAAAGAACCTTTTTCCTTTATAGAAAGTTCTTTACCTAAAAATATTACTATTTCTTGCTCTAAACATTTGCCAAAACCTATTGAGGTGCAAACGCAAGGAGGTTGTGGTAAGGTTAGCGTTATAACAAAAGATAACATTAGCAATAATATCTGTGCCAACCAATATAGTATTGAAAGAATTTATACTGCTTCCGATGGGTGTTCTTCTATTATACATAAACAAATAATAAAGGTAGAAGACAAGGAAAAACCTGTTTTTTTAGGAATATTACCCGAAGATATTACCATCAATGAAGGAGAAGCTATACCTGAGGGCACTATACTATCCGCTACGGATAATTGTTCTACCTTAGGCAAAGTATCGCCTACGGAAACTCAACAGAAAAACTCTATCATTTACCAATGGACAGCAACAGACGAATGCGGTAATAAGGCTACTCATACACAAACTATTACCATTATTCCGAAGAAAGAAGAACAAGGAACTACTAAACTAACCGAACCTATCATTTACAATGGCATTTCCACCGAAACAAGTTCAGGGAATTATTTCAAAATAGAAGCTCAGGGAGTTATCTCGCCCCTACAAGTTCAGATTTTTAACCAACTGGGGCTATTAGTTTATTATTCCGAACATTATCAAGAGAATGGCGATATATTCCAAGGCCGTTCTAACGTGCAAGGCGTACTTAGTAGAGGAAAATTATTGGAGGCTGGAACATATTTCTACATTCTCCAATACCAAAATGCTGAGGGACAACAAGTACGAAAAGGATTTCTTTTCATAAAATGATACTCCTTTTGTTACCAATATCTAACCACTTTTTTATTTAGTTTATAGCCATAAATAAAAAAACATTTTTACTCTTCTTTAAATAACCGTAGATTATTCGTAACTTTGCACTTAGGTTAAAGAACCTCATTATTCAATGAGCTTCTTTAACCTTTTTATAATACTAACCCTTTAAAAAATATATTTGATATGAAGTTTATTCGTTTTTATCTAACTGCGTTTTTCCTTATAGTAACCTCTGTAAGTTATTCGCAAGTAAGCACCAAGCAAATCCAAGAGATTTTCTCGCAAGCAGCCCCATTCACTTGGGCAATGCCTGTGCCTAACTCCTCTCCTATTCCATTGGAATGGCACGAACGAAGCACCTCAATGGCTTCGGAAGGTATTCGTAGTTTTGTAGGCTATTACCAAAACCAATTGGTAGCCACGCTTTCCATCAGTGGGCTTAACGTTTCGGGTACGTATAGCTACGGAACTATTTCGTATGAGATAACCTCCATCAAGAAAAAACTCCTATTTATAAAAGAAGAGGAAGGCAAATGCGATACCAAAGATACCCATTTGGAAGATCTTCCTATGCTACAAAAAGTTTCATCTATTACACAAAGAGATGCCAACACACCTAAAATAGAAAATACTAACGTGCTTAGAGTGTATCGGTTAGCTATGACTATTACCAATAGTACCTATACTCATTCTATTATCAACAAAGATATTAATAAAGTATATACGTTTTGGGCTAATACAGAGCTTTTCCTCAATGAAGTATATACCAGAGATATTGGCGTACGGTTTGAGGTAGTCAAAGACGACCGATTAATTATTACAGACCCAAGTAAAGATAATTTTACTAAAAGAAATGCATACTATGCCGTAGATAATCATACTCAATACCTAAACGAAACCATAGGCGAAACCAGCTACGATGTAGGGATATGTGTATCTTTCTCTACTTCTGCTGGGCTTCGAGGACTTGCATATGTCAATGCCGCTTATACAACCTTAAAAGCAGGTGCATTTGCGCGCCCAATCAAAGAAACTATCGCCCACGAGTTAGGGCATATGTTTGGTGCTATACATACTTTTTCAGGACCTACTTCTGACCCAAGTAGCGACAAAACAGAATATTACACAGGTACATCGGTAATGAGCTACGGAACACCTCGTAATTTCTTCTCACTTTCTAGTATTGAAACCATACGAAAAATACTCGCAGGAATACCTTATTATACCGATAAGGAACGAACAAATGTAGTAGGCGATAGCTCTTTTGCTAATATCCCCTTTGGGATACCTCTAAACTCCCAACCTCCACGTATTGATGACTCTCAAATACAACCTGAATACATCATTCCTGAAAATACTTTCTTTCAGTTTTATGTATCTGCCACAGACCCCGATAGCAACACACTCTATTACACTGCCAATCAGCACGACCCTCGCAAAGGAAGTAGCTATTCCATCACACAATATATGATATACAAACCTTCTACCAAAAACCCCGTTACCTTTCAACGCGAATACCGTAAGGAAACAGGAACCATAGAACATAATAGTTGGCTATCTACTCAAAACACAGGCACCTTTACCTTTTGGATTAGTGCCAACGACTCACAACCCAATTCTGCCCACAACTACATTACCCAATATGACCTAATGGAAACCAAAGTTACCATAAAAGAAGGTATTCCATTTGCTTTGGAACGTCTTAAAAAGAAAGCATACAAAGGAGGCGAAAAGGTACAACTTACTTGGAAGGTAGATAAAACTATTTTTGATGAGCATAGTAAAGTGCGTATCTTACTATCGGAAGATTTTGGAGAGACTTTCCCTTATATATTGTCCGAATCCACAGAAAACGATGGTAGCCAAGAAGTTACTTTACCTAATATCCAGATCGGTAAAAAGAGGTTCGGCGCAAGCCCAATCAATGCCCCAGCAGGGGTGATAAAGGTAGAAGTTATCCAAGGGTTAGCGTTTGCACTAACGGACTATAACCCTAATAACGGCGGAGGCTTCACCATTGAAAAAGATTATAACATAAAAGACGAATTAGCCTTTGTAACTACACCGAAAAGCATAACTTTGCAATGTAAAGAGCTTATACCCGAAGTGGTTTTCCCTACCTTTCAAGGTGGCTGTAACCCTAAAATCACTTACAAAGACCAACTTATAGATAAAAAATGTGAAAACCAATATACCATTGAACGAACTTTTACCCTGTCTGACGAATGCAATCAGTCGCTGACCTATACCCAATATATAAAAATAGAGGATAATACGCCGCCTACTTTCGTAGGTACATTACCAAAAGATATCAGCGTAAGTAGTAACCAAATACCTCAGCAAGGTGAAGTTTCCGCAACAGACAATTGCAACGGAGCAGTTACTATACAAAAGCTAAGAGAAGAGGTAAAAGATGCTAACCAAAATATTACAAAAGTGATATACAAATGGATTGCTTCGGATATTTGTGGTAATGAAAGCATCTACACGCAGTCTATACAGATAGATAAAAAACCTTTGAAATGGGAAAATCTACCAAAAAATTATACTTTAAATTGTTGGAATACCACTACAAATACACAAAGTGAAGATTTTACAACTAAAAAGTACCTATTAACAAAAAACAGCGAGGACTTTATAAATAAAAAGTACCCGCTAACAAAAAACAGTGAGGAC
>JAUMUT010000049.1 GCA_030530525.1 Capnocytophaga sp. | reverse complement strand
GCAAAGTTAGTTATTTTTATTTAAAATAGATAATTTTAAAAGTGTTTTTTTTAAAAGAATTTAGAAATAAATCTTAGTGAAATATAATTAATAAAATGTTAAACAACAAAATATTCAATTCATTTATAAAATATATAAAGATGGAAAATTTTCTTTGTTATAAACTTTTAATTTAATAAATTATCACTTACGTATTTTCCAATAAAATTTATTGATAAAAAATCCTAAAAAGAATAAGCATAAAAAAAGTAAAAATGTAAGTGCCAATACTTTAAGATTTAGAGGCTCACTTTCAGATTTATAAATAATTTGCCCATCTGCTGTGCTTATTAATCCTAAAATAGTGATAAAAATACTCGTTAGAAAATGTATTTCTAATCTAAAATCTTGTTCAGGCAATAATTTTCGGATAGCATACGCCCCTAATACGATAAAAACAAAAACTATTGTTGCTAAAATAATCGTAATTAACTGAAAATCAACACCTGAAAAATAAAAAATACATTGGGTAAGTACATAAAATAAAACAGGAAAAATAAGCAATCCTGAATACCATTTTAGTATTTTATACCATTTGCTTTCTTTTTGTAAGAAAAAACTTCGTAAAGCCAAAAAACAAAACCCCATACAAACCATTGATTCTATGGTAAGCAAAACTGTAATATCACTTAGTATCTTACTGTTATTGAGCATATTATCTATTGTTACTTGGGATTGATTGATGGCATAAAAATACATTTCCCAAAGAAAAAAAACAACAATTAACCCAAAAATAAGAGTTTGCCAAAATTTCCAAAAACTAAGCTTTAAGATAGCATTTATTAAAATAAAAATAATTAAAATATTAATAATCATCGTATTTTATAATAAAATATTAATAATCCGTTTTTTATGGCTTCCTTTTTTATTAAGAAAAGACAAGTGCAAAATTACAATTTTTTTATTAATAAATAACAAATCTAAATAAAAAAAGCCAAAGTTTTTTACTTTGACTTTTATGATTTTAATTATTTAATTTCAAATTAAACTGATACTTCACCCCTACTAAGGCTTGGAAACCTTGTACAGGATAATTTGTCCATCGGAGATAATTTTTACCCAAAACATTGTTAAAATTAGCAAAAATTGTCCAACGATTAGCAATAGTATAATCGGTATAAAAATTCATATCAAAAAAACCTTCCAAAGAAACTTGTTCTTCCGAAGTGGTTGATAAAGAGTGTTTTACATCTTTTCGATTGCCTACAAAAAACATTTTTGTCCCTATATTCCAATTAGGTAATACTTTGTAAGATGCTGATATATTGGAACTTAATACAGGAATATTCCACGCTTCTTTTTCTTTATCCAAAGAAAAACTATCTGCTTTGAAGGCTACCCCGAAAGTAAATTTTTCAGAAACTTTTCCGCCTAATTCTGCCAAAAATCCTAAATGAAACGCATCATCATAAATTAAACTATATGTATTATCATACTGATAAGTCTCGTAGTTTGTGGTACTTAACTTTGGATTTGCCTTAAACATAGGTAGATTTTTTATTTGCCCATAATTTGCTTTTACATTGTAAGACAGCCCCCATAGGAAATTTCCTTTTATTCCTCCATACAAATTAAATGCCGTGTGCGTGGGGCGAAACTGCTGTGTAGGAGAAATATACGGATTAATAAGGCTTTGTTCTCGATAGGTAACTTGTTGTAAATCACCACCTAAACCTGCATAAATAATAAGTCCTTCGCCATAAGCATCATAAGAGGCTTCTACATCTGGGAAAATTTTAAAATTAGAATCCTCTATATTTTTTAGTTTTAAGTAATACGCTCCAAGCCCTGCTTTTATAGAAAAATTTTCTATACCGAATTGGTAAGAAGGACGCACTCCTAACAACATAGATTGGTATTCCAAACTTTGATTTTCTTGAAATTGTTTTTCAAATTTTCCTTGTAAATAATTGACATCTAAATTTACTTTAACTAATTGATTTTCATCTAATTCAAATTTAAAATTTGGTCGTACCTTAAAATGAGTTTCCCCACTTTTGAAATCATCAATAAGCCCTTGCAAAAGAAAATCAACTCCTGAAAAAACGGAATTGGTCATATTAAAATATCCCGTCAAACCTCCATTTATATAGTTCTGTTTCAGGCTTTTATCTATTGGCAAAAAAGATTTATCTTCTACTCCATACCAATGTAATAAACGATGAGAAATATTTGCTGCGGTAGAAAATTGATAATCTTTATCCGAATATTTATACCCTAATTGAGCTTGTGTATTTGCAAAATTATTATCCAAATCTACACCACTAATATTTCCTTGTGAGGAATGATGATGTGCATCAAAAAACACTTCGGATTCTTTATTTAATGGTAAAGTTATATAAGTATCCGCATACAAAGTAGTATAATTTCCTGCGCCTAATGCAATATAAGAGTCATATAAACTTTCTTTTTTATTTTCTGTATGCACCCGAGATGCTTTCCCTTTATCTGGGACAAAAGTAGAGGCAACAGGCACTGAATAAATTGTGTAATTGATTGTCTTTTTGGCAATTGTTACAGAATCTTTTGGTGGAGCCACCTCACGAGGTTTGTAAGCATCGGCAATGGAAGGAGTGTAAGACTTTACAATGTCAATTACTTTGGTTCCCAATTTATCTTCTTGAGAATATAATTCACTGAAAATCAATACAAAACAAAACAGAAATATTCTTTTTATATTTTTCATTTTAATTCAAATTCTTATTCAACATTTTGGTTTTCATTAGTCTTAATTTTTGCTAATGTTTCTTTGGCTTCGGCTACTACTTCTGGATAATCTTTGAAGTTATCTATCACACTATTAAGGATATACGTAGCCTGATAAAGGTCTTTCAGTCCGTAGAAATTTTTAGCCATCACGACAAGTCCTTTGGCAGAAAATTCTTTGTATCCCCCAAATTCTTTGGCTAATTTTTGCACAATTTCATTAGATTTTTTATATTGTCCTGCTTTATTTTTGAAATATGCATCATAATAAAGAGCCTCTGCCATCAGCGCATCGGTGGCAGTTTTACGAACTTCGGTATAATATTTCTCAGCATTAGCCTCATCTCCTGTTGCTATGTAAGCTCGTGCAATCATTGTACGAGCATCGTTTTTTATACGATTATCTACATTTTTATTTGCTAAAACTTTTTTTGCATAATCAATAGTTTGTGAATAATCACCTATTTTATAGTAAATTTTCATCAAATTGGATTGTGCATAAATAACATTTTGAGCTATGGAAGAAGAGGTTTCCAATTCTTTCAAAATAGGTGTAGCACGCTGATTGTCAGATTTTTCCAAATAAATACTACTCAAGCGTGCCAAAACTTGCTCTGTATTTTCGTTTTTCCCTTCGGATAATATTTTTTCATACAATGGAAGAGCCTTATTTTTCTGATTATTAGTAAAATACAATTGAGCTAAATAAAATCTTGCTTGGCTGGCATTCAGTCCATTAGGAAATTGAGCCAAGTATTTCTCTAAACTTGTAATAGCTTCTGTTTTATTATGCTTTAAGTACTGACGCTCAGCAACTTCAAAGGCTGTATTGTCCAATTCACCATCAGAAATATTTACAT
Organism: Capnocytophaga sp.; assembly: GCA_030530525.1. Classification (GTDB taxonomy): domain Bacteria; phylum Bacteroidota; class Bacteroidia; order Flavobacteriales; family Flavobacteriaceae; genus Capnocytophaga. Next base: position 4,688 of record JAUMUT010000049.1, on the reverse strand, counting down.
AACCTAACCCTTTTACCCATTGTGCATACTCATTTAATTTGCCCATTTCTGCATAAATACCTTTGGCTGAATTTACTGCTTGAAGTGCCTCGGAAGTGTTAGGGTATTTTTTGTTAATTTCTTTGAAAATATTTAACGCTTTTTGGTCTTCTTCATTATTATAATATACCAATCCTTCTCTGAGCATTGCTTTTGAAGTTAGCGTTCCGTTTGGATATTCATTCTGAATTTGTTGATACAACGGAATAGCTTTTTTGGTATCTCCGATAGCTACATAAGTATTTGCAAGTTCAAATAATGCATCTTGACGAAGATTTGATTTTAAATATTTCTTAACAAAATCTGTTAAATTTTCAATTTTATTAGGAACTCTATCTACAAAACCATAACTAATTGCTTTTTGGAATGCGGCATAATCTGTATCGCCTACATTGGTGTTAATTACCTGATTATAAGCGTCCATAGCTGGCCAATATTTACCTAAAACAAAATAACTATCCGCTATTCGGACATAAGAATCTGCCTGGCGAGAAGGTTCTACTTTTGTTTCTATATATTTGTTAAAATTTTCAATGGCTTGCTCATATTTTTTTTGATTAAAAAGAGAATATGCCAAGCCGTAATATGCTTTTGGATATTCTGATAAAGAATTTTTATGCAAAGCTAAAAAATCTTGATAGTTTTTTTGAGCTTCTGCATAATTATTTAACAAATAATTAATTTCACCACTCCAAAAAATTGCTCGTGCATTGATATCCATATCAGGTTGCCCTTTTGCTTTTTGGAAATAAAGTAAGGCTTGTGTATAATCTTCATCGGCATAAAGTTGCAAAGCACGATAAAACGCTACTTGTTGGTAAATCTTTTTATCTGCAACAGAATTAGATTTTTCAAGAAGTTCCATCGCCGATTTATAATCGCCAGAAGTAACGTACGAATCCACTAAAAGTTCTTTCATTTCTACCGAATAATCATTCGGGTAAGCATTTATAAAAGCCTGAATAGCAGTAGGTACGCTCTCATAAGGATTGCCAATATCATAACTCAAACGAGCATAGTTCAGCATTGCATCTTTTTTTATAGTTTCATTAAAATTCATATGAGAAGCATTACGAAACGCATTGAGAGCCTGCTGTTTTTGGTCTGTTTTCAAGTAACATTCTGCCAAATGATAATATGCATTTTGGGCAACGTCATTTTTCCCATCAATTATTTGGTTAAAATTATTGATAGCATTCTGATAATCTCCTTGCTTATAATATGCGTATCCTAAATAATATAAATCTGTATTAGTATAACGACTATTTTTTCCTTTATAAGCCTTCAAATATGGAATAGCTTCCTTATATTGTTTTAAATTAAAGTAACTTTCTCCAATTATTTTGTTAATTTCAGAAATATATTGAGGATTTTTTGTTTTTTTAAGTTGCGCTAAACCTTCTTGAATAGCATTTTGGAAATTTCCTTGTTTAAAGCTCATATCTGCCTGATAATAAGACAGATTCTTGCTTAATTCATCTTCTTGTTTTACTTGGGTAAAGTACTGATTTGCTTCTTTATAATCATCAGAATCATAAGCAATATATCCTAAATAATATGCTGCTTTGGAGGCATATTCTTTAGAATTTTTTACTTGTGAGAGATATTTTTTTGCATCTTCTTTATCTCCGTGAGCGAAAAGACAATATCCGTATTGAAAATTGAATTTATCTTTTTCTGTTCCTGTTAAAGTTTCGGGAGAAATTTTATCATACCAAACAAGTGCTTTTTTGGTATTTCCTTGCGAAAAATAATAATTGGCAACTTCTAAATTTGCATTTACCGAATAGGGCGAAGTAGGATAATTTTTCAAAAATTGTTCCATTTGCACATCTGCTCCTTCTTGCCCTAGATGAATAGCAGAAGAGGCAATATAATATTTACATTGCTGTATAAAATCTTCATTTTCAGAATTTTGCAATTCTTTCTGAAAAAAATGTTGTGCTGGTTCATATTGCTTTTGATGGTACAAAGAAAGTGCTTTCTGGAACAAAGCATTCTTAGCCGTATATACCTCTGTACGTTGCGCAAAAGCCACCGTAGAAAGGACTAAGCCTCCTAATAATAGAATTTTTTTGTATTTCATATTTATTTTTTTAGCCTCCAAATATAGGTATTTTCTATTTTACAAAATAAAATGAAATACTAATTAACTTTTTTTATGTTTTAATTAGTATTTCATACTGAAAATATTTTTTTACAATAATTGTTTGTCTTCTAACATTTTTATAGCATTTTCAATGGTAGTATAAATTTTATCCAATTGTTCATTGGTCATTATATAACAAGGTAAAATATAAATTGTACCATACACAGGGCGAAGAATTACCCCATTTTCAATAAAATATTCATAAAGTGTATTTCGTATTTTTCCATAATAACCACCTGTTTCTTTTAGTTTTAAATCTAAAGCAAAAATAACTCCTAACACTCTGGTATCCTGTACTTTATGATGATTTTTCATTTTTTCAGCAAATACTAAATGCTTTTGGTGTATTCTTTGTATATTTTGCTGAATATCAGCATCTTGTAGTATTTTAATACTTTCCAGAGCAATAGCACAGCCTGTTGGGTTTGCCATAAAAGTATGCCCGTGGAAAAGAGCTTTGCTTATATCGTCATCATAAAAAGCTGAAAAAATTTCTTCGGAAGTTGAAGTAGCTGCCAACGGAATTGTTCCGCCAGTGAGTGCTTTAGAAAGGCAAATCATATCCGGATTTTCTGTTAAATAATCACAAGCAAATGTTTTTCCTGTTTTCCCAAATCCTGTCATTACTTCATCGGCAATTGTTAAAATTTTATGTTTTTTACATATTTTTAATAATTCATCTAATATTTCAGGAGAATACATTCGCATTCCTGCTGCACCTAACACTAAGGGTTCAAAGATAAAACCAGCACAATTATGCTTAGATATAACCTCCAAAAGTGCTTGCTTAGAGGCTTCTTCCTTCCCGTTTTCAGGAATAGGAATACGCACCACGTCCAATAATTGCCCTTGGAAAGCCGTTGTATAAAGGGAAATTCCTGAAACAGCCATTGCTGCAAATGTATCCCCGTGAAAAGCATCTTCAAAAGCTATAAAGGTTGTCTTTTTTTCTCCTTTATTATAATGGTATTGTAGGGCAATTTTTACCGCAACTTCTACCGCTGTGGAGCCATTATCTGAAAAAAATATACGTTGTTGATTATCAGGAAGTAAGGAAATTAATTTTGCAGCCAACTCCGTAGCGGGCTGATGCGTAAAACCTCCAAAAAGGATATGTTCTAAGGTAGTTAGCTGATTATAAGCTACTTTTGCAAGTCTTTCATTGGAATGCCCAAACGGATTGACCCACCAACTTGCAATAGCATCTATGTATTCCTTCCCGTTTTCGTCCCACATTAGGGCATCTTTGGCACGTACAATAGGAATAGCCTCCTGACTGGTTTTATGTTGCGTATAAGCGTGCCAAACATATTTTTTATCATTTTCTTTAATAGACATTTTCTTTATTTTTAATCTATAAATATGTTTTTTTTAAGATAATTTTAGCAACTGCAAAGGTACAACTTATTTATGATTAATTTTAGATTTTACAACAGAATATTTTTATTAAAATTTATTATAAAACAAAAAAATAGACATCAGCAATAAGTTTTTTATTAGCTGACATCTATTTTTAATATTTTTTTGTAAATTTATAATTTTATTGTTAAAACAGATTTATCGGAATGATTTACAATATCTTCACTAATACTTCCGTTAAAAAAATGTGCCAAATTACTTTGTTTTATCGGGAAAGTACAAATAAGATCGGAAGAATGGTCTTCTGAAAAGTTAATAATACCGTCTTCAATACGCAAATCGTTGTACATATGCAAAGAATGTTCTTTAATTTGTGGGTGAGAATTGGTGAAATTAGTCATTAATTCCTTAATTTCTCGGGTAGTACGGAATTGATAAGGCGTATTAATATAAACAAAATCTATTTTTGCGCCCACAAAATCAGCAAAATCCATAGCTTTTTGGATAGCATTTTGATATTTATGAGAAAAATCACAAGCAAAAACAATTCGTTTTAAGTTATTGATATTCAAGGCATCTTTAATAACCAAAACGGGAATTTCTGCACACCGAACTACTTTTTCAGCATTAGAACCCAGAAATATTTCTTTCGCTCCTGTTGCCCCAGTAGAACCCATAATAATAAAATCTATTAACTCCTTCTCTATCAGGTCTTTAACAGCATCTGCGATAGTATAAGTTTCTACAATAGGAACAATTTCAAGATTGGGATGCGCTTGTTTTACTTTGTTTAACAATTCTTCAATGTTTTTTTGTGCAATATCCAAGAAAAAGGATACTTCTGGAAACTCGGTGGTAGAATGTAGTACATATCTGGTAGGTAATTCCACACAATGCAAAAGGAAAACTTTTGCGTTATTTTTTGTAGCCAAATTAATCGCTACTTCTACAGCTTGGTTGGATTTTTCAGAGAAATCCACAGGAACAAGAATGTTTTTCATAAGGCTTTCTTTTTAAGTTATTTAACGATTTTCTACGAGGTAAAGTTACGTATTTTTTATTAGAAAAACAAATTTTATAAAGATTTTTTTATTATTTTTCTTTTTTTATTAACAAAAAAATATATAATTTTGTATTATGA
>JAUMUT010000075.1 GCA_030530525.1 Capnocytophaga sp. | reverse complement strand
CATTAGTAACGGATGGCATTCAAAAAGGACATATGAACTTACAAGTAAAATCTCTTGCTTTAACAGCTGGAGCAACAGAAGAAGAAATTCCACAAATTGTACAATTATTAAAAGAACACAAACATTTAAATTTAGAAACTGTGCAAAAAATATTAGAAAGTATTAGATAAGTATGGCTCTTTGTCAAATAGGGTTGATGAAACAATTTTAGTGAAGGAATTAAGCAGCGTCAGGTTGCTTAATTCCTTTTTTAGTTGTTGGAGTAAATAGTTTAGACATTAGTAGAATTCTATTTCTAAAATGAGTAAAACTGCTGTAGCCATAAGCATTTCTTTTTAGTACTTTAATCTTGTTGTTAATCCCTTCAATAGGACCATTTGAAAGAGTTGGATACTCACAAGTATTTTGTAAATACGGTAAAAACTTCTTAAATGTTTGTAGAACACGATTTAATCCATCAGATAGATGTTTTGTTTGTACACTCATCAATTCTTCTTTGAATTCATTGAAATTCCGCTCTTTAAAAGTTTCTCTTAGTTGATGTACTGTTTCATATTCAGGTCTTAATGTAGGTACTTCTTGTAATAAATAATTTACAATTCCTTGAGAATGAGTTAACCAATCGAATAATCTGTAATAGCTGTAGTGATAGGATTGAAGGTCATCTCGATTTTTTAAGATTAGTTTCCAGTAACGTTTTAATTTATTATAAAGACGTCTGTCTTTATAGCGTACTTGATTCATTTTTCTTGTTCTTGTCTTGTTTAATTCTCTATTTAAAGCTTGAATAATATGGAATGGATCAATAATAATTTTAGCATTAGGAAATAAACGTTTAATGATTTCGATGTATGGAGCATACATATCAATCGAAATTGTTTTAACATTTAGTCGAGTTTGTAGAGGAAACTGATTGAAGTAACGAACTAAATTCTCCATTTTTCTATCTTGGACAACATCAACTAGTTGATGAGTAATAGCGTCACAATAAGCAAAACTCATACTAGCTTCAGCTGAAGCTACCGACTTAAATTCATCCCAACACATATGTTCAGGCAACTCATTTAAAGGTTTAATTCTAAGAGACTCAGCAGTTTCATTAACAACTCTACGAACAGTATGAACAGAAACATTCATTTCTTTAGCGATATGGGATTCAGAAACTGTTTCGCAAGCTTTGACTTTAATTTCATTTTTTACATTTTTAGAAATAAAACCATTAAGATCAACAATACTAGTTGTATTGGCAGTAAAACTATGCGAACATTCACGGCAGAAAAAGCGTTGTTTTCTTAATTTAAGAAAAGCAGGTAATCCAGAAACTTGATTAAGAGTAATGCGAGAAGTACGAGTACCATTTTTAACAATAGAAAAATCACGATTTACACAACCACAGTTAGGACAAGCATCAGGACAATACGTATAAGTAGCGAAGAAAAACAAGCTTTTTTTCTTTTTAAAATACACTTCCTCAACAGTTTCTTCCCATTTTACATTTTTATCTTTGATTTGTAGCACAACTTTTTGTATAGTAGTCATAGGGTTTCATCTCCTCTTAAATAGTTTGGACGCTTTTAATATAAGGGATGAAGCCCTTTTTGTATACACTAAAATAGGGTTGGTGGATTTTCTCCATCAACCCTATAAATTATAGAACCAAAAAAAGGATGTTCGACAAATCCTGATGGTGAGAAATCACCGACAGGATATTTTATATTAAAAAAAGAGAAATCCGAGTTATG
>JAUMUT010000074.1 GCA_030530525.1 Capnocytophaga sp. | reverse complement strand
CGCTACGAAGTGAAAAACCCAATAAAAATACGCCTTAGAGCGTATTTTTTTATGTCCAAACTATATCAATTAATACAAAGCGAGTATAAAACCGAGTATATTCCCGAGTATGAAAAACCCGAAGGTCTGATGGATAAAAAAAACTATTCTACTCCGAAAATTTATCCTAAAATTATTGAGGAAAAACGCTTAAATGCCTTTTCTGAATTGGAAAAACAGCAGATTTTAAGTAAATACAAACGCTGGTACGTGTATTATTACTTCCGAAATGAAGAGGGAAAAATGGTAAAACAGCCCTCTATCTTCTTTAAAATCAATCAAGAACATAAAGATTTTGATGCCCGATATTTAAAAATTCATCATCTTAGAAAAATCATTGAAAATCTGTTAAAAAATGGTTATACTCCTTATCAAGAAAATTTTACACCAACCATTGAAAATCAAGATTATACGGCTTTTTCAGCTCTTGATTTTGCTTTGCAATTAAAGAAAAGTAGTGTTTCAGAAAAGACATACAAAGATTATAAATTCCGAGTTTCTAAATTTCAAAAGTTCCTGAAAAGCAGATATTTAAATGATACTCCAATAAAAAATATTACCAAAAAAGAAGTAAATGAATTTCTTAATGAAGAGCTTATAAAAACCAGCCCACGCAATAGGAATAATACTCTTGTAGTTCTTAATTCTATGTTTTCTACCTTAGAAGAAAACGAGCTGATAAATCATAATGTGGTGGCTAAAATTAAGAAATTGCAAGCAAAACCTGAACGGAATAAAACCTATTCTCAAAGCCAACAGGACGAAATTTTTGCCCTTATGGAACAGAAAGACAAGAATTTACTTTTATTTGTAAAATTTATAAGTTATAATTTTTTGCGTCCGATAGAAGTTTGTCGTTTGCAGGTGAAAGATATTGATTTTGAGGGAGCAAAGCTCAATGTAAGAGCAAAAAACAAGTTAGTAAAAATAAAAATTATTCCAGAAATATTATTACAAGAAATTCAATTTATAAAAGGACAAAATCCTGATTATTATCTATTTAGCCCTAATGGAATAGGAGAATGGATAAGTGAAGAAAGTAATAAAAGAGACTATTGGAGCAAACGATTTAAAAAGGTTAAAGATGCTTTAAAATTAGGTAAAGATTATGGATTATACTCTTTTAGGCATACTTTTATTACGAAATTATACAGGCAATTAAGAACAAAATACACACAGGGCGAAACTTATGATAGATTGATGCTTATCACAGGACACACGACCCTTTCTGCTTTGCAACAATATTTACGAGATATTGATGCCGAACTACCCGAAGATTATTCCAAATTATTAGAATAAATAGTACCTACCTACTGCGGGAGGTTGGGGAAAATACTACCTAACTATTTTTGTTAAAACATTGATAATCAATAAAATAATAAAAACACCCCTTTTACATATATATATATTAATAATATTATTAATAATAAAGAAAAAAGATAAAGGGAAAATCCTTTTTTTTCTGCATTCAAAAAAAATCTTAAAGAAAAAGATGTAAAACATTGATTTTCATCAATTTGCTAATTATTTAAAGTAGCACGTTCGGAAGTTGCAAGATGTGTCTTTGTATATACAACGAGTTGTTATATACACGACCATCTTGCCTTTCGGTTTTTCTTTTTTGGAATGGATTAGCATCTGCTTCCAAGGGAAAAGAAAAACGAAAGGGGAAAAACTTCGGAACTCAGTTTTTTTTGCAACGGAAAAATCGCATTAGTTTGTAAAATAAATGCAGAAATAAAAGTATTAAATTTGTCGTAATTCATAAAAA
>JAUMUT010000018.1 GCA_030530525.1 Capnocytophaga sp. | reverse complement strand
TTCATCATTTTTAATGTTCTGATTTTGAAAATATTATATTTTAGCGAAAATATTTTTTTAAGAAAAAAATAACATTTCAAACTTAAAGACTGACAAAATGATATTTTTTGTTATTTTTATGTTTTTTATTTATTTTTATTCTATATAAAATGATTTATAAGAAAAATTATATTACTTTCCCTAAAAAAAACAAAATAGACATAAAAAAAGTAGAAAGTGCTACTACTTTCAATTGGCTATCCAATTTTTGTGGCTCTGTTGTTTTTTTAACAAAAAATAAATGAAAAATAAGCGGAATAAACGCAAAAAGATATAAATTTTGTTTCCCGAACTCAAAATTGAGTAAAGAATACAACATCATTAAAAGCATTGGTAACAAAATCAGAAAATAATGATAATATTTTGCAAAATCAAAACCTATTTTCACAGGAATAGTGTGTTTCCCCATTTGTTTATCATTCACTATATCACGCATATTATTGAGGTTCAGAACGCCCATACTAAGCATTCCGCAAGCGATGGCAGGCAAGAAAATTTTCCATTCCAAACTTTCTGCATACAAAAAATAAGACCCCGCAACACTTACCAATCCAAAAAAAATAAAGACAAACAAATCGCCCAAACCTTTATAACCATAAGCCGATTTCCCGACCGTATAACGAATCGCAGAAAAAATAGCCAATGCCCCCAAAAGTGCAAAAAGTAACACATACCAACTATTTGCACCAAAAGCTGTGATTATCAAAACAATAGCAGATATGGCAGACAACAAAGCCGTGATTATTACTATTTTTTTCATTTCCGAAAGAGTAATTTCTCCTGACTGAATAGCACGAATAGGTCCCAAACGCTGTTCGTTGTCCGTTCCTTTTTGCGCATCGCCATAATCGTTGGCATAGTCGGAAAGAATTTGAAAAAGCATTGTTGTTAAAAGAGCCAGCAGAAAAATATCCCAACGGAAAATATCTTGCCCATAAGCGATACCACTTCCTAAAATTATCCCTGACATTGATAACGGAAGCGACCGCAAACGAGCCGATTGGTACAAGCCTTTGAAAGTAATCATTTTTTTATATTTGAAAATGCAAATTTACACTATTTTTCTTTTCCTTTTATAGATTTATAAAAATATATTTTACGTGAAATTTACTTAATTATCCGGATTTATTTAACTATTTTTTATCTATAAAAATAATGAATATTCAAATAAAAAATTATTTCTTTGCCAAAAATTTTTATTTTAATAATTATGAAATATCTTTTTTTACCTTTGGTTGCTATTGGAGCGTTAATAGGCTGTTCCAAAAACTCTTCTAATGAAGAAAATAATGACGGAAATTCCTCTACCGAATCGGTTTCTTTGGAGCAATGGTTACTAAATAATGGCTATGACAAAAATAATAATAGTAAAATAGACCTTACAGAAGTCAATTCTATAAAAGAATTAAATGTTGCAGGAAAAAAACTTAAAGACCTTAAAGCACTTTCTTTATTCTCTTCCTTAGAAGTTTTAGACGCTTCTAATAACTATATTAGTGAAATAGATTTCCCTTACCAAAGTAGAAATTTGAAAAAAATAGATGTTCATAATAATCAATTAATAAAATTAGACATTTCACAATGCTATTTATTGGAGTCTCTTAACGCAAAAGAAAACCCTGGACTTCAATGTGTTAGAGTAAATAACTCGCAAAAAGATCGACAAGATTGGAGCATAGATAGTAACACTTCGCTTGACCCAAATTGCGTGAATGGGCAACGTGCAACAGAACCTATTTCTTTGGAAGAATATTTATTAAAAAATGGCTATGACACCAATAAAAACGGAATTATTGATAGTGCCGAAGCAGATAATATAAAAACTCTATCCTTAGTAGGAAGAAGAATAAAAGACCTTACAGGAATTGAAAAACTCCGTAATTTGGAAACTTTAGACCTTTCCAATAATGAACTCACCGAAGCCACTATCGCATTGGAATCATTGGCAAATCTTAATATCAGTAGTAATGATAAACTTACAAAATTAGATATTTCTGGCTCTATTTATATTGGAATGGGAATATTTACTTCATTGAATAACAAAAACTTAACTTGTATTAAAGTAAATAATAATCAGCAAAGTTTGCCGAAATTAAAACCCAATACATTCCGAGTAGATAGCCACACTACTCTATCTGTTACAGGCTGTTAATTAATTAAAAATATCATTTATGAAAAAAATTTTAATCCTTGCGCTTTGCATCGCATTTTCTAATTGTAACAAATTTGACCAAACTAATGTTGTAGAAAATCCTGCTTATAAAAAACAAACTCCAAGCAATAATACAGACAATAGTTCTGATAATCAAGATAATAGCACAGATAATAACTCTGGTAATAATTCAGGAAATAGTACAGACAACCAAAATAACAATTCGAGCGATAATAGCTCTAACAATCAAAATAATTCGGGTAATAATTCCAACCAGAATAATAATTCAGGAAATAGCACCGCACACGCCATAAATAGCACTAATTTTGGTAAATATTTGCTTGAAAACGGCTTTGATACAGATAAAAACGGTACTTTGGAAGAAAGTGAAATACGAAGTATCAGTTCTTTAAATCTTTCAGGGAAAAACCTCAGCGGAAATGCCTTATCAGGAATAGAGTACTTGACAGACCTTGAAATTCTTGATGTTTCTAACAATAGCCTAACAGAATTAACCCTCAAAGGTAGTCAATTAGTAAATATCAATGTGAGCAACAACCAACTTACTTATTTAGATATCTCAGGAGTTGGTGCTACTATCACAGGAATATTTGGAAAATTTGATGCCACAGGCAATAGTAATTTAACTTGCATCAAAGCAAATAGTAACCATATTAATGCAACAACTTTGTTCAAAGATAACTGGAAAAAAGATGCAAATTGTAATTTTAATACTAATTGTTAGTTAATTTATTGTTAATTTAAAATTGTTTTATTAAAATTATTGTACCTTTGCATCGTTTCATAATATTGGAATTTATTGGTTAAGTTAAAAGCACCTCTTTGGAGGTGTTTTTTTGCGCCAGTAACTATCGTATATCTTTGATTTTCAACTGAATATTTGTTATTCCATTCCAAGTATTTTCTTCTATTTGATACACCATTTCTAATAATTTCCCTGTTTTAAGAATATTTATCTTTTCTGCTAAGCCAAAACCAATCCCTACGAATTGTACCGTTTTTTCTGGATTTGTAAGTACCACCCTCAAATGAGTACCATCGCCTATGGCACGAAACTCCTTGGCAATCACCTTTTTAGATAAAAAAACGGGAGTCATATTCTGAGGACCAAAAGGAGAAAATCTCTCCAAAGTTTGATAAAATACCGAAGAAATATCTTCCAAATTAATTTCTATATCTATCATTATTTTAGGGATAAGTAGCTCTTTATCCATCGTTTGGCTCACAATATTTTCAAAAGTTTTCTTAAAAATTTCATATTTTTCTTTTGCAAGAGTAAGCCCAGCTGCATACTTATGTCCCCCAAATTGTAAAAGATGCTCTTGACAGGCTTCCAAGGCGTTATAAATATTGAACCCGCTGACAGACCTTGCCGAAGCTGCCAATTTATCTCCATTTTCAGTAAAAACAAGCGTAGGACGATAATACGTTTCTATCAATCGGGAAGCTACAATCCCGATAACTCCTTTATGCCACAAAGGATGATAAACTACGGTTGTATTCCTGTTTTCTTCCTGATTTTCAATGATTTGCTCTAATGCTTCTTGGGTTATTTCTTCATCAATTCGCTTGCGTTTGGCATTGAGTATTTCTATTTCGTTAGCTTTAATTATGATTTCTTTACTATCTTTTTGAGTAAGTAACTCTACCGCACAATTTGCGTGAGCCATTCGCCCTGCAGCATTTATACGAGGAGCAATTATGAAGACTAAATCGGTAGTGGTGTAAGGCTTTTTTACGGATTGAAGTAGTTTTTCTACTCCAAAAGATGGATTTTTATTAATAAATTGCAACCCAAAATGCAATAATATTCTATTTTCACCCGTTACAGGGACAATATCGGCTGCAATTGCAATAGCAACCAAGTCTAAATATTTAAAAACAGCCTCTTTTGGTCGTTCAAATACCAAATTTATCGCTTGTGCGAGCTTAAAACCTATTCCACAACCACATAATTCGTCATAAGGATAGGTACAATCCGTTTGTTTCGGATTTAAAATAGCAACCGCTTGGGGTAATTCGTCAGAAGGTGTATGGTGGTCGCAAATAATAACATCTATTCCTATTTTTTTTGCATATTCTACCTTTTCCACTGCTTTTATTCCGCAATCCAAAGTGATTATTAAAGAAATAGCATTATCATTGGCATAATCAATTCCTTGATAAGAAACGCCATAGCCTTCTTTGTATCTATCTGGTATATAATAAGTTACATTTTGATAAAATTCTGATAGAAATAAATAAAACAAAGAAACTGCGGTAGTTCCATCTACATCATAATCTCCGTAAATAAGTATATTCTCTTGATTATCAATAGCTTGTAAAATTCGTTTTACGGCTTTATCCATATCCTTCATCAGGAAAGGATCATGCAAATCATCTAACGAAGGATTAAAAAAAGTTTTTGCTTGGGAATAAGTATATATTCCTCTTTGCAAAAGTAGCTGAATGACAGCACGTTGCGCAGGTTTTTCGGAATGGTATATCTCTGTACATAATTGAGTAACCAAATTTTCATCAGGAGAAGGTTTTAGTTGCCATTTACATTCCATTTCTTTGAAAATGAATTATTTATTATTAATTATCACTTCTGAACTATTCTCAAACGGGATAGGTGCTCTTTTACGATGAGAGAGGTCGCCTTCTACTTCGGTTTCGCCTTTTATTTGTTGTTTATAATGGGCTTCTTTTATCCATTTTGTGGTGGCATCTAACTTTATTTGTGAAGAAATATTGCCATTTACGCTGAAAAAAACTTGTTGTCCTTGCTCCAACTGAACGGGCTCTTTGGTAAAATGAATAACCGCATTTCCTGATATAAAAATATCTTCTTCGGAAAAACTTTCAAGAGTGTAAGTTGTTGATATTTTGATATTTAAATCATTTATTAAAAAAGTTTGAATCTCCCATTGATCGCCTACGGATACTCTTTTTCTTGGGAAAATAGAAAGTAAATTTTCCAAATTGGATTTGAGAATATCTGCGCTAAAACTTTTTTCTACTTGATCACGGATTTGTCTTTGTTCGGCAAGAGAAATAGATGTATTTTTTTGCAAATTTTTCATAAAAGTACGCATTGCTTTATCAAATAAAAAAGAATTATCATTGATTTTCAATATTTTACCTTTTACACTAATTTCTCCTTTGAAGGGCGTGTTTAGTATATTTTTGGTTACTTCTTTTATGTTTTTTTCCATATCCCCAAATTGAATTTTTTCGCCATTTACTTGGGTTTCCATTTCTATTTCGGCGTTTTTATACGCTATTTCGGTAGGATAAATACCTTGTTTTTCTTTCCCAAACGTAAAGGAAGTAAGGCTTTTCACCTCCACATTGGTGGTTACTTCTTGCTTTTGAATACTTTGTTTGGAAGCAACTCTTAACGTCATATTTTGGTAATATGTTTTTTTATTATCCAATCGTAAAGACAAATCTATCTGCTGAGAAAACACAGATAATGAGGAAAATATAAAATAAATATAGACTATTTTTTTCATAAAAAATTATTTTGAAATGAGGCAAAAATACAATTATTTTTTCATATATCAATAAAAAAACCTTTGAATATACATCCAAAGGCTTTCCTTAATTATGAAAAAAGTACTAAAATTGTTGTCCGAAAATAAAGTGAGTTTCCCAGCCATTTCGTTGGGTAGCTCCTTTCATAGCATCAAATCCGTAACCAAAGTCAAAGCCTAACAGCCCGAACATTGGCATAAAAATACGTATTCCTAAACCTGCGGAACGTTTGAGTTCAAATGGGTTATACTCTCCAAAAGTTCCGAATGAATTTGCTCCTTCGGCAAAAGTAAGCGCATAGATAGAAGCCGTTTGTTTAAGCGTAATTGGGTAACGAAGCTCTAATGAAAATTTGTTGTAAATAACATCGCCATCACGAGTGGATAAAGACTGATTGGGGTAGCCTCTCATTTGTACATACTCGCGCCCGTCCATTGAATAATATGCCATTCCGTCTCCACCTACAAAAAATCTTTCAAAAGGAACGGTTCCTCTATCGGAATTATAATGTCCTAAGAAGCCAAATTCGGCATTGGTACGAAGGACTAATTTATCTACTAAATTGGTGTACCAAGTTCCGTTTGCTTTTATTTTATAATATTCTAACCATTTGAAACGCTCTTGGTCTATTTTTGTTATTTCATTAGAATTGCCATCGGCTACGGCTTGCGCTCTTTGGGTTTGTAAAGAAGCATAATCCACTCCGTTAAATAAGGAATAAGGAGGAGTTAGCTTGGCTGTTATACTAAAATCACTTCCCCCAAGAGGGTAAATAGGGTTAGGCCCACTGGAACGTCTGCTTAATGATATGGTGTAAGATAATGAATTGGAATATCCGTTACCAAATGTAAATAATGACGTATTATAATTCTGTAAATCATAATAATTATAACCGATAGATTGTGTTAATTGAAAATAATCATCAGGAACTCGCAAACGTTTTCCGAGCCCGATAGAAACTCCTGTTATCAAGAAACGCTTGCTTCTATCCACATCGTAAGTATAATAGTTATAATCATAATTTACAGAATGATTAAAGGAAACCGAAAACTGAACAGGTTTTTCGCCCCCCATCCAAGGTTCCATAAAAGAAAAACTATATACCCGATAAGAACGAGCGGCACTCAAATTAAGAGCCAATTTTTGTGCATCACCCATTGGAAGTGGTCGGTATGATTTTTTATCAAAAATATTTTGGATAGAAAAATTGTTAAAATTTAACCCCAATGTACCAACCAATCCACTTCCGCCATAACCTCCTTGTAGGGTTATTTGGCTAGAACTAGTTTGGTCGTCCAATTCATATTCAATATCCACTGTACCTGCCACAGGGTCGGGGTTTTTCACTTGTGGAGCTATTTTCTGTGCATCAAAAATTCCTAATTGAGAAAGCTCACGAACGGTACGGATAACGTCTTCCTTAGAATACAAATATCCTGGGCGCGTACGAAGCTCACGATAAATAACTCTATCATTGGTAATGGTATTTCCCGTTACAGAAATATTATTAAAATACGCTGGTTTTCCTTCGCGTATGCGTACTTCAATATTGATAGTATCATTCACCACCGAAGTTTCTACTGGCGAAATATCAGAGAACAAATATCCTGTATTTTGGTATAAATTGGCAATAGTATTTCCGTCTGGGTCTTTTGGGTTGTTAATTCGGTTACGAAGTTGTACGCCGTTATAAACTTCACCTTTTTCTAAGCCTAAAATTCTGTTAAGAGCTTGGTTATTATACACCGTATTCCCTAAGAATTTAATATCTCCGAAATAATATTTTTTACCTTCTTCTACACTGATTTTCAAAGAAATATCTTTTTTCTCATCAAAAAGAGTATCACTAACCACACGTGCATCGCGGTAGCCATTTTCTTTATAAAAATCCACCAAAGAAGTTAAATCTTCGTTAAATTTATTTTTTACATATTTGGAACGTTTCCAGAAACGCCCGAAGAAACGTTCTTTGGTATTTTTAAGTTGTTTGCGAAGTTTGGCATCGGTATATTTTTCATTACCTTCAAACGCTATATCACTGATTTTCACTTTGTTACCTCTATCAATATTGATAAGCATTTTCACGCTATTGGCATCAATAGTGTCTTCTTTGGTAGCTATATGCACTTTGGTATTGAGATAGCCTTCTTTTTTATATTTATTGGTGATATAATCTTTGGTTTTTGCGATAAGGCTTTCATTTACTTTTGCACCTTTTTTCAGGTCGGCATCTTTTATGATTTCCTCTCCTTTTTTCTTTTTAATCCCTGTTACCAAAACCTCGGTAAGGGAAGGCGTTTCAGAAATGGCAAGCTCTAAGAATACTTTATCACCTTCTGTTTTAAGGATATAAATATCAATATCGTTAAATAATTTATACCCCCAAAGTTTGTGAATAATACGGCTGAATTTTTCACTTGGAATAGTAATGGTATCTCCAACATTAAGCCCCGATGCAGTCAAAATAGTTTGTGCATTGTAACGTTTTGTCCCTGTTACAGAGATTCCGCCTATTTGATATTCTTTCCCATTTTCAAGAGAGAGTTCTTGCTCGGGTGTGCTTTGAGGCGTTTGGGTGTTATTTTCCTCTTGTGCTTTTGCAACAAAAGAAAATAATATACTTACGGCAATAAATAGTTTTCTTATCATATTAACTAATTTGTTCGCTGGTTTTTCCAAATCTTCGTTCTCTATTTTGATAATCCAGAAGTGCTTTTTGGAGTTCTTCTTTTGAAAAATCTGGCCAAAGTACTTCGGTAAAATATAATTCTGCATAGGCAATTTGCCAAAGTAAAAAGTTACTAATACGATATTCTCCGCTGGTACGAATAAGCAAATCTACCTCTGGGATATCTTTGGTATAAAGATATTTTTTCACTAAGGAAATATTAATATCTTCTAAATGAATAGTATTCTCTTTTACTTCTTTGGCTATTTGTGCTACTGCGTGTGTTATTTCTTCTTGCCCACTATACCCAAGAGCAAGAGTAACAGTAGTACGCGTGTTGTTTTTTGTAGTTTCCATAGCCTTTTGTAGCTCTTTTTGGACACTTTTGGGTAAGGATTGTAAATTGCCAATGGCATTGAGCCGAATATTATTTTGGTGCATTATGGCTACTTCTTTTTTTAATCCATTAACCAAGAGCCTCATTAAGGCTTCTACTTCCAAGATTGGGCGTTTCCAATTTTCCATAGAAAAGGCATAGAGAGTAAGATAAGGAATACCTATTTCGGCTACGGCTTCAATAATTTCCCGAACTACTTTGGTGCCTTTTTCGTGCCCAAAAACTCGTAATTTGCCTTGTTGTTTTGCCCAACGTCCATTCCCGTCCATTATAATGGCAAGATGCTGTGGCAGTTTTGTTTTATCAAGAGTATTCGTCATTGATTAAAAATTAAAACATTGGCATTTTTTTGTTCCGAAAGTATAAGTTACATATACCCCTGAAACAAAATACCAATCATTACTATTAAGGTTACCAAACCACGCTTCTCTTCGGCTGGCTTTACTTCCTTCCAAATTATTGGTAAAAGTATAACGAAGGCTCACTTCTGCACCAATAAGGAAGCGAGTATTTCCTAAACGTGTTTTCACACCAAGCGTGAAAGGGATAGCCCAACTCTCGGTGCGTTCTGGGTGCTCTACAATGGAAGGCGATTTTGCCGTTTGTATATTTGGGAAATATAAATTATCCATTCGGAAATAATAAATCCCTGTGTGCCAATAAGGTGTAAGCAAAATCGTAAAAGGCTCGTGTGTATCAAAATGTAAAAAATCATATTCAATGCCCACGCCTATTTCGGTTATTTTATTTTCAAAAGAAAACCCTCTATTCTGTCGTGCAGGAATATCAGAATAGGCATCATTATCCCAAACGGAAAGCCATTTCACATCGGCACGAGCAGATATTCGCTGGTTAATATTTCGTTTATACAAAAGCCCAAAAGCCCATTTTGTTGGGTTTATATACATTGCTTTCCCAATATCGGAAACAGGATTTGCCCCTCCGACAAAGACACCAATTTCATTGTATTGAGCAAAGCCAAATTGCACGGCAAAACACAACAAGAATAGTGTAAAAGCCCATTTTTTCATTCTATTTTTATTTTTTAGCTTGCAAATATAATGTAAAAAATGCAATTCTATGATTTTTTATCATTTTCTTTGTATTTTTATGATGTTTTTTAGGGATTTTTTGCGCTTTTAGTATTATAATAAAATATTTTTAACAAAAGAAAAGATGTTATAAAACACTAATATACAAGAATTTAAACAGGAAAATAATCTTATTTTATATTAGAAAACAAAAAAATATTTTTTATCTGATTTTTTATTAACATCTTTTGTATTTCTGATGAAAATTATTTTTAGAAACAAAATTTTTTTGTACTACAAAAAAGAAAAACGGCACATAACATACCGTTTCTCCGTTCCTAAACATACAATTTGGATTCTAAAATTTAGAATTTTATTCTTTATTTTTTATCATTTCGCCTATTTGGTTGGATGCAGCAAAAGATGCTATCATATTATTCAACATCTCCGAACCTACTTGTGGCGAGTTGGGGAGCAAAATAAGATTGCTCTTCGTGTCTTGCCCTACGGATTGTAGCGTGTCGTAGTGTTGGGTAACTACGATAAGCGCAGAAGCCTCTTGCGAGCTGATTCCTACACCGTTAAGCACATCTACGCTTTCTACAAGCCCGCGAGCTATTTCGCGTCTTTGGTCGGCGATACCTTGCCCTTGCAAACGCTTACTTTCGGCTTCGGCTTTTGCTTTTTCAACAATAAGAATACGTTGTGCATCTCCTTCGTACTGAGCGGCTACTTTTTCGCGTTCGGCAGCATTGATACGGTTCATAGCTGCTTTTACTTGCGCATCGGGGTCAATATCCGTTACTAAGGTTTTGATAATATCGTAGCCGTAAGTTTCCATTGACTCTTGCACTTCTCGTTTTACGGCAATTGCAATATCATCTTTTTTGACAAAAACATCGTCTAATTTCATTTTTGGCACTTCGGCACGAACGACATCAAATACATAACTGGTTATTTGGTCGTGCGGATATTCCAATTTATAAATAGCGTCATAGACTTTGTCTTTGATAACGACAAACTGTACGGAAACTTTAATTTTCACGAAAACATCGTCTAAGGTTTTGGTTTCCACAATAACATCTAACTGCTGTATTTTCAAACTAATACGCGCTGCTATAGTGTCAATAATCGGGATTTTTAGTTGTAAGCCAGAATGTCGGATACTTTGGAATTTGCCAAAACGCTCCACAGAAACAGCAGTTTGTTGTTTTACGGTAAAAAACACCGAAAATAAAAGCAATAAAAAGATAAAGCCTAAAAAAATAGACACAATAAGAAAAGTTGGAGTCATAGTATTTTTTTTAAAATTTTATGAGCCAAAGTTAATCATTTTTTTTCAAAAAAACAATTTTTTTGAGATATTTTTTTCTATTACGTATGATATAATTACGAAAAATATTGTATATGAACCACTTAAAATATTTTTATTTTTATAATTAATTATTTTTATTTTATCTAAATAATTTTATATCTTTGCCACGAAAAAATTAAATAATTCATTTTTTATGAAAAAATTTTTTATTTCGGTAGCATTTCTTAGTTTTATACACTTGCAAGCGCAAGAAATGTATAAAGAAATGGACAAAGATACCATTGCGTTAGAGGAAGTTATTATTAGTGTAAATCGTATCCCAGAGAAGAAAACCAATGCGGTAGCTAATGTAACAGTGATTGACCAAAAGCAGCTTAAAGAGTTTATCCAAATAGCTCCTGACCTGTCGCAACTTATCGGGATGATAGAACCTGCATTGGCACTTTCCTCCAATACCACTAATAACCGTTACCAAACTCTCCGTGGACGTAGTATGCTGGTGCTTATAGATGGAATACCTCAATCTTCTCCATTACGAGAAAATAGTGTTCGCCTACGCACTATAGATCCCTCAGCTATTGAGCGAATAGAGATTATAAAGGGTGCAACTGCTATTTATGGGAATGGAAGTGTAGGAGGAGTGATGAATATTGTTACTAAAAAAATCCCTACGGATGTAAAAATAGGAGGACAAACCACCATTGGAGCTTCAGCACACGAATCACTGAAAGAGGATAATGGATTTGGCTATAACCTCAAACAACAATTCTATGGGAATTATAAGGGGTTTAGCTACTTAGTTGATGGTGCTTTAGGGCAAACAGGCTCCGCAATAGATGGGGAAGGATTGTATATTTCGCCTCGTTATGGATTAGGGAATATCCGTTCCTATAATGGTCTTATAAAGTTAGGTTATGAAATAGATGAAGACCATAAAATAGAGGCTATGTATAACTATTTCCAGAGTATCCAGCATTCCCCACTGATTGCCTCAGGAGGAGTGTATGGGGTAAGTCCAAGAATAGGAATCTTCGGGAATAAAGATCCAGAGGAGAAGCCTGATGGCACTTACTATGCACATAATGCCTATCTAAAATTCACAGCCAATAAGGTTTTCAGCCATACAGATTTGGAAATAGATGCCCTTACCCAGCATTATAAAACAATGGCTGATTATCGCAGGCATAATCCGCGCCAACCCCGTTGGAGGAGTACCAGTGGACAAGCTACTATTGTTGGGGAAAAGTATGGTATTCGTGCCCAACTAACTTCTAAATTTTTACTCAGTGATAATATAGTTGCTTATGCTCTTTATGGCGCAGATGCTCTTATAGATAGAACAGGACAACCCTTAGTAGATGGACGTATTTGGGTGCCTATGATGACCGCTTATAACTCTGCTCCTTTCCTACAAGCAAAGGTTACTTTCTATAACTATTGGACGCTTAAAGCAGGAGTCCGTTATGACTATATAGATGTTTCCATTCCTACTTTTGAAGCGCTTCGTAATAGGGATACAGACCCCATAACCATTGTGGAAGGGGACAATCTTCTTTACAAAAATCTTTCTCCAAACATAGGATTGGCGTATAATCAGTACAAATACTTTCAGCCTTATCTGTCCTATGCACAAGGATTCTCTATTTATGACTTAGGACGTACCGTGCGTTCGGCTACAAGTTATGATGCCCTAAAAGGAAAAATCAATACAGATCCAGCCGTAGTGGATAATTATGAAGTAGGGTTTTACTCGGATATTAACAAGTATGTACAACTAAGCGGTTCTTATTTCTACACTACTTCCGAGTTAGGTAGCGAATTGGAATTGGATAGCGCCACAGGCTTTTGGGTAGTGAGTAAAGACCCTCAAAGGATTTATGGTTTTGAATTGGCTTTGGATATACATCCTACCGAATGGCTAACATTTGGAGGGTCTTATATTTCTTATGAAGGAAAAAAGAAGCCTCAGGGAAGCGATAGTTTTGATACTTATATGAATAGCTCTTCTATTGTAGCACCTAAGGCAACAGCTTATGTAAATGTACGCCCTAATAGAAAATCGTTTGTTCGCCTGAACTATCTCCATTCAGGGGTACGTGATCGTTTTGCTCCAAATCCTTCTACAGGAAGATATAATGAAGGACAAGGACCTATTCGCCCTATTGACCTTTTTTCTCTTAGCGCAGGATATTCTTTTAACAAAAATTTATCATTAGGATTGGGTGTGGAAAACCTAATGAATAAAGTATATTATACTACCGCCTCTATGCTGGTAGCACGTGATGCGGAATATGCTCGTGGTAATGGACGCTACATTAGCCTGAATCTTACTTTCAAATACTAATTTTAAGGTTTATGCTTTTGAAGAAAGTAGTCATTTTTATGGCTACTTTTTTTATTGCGTTTTTTTGTTTTATTTAATTAAATTTAATACTTTTGCAACTAAATTTTTTCAATGAAAATAATAACGGATATTTACGATTTTTCTTCCTTTGCGCCAAGTGTTGTTACTATTGGCACATTTGACGGCGTGCATATTGGTCATCAGAAAATATTGGAACGTGTGGTGCAAGCAGCAGAGAAAGAAAATCTTATTCCTTCGGTTTTTACTTTTTTTCCGCATCCGCGAATTGTACTTCGCCCGAATGAACCCATAAAACTTCTTCAAACCATAGAAGAGCGGGCGCAAATACTTGAAAATAAAGGAATTGAACAACTTATTATTCAACCTTTTGACCAAAAATTTGCCAACTTATCCGCACAAGAATTTGTTGAAAATATTCTGCATAAAAAACTCAATGCCAAGAAAATAATCATTGGCTACGACCACCGATTTGGCAAAAACAGATCGGCAAATATTACCGATTTAAGAGAATTTGCCAAAAAATACCATTTTGAAGTAGAAGAAATTTCCGCACAAGAAATTTCTGATATTTCTGTAAGCTCTACCAAAATACGTAACGCCCTGATAAACGGGAACATACAAATAGCCAATCAATATTTGGGCTATTCATTTTCTTTAACAGGAAAAGTAATTCACGGAATGAAACTCGGTAGAACATTGGGCTTCCCTACTGCCAATATTCAAATAGAAGATTCGTATAAAATTATCCCAAAAATTGGAGTGTATTTGGTATATAGTATCTTTGATGGGAAGAAAATTTTCGGGATGTTAAGCATTGGCAAAAACCCAACCATAGCCAACAAAGGAGAATCTATTGAAGTACATTTTTTTGATTTTAACAAAGATTTGTACGACCAATCTATCTCTATTTATTTTTTAGAATATTTACGAGAAGAACAAAAATTTTCAGACATAGAAGCCTTAAAAAAACAACTTGCTTTGGACGAAGAAGTTTGCAGAAAATTAATGCAAAAATATTAATTAATTTACAAACATTTTTCTATAAAATACAAAAAAAACACATAAAATGAGCAACTTACATTTTATGTGTTTTTTATTAATTGTACAAACTTGAATTAATTATTTTCGTTTTTTAAATAAATAAATCCTTTTTTCGTTTTATTATTCTGGAATTCAATAATATAGAAATACGTACCTTGCGGAAGTCCTTCTTCTTTTTGGATAATAAGCCCGCTATTGGGTTTTCCGTTGAAGCGTTCTGCATCTAACATATAATTTTCTTTTTCATACACCTTCACGCCCCAGCGGTTGAATATCATTACTTTATTCTTGTCGTTACATTCGGTACAATATTCTTTGAGGTTCGGGATTTCCCAAACGTCATTTTGCCCGTCTGCATTTACGCTTATGGCATTAGGTACAAAAATTTCATCATAATTATTTTTACAATTTTCAGAGGTATTATTATGTACTTCTACGCGTACTTTTACGGAAACACTTCTACAACCTTCATCGTTTAGGCAAACTGCATAATAATCGGTATTCTGCCAAGGAATAACGTAATTGTCGGTAAGCTCTTGGGTGAGTTGGTAGTCGGTAAACCATTTTAAATGTCCAGACTCACATTCTGCCAATAGTCTAATTCCTGTGCCTTCTCGCACTTTAAGAATCGTTTCGGAAACAGAAGGAATAGAAGGTGCTTTGGTTACCGTTATTTCTGATCTATGTTTCTCTGTTCCGATAGTTTCTTCTACCCAATAAGTAGCAGTGGTAATAGTAGAAACTTCAATCATTGGAGTAGTTTCGCCTGTACTCCAAAGCAATGCGCCGTTGTGGTGGTGCGCTATAAGGATAGCTTTGGATTGGACACAATCATAAATAATACCAATAGTAGGTGGTGAATAACTTGGCGTGGCTGGTTTTATGGTTATTTTACCTATTTTTATATTATTAGAACAATCGTTTTGAGCTGTAACTTTATAAAAATATTCGCCTGCCGAAAGCCATTTTACCTGTACTTGGTTGCCTGTATTTGCCCCTACAAATGTCGCTTTGGAGGGAGGACAATTTCCGCCAACCGATGCAAAATCAACAGCGGTATCGTATAGTTCCCAAACATACGTGTCGTTTGTATTGGGCAATACCGATAGCGTGGAAGTTTCTCCTACTTTTTGTCCGTACGAGAAATTCCAAGAAAGGCAAAGCCCTACCGCCGTATGTTTGAGAATGTTATACAATTTTATTAAAAAGATTTATTTATGAGCCTATAAATTGTGTCCCTGTGTTAGGAGCAATAGCTGGTCTTGCTTTAAGAGTTTGTATTGCTTTATCTGCAAAGTCATCTTCATCTGAACAATCTGTTTTTACGTCTTTTAGATTGTTAGCTCCTGTGGTAGCATCTGCTGAAAGAGTGATTGGTTTATCTGTTGTTCCTTCATAAGTGCCGTTGGTAACTTCTAATTCTAAGTATATAGAAACCCCAGCAGATGGAGTAACATTAGAATCTGCGGTTACGGTAACAGTTACTTCTGCACCATCACTGATAATATTTCCTAAATCATTAGTAATAGCTGTTTTATCTGTACCCCATTTAAGTTTTGCAGATTGTCCTGTTTGAAGACCTGAAAGTTTAAATTTTGCTTCAAATGTTTTATCATAGTTAGCGGCAATTAATTCGTAGTAAAAAGATTGTTTGCCATAGTCATACTCTATTCTATCTGTTCCTGTATTATAAGTAGCACTTTGTACGTTAGCACTACAAACATCTACATTTGTTGTTTTTGTTGTAAATGTTCCTCCTGCATTTTCCATATTACGAAGCTCAATGGTAAAGGCATTTTTAGGAGTAATTTTATATACTTTTAAATTATCAGTTGTACAAGCTCCTGTTGGAGTTTTATATTGAATAGCAACAAAAGAAGGGTTTGCAGCGGCACCAGTCCAAGCAAGTTTAACTTCTCCATTATTATTAGTTCCAACATTATAAGAGGCATCTGTTGTTGTTATTTGATTACCTGTGGTGTAAGCTCCTGTGGTAACCAAAGCTCCATTTTGGATAAAATTAGTGCTATTGGTAGCAAAAATATGATATGTACCGCCTGTTGGGCTTCCTGTTCCTTTATAGGTATATTCTTTACCAATAATAGGGTTTAGAGGATCATTATCAGGACAAGTAACAGGGGTTGGGGCAGAGCCTGTGGTAGCTACTTGTTGCCCATAAGATAGCGCAGAGGTAAGCGCAAACATACTTAAAAATAAAAAGTGCTTTTTCATTATAAAAATATTTAATTAATAATTTATTCTAAAATAGTGGGTCTTGGGGTTACTATTATTTTTCTGGTGGTTTCGCTATATTTTCTATTGCCACATAGTAGCCAGTATGTAATAGTATATTCTTTATTGGTGTTGGTGTTGTTGGGCAATATAACGGGGGTAGTAGAGGCAGAAGGTTGCCCTGTTTGCTCGGTAGTTGTTACGCCTGTTATTTTCCATTTCAGTACAGGAGAGGTACAACAAGGGGTGTTGTTGTAGGTAACATCTAACGAGGTATCGCCGTTTTTTAGTTCGTATTGGTTACTATCTATTATGAGTTGGTTGTTTTCATACCTTGCGTTGGTTATTTTGGGCATACATAATAAAGCCTGCGTGGGTATGTTTATTTGTGGGGCATTATGAACTACAATTCTAAATTTAGAATCCAGCTCACGACTACAATTTTTACTATCGGTTACAATAACACGATAATTAAAAGTTCCCAAAGTATTCGTTGGTAATTCTACCGAAACCTCATCACTATCTGTATTTGCTTTTCTTGTATAAAAAATAGATGGATTTTCTATATTTTCAAAACGAATAGTATAAGGAGGAGTACCAAAAGCTCCAAAAGCTTCCATTACAGGCTTTTGAGATTGATTAAGACAAATATCTACTTTATTGTAAAAAGAATCTTCTTTATAACTCCCTTGCATTTTTGTTCCTCCATCTACTCCATATTTAAAAGTTTTTGGTTCTGATGAAAAAGAAAGGGCTTTCCCATTTATAGTTACCTTTCGTTCCAATCGTATTTCATATATACCAAATTTTCTATATCCTATACCAAAAGGATAGTCTGTTTGCATATTAAAATCTCTGTAAGTGTTTCCCAAAGATATTTTTGCTGGAGATACAGAAGTAGCTCCGTGTCCTGCTGTTTTTTTAATATGCCAAATAAATTCTTCGGTATAAGAAGAAGATGGTATTGGTATAGGAGTATAATTAGCACTTATAGCAAGGTTATCGCCTTCGCAAACTTTTGGTATAGCGTTAATTACAGGCTTATCTATTGGTATTGGTTCAATACGAACATCCAATTCTGATGCGTAACCACCCCCATTGTTATATTCTATTTTTATTTTAGAATTGGCATCTAAGAAAGTATAATTGGTGTAAAAGTTGTTTCCGGTGGCATTGTCCCAATTCCATCTTTCGTTAATTTTATTATTATCAAGAAATAGCCTAAAACCATCATCTGCTTTTATAGAAATAGAATAAAAACCTTCTGCAAAAGAGTTGGTTAAAGTATATTGTAACATAATAGAATTACTTCCACTACCAATAAATCTTTTTACCCATTGATAAAATTTTTCATCTAAAAGCTGAGGCGGATTTCCTCCTGCATATAGGTATAATTTGCCTCCTTTTACATTGGCTTGTCTAAAATTAAGAGAAGAAATATTATAAGTAACCTTAGTTATATCTTTGTTATTCTCAAAAACTCTTACATCCCAAACAGGAGAAGATTGCCCATAAAACATAGAAGCACAACACATTAGCAGGAAAAAAAACAATATTTTCCCTACTATAAAACGCTTGTATGTATGGCTTTTTCTATTCATAAAAATTTTTTGCAAAGTTATAACAAAAAAAAGAAATATAAAAGTTAAATTTTTAAGGAATATTTATTTTTTTCCACAAGAAATAATAGAAGATTTTTATATGTGGAAAAGTTTAAAAAGTTAAAAAATTATGATAAAAATCAATTTTTAAAATACTAAAAAATGTAAAAAAGGAAAAATCAACAGGTTGTATTTTTTCATTCAGAAAAGAAAACATAAAACTATTTAAACTAACTATAAATTAATGCTTTTAGTGCTTTTTTATTTGTGTAAAACGGGAAAAGGTCTTAACTTTGTCGTGCAAAAAGAAGCTTATTTTTTGGTAATAAAAAATTAATTAAAGATTAATATGTCAAAAATATTCAAAACATCAGTAGCAAGAAAAATGGCAATGGCACTGTCGGCTTTTTTTCTTATTATTTTCTTAATAATTCACTTAGCGGTGAATTTTATGTCGGTACTAAGCCCCGATACGTTTAATGAGCTTTCTCATTTTATGGGTACCAATCCTTTGATACAATTTGCTATGCAACCTGTATTGCTCTTTGGGGTTACGTTTCATTTCGTAATGGGCTTTATTTTGGAATTGCAAAACAAAAAAGCACGAGGCAATGAGCCTTATTACAGCTACAACGGTGCGGCAAACGCTTCTTGGATGTCGCGTAATATGATTATTACAGGAGTGGTTGTTTTGGGCTTTTTGGCGTTGCACTTATTTGATTTTTGGGCTCCTGAAATGAATTATAAGTATATTCAATTTCTACCAGAAGACCCAACACGATATTACCACGAATTGGTAGAAAAATTTCACCATCCAGCGCGTGTAATTATTTATGTGTTGTGTTTTGTATTTTTGTGTTTGCACTTATTGCACGGCTTTCAGTCGGCTTTCCAATCAATGGGTTGGAAAGATGATAAGCGCAAGGCTCTGATTAGTAAATTAGGGAATTGGTATTCTTACATCATTTGCGGAGGCTTTATTTTTGTGGCACTCTTCCATTATGTTAAACATTTAATAGCTTAATTATGAGTACATTAGATTCTAAAATTCCAGAAGGTCCTATTGCGGACAAATGGACGAAATATAAAGACCATATCAATCTTGTCAATCCTGCTAACAAACGTAATATCGACGTGATTGTAGTAGGAACAGGGCTTGCGGGAGGTTCAGCAGCCGCTACTTTGGCAGAACTTGGCTATAACGTGAAAGCGTTTGCTTATCAGGATTCTCCTCGCCGTGCACACTCTATCGCTGCGCAAGGAGGTATCAACGCCGCTAAAAACTATATGGGCGATGGCGACTCCAACTATCGCTTGTTCTACGATACTGTAAAAGGGGGCGACTACCGTGCGCGTGAAGCAAACGTATACCGTCTTGCTGAAGTATCAGGTAACATCATCGACCAATGTGTGGCGCAAGGTGTTCCTTTCGCTCGCGATTATGGCGGACTCTTGGATAACCGTTCATTCGGGGGCGTGCTCGTGTCACGTACTTTCTACGCCAAAGGTCAAACAGGTCAGCAGTTGTTGCTCGGTTGCTATTCAGCAATGAACCGCCAAATTGCGCGTGGTAAAATTGATATGTACAACCGCCACGAAATGCTCGATGTGGTAATCGTAGGTGGTAAAGCACGTGGTATCATCGCTCGTAACCTCGTTACTGGCGAAATTGAACGCCACTCTGCTCACGCTGTGGTAATTGCCTCTGGTGGTTACGGTAACGTGTACTTCCTTTCAACCAACGCAATGGGCTCTAACGCTACCGCCGCTTGGAAAATCCACAAGAAAGGTGCTTACTTCGCAAACCCTTGCTTTACGCAAATTCATCCTACTTGTATTCCTCGTTCTGGCGACTATCAGTCTAAATTGACTTTGATGTCTGAATCTTTGCGTAACGACGGACGTATTTGGGTGCCTAAGAAAATGGAAGATGCAGTAGCGATTCGCGAAAAACGCAAAAAACCTACTGAAATACCAGAAGAAGACCGCGATTACTACTTGGAACGCCGTTATCCTGCTTTTGGTAACCTCGTGCCTCGTGATGTGGCTTCTCGTGCAGCCAAAGAACGTTGCGATGCTGGTTATGGAGTGAACGAAACAGGAGAAGCTGTTTATTTGGATTTTGCTTCGGCTATTGAGCGTTACGGTAAAGAGCAATGTAAAATCCACGGGGTAGAACCTACTAAAGAAGAGGTAACCAAACGCGGTGAGAAAATCGTTGAAGCTAAATACGGTAACCTTTTCCAAATGTACGAAAAGATTGTAGCCGAAAACCCATACAAAACCCCAATGATGATTTACCCTGCAACCCACTACACTATGGGCGGTATTTGGGTAGACTACAACTTGATGACCACTATCCCTGGTTGTTACGCTATTGGGGAAGCTAACTTCTCCGACCACGGGGCAAACCGCTTAGGTGCTTCTGCTTTGATGCAAGGCTTAGCCGATGGTTATTTCGTATTGCCTTACACTATCGGTGATTACCTATCAGCTGATATCCGTACAGGTAAAATTCCTACGGATAGTCCTGAGTTTGACGAAGCGGAACGCATCGTGAAAGAACGTTTGGCTTACTTCATTAACAATAAGGGTACGCATTCTGTGGATTACTTCCACAAAAAACTCGGTAAAGTGATGTGGGACAAAGTAGGTATGGCGCGTAATGCCGAAGGTCTTAAAGAAGCGATCAAGGAAATTCGTGAAATACGCGAAGATTTCTGGAAAAACGTAAAAGTACCTGGTGAACTCACTGGTATGAACGTAGAATTGGAAAAAGCAGGTCGTGTAGCCGACTTCCTTGAACTGGGTGAGCTCTTTGCCAAAGATGCTTTAGAGCGCAACGAGTCTTGTGGTGGGCATTTCCGCGAAGAGTACCAAACACCTGACGGTGAAGCCCTCCGCGACGACGTAAATTACGCTTATGTAGCGGCTTGGCAATACACAGGTAACCCTACTGAAGTTGTAAATACTTACAACCCAAGTGAGGAAATAATGCACAAAGAACCTCTTGAATTTAAAGATATAGAACTAAAACAACGCAGTTATAAGTAGTAGATATGGCAACAATGAACTTAACCCTCAAAATATGGCGACAAAAAAACTCTCAGGAGAAAGGTCGTATGGTGGATTATAAAGTAAGCAACATTTCAGACCATATGTCATTCTTGGAAATGTTGGATATACTTAACGAACAACTCATTGAGCAAGGGGAAGAGCCTGTCGCTTTTGACCACGATTGCCGTGAAGGTATTTGCGGTATGTGTTCGCTCTTTATCAATGGAGAAGCGCACGGACCTGACAGAGGAATAACTACTTGCCAGCTCCATATGCGTATGTTTAAAGATGGGGATACTATTACCATTGAGCCTTGGCGAGCTACTGCTTTCCCTGTTATTAAAGACTTGATTGTAGATAGAACCGCCTTTGAACGTATCCAACAAGCGGGAGGTTACATCTCTGTAAATACTTCAGGAAACACCCAAGATGCCAATGCTATTCCTATTCCTAAATATGATGCAGACCGCTCTATGGATGCCGCAGCTTGTATAGGTTGCGGGGCTTGTGTGGCTACTTGTAAAAACTCTTCGGCTATGCTATTCGTTTCTGCCAAAGTATCACAATTTGCACTCTTGCCGCAAGGTCGTGTAGAGGCAACCGAACGCGTACTTAATATGGTAAATCAAATGGAATTGGAAGGATTTGGTAATTGTACCAATACAGGAGCTTGTGAGGTAGAATGCCCGAAAGGAATTTCTCTCGAAAATATCGCTCGTTTGAATAGAGAATATTTAAAAGCAAGTTTGAAATAATACGTATTTAATTTTTCATATTATATATTTATTTTAATCACGAAGGGGATTCTTAACGGAATCCCTTTCACTTTTTTATTCTTTGATTATCAATAAATTACAACCACGGATATCCGCATTATCAAATCTGCCAAGAACTTCAAAACTTCCATCCGAATGTACTTTCCCCAAATCTTGCGTTGCAATAAAGCTACACGAATAAATATTTGCCAAATCAATGATATTTATTCCGCCACTTTTCCCCGTTGGGTAAATAGTTAGGGCATCTTCGGGGTCACGCGTAAGTATTTTCAGCCAAGGGACAGACTGAAAAATACCTTCCCCAGCAGAATATCCTTGCGAAAGAAGTTCCGTCATTCCGTACTCCGAATGAATATGACGCACTCCAAAACCTTTTTTCAAGATAGAATGTAACTCTTCACGTATCAGCTCTTTACGTCGTCCTTTCATTCCTCCTGTTTCCATTATTATGGTATTTTTCAGAGAAAAAGAATATTTTTCTACCAAATCAAGCAAAGCGAAAGAAACACCAATGAGCAAAATTTTCTTCCCAGAATGGTCTAAAAACGTTAATTTCTCCGCCAATTCTGCTTCATTATACAAATAAAAACCGCTATGTTCGTTTTCCGATTGTTTTATCAAATCTTCCACCATATAAATTAAAGAAGAACCTGTACGCTCCAAATAAGAAGGCAAAAGTGCTAAAATAATATATTCTTTCGGGTTTCCGTAAAAATATTCAAAGCCCAACCGAAAACTTTTTTCATAAACTGAAATATCTTTTACAAAATGCTTGGAAGTGGTCATTCCTGTGGTGCCACTACTGCTAAAATAGAGTTCGGGTTGTATTTCTCCGCAAAAAATAGATTTATTTTTGAAAAATTCTATTGGTAAAAAAGGTATTTCGTGGATTTTAGTTGTATTTTTTGGATTTTTCTTTAATAAATCACAAAATTGTTGATAAATAGAATTGTTTTTATACTGAAAATGAAAAATTTGTAACGCTTTTTCTTCAAAATCGTCTTCTGATGCAATGTTAAATATAAAATCCGTATTCATTTTATGGATTATTTTATCATTTTAGCTACCATATCCCAAATAACAACGCCAACACTCACCGAAATATTTAAAGAATGTTTGGTGCCAAATTGCGGAATTTCAATAACATTTTGGCAGGCAGAAACTACACTTTGTTGTACACCACTAACTTCATTCCCAAAAATAAGGGCGTATTTTTTTCCTTTCTCTGGGGCGAAATGTTGCAACAACGTAGCGTTTTCGGCTTGTTCAATGGCTATGGTTTCTATATTTTGTTCTTGAAGATTTTTTACCAAAAGATTAATATCTTGCACGTGTTCCCAATCTACACTTTCGGTTGCTCCCAAAGCTGTTTTATGAATATCTTTATGAGGCGGGCAAGCGGTAATGCCACAAAGGTAGATTTTTTCAATCAAGAAAGCATCGGCAGTGCGAAACACCGAGCCTATATTGTTCAGGCTACGGATATTATCTAAAACAATGAGGATAGGAGTTTTCTCTGCGCTTTTGAACTCTTGTACATTAAGCCGCCCAAGCTGTTCGTTGGTAAGTTTTTTCATTAACAAATTATTTGATTTTTTGCCATTTTTCTAAATACAATGGAGCTAAATTATCCAAAACTTCTTTTATTTTTTGTATATTTTCGGTAGGTTTGCCAGAGGAAAATATTTGGAAAATTTCATCATTTTTAGCGTTGAAAAACAACGAAATCGGGAAGTTATTAATCCTTCCACTTTTCAGTTGTTGAAGATTTAGAATGGCATTGGTAATATTTTCTTTGCCTCCTTTTTGGTCAGAAGCCATTATATCCAAGCCTTTTCGATGGTATTCGTACATTGTTTTATGGAAAGGCGCAAAGCCTTCTAACATATCGGTAGCGAGTTGCCAGCGGTTGTTTTCGCCTGTTTGTGTCCAAGCTCTATCGGAAGAACTTTGCGCATTTAAAACTACCGAAAAAGCATTTTCAAAGAAAGGACGCCCACCATTTTCTGCAAATGTATCGGCATCTAACCCAATGATAATGAAGGCATAATACGCAATTATTGAACTAAGATTGGAAGTAAAGCTGTTAGGGTTAAAAAACAAAGGTTCATTTTCTAAATAAGAAAAAGAAATACCTTTTTCCAAATGGTTCAGCACCGTAGTTTGGTATGCACTTCCATAAACAGGTCGAGAAGATTGTATTTGTATATCTGCTTGAAAATCATTATTTTCGTATTTTGTAATAGTAAAAACAAAAGAACAATCTATTCGCTCATTGGGTAGTGTTTTTATAGAAGTCCATTGTGTTTGGTTGATAAATTCTTGTAAAGATTTTTCTAAGGTTTGGAATATTTTTTGGTTGGTTTGATTTACTTGTTGCGTGTTTATGGCTACTTTACAAGCAAGTTCTTGCGCAAAGCCAAAGGAAGAAGCCAATACAAACCATACGGATAGAATGCTATTTTTCATTATAAATATTTTTTGCAAAAATACTAAAAAAATAGAATTATACCGAATATAGACTTTATTTTGTTAAAAAAATGAAGAAAATATAAAACTTTTCCTCCAAAAGTAACTCTAAACTCTTTTTATTCTCCTATTTTTTTGGTTAGGTTATTTTATTGTTGTACTTTTGCGCACAAAATACTTAGAAAACAAACTTATAAAAGTTTTCTAAAACAAAATTATCACATTTTACTTTGTAATTTATTGAATTTCAATATTTTATTTAGTAAATAATATTTAAAAAAATGCAAATAGAAGTTTTAAAATCAAAAATTCATCGGGTTTCGGTAACAGGTGCCGAGCTTGACTATATCGGGAGCATTACCATTGATGAGGCTCTGTTAGAGGCTGCAAACCTTATCGTTGGCGAAAAAGTTTCTGTGGTGAATGTAAATAACGGCGAACGCTTTGAAACTTACACCATTCGGGGCGAACGCGGTTCGGGCGAAATAACTCTAAACGGACCCGCTGCCCGAAAAGTACAACGTGGCGATGTGGTTATCATCATCTCTTATGCAACTATGGACTTTGAAGAAGCGAAAACCTTCCAGCCTACGGTTATCTTCCCTGATGAAAAAACAAATACTTTAAGATAATTTTATATTAATTTCTTGTATTTTGAAAAAAATATTAAAAATAACACTTCCGCTTTTGTTGGGAGTGTTTTTGTGCGTTTATGCATATAGCAAATTTTCGCCAGAACAAATAGAAGAATTAAAAATGCAATTCCAAAAGGTAGATTATACTTACTTTTGGATTTCTATTGCGCTGGGTTTCCTGAGCCATATTTCACGCGGTCTTCGGTGGCAATATACGCTACATTCCATTGGGTATCAGCCTAAAAAAATAAATTTGATTTTATCAGTTTTCATTGGTTATTTATTGAATTTGACCATTCCGCGTTCAGGAGAATTTTCACGTGCTTTAGTGTTAAAAAGATATGATAACGTTCCGTTTGACAAGTCTTTCGGCACCATAGTTTCCGAAAGATTGATAGATATGTTAATTCTTTTAACGTTTATCGTAACTGCATTTTTTACTCAGTTTGATTTGTTAAAAAAATTCGTTTTAGATAAAATTTCTTTATCCAATGTTGTTTGGATTCTATCGGTAGGGAGTGTTTTATTTTTCCTTTTCGTGTGGTGGCTTTATCGTTCCACTTCAAGGCTTGCCACTCGCATTAATAGACTTATTTCAGGCTTTAAAGAAGGAATTTTATCTGTTTTTTATATGAAAGAAAAATGGGCATTTATAGGGCATACGATATTCATTTGGCTAATGTATTTCCTTATGTTTTATATTGTTTTTTTCTCATTAGAAGAAACTTCTACCATCTCGCTTGCCGATGTAATAACCGCTTTTGTAGTAGGCAGTTTTGCTATTCTATTCACTAACGGAGGCTTTGGCGCATATCCGTTTTTTATAGCGGAAATTTTGGTGGTTTTTGGTATTGCTTACACCATTGGCACTACGCTGGGTTGGGTTATTTGGATTGCACAATTCACGATGATTTTATTATTCGGAGGGCTTTCGTTTATTTTATTACCAATTTTAAATAAAAACAAATAATTTTTCTTCCGCAAAAC
Organism: Capnocytophaga sp.; assembly: GCA_030530525.1. GTDB lineage: Bacteria > Bacteroidota > Bacteroidia > Flavobacteriales > Flavobacteriaceae > Capnocytophaga. The sequence continues at coordinate 15,241 of JAUMUT010000018.1, read as the reverse complement.
AATAGGAAAACCATATTTTTTATAAATTTTATTGCAAAAATTAGAAAAATTTAATTTTATTTCGTATTTTTGCACACATTTTTTCTTTTAAGTTATTATTAAAAATATACGATAATGAAGATTACAGACCATATTAAAAACGCAAACGGAAAAACGCTTTTTTCTTTTGAAGTTGTTCCGCCTAAAAAAGGGAATAATATTGAAGAACTTTATAAAAACATTGATCCTTTAATGGAGTTCAATCCGCCTTTTATTGACGTAACTACCTCACGTGAAGAGTATTACTACATAGAACACGATAACGGGTTGTTGGAAAAAAAGCTAACTCGTATGCGACCAGGAACGGTGGGTATTTGTGCTGCCATTCAGCATAAATACAAAGTAGATACCGTACCACACGTACTCTGTGGAGGATTTTCTAAGGAAGAAACCGAATATTTGCTGGTAGATTGTTTGTATTTAGGTATAAATAATGTAATGGCACTTCGTGGTGATGCGATGAAAGAACAGCGTTATTTTCAGCCAACGGAAGGCGGGCATACATACGCTTCGGAGTTGATTACACAAATTAATAATTTAAATAAAGGATTGTACCTCAATAACATAGCAACAGACCAAAAAGCAGATTTTTGCATCGGGGTGGCTGGTTATCCTGAAAAACATATTGAGTCGCCGTCTTTATCTTCGGATTTGATGCGTTTAAAGGAAAAAGTAGATAATGGCGCACATTATGTGGTTACACAAATGTTTTTTGATAATCAAAAATACTTTGATTTTGTAAAAAAAGCCCGAGAAATAGGCATTGAAGTTCCTATCATTCCTGGTATAAAACCTATTGCTATAAAAAAACATTTGAATTTGTTATCGCAAGCCTTCAAAATAGATTTCCCTGAGGCTCTTATTAAAGAAGTAGAAAATTGTAAAAATAACGCCCAAGTAAAACAAGTTGGGATAGAGTGGGCAATACAACAAAGTAAAGAATTACAAGCCTTTGGCGTGCCTGTTTTACATTATTATTCAATGGGAAAATCAGACAATATCGCACAAATTGTTTCTGAAGTTTTTTAATTTATTAAATTTCATAAAAAAACTCAATGTAAAATTTACATTGAGTTTTTTGTTGTTATAAATAAATTATTTATAAAGATTTCTTAATTCTTTGGCAGTATCCACCATTGCGTGTAGAGCGGCTTTGGTTTCTGGCCAGTGGCGAGTTTTCAGCCCACAGTCAGGATTTACCCAAAGTTGTTCTTTTGGCACAACTGAAATTGCTTTTTTCATCAAATCGGTCATTTCTTGTTGTGAAGGCACACGAGGAGAGTGAATATCATACACCCCAGGACCTATTTCGTTCGGGTATTTGAAATCGCCAAACACATCCAAAAGTTCCATTTGAGAACGAGAACACTCAATTGTGATAACATCTGCATCCATATCTGCAATTGGCTCAATCATATCATTGAACTCAGAATAACACATATGTGTATGTATCTGCGTTTCGTCTTTTACCCCAGAGGCAGAAATACGGAAAGCACGAATAGCCCAATCAAAATAATTTTTCCAATCTGCTTTGCGCAAAGGCAATCCTTCACGGATAGCTGGCTCATCAATTTGTATAACTTGAATGCCTGCTTTTTCCAAATCTACCACTTCATCACGAATTGCTAATGCAATTTGTAAGCAAGTTTGAGAACGAGGCTGATCATCACGAACGAATGACCATTGTAAAATAGTTACAGGTCCTGTAAGCATTCCTTTTACTGGCAATTTGGTAAGCGATTGTGCATATTGACTCCAACGAACAGTCATTGGTTCCGGACGAGAAATATCACCAAAAATAATTGGAGGCTTCACGCAACGAGAACCATAACTTTGTACCCAACCGAATTTTGTAAAGGTATAACCTTTGAGCAATTCTCCAAAGTATTCCACCATATCATTACGCTCAAATTCGCCGTGTACAAGTACGTCAATTTCGGTTTGTTCTTGGAAGCGGATAGATTCTTCTATTTCTTTTTCTAATAATTTATCATACTCTTCCTGAGTAAGTTGTCCTTTTTTGAATTTTGCTCTCCAACTACGTACTTCATCCGTTTGTGGGAATGAACCAATAGTTGTTGTAGGGAATAAAGGCAAATTCAACGCTTTGTGTTGCAAGTCTTTACGTTTGCTAAAAGGGCTCAAACGTTGGTCGTCTTTATCGGTTATTTTTTCAACACGCTCTTTTACAGCTCTATCGTGGATAAGCGGAGAGGTTTTTCTGCTTTCTGCGGCTTTTTTGTTTTCATCAAAAATAGCTTGAATTTCGCTGGTAATAGCGTTAGTAGCAATGGCTTTTAGCGTTGTTACTTCTTTCACTTTTTGTTTAGCGAAAGCGAGCCATTGTTTTATTTCAGGAGTAAGTACTTTTTCGTTATTTTCCAATTCCAAATTACAAGGAGAATGCAATAATGAACAAGAAGTAGCTACCCAAACGCGGTCATTTCCTAATTTTTGTTGTGCTTTTTGGATAAGAGATAATGATTTTTCAAAATTATTTTTCCAAATATTACGTCCATCTACTACACCCAAAGAAAGAATTTTACCTGCTGGAAATTTTTCTAACACGCTATCTAATTGTTTTTCACCACGAACCAAATCAATATGCAAAGCTGCTGTTGGTAAAGAAACGGCCAATTCGGTATTGTCTTTCAACTCACTGAAATAAGTAGTAAGAACAAATTTCAAAGTAGGAAATTCATTTACCAATTCGGTATATACTTTTTGGTATGCTTGTTTTGCGGTTTCACTCAAATCTAAACCAAGGAAAGGCTCGTCAATTTGTACCCATTCTGCACCTGCATCGGCCAATTCTCTTAGAATTTGCTTATAAACAGGAAGTAAATTCTCTAACAAATCCAATCGGTGGAAGCCTTCTTCTTTTTCTTTCCCTAAAAGTAAATACGTTATCGCCCCAATAAGTACAGGCTTGGTAACGAATCCTAATGCTTTTGCTTCGTTAAAATATGCCAATGCGCTATTTTTACGAAGAGAAAATGTTTGATTTTTAGTAAATTCAGGAACGATATAGTGATAGTTCGTATCAAACCACTTGGTCATTTCCATTGCGGTAATATCAATTCCTTCTTTTTGATAACCGCGAGCCAATGCAAAATAAAGTTCCAATTCTGATTTTGATTTTACAGGCTCATAACGATTTGGGATAGCGTTGAAGCTCACCGAAGCGTCCAACACTAAGTCATATAATGAAAAATCATTAGACGGAATTAAATCTACACCTGCCTCTTGTTGTAATTTCCAATTGTGCAAACGGATATTTTTAGCTTCATTTAACAATTCCTCTTCTGAAATTTTCCCAGCCCAAAACGCTTCATTCGCTTTTTTAAGCTCTCTTTTTTCTCCTATTCGAGGATAACCTAAAATATTTGACTTCATATACATTAATTTTTTTAATAAAATGCAAAACTACAAAAAATTATTTTAAAAACCTAAAATAATAGTAAAAAAAAATAAAAAATATTTATTTTTAGAATATTTTTCTTTAAACTAATCTATTTTAGAAAAAAATTATTTTTACTTTCTTTTTTAAATATATTTTTAGAATAATATTTTGTCTCTTCTTTGAAACACAAAAAACGATAGCCCAAAGCGGGAATCGTTTTTATTTCGTTTAGTTATTCTTTTGGCTTTGTTCCTTTTCATACTCCGATTGGTACGGACGAATGATAAGGCGCACCCCTTTATTGTATTGAAAATATTGAATAATCCAATTCACCAAAGCGACAATTTTATTACGGAAACCCACCAAAAACGCCAAGTGAATAAACATCCAAAGCACCCAAGCGAACCAACCAGAAAACCTCATTTTTCCTATATCTACAACGGCTTTATTTCTTCCTACGGTAGCCATAGAGCCTTTATCCCAGTATTTGAAAGGCAAAAGAGGTTTATTTTTTAGTTTTCGGGTAATGTTTTTTGCTAATAATTTCCCTTGTTGGATAGCGGGTTGAGCCACCATTGGGTGTCCTTTCGGATATTTTTCTGTAACCATACAAGCTATATCGCCGATGGCGTAAATATTAGTAAATCCTTTTACTTCGCTGTATTCATTTACTAAAAAACGTCCGCCTGCTTGGCTTTCTTGTGGCAATCCTTCAATGATAGCTCCTTTTACTCCTGCTGTCCAGATGAGCGTACGTGTTTGAAAATCTTGGTTATTTGTTTTTACATTTAGCCCGTCATAATCATTTACGATAGTATCAAACCAAATGGTAACGCCCATATTTTCCAAGTATTTTCGGGCTTTTTCTCCTGATTTTTCAGACATTCCTATCAAAAGGCTTGGCATCGCTTGGATAAGATGGACATTCATTCTACGGATATCAAGGTCTGGATAATCGGTAGGCAAAACGTGTCTTTTCAATTCAGCAAAAGCACCTGCCAATTCTACTCCTGTGGGGCCTCCGCCTACGATAACGAAATTCATTAGGCTGTTTCGCTCTTCCAAATTATTGGTAAGCAAAGCCGCTTCCAAATTTTGAATAATAAGGCTTCGCATATTGATAGCCTCAGGAACGGTTTTCATTGCCATTGCATATTTTTGGATATTGGCATTGCCGTAATAATTTGTCTCTGAACCTGTTGCGATAACCAAATGGTCGTATGAGATAGTCCCTAAATCGGTAGTAAGCATATTCTGCTCGGCATCTATTTTTTCTACATTGGCAATGCGGAAATAAAAATGATTTTCCTTTTTAAAAATAGACCTTACCGAATGCGCAATAGAGTCAGGTTCTAATCCTGCGGTAGCTACTTGGTAAAGAAGTGGCTGAAAGGAATGATAGTTCGTTTTATTAAGTAAAATGACTTGCATTTTGGATGAATCCAAGCCTTTGGCTAAATTAATCCCTGCGAACCCAGCTCCTACAATTACCACACGCGGGAGGTTGGTCATCGGGATATTTAATTGTGCGCTCTTCATTGATTGCTATAAAAATTTACGTACTTCTTTTATTATTTTAGTTGCATTTCCTGATATAATACGTTGGTCAATCACCAAAATAGGACGTTTTAAAAAGGTATAATGCTCCAATATCAGTTTTTTATAATCTTCTTCGGTTAGTGGTTGTTGGTGTAATTCTCGCTCACGATAAAGTTTTGCTCTTTTATTAAAAAGAAGCTCATATCTTCCTATTATCTCTTTAAGCTCGTCTAATTGTTGTTCTGTAATAGGTTCATTTTTAACATCTTGCAGTAAAAAATCATCTAACAATTTTAAGTCATTGAGTATGCGTTGGCAAGTATCACAACTACTAAGATAAAAAATTTTTCTCATAATTCAGTAGGTAATCATTTAATATGCAACAAAGTAAAAAAGTTAAGACAAATAGATATTTTTATCTTTTTTAGAAAAATATTTTTACTTGATTATTTTTTAATTTTATGGTAAAACTTGTATCCATTCTTTTACTTCTTCCAGCGGGATATGTATTTCAAAAGCCCCGAAAGAGTAAGGCGCAATTTCGTAAGGATTGTAAAAAAGAATCATTTCTTTGTCTTTGAAACCAATATTTTCTGGGAGTTGAAAGACATCTTCTTCAAACCAAAAACCATTATCGCTATACGTTTGCCCCTCGCCTATTTCTGTTTGTTTTCGGAAATATTTTTCTGCTATTTCTTTCACTTTATTTTTATCCACGAAAAGCTCATCGTTAGTATAACAATCTCCCGAAGGCTTGAAATTCAGAAAAGTAGTATTGCCTATTCCGTGCGCTCCGCCAGCGTATTCGTAAGTGAAAGAAGCTAAAGAAACTATTTTTTCGTTTTGGAAAAATATAGAATCCGTGATTTGTATTTCGTAAGGAGGCACGGGGCCATACAATTCATTATCTGCTTTGTACAATTTCAGAAATTGGTCAGAAGCTGCTTCTATGGTTGTTTTTTCTGTATTTTCTCCTAATAAAATACGTAATATTCGTTTTTGAATGGTATCATTAAATTTTTCTGCAAAATCTTGTGGTTTTTTCGCTTTCAAATAATTGATAGTTACTTCGGCACAGTCTGAGTTTTCAGAATCGTTTTCTTGTTGAGTAGAACAATCATTTTGCAAAACTTCCTGATTATCAAACTTATACATATCCGAAGAAAACCAACCACAAGAACTCAAAAGAGTGGAAGATATTATATATAATGCTATTTTCTTTTTCATTCCTAAAAAATCATAAAAATTAAGGCACAAAAGTAAAAGTTTTTTCTTTGAAAGAAAAACATTTAGAGTTTTTTATACTTTTTTAACATATATATTTTTAGCTATCAGAGAAGAAATACTTTTCTCTTGGTTATTCACCATTATTTGATACGAATTATCAAAAGGTTGAATACTGATAACCTGTATTTTATCTCCGATAGAAATTTGTATTTTATCCAAATATTGCAAAAAATCTTTGGTTGTATTTTTTACGCCAATGCATACCCCACTTTGCTTTTCTGCAAGTTCGCTAAGCAATATTTGTTGCTGCACGGGCATATTTCCGTCTTTATCAGGAATGGGGTCGCCGTGTGGGTCGGTGTCAGGATATTGAAGAAATTTGTCTAATTCTTCTACCAATTTATCAGATTCTATATGCTCCAATTGTTCTGCTACTTCGTGGATTTCGTCCCAAGAGAAATTGAGTTTTTCTACCAAAAAAACTTCCCAAAGCCTGTGTTTTCGGATAACATTTAAGGCTAATTTTTTTCCTTCTTCGGAGAGAGAAGCTCCTTGATATTTTTTGTATTCTACCCAGCCTTTTTCTGCTAATTTTTTTAACATATCTGTTACCGAAGAGGCTTTGGTTTGTAAAGCATCGGCAATGAGGTTGGTGGATACTTCTTTTTCAAAATCGGAAGCGGAAAGATGGTAGATAATTTTAAGATAATTTTCTTCTGAATGTGTCATATTTTTAGTTTTCGTTTATCCATTGTAAAATCCGAAGAGCCTTCTCTATATTGGTAATTTTATCCATCGTAAGGACTAATCGTAAGCCGTTTCGGGTTTCTTTTTCGGTAAGTTTGCACTTATCGGCGTGCATTTGTACGAATTGCAAAACTCGGTGAAATGCTTTGCTTTGGTAAAATTTGCTTTGCTGGTCGGCAATAAAATATCCTGTAAGTTTTCCAGATTTTAGGATAACTCTTTCCATTCCCATTTTGGTTGCAATCCATTTTACCCGAACGGAATGAAGCAAATCTTTGGCTTGCGAAGGAAGTTCTCCAAATCGGTCTATTAAATTCGCTTCATAACGTTGTAATTGCTCTTCTTTGGTTAAATTACTTAATTCGTTATACAAATTGAGCCTTTCGGCAATATTATTGATATAATTATCAGGGAAAAGCAGCTCAAAATCACTATCTAATTGTGTATCAGAAAGATATGATTTTTCTTGTTCTTCTTCTTGGTATAATTCTGCAAATTCGTTATCTTTCAATTCTATAATGGCTTCTTGTAGAATTTTTTGATACGTATCAAACCCAATATCGTTAATAAATCCACTTTGTTCGCCTCCAAGCAAGTCGCCTGCGCCTCGTATTTCTAAGTCTTTCATAGCGATGTTAAAGCCACTTCCAAGCTCTGTAAATTGAGCAATTGCCTCAATTCGTTTGCGTGCATCTTCGGTCATTGAAGAAAAAGGCGGTGTTATGAAGTAGCAAAAGGCTTTTTTATTGCTTCGCCCTACTCGCCCACGCATCTGATGTAGGTCTGACAAGCCAAAATTTTGCGCATTATGAATAAAAATAGTGTTTGCATTAGGAACATCTAACCCACTTTCAATAATTGTGGTAGCGATAAGCACGTCAAAATCGCCATTCATAAAAGAAAGCATTACTTCTTCGAGTTGTTTGCCATCCATTTGCCCGTGCCCAACACCTATTTTTGCATCAGGAACAAGACGTTGTATCATTCCTGCTATTTCTTGGATATTTTCCACTCGGTTATGAATGAAAAACACTTGCCCACCACGCTGAATTTCATAAGAAACGGCATCGCGAATTACTTCTTCATTGAAAGTAACCACTTGGCTTTCTATCGGGTAACGATTTGGCGGGGGCGTAGTGATCACCGACAAATCTCTGGCAGCCATAAGGCTAAATTGGAGTGTTCTTGGGATTGGCGTTGCGGTAAGCGTCAGAACATCAAGGTTTTCTTTAAGAGATTTTAATTTATCTTTTACACCAACTCCAAATTTTTGTTCTTCATCAATAATTAAAAGACCTAAATCTTTATATTTAACTTGCTCATTTACAATTTGATGCGTACCGATAAGAATATCTACTGCTCCGTTTTCCAATGCAAAGAGAATTTCTTTTTTCTTTTTGGTAGAAACAAATCTGTTCAAATATTCTATCCGCACAGGAAGGTCTTTCATTCGGTCTGAAAACGTTTTATAATGCTGAAAAGCCAAAATAGTGGTAGGAACAAGTACCGCTACTTGTTTGCTGTTATCCACCGCTTTGAATGCCGCCCTGATGGCCACTTCAGTTTTGCCAAAACCAACATCACCACACACGAGCCTATCCATTGGGCGATCGCTTTCCATATCCATTTTTACTTCAATTGTGGCTTTGTTTTGGTCGGGAGTGTCTTCGTACAAGAAAGAGGCTTCCAATTCTTTTTGCAAGAAAGAATCTGGCGCAAAAGCGTATCCGTGCGCTTCTTTTCGCTTTGCATAAAGATTAATAAGGTTAAAGGCAATTTCTTTTACCCGAGCTTTTGTCTTTTGTTTTAACGCTTTCCAAGCATTGCTACCAAGTTTATATACTTTGGGTGGCTTACCATCTTTGCCGTTATATTTCGTTATTTTGTGTAAAGAATGAATGCTTACATAAAGCACATCTCTATCTCCGTAGATGAGTTTTATTGCTTCTTGTTTTTTGCCTTCTATGTCTATTTTTTGCAAACCTACAAATTTCCCTATTCCGTGGTCAATATGCGTTACGTAATCGCCAATTTCTAACTGATTTAATTCTTTTAAAGTGATAGATTGTTTTTTGGCGTATCCATTACGAATGTTAAATTTGTGATAACGTTCCAGTATTTGGTGGTCTGTATAACAATTTACTTTGGTTTGCATATCTGAAAAGCCCAAAGCCAAAGGCAAAACTAACATTTGGCAAGGCACATCTTGGTGCAATTCGGCAAAAATATCCGTAAATCGTTTTGCTTGTTGCTCGCTCACACAAACAATATAATTGGTATAACCTTCTTGATATTTTTCTTGCAAATGCTGGATTAGCAACTCAAAACGTTTGTTAAAAGACGGCTGAGGACGAGTTTGGAAAACAATTTCATTACCCGAATTTTTCTCCGAAATAGGATTAATTCTTACTAATTGTTTCTTGGATAATTGTGCTAATAATTCTTCCCCTTTACAAAATAAATCGTGCGGTGGCAAATGTTTTACTGCCGAAGAAAATTGTGCAAAAGTCTCTTCTGCTTTGCTGTACATTCGGTTAATTTTGTCTGTAAAAAGTTCTACATCTTTTACAAAAAGAGAGGCATTTTCAGATAAAGATTCTAAGAAACTTTGCCTATTTTCTTCTACTGATTTATTTTCAATATTCGGAATGATAACTACCTGATTTACACGAACAATAGAAAGCTGGCTTTCTACGTCAAACGTACGAATACTATCTATTTGTTCGCCAAAAAACTCAATCCGATAGGGCGTATCATTAGAAAAAGAAAACACATCTACAATTCCTCCTCGTACGGAAAATTCGCCTGGTTCGGTAACAAAATCTACTCTGTTAAAATGATATTCAAAAAGAGTTTCATTGAGCGTATCCAAAGAAAGAGTCTCCCCTACTCTAAGCGTTAAAGTATTCTTTTCTAATTCTTTACGAGTAATTACTTTTTCAAAAAGAGCTTCGGTATAGCTTACGATTACAAAATTAGCATCTGCCTGAGCCAATCTACTCAAAACCTCTGCACGCAAAAGCACATTGGCATTGTCCGTTTCTTCTACTTGGTATGGGCGACGATAACTGCTGGGGAAAAACAATACCTTTTCCTGTCCAAGAAAATTCTCCAAATCATTTAAATAATACGCCGCTTCTTCCTTGTCATTACACACAAAAAATAAAGGCTTGCGCACGGAAAGATAAGCTTGAGCCAAAACAAAAGATATAGACGACCCCATCAATCCACTAACAGAAAAGGATTTGCCCGCCGAAAGTTCCGTTATCAATTGTTCTGTACTTTTATTTTGCCCTAATGCTTTGAAAAGAAATTCCTTACTCACCGTATTTTTATTTAAAGTGCAAAATTACGTTTTTTTAGAGAAATCAAAATTATTTTTTAACGGATTTTATTATTTATTTTTATAAAAAACTATTTCTTATATATTTTGTGGAAAAAAATTATACATTCATAAATACTCTTTCAAAAAATAAGATGTATCTTTGCATTTTAAAATAAAGAATGATGAATTGGAATCCTGACCAAATTCTTTTTGATTTGGGTTTTATACAAATCCGATATTATAGTTTAATGTACGTAATTGCTTTTGTATTAGGCTATTACATAATGAAAAAAATATTTATTAGAGAAAACAAACCCTTAGAACGGCTGGACTCTTTGGTGGTCTATGTTGGGCTTGCTACACTTATTGGCGCACGGCTTGGGCATTGTCTTTTCTATGATTGGGATTATTTTAAAGACCATTTGCTGGAAATTATTCTTCCTTTTCAGTTTTCGCCAACGTTCCGTTTGGTTGGCTTTTCAGGGCTTGCCAGTCACGGAGCAGCCATAGGTATTATTATTTCTATGGTTTTATTTATCCGAAAATTTCCAGAATTTAGCCTCTCTTGGATACTTGACCGCATTGTTATCCCAATTACTATCGGCGGAATGTTCGTACGCATCGGGAATTTTATCAACTCCGAAATTAACGGAAAAATCGTAGAAAAAACCTCACCTTTTGCCGTAAAATTCTTGCAAGGCGAAAGTTGGCTCAGCCACCGACAAGCAATGCAAATCACAGGAGAAAATTCACCACAAAAAGCATTTGAACAAATTATTAACAATCCACAATTTGCTGATATTTATAACCAAATTCCGTACCGACACCCAGCACAATTGTACGAAGCCGTTTGTTATTTTTTCTTATTTTGGATTTTGTATTTCCTTTATTGGAAAACCGAAAAACGCAATCAGCCGTATTTCATTTTTGCCGTTTTCTTAATCGCTCTTTGGACAATTCGCTTCTTTGTTGAATTTGTAAAAGAAAGCCAAGGCGGTTTTGAAAGTGCCTTAGGAATTTTCTCCACTGGGCAATGGCTAAGCATTCCTTTCATTATTGCTGGTGTATTTTTGTTGTTTTATAACAAATGGAAAATCCATAAATAATGAAAAAAATTACCATTCTCGGTGGTGGAAATGTAGCGTATCATTTTGCAAAAAAAATAGCAGAACTACCACATTTTGTGTTGTCTCAAATGTATAATCGTAGGGATTTCAGCTCGCATTTTAACGCCATAAAAACCGAAAAAATCCACGATTTAGCGCATATAAAACCCGCCGATTTGTATATCATTTGTATAAAAGATGAAGAAATTTCTTCTTTTTCTGAAAAATTACCTTTTGAAAATCAATTTGTTATACACACTTCGGGAAATACGGATATGCTAGCTTTAAACTCAAAAAACAGGCGAGGCGTTCTCTATCCTGTGCAATCTTTTTCTAAGGATAAAGAATTGAATTTCAATGAAATAGCTTTTTGTATAGAAGCAGAAAATAAAACTGATGAACTTTTTTTAGCTGAATTTGCTCAGCTTTTTTCTGAAAAAATATACAAAATGGATAGCCAACAACGGAAATTTTTACATATTGCAGCCGTTTTTCTAAATAATTTCGCCAATCATATTTGGTATTTAAGCGAAGAAATTTGTAAAAAAAATAACATCCCTTTTGATATTCTAAAACCCTTATTATCAGAAACTTATACAAAAACACAACATTTATCTTTCTTTGAGGCACAAACGGGTCCTGCCAGACGAGGAGATATGCCAACCATCCAAAAACATTTGGACCTTTTAGAAAACAACGAAAAAGAAATTTATAAAACACTAACAAGCTCAATAATAAATACTTATGGAAAATAAAAATTTTAAAGAATATTTAAAAGATATTAATACTTTTATATTTGATATTGATGGCGTAATGACCTCTTGCCACATTTTGGTAAATACGCAAGGCGAATTGCTACGTACAATGAACGTTCGTGACGGATTTGCCCTAAAACAAGCCGTAAATAAAGGGTACAACATCTGCATTATCACAGGTGGCACCAACGAAGGCGCAAGAATACGATTTAATGATTTAGGTATTTTTGATGTTTATATGGGAAATAATCATAAAATGATACCTTTTAATGATTATATTTCTAAAAAAAATATAAATCCTGACCATATTTTATATATGGGAGATGACATTCCTGATGTTTTACCAATGAAAGCCGTTGGGCTTCCTACTTGTCCGCAAGATGCTGTTCCTGAGGTGAAAAAAGTAGCAAAATACATCTCTCATAAAAATGGAGGCTACGGCGCCGTTCGCGATGTTATAGAACAAGTACTAAAAGTACAAGGAAATTGGGACGAAGAACTAAGATAAATCAATTATGGCAAAGAAACAAAATACAAAAAAGAATATATTCCCGAAAAGTAAGCAATTAAAACTATTTTGGGGGCTTGTTTTCGGAGGAATTGTAGCAGTGTTTATGGTGTTTTTCTTAGCATCGTTAGGTGTTTTTGGAGAAATGCCTACTTTTGAGCGTTTAGAAAACCCCGAAACCAATTTGGCTACCGAAATCGTTACCGCCGACGGGCAAACATTAGGCAAATTTTACCTAAAAGACAATCGTACTGCCGTTACCTATGACGAGTTGCCAGAATATTTAGTAAATGCTCTTATTGCCACCGAAGACGAGCGTTTCCTTAACCATTCAGGAATTGACGGGCGCGGTACGCTACGTTCTATCGTTTATTTAGGGAAAAAAGGAGGAGGCTCTACCATTTCGCAACAACTTGCAAAACTCCTCTTCCACCGCGAAGGCTCTAAGCAAAAAATGGAACGCTATGTACAAAAAATAAAAGAATGGATTATCGCCACTCGGTTAGAAAGACAATATACCAAAAAAGAAATTATTACAATGTATTTCAACGAATATGATTTTAATAATAACGCTGATGGTATTCGCTCCGCTTCGCGTATTTACTTCGGAAAAGAACCCAAAGAATTAAAAATTGAAGAAGGCGCAATGTTAGTAGGAATGTTCAAAAATTCTTCTCTATACAACCCTATCCGAAATCCTCAGGGGGTGCTAAATCGTAGAAATGTAGTACTTGCCCAAATGGAAAAAAACAGATACATTACTACCAAAGAAAAAGACTCATTACAACAACTTCCGTTAGATTTGAATTTCAATCCAGAATCGCATAACGAAGGTATCGCTACTTATTTCCGTGAATATCTTCGTTCTTATATGAAAAAATGGACTGACGAAAACCCAAAACCAGACGGAAGCAAATACAATATCTATGCAGACGGATTAAAAATCTACACTACCATAGACTCTCGTATGCAAGCCTATGGCGAAGAAGCCGTAAAAAGCCATATGAAGAACTTACAAAAGGCTTTCTTTGAAGAAAACAACCCTAAAAAGAATAAAACCGCTCCATTCTTAAACGTTTCGCAAGAAGAAATTGACAAAATTATCCAACGGGCTATGAAAAACTCCAATCGTTGGTACAAAATGAAAGACTTAGGCTACTCCGAAGAAGATATTATTAAATCTTTCTCCGAGAAAATACCTATGAAAGTATTCTCGTGGAACGGAACTCTAGATACCATTATGTCGCCCATAGATTCTATAAAATATTACAAATCGTACTTACGTGCCGCTATGATGTCCTTAGAGCCTCAAACAGGGCACATAAAAGCGTGGGTAGGAGGTATTGACTATAAAAACTTCCAGTACGACCAAGTTATACAAGGAGCGCGCCAAGTGGGTTCTACCTTCAAGCCATTTGTTTATGCCACCGCCATAGACCAATTGCACTACAAGCCTTGCGACCAACTACCCGATGTACAAACTTGTATAGAGGAAAACAAATATGGTAATGCCCAAGCGTGGTGCCCGAAGAATACAGGCGGAGGATTTAGCGGGAAAATGATGACTCTAAAATCTGCCTTGGCTAACTCTGTCAATTCTATCACTGCCAATTTAATGGATAAAGTAGGACCTGTACCTGTTGCCAAAATGGTGCATAAACTCGGTATCACTTCCGAAATACCAGAAGTGCCTTCCATAGCCTTAGGCTCGGCGGATATTACCCTATATGAAATGGTAGGAGCTTACGGAACTTTTGCCAATGAGGGTGTTTATGTAAAGCCTATTGTGGTAACCCGTATAGAAGATCGTAACGGCAAGGTGCTGTTTGAGTATATCCCTGAAACGCACGATGTAGTAAGTGCCGAAGTAGCCAATACTGTTATTAACTTGATGGAGGGCGTTACCCAATCAGGGTCGGGGGCACGTTTGAGAACCAAGGGCGCAGATGCTTACAATAACATTTATAAAAATGTGATGACAGGCTATCCGTATGCGTTCTCCAATCCCATAGCAGGGAAGACAGGTACCACGCAGAACCAATCCGACGGATGGTTTATAGGAATGGTACCTAACTTAGCCACAGGTGTGTGGGTAGGTGGAGAAGACCGTGCCGTGCATTTCAAAGGTATCGCCCTTGGACAAGGAGCTACAATGGCTCTCCCTATATGGGGTTACTTTATGAAAAAATGCTACGAAAATAAAGATTTAGAAATATCCAAAGGGCAATTCCCTAAACCAGAAGGCTCTGAAACTAACTTCAATTGTACAGGCGACACCCTTACAGAAGAAGATGCCTCAGGAGGTGATGATTCTGGTATTGATTTTTAACAATTAAGTCCCCTACTATACAGAAAACGCCAAGAGTACATATTCGTATTCTTGGCGTTTTTTATTTTTCAACCTATCTCAATATAATAAAATACCATAAACAAAATAATAACTACATATTTTAATTATTTACAATTCCTATCACATTTTTTTGAATATCACTTTATACATTTAAAAGTACCTTCTAAAAAATTAGATACCACTTCCATATATACAAAACTACCTTCTAAAAAATTAGAAAACTATTTCACATATATAAAACT
>JAUMUT010000017.1 GCA_030530525.1 Capnocytophaga sp. | reverse complement strand
TGTACAAATTATTAGCAAAACCCAAATACAAAGAATGGGGGCTGTTAATTTGAGCGATGTTTTAAATCAGTACATAAACATTACGGTACGTCCTGATGTCAATACAGGCAAGCAAAATATTTCTTTATTGGGACTTGGTGGAAATTATTTTAAAATTTTGGTAGATAATATTCCTTTGGTAAATGAAAATGGATTTGGTAATAATACGGACCTTTCTCAAATTAACTTGGAAGATGTAGAGCGGATTGAAATCGTAGAAGGAGCAATGGGTGTTACTCACGGAGCAAATGCTGTTACAGGAGTGCTTAATATTATCACAAAAAAACATAGCCTCCACGATTGGGAAATCAATTATACGCTACAAGAAGAAAGTGTAGGGAAGGAGTACAATTGGAAAAACAAAGGCAAGCATATACAAAACTTTAAGGTAGCACATAATTTAAATTCGCATTGGTATGCTTCTGCTGGGGTGAATAGATATGTTTTTAGTGGATTTTGGAATGATTATAACGGAAAATATTACCAAAAAACCGATGGAAAACGTGGTTATAAGTTTCAGCCTTTTGAAACCATGCAAACCAATATTGTTTTAAATTATCGAAGCTCCAAAATAAACTTACTTTATAAGTTTGAGCATATGAATGAGCTGTATCGCTACTATAACCGCATAGCAGAATCTACGCATAGTCCTATTTATGGGAGTTATCGTTTTGGGGAAGATCGGAAAGATTATTATTTGCGTAATTTTCATCATTTGAACCTCAACGGGAAAATGAAAAAATATGCATACAATATTTCTTTATCTTACCAAAACCAAGAACGGCAAGAAGAAAAATATCGTTATATCATTAATTTGAATAAAGAAATTAATAATCGAAAACGAAAAACTAATGCTATGAATGTGTTATATTCCACAGGAAGCATTAGCAGGTATTTTTATAATAAAAAATACCAATGGCAATTAGGTTATGAACTTACTCACAATCAAGGTTTTGCTTTGCTTAATGACGAAGGACAAACTCTCAAAGAAGTAGAAAAGAATGTGGATAATTATGATGTATATTCGGTATTGGAAATGAATTTTACTGAGCGTTTTTCTCTTCGTCCAGCGGGTAGGTTTTCATATCAAAATCTTTTTAAAAATCAGTATGCATATTCATTGGGTACACGCTATCTTTTCCCTAAAAATATAGAATGGAGGGCTTCTTTTGGGCAATCTTATCGTACGCCAAGCTTTGAAGAACTTTATAGTAGAAGAGTTTTTATGGGACATTCTTTTTTAGGAAATGAAAACTTACTTCCTGAAAATGGTTTTTCTGTAGAAACGAATGTTAAAAAAGCTACTTTATTAGTTGAAAAAGCAACAATGATGAATAATTTAAGTGCATCGCTTAATTCTATTACCAATAAAATACATAATGTTTTGTTAGATTTGAGTCAAGGAACGCCTCATACTCAGTACATTAACATAAGCTCATATAGAAATTATAATATAGTAACCTCTCATAGCTTGAAACTTCCGTCTTGGGATTTTTCTTTGGGAGGCTCATTAGCTTGGATTTCTCAAAAAATTGATACAGAAAAATATCGAACAGATAATCGTTTTTTACTGAATATCAATGCCAATGCCAATGCTTCTTACAAAATTGAAAAATGGGACACTTCCATTTCAGCGTATTACAAATTTGTAGGAAAATCGCAAATGTGGTTAATGTCAAGTACAGGATATGTTATAGGTGATATGGACCCTTATGGTTGGTTAGATATATCTTTACAAAAATCATTTAACAGAAAAATAGAATTTACTTTTGGGACAAGAAATCTTCTTAATACTATCGATGTAGGTTTGATACAGAAACCCCTTTCAGGAGAATCTACTAAAATTAATTACCCTTTAGGAAACGGACGAAGTTTTTTCTTTAAATTAACTTATAATTTGAATATAAATTATTAAATTCTTACGAAGATATGAAAAAAAAATTTTTAATGTTAGCCATTGCAACAGGGCTAATACTCAACTGCACCAAAAACGATGAGGTAGAAAAACAACCAGACAATAATGGTACCCCCCCAACTCCTAAGGGGCTTGTAGAAGCAGGAAAAGATTATTCCGTATTTCCTAATGTAGGAGGACCAAACCAACCCAATCAAGTCTATGTAGATTTATCTTCTGGAAAAACAACCGTAGTAAAAAGAGATGTATGGGATTTGGCTTTCTATTGTGGAGATGATTTCAGAGTAATCATAAATCCGGCTATTGCAATGACCGTAAAAGCTACGGAAATTACTGATATAACAAAGTTTTTAGCACCTGATGATAAAATTTTATTTACAGATGACCCCAAATTACCTTCTCAAAAACAAATATCAAAACATTTAATTGATGATCCAAGAGGGATATTAGAAGCCGACCCCAACATAAAAGGTACAGGGACAGCCATCGCTCAAATAGCAGCAAATGATAAAGAAAATAAAGTATATTTGCTGAATATGGGAAATGAAATAAGTACTACTACTCCCGAAGTTGGAGGGGTAAATCTTCAAGGAGCACACAGAGGCTACCAAAAAATACGAATTATACGCAATGGAAATGGTTATCAAATACAATATGCAAAAAATGATGTCTTAGAATCATCTCAAATTAAAACAATTTCTATTGCTAAAAATTCAGAATATAATTTTGTTTTTTTGAATCTTTCTTCCGGAAAATTGGTAGATGTACAGCCTAAGAAAAAAGATTGGGACTTGTGTTTTACCCCTTCTACAAGTTGGTTTTCTACTGATAAAGTAAAGATAGAGAGTCTTTTCAATAGTGCTAGTTATTTTCCAGATATGATTGTTACCAATTTGCTCGGTGGCACCAAAGCGACTATCTATCAGGCAAAAGATAAAAAAGAAGAAACCAGAGACAAAGACTACACTAATTATAAAAAAGAAAATGCTTTAAAGATAGATTTTTCTAAGGAAAAATATACCAACCAAATGACCATAGGAAGAAACTGGCGTGATAATCAAGGAGGGGCTGTCCTCAGGAAAGAATTATATTTCCTTATCAAAGATGGAGATGGTAATTTCTTTAAACTCAAAATGACAGCGTTTAGAAATGATAAAAACGAACGAGGAAATCCTGCTTTTGTGTATCAATTGTTAAAATAAAAAAAATGAGGGCAAAATTGAAGCCCTCATTTTTTTATTTAAATTATTCCTTTTTTTATTGTAATTCTTTAATTATTTTAACACATTCCATAGCTTCTTTTACATCGTGTACTCTTAAAATGTTGGCTCCTTTTAACAGAGCAAATGTATGAAGAATCGTTGTTCCGTTCAAGGCTTCTTCTGGTGAAGTTTCTAATAATTTATAAATCATAGATTTACGAGAAATCCCAACCAAAATAGGGCAACCCAAAGTTTGGAATAATTCCAAGTGTTGCATTAATTCATAATTTTGAGCCAATGTTTTAGAAAAACCAAAGCCAGGGTCAATTATTAAATCATTAAGTTGCATTTGCCTTGCTTTGTCTTTTTTTTCAGAGAAATAATATAAAACCTCTTTTGTAATGTCTTGATAATCTGTGTTTTGCTGCATATTCTGAGGTGTTCCACGCATATGCATCACTATGTAAGGAACTTGGTATTTTTTAGCAATTTCCCACATTTTAGAATCTAATTCACCTGCTGAAATATCGTTAATAATAGTCGCTCCTGCTTCTATACTTAATCGTGCTACTTCACTACGAAAAGTATCCACAGATATTTGAATATCAGGAAAATAGTGTGTTAATTTTTCAATAGCAGGAACCACTCTTTGTATCTCTTCGGCTTCGGTTACTTCATCAGCATTGGGGCGAGAACTATATCCGCCAATGTCTATAAAAGTAGCACCTTCGTGAAGCATTTTTTCCGTAGTATTTAGTAAATCTTTTTCTGAAATTCTACTTTTACTATAAAAAGAATCGGGTGTAGTATTCAAAATTCCCATTATTTTGGGAGTATCCAGCGTAATTAATTTCCCTTTACAATTCATTTTTTGCAGATTAATAATAAATGATATTATAATTAATGAGCTATTAATTATTTATCAATAACAAAACATTTGATTTTCAACAAATTAAATATCTATTCCTTCAAGGTCGTTATTAATACTATCGGTAAGATAAAAATCGGCTGGCGCAAGAGGGTCTCTACCATTTCCACATTCCAAATCAATAACAGATTTTTTAGAAAGTTGCTCGCCTGGCTGAATTTCTTTTCCTTTGTAAAACATCTTCAAAACCATATCTTTACCAATATTATCTACGTAAGTAATTTTGCCTACCGAAAGCCCAACTGCTTTTAAAGTAGCTTCTGCACTTCGGTAAGTAACTTGGATAACTCTTGGTATAGTAACTTTCTGATAATTAGAAGGATTAAGCGTAAGGTATATTTTTCTGTCTCGTTTTACTTTTTCGTTAGGTGAGGGAGTTTGCCCTACAACGGCAAATTTTGGTATTTTTGGGTTGTATGGTGCCGAATCTAACACTTCATAGCGTAGTTCTTGTTTGGTTAGCAACTCTTGTGCCTCACTAAAAGGGATATTATTTAGGTCTGGTACTTCAATAAATTCATTGTGTCTTGTCCAAGAATCTAAGTATTTTAGACTTCCGTACATAATAATTCCGATAAGAAAAACGGCAAGAGTTATTTGTATTGCCCAAAAGCGAAATGTTTTATTCTGTAATATTTTCATTGTTAATTTTTTGTTAATTTATCTAATAATTCACGTATTTTTTTGCTATTCCAGTCGGTAGCTCCTATCTGTTTTATAATAATATTTCCTTTTTTATCCAAAATAAAAGTAGTAGGAATATTTTTTACACTTAACAATTCGGGCAAATTTACCGCTTCATAATAAATGGGAATGGTATAGTGGTGTTTTTCTAAGAAATTTTTAACTTCTATTGGTGTTTCTTGTGTGATAAAAGCAAATTTTATTTTATCTTTATAATCTTCATATAATTTCTGAAACGAAGGTTTTTCAGCTAAACAAGGCGAACACCAAGTAGCCCAAAAATTAATAATAACCACTTCATTTTCAAATGATTGTAATGTTATTTTTTGGTCTTTATTATCTAAAAAATAGCCTGTATATTCGGTTATTTGCTCTGTCTTTTCGCTTTGTTTTGGAGATGGGCTTAGCAAAAGAATAATTTTATTGTTAATAAAAGTTCCTAATGGTGTAAAAATAAGCAAAGCAAAAATACTAAGAATAACGGCTCCTTTCCAAGGTATTTTCATTTTATTGTAATTTATTTAACAAATCTCTAACTTTTTCACTATTCCAACGTGTATTTCCGAAGCCTTCTGCAACAACCATTCCTTTTTTATTAATAATATATCCTGACGGAATTTTGTTGGGGTCAAAAGGCATCTTTTCCTCTTGAATAAGGTAGGTAATAGGGAAATTAAACTTCCTATCTTGTTGTTTTTTTTCAGGTTCTTCGGGTCTTTCGTTAGTGATGATATAAAAATCTACTTTATTTTTATAATCATCATACAATTTTTGAATCCCGACAAGGTCAGCAATGCTCATTGCACGCCACGAAGACCAAAAATATACGAATTTAACATTGTTTTTAGATTGATTAAAGTTAAATTGTTGGTCATTTCGGTCTTTAAGTACCCAATTTTCGTCTATTTTATATTGTTTATCTTCTGGAAGAATATCCACAGACGAAGAAAAAATACGTTGTAGGAATATTTTTCCTTCATATCCTACATTAGTATAAAAAAACGAAAGTATAACCGCAATGATAATTAAGTTAAAAATAGTGCGTTTTTTCATAAAAAAAGAATTGAAAGTACAAAATTACATTTTTTTGCTCAGCTGACATATAAAATTAATACTTTTTTTATTTTTAATGCTTAATTTGTTATTTATTTTAACAATTAAAATATAAGCATAGTATTGATTTTCATTGTTTTATCATATATTATTTCTTTTATATTTTTTTAATAGCTGAAAGTAATGTTTCTATTTGCTCATTGGTTGTAGCCCACGAGGTAATCAGGCGAATAGCAGTATGGGTTTCATCTATTTTTTGCCATTGATAAAAATCAAAATCCTTTGCTAAAAAAGTGATTTGTGCATTAGTAAGGATAGGGAATAGCTGATTGGTGCAAGTATCTGACAGAAAAGGAATATTTTTCTCTAAAAAAGCCTCCTTGATACGCTTCATTTGTGCATTGGCGTGCCAGCCTAATTCGTTATAAAGATTATTTTGGAATAATGTTAAAAACTGCAACCCTAGCAGACGACCTTTGGAAAGCAAAGCCCCTTTTTGTTTTATATAACAGCTAAAATTTTCCGCTAATTTAGGTCGGCAAAATACAATTGCTTCACCGAGCAGACCTCCGTTTTTAGTAGCTCCTATATAGAAAATATCGGTATAACGAGCTAAGTCTTCCCATTGTATATCGTTCTGTTCATTGTTGAGCCCTTGTGCCAGGCGAGCTCCGTCCATATAAAGAAGCAAACCCAATTCTTGGCAACACGCATAAAGTGCTTTTAGTTCTTTTAAGGAATAAATAGAACCTACTTCGGTAGATTGGGTGATATACACCAAGCGTGGCTGTACCTGATGCGGAAAATTAGTGTAACGAGTAGCATAATTGCGCACTGCTTCCACCGTAAGTTTGCCATTTACGGAGGGAGCTAAGTGTATTTTATGCCCTACCGCTTCTATTGCTCCTGCTTCATTATCGGTGATGTGTGCTGTTTCGCAAGCAATAATACTCTCATAAGGGCGCAATACATAGCCCAACACTAACATATTAGCTTGCGTACCCCCACTGATAAAAAATACTTCTGCCTTTGGGGCATTTATGCGTTCTCTGATGAGTTGTTTTGCCTGTTCGGAATAAGTATCTAAGCCATAACCTGCTTGTTGTACTAAGTTAGTTTGTAAAAGAGCTTCCAAAATAGCGGGATGTGCGCCTTCGGAATAGTCATTTTTAAAAGATATTTTCATTGTATAGATATTAATTTAGGGTTCTAATAACCATTGTTCATTAGTGTTTCCTTTGCGATAGGCTTTGCCGTGTTCATCTATTACGGCGTGCCATTCTTGGCAAATTTCTAAGGAAACATTAGCAACTAAGGGCATACACTCTGCTCTCAAAGCCTTATAGGTGGTAGCTGTGGTAAGCCCTAAGCGAGTAAAGAGACGCATAGCGTACTGGTCTGCAATGAAAATATTACGTCCAAAGATGTAGAGTAACATTGCATCGGCAGTTTCTTCACCAACTCCTTTAATGGTAAGTAATTCTTTACGTAGGATATCCGTAGGAATAGTGTTAAATTTTTCTAAGGAAGCTCCGTGACCAACATACCACGCTATCAATGCCTTAATGTAGGAACTTTTTTGTTTATAAAAACCCGCCGGGCGAATGAGCATTTGTAGCTCTTCCTCTTCCATAGAATGAAGCACTTCTACCGAAAGTTTATCGGAGAGGTTGGTAAGAGCTCGTTCAGCATTGAGCTGAGTAGTTTGTTGAATAAGAATCATAGAGAGCCAGTCTGCAAGGCGATTAGGGGCATTCCACCAATTTTGTTTTCCATAATAGACAAGGAGCTTGTTAAGGACTTTTGTTTTAGCATTTAAATGTTTTTGAAGCATATTTTTATCTGAGATATTAATTTTTGCAGAGTTTTATTTCCTCATTAAGCCATTGTTCAAAAGGCAAAAAAGTAGTGTCTTCTTCCCAATATTCAGGAGGAATATCAGAATAAAAAGTACCAAAACTATTTTGTTGAGTAGTAACAAAACCAGCCTGATGCCCATCTTTGGTGGAACAAACGAATAGAATATGAGGAAAAAAATTTTCGCCCGTTCCTTCAAAAACATTATTAGAAAAAAATTCCCACTGATGAGGGACTAAAAAATCATAAGAAAAACCAAATTCATCTTCAAAAATAGTACAAGACCCTAAGGTAAGTAGGAAGGTTTTGAAAGTATCAGGAAGCTGGATTTGGTATTTTACTTCAAAATCAGCAAGTTCTTGAAAAGTTATATCTGCTTTCTTCGTAAAACGATAAGCCTCATTGCCAAATTGTATAAATTCCCCTTTACTTTGAGCAATAAAATTTTGTAAAGTGTTTAAATTCTCTGTAAAAGTATTTATTTGCATAATAGTTTTTTATTAAAGTAAAAAGATATTTTTTAATAAAAATAGTAAATTGATTTTCAGTTAATTAAAAATAATAACAACTTGGCACAAAGGTATAAAAAAATAGAGTATTATAATATTTTGTGGTAAAATTAATTTTTTTGTAACTTTGCCTTCTAAAAATTTACATTTTTTTATGGAAAAAGAAGTGTTTTCTTTCGCTGATTTTAAGGAACTTATAAAAATATTAATCCAAAAAACAGAAAATTTTATTCCTAATTTGATAGGAGCAATGCTATTATTGTTTATTGGAGTATGGCTAACACGCTTTTTAAGAAAATTTATCAAAAAATTAATGATAAGAAAAGAAGTAGATGTTACTATACAAAACTTTGTAAATGAGCTACTTAGATGGATTTTGTATATTATGCTTTTTTTAGCAGTTGTACAAAAATTAGGAGTACCTATTTCCTCTTTCTTAGGAGCACTTACTGCCGCAGGAGTAGCAGTAGGCTTGGCCTTGCAAGGGTCCTTGTCTAATTTTGCAGGAGGGATTATGTTGCTGATTCTCAAACCTTTTAAGATAGGCGATTCTATTGAAACAAAAGGACATAGCGGTACGGTTAAGAGGATAGGAACATTCTATACTACTTTGATAAAATACAGCAACGAAGAAGTGATGATACCTAATGGTCCTCTTTTCTCGGATAGTATTGTTAATTTTTCAAAAGAAAGCAATAGAAGACTACGAGTAAATGTTAATATTTCTTATGATTCTGATATACAAAAAGTAAAAGAAATATTAAACAATGTGGCTTTGCAATGCCCAAAAATTCTTAAAAATAATCCTCCTGTTGTTTTAGTAGATGAATTAGCGAATAATTCCATAAAAATGTCAGTTAGGGTATGGGTTAAAAATTCTGATTATACGGAGGTTAATTCTTATATTTCAGAAAATATTAAGAATGAATTGGATAAAGCTCAATTAAAAATAGCTATTTATAATAAAGAATAAGTTTTAAAAGTTAAAAAAGACGTTAAAATAAAGTTTTTTTTGTACATTTGCACCAACTTTCTAAAATAAATAAAAATGGCAAAAGTTTTAGTAACAGGAGGATTAGGCTTCATAGGTTCTCATACTGTTGTAGAATTACAACAAGCTGGACATCAGGTAGTTATTATTGATAATTTATCTAATTCTTCCATAGAAGTTTTAGACGGAATAGAAAAAATAACGGGCGAAAAACCTATTTTTGAGAAAATTGATTTACGTGAAAAACAAAAAGTAAATGAATTTTTTGAAAAATATACAGATATTGATGGAGTAATTCATTTTGCAGCTTCTAAGGCGGTTGGCGAAAGTGTGGAAAAACCGCTTTTGTACTATGAAAATAATATTTCTTCTTTGGTTTATTTACTTCAAAATTTGAGCAAAAAACAAGATGTAGGCTTTATATTTAGCTCCTCTTGTACGGTGTATGGACAAGCTGATGAATTGCCTATTAGCGAAAATGCGCCTACTAAAAAAGCGGAATCGCCTTACGGAAATACTAAGCAAATTGATGAAGAAATAATATCAGATACGTGTAGAGTAACTCCGCAGATTAAAGCTATTGCCTTGCGATATTTTAACCCAATAGGGGCGCATCCGTCTGCGGAAATAGGGGAGTTGCCTATCGGCGTTCCTCAAAATTTAGTTCCATTTATTACCCAAACGGCAATAGGCTTGCACGAATGCCTATCTGTTTTTGGAAATGATTACCCTACCAATGACGGAACTTGCGTTCGAGATTATATTCACGTGGTGGATTTGGCAAAAGCCCACGTGGTAGCATTGGAGCGTATCTTACAAAAGAAAAATAAATCAAATTATGAAATTTTTAACATAGGCACAGGGAAAGGAAGTTCTGTCCTTGAAGTTATTGAGAGTTTTGAACGAGTGTCTGGCAAAAAATTGAATTATAAATTTTTAGAAAAACGAGCAGGAGATGTAATTGCAGCCTATGCAAATACTGATAAAGCAAATACTGAATTGGGTTGGAAAGCATTATCTTCTCTTGATGATGCAATGTTATCCGCTTGGAAATGGGAACAAAAAGTACGAAATAAGTAAAAATATTAAAATTACAGAATGAAATTCTATTTTTTCTATTTATATAGTGTTATTTTTCTTTTAATATCGTGTGATTCTATTGTTAAAAAGCCTGAAAAGCTATTAACTCCTGAACAAATGGAAAAAGTTTTATACGATATTGCTATTCTTAATGCTACTAAAAATATAGATAATCATAACATTGGAGAGCATTATATAGATGTAAAAAGCATTATTTATGAGCAAAACGGCATTGATAGCATACAATTAGTAGAAAATATTACTTTTTATTCTTCCAAACCGAAAGAATATCAGGAAATTTTAAAGAAAATAGAACTTAGATTGCAAAAAGAAGATAGTATATTGTCTTTAAGCCTAAAAGATTCTACTAAAATACCAGAAAAAGAACTTCTAAATATAGAAAAATTAGATATAGAGGTTATCGATAGTCTTGAAAATTTAAAATTAAATCCATAAAAAGTGAATAATTGGACATTCTTACAAAATACTTCACAAGATTGGATTATTGTGTTTTTTATTCTTATTTTAGGAATTTTTACCTTTGTAAAATCGTATCATATTTTCCAATTGAATGAATTTTTAAAACTATTGACAAATAGTAAATATGTGTTAATTTTTGCAAAAAAAGAAAAATCTAATACTATTTTTACATTATTATTTTTATGGATTCAATGGGGTGCTTTAAGTATTGCTTTATATTTGATAGTCAATATTTTAAATGTAAATTTCAATCCGTTAGATTTTTTTATTTCTAAGCAATATATCATTCTTATAGGGGTAGCAATATTTATATTATTAAAGATAATTTTTCTAATTTTTCAAAAATATATCTTTTTATAAGGTTGTCATATTCCAATTATGCAGGCTTTGTATTGGCATTATTATTATTTATTATCATATATGGGTTTGATAATCAGCAATATATGTTCTATTTGGCAATCTCTATTTTTCTTTTTATACAATTATTAGGCTTATCTACTTTTGTAAAATTATATAAAAATTGGATAAAAAATTATTTATATTATTTTATTTTGTATATTTGCACCTTTGAAATAGCACCTTATTTACTTATAGGGTATTGGATTATGAAAATATAATTATAGGACATTATGAAAGTGAAAACGATTTTGGTATCTCAGCCTGAGCAGTCTGAAAACTCACCTTACCACCAAATAATAGATAAATATAAGGTAAAAATAGATTTTAGGCCATTCACTGAGGTTCAAGGAGTTACAGGGAAAGATTTACGTTCACAAAAAATTGATTTAACCCAACATACTGCCATTATTTTGACAAGCCGAAATGCAGTGGATCATTTTTTTCGAGTAGCAGAAGAAATGCGCTTCAAAGTACCTGATACAATGCGTTATTTTTGCTTATCCGAAGCAGTAGCTTTTTATCTACAAAAATATATAACTTACAGAAAAAGAAAAATTTATGTAGGTAAAAAAGATTTTACAGACCTTATTCCGTCTATAAAAAAGCATAAGGAAGAGAATTATTTATTTCCTACCTCTGAGGTGTTAAGCCCAGCGATAGAAAAATCTCTTAATGATTTGAAAATCAAATGGAGTAGAGCTATTTTCTATAAAACAGTACATTCTGATATTTCTGATTTGAAAGACACTACTTATGATGTTATTGCGCTATTTAGTCCAGCAGGAGTAGAGTCTTTGTATAAAAATTTTCCTGATTTTAAACAAGAAAAAACAAGAATTGCAGTGTTTGGAGCATCTACTTTAAAAGTAGCCGAAGAAGCAGGATTAAAGATAGATATACAAGCTCCGCTTCCTGAAACGCCATCTATGACAATGGCTCTTGAAAAATATTTAGAAAAAACAAACAAAAAATCATAGAATAATTTTTCATATTTTTTCATATTTTTATTTTTTAATGTTTGAAAAAGGTTACTTATTGGGTAACCTTTTTTTATTATCGATAAAAAAAGCAATAGAAAACTCTATTGCCTTAGTTAAATTTAGTTAATGAAAAACTAATATTTTAAAAGAGTATCTACTTTGTAAGAATTTAGTTTTTCTCGTCCGTTAAGGAAGGAAAGTTCCATTAAAAAACTAAATTGAACGATATTTCCGCCCAAACGTTCTATCAATTTTGCGGTAGCCAAAGCAGTTCCGCCTGTGGCAAGTACATCATCGTGGATAAGGATATTTTCCCCTTTTTTTACGGCATCGGTGTGGATTTCTAATTGGTCTGTTCCGTATTCAAGAGCGTAAGTTTCAGAAATAGTTTCGGCAGGTAATTTTCCTAATTTTCTCACGGGAATAAAGCCTACATTTAGTGCCTGAGCCAATAATATTCCGAAAAGAAAACCTCTACTTTCCGTCCCTACTACTTTATCTATTTTAACATTTCCTAATTGCTCCAAGAACAAATTTATAGCTACTTTGGTAGCTTCAGGATTTAATAATAATGGAGTAATGTCTTTAAAAATAATTCCTTTTTTAGGAAAATCAGGAATATCTCTAATAAACGATTCAATTTGTATATTGCTCATTTTCAATATTTTTTTGTAAAAATAAGATTAAAATTTTCGGCAAAATTAAAACATTTTATTTATATTCACTAATTTTTTGTGAAAATCTATTTTTTTATTTTATAAAACTTTAATTTTCAGTTAGTTATAATAAGTGTTTTATTTGTTGTAAAAAAAGTGATAAAAAAAATTGAAAAATACTTGCAATGTTATATTTTTTTCGTACCTTTGCACTCGGCAAGTCCTACACGACCAGCTCCCTTAGAATCCTCCAGGGTGGGAACGCAGCAAAGGTATAAGGTTGTAGCGGTGCGATGTAGGTAGCTTGCCTTTTTTTATTTTATATACTTTCCTTCAAAAATTTCCTTAATAATTCCTTAAATAAAAACTAAATTTAATATGACAGAGCAACAAATTTTAGCAAAGATAGATAAATGGGACGAGGATGACCACGTGCAAGCTATCGTTGATTTTATAGAAAAATTGCCACACCAACATAAAACAACTGCTGTTCTTAGTGAATTAGGAAGAGCATATAATAATTTGTATTGGCTAGATAATACAGAAAAAAATCAGGAATATTTGCGTAAAGCAATAGAGGTTTTTAAATATTTAGAAGAAGAAATAGGAGATACAGAAAGCTGGAATTATCGTATAGGATATTCTTATTATCATCTTAATGATATTCCGCAAGCAAAAAAGCACTTAGAACAGGCACTTTCTCTTAGTGGAACACAAGAATTATTATATTATATAAAAGTAGCCGAAGAAAAAGGTATATCACCAAAAGAAGTAGAAGAAGGTGGAATAGGAGGGGTAGAGTTTATTTTGGAAGATTTTGTTGAATCTGTAAAAAATGTAGCTCCTCATATGGCAGAGCGTTTAGGAAAACCAGTGGCTACGCAAGAAATAGAAGCGTTAGAGCAACGTTTAGGCTTTTCTTTGCCAGATACTTTCCATCAATT
Source organism: Capnocytophaga sp. (assembly GCA_030530525.1). Taxonomy (GTDB): domain Bacteria; phylum Bacteroidota; class Bacteroidia; order Flavobacteriales; family Flavobacteriaceae; genus Capnocytophaga. The sequence continues at coordinate 28,215 of JAUMUT010000017.1, read as the reverse complement.
ACATAAAACATTTAGCGGACAAACGGAAAATGCTCCTTTTGTATTCCCTGTTCAGTATTTTGTTTCCCTTTCTGAAATAGAAAAATATCAGCAAGAAATATTAGATTTTGTAGAAGAAAATTTTGGCAAAGATTGGCAAAAAATACAAATGTCCGAAGAGAATTTTGTAGATGAAGGAGAAATAAAAAATCAGCTATTTAGCCGAAAATGGATTCCTTTTATGGTACAAAAAGAAGGGGATAGGGTAGAAAGTTATTTGTGTTTTGATTATGATAATGATGAAGACGGAATATATGGGCAACTTATAGGGGTAACTCCCAATAAAAATATAGAAGAATATGAGGTAAGTTATGTTCTTAATGGGCTTTCTTCGTGGCTTTCTTCGTGTATAAATGGGCTTCATTCGGAAGGAATGGTGTATTCTGAAGAAAATAATGCGTTTGAATTTGTAGATAAAGGACAATTTGCACCATCGTATTATACAGAAGAGGAAAGAGAAACATTGGAGAGTTATATAAATACACATTTTGGGAAATTTGAAAATGTTTTTCACGAATTGGTTTCCCCAGATATTCATTGTGATATTTATGTGATAGAGCCTACTGCGGAGAGAAATTATTATACCTTAGTAACAGGGGGAATGGGAGCGTATGATATGAATATTCCTGAAAACTTCGTTAGTAGTCCGAATGCAGAATTAATGATACATCTTCCGCCTACTTGGAATGTAAAAAGCGAAGACGAAAAAGATTATTGGCCTATTCGCTGGCTCAAAATTCTTTCTCGATTGCCAATAGAGCAGAATACATTTCTTGGCTGGGGGCATACAATACCAACAGGTGAGCCTTTGGAAGGCACTAATTTTAGTTGTTTGCTTCTTATAGCAACGGATGATAATACCAAAGAGAAAGATGCCGAAGTAACACTACCAACAGGGAAAAAAGTACAATTTTATACTTTAGTTCCTCTTTATGAGCAAGAAATGTTGTATAAATTGGAAAATGATAGTGGGGCATTGTTGGAGTTATTTTCTGAAAATGAAATTCCTTATCCGCCAGTGGTAGATGTACAACGTAAAAATGTATGTGAAAATTTTGAACCTATACAAAATACTAACGTTTTGGATAGTATTGGTTGGGCTTTTACCCAAGAATATTTCCCAGGATTGATGATTTTTTGGGATAATGTTCAAAATTATAATAGAGATTTAGGCAATGATTTGTCTAATTTTAATCCATTTTCAACTGTTTTTAGAACAGGAAAAGTGAAAATAATGTACGAAGCGTGGATAAAAAGTCGTAAAGATTTATTGGAGTACGAAATATTAGCCAATGAAAATATTTTTGAAGAAGAACCTGATGAAGATGGGCTTTATCAAGCGATTATTGTAGCGGAGCTTCTCTCTGGTGACAATTCTTCATTTGGAGCAATAGAATTACTTTGGATGATTCATAATACATTGGCTAGTAAAGAATTAGGCGATCATATTTTCTTTGAAGGATTTGATATTGAAGGCTATGAAGAAGACGGAACGCCTTTGTTATTTATTAATTGTGGTTCATAGTTTTATTATTTCTTATTATAAAAGACCTCTAACTTACTTAGTTAGAGGTCTTTTTGTATCAAAATAACAAAATTCTTCTTTCATAATATTAATATTTTTATTATTTTTGCTACTTTAAAAAGTATTTAACTAAAATTATTTTATAATATACTGAAAATAAGTCTTTTATATGGATAAATTACTCACCCCAATAGAATATCTCAAAGGAGTAGGCACACAACGAGCCGAACTTTTAAAAAGTGAATTGGGTATAAAAACATATCAGGACTTGGTACATTTGTTCCCTAATCGTTATATTGATAGAACAAAATACTATAAAATAAGTGAATTATCGCTAAATAATACCGAAGTTCAGCTTGTTGGTAAAATAATTAATATCCGAATGGTAGAAGGAAAAACGAAAGCTCAAAATCGTTTAATGGCTACTTTTTCTGATGGTGATAATACGATGGACTTGGTGTGGTTTCGCCCAACTCAGTGGATAAAAGAACATTTGTTATTGAATGTGCCTTATGTCATTTTTGGGAGATGTAATTTTTTCAACGGAACGCCTTCTATGCCACATCCTGAGATGGAAACTCTGGAAGACCACGAACGTAATTTGTTCGGAAATATTCAACCGATTTATCCTTCTTCTGAAAAATTAACAAAAAGAGGAATTACAAATAAATTTTTCCGAAAATTAATAGAAACACTTTTTACCGAAACGGGAAATATTTTTTATGAAACTTTGCCTGTTGAAATTTTAGAAAATCTTAAATTATTATCCAAAGGAGAAGCAATTTTTAATATTCATTTTCCTCAAAATCAGGAGTTTTTAGCTAAGGCACAATTTCGGTTAAAGCTGGAAGAACTTTTTTATATTCAAATACAATTAGTTCAAAAAAATCTATTAAATAAGAGAATAAAAGGATTTCGTTTTGAAAAAGTTGGAGATTATTTTAATGATTTTTATCATAAATTTTTACCTTTCCCTTTAACAAATGCTCAAAAACGAGTAATTAAAGAAATCCGAAACGATATAGGAATTGGAGCGCAAATGAACCGACTTTTGCAAGGCGATGTAGGCGCAGGAAAGACGATTGTTGCACTTATTAGTATGCTTTTTGCGTTAGATAATTCTTTTCAAGCCTGTTTAATCGCACCTACTGAAATTTTAGCGACTCAGCATTTTCATAGCATTTTGGATTTGTTAAAAAATATGAATATAAAAGTAGCGTTACTCACTGGCTCTACCAAAATAAAAGAGCGAAGAGAAATTCATAAAAAATTAGAAAGTGGTGATTTACAGATACTTATAGGTACGCACGCCGTTTTAGAAGACAAAGTACAATTCCATAATTTAGGGCTTGCAGTAATTGATGAACAACATCGGTTTGGGGTAGAACAACGCTCCAAACTTTGGAAAAAAAACACCATTCCACCACATATTTTGGTAATGTCAGCAACGCCTATTCCGCGTACTTTGGCGATGAGTTTGTATGGAGATTTGGACGTTTCTGTTATTGATGAACTTCCGCCAGGACGAAAACCGATAAAAACCCTTCATTTGTACGACACCAATCGTTCCAAAATATATCAATTCATTTATAATGAAATAGAAAAAGGGCGACAAGTGTATGTAGTGTATCCACTTATAGAAGAATCTAAAGTGTTGGATTATAAAAACTTAGCATACGGATTTGAACAACTTGTAGCAGCTTTTCCATTGCCAAAATACCAAATAGCAATGGTACACGGGCAAATGAAACCAGCCGAAAAAGATGCAGAAATGCAACGTTTTATAGAAGGAAAAGCACAAATAATGGTCGCTACAACCGTTATTGAAGTAGGCGTAAATGTTCCTAATGCATCGGTGATGATAATAGAAAGTGCCGAGCGTTTTGGGCTTTCGCAACTACATCAATTGCGCGGTAGAGTAGGGCGAGGGGCAGAGCAAAGTTATTGCGTTTTGGTAACCGATATGAAGCTCAGTAGCGATAGCCGTACCCGAATGGAAACAATGGTGGCTACCAATGATGGTTTCCAAATAGCAGAAGTAGATTTGAAATTGCGTGGTCCTGGCGACCTTATGGGAACGCGACAAAGTGGAGTTCTTAACTTGAAAATCGCTGATATAGTGAAAGATAGCGATATTTTGAAGGTTGCCCGTAGTTATGCTATTGACCTTATGAAAATAGACCCAAACCTAACCAAGCAAGAACATCAAAATATTGCTTATACCTTAGAGCAACTCAAAAAAAGTAAAGGAATTTGGAATTATATTAGTTAATTTAAGTGTTTGATTTATAAATAATTAAAAATGTTTCTACAACGAGTAATTACGGATATTTTACAAAATTATAAGAATATAAACCCTGAAAATATGGTGTTTGTGTTACCACACCGAAGGGGAATAGTTTTTCTTAAAAAATATTTTGCTCAGCAAATAGGAAAAGTATGTATGTCGCCAGATTTTATTACGATGGATAATCTTTTGGAACGAATTTCTGGCTATACGAAAATGCCTGAACTTACACAACTTTTTGAGTTATATGATTCTTATAAAAATGCTTGTATTTCAGAACCTGATGATTTTGAGAAGTTTATGGGTTGGGCAAAAATGATTTTGCAAGATTTTAACGATATTGATCATTATTTAATAGAAAATAAGAAAATTTTTCCGTATATTTATGCAATTAAGGAAGTAGAACACTGGTCGGTAAGTATTGAAAAACCAACCGAAGAACTGAAAAAACATTTGCAATTTTGGTCAGAATTAGGAGGTTATTATGAGGCTTTTTATGAAAAAATGAAATTGCAAAAGCAAGGTTATCAAGGCTTTATAGCTCGGGAAGCAGTTAAAGAATTAGATACTTATATCCAAAAAAATAATGAAAAACTACATATTTTTGTTGGTTTTAATGATTTGACCTTAGCAGAAGAAAAAATTATCAAAAAAATTTTAACAGAATTACCCTCTGAAATTTATTGGGATATTGATAATAAATACTTAAAAAACGAAGGACATAGTGCAGGAGAATTTATTCGTAAATATAAAAAATGGGATTATTACAATAAAGATAGACAGCCAAAGTGGTTGGAAGAAAATCAAGAAGAGAAACATATTGAAATAATAGGAGTACCAAAGGAGATAAATCAGGCACATTTTGTAGCACAAAAAATAGAAGAAATTCCTCATTCTGAATTAGAAAAAACAGCACTTGTTTTAGGTGAAGAAAATATGTTAATACCTGTGCTTCAATCTATTAGCAATGAAAATTTTTCTATTAATATAACAATGGGCTACCCGTTGCAACAAACGCCATTGAACGATTTATTTGGAGCATATTTCAAATTATATACCTTAGAAAACACAAGTTGGTATCATAAAGATGTGATAGCTTTATTGCTTCAACCTATGGTAAGTAATTTATTATCAGAGGAATACAGAAATAATATTCTAAATAAAATTTATAAAAGTAATATTGTTTATGTTAGTAAAAAAATAATATTAGAAGGTGCAAAAGATATAGATGAAGAGATTATTAATTTATTTTTTGTAGAAAGAAAAGAAGTAACGCCTTCTGTATTAATAGCAAATGCAATAGAAATTATAAAAATTATTAAAAATTCTTTAAATAAAGAAGAAAAGTATAATGATTTGTATTTAGAATATTTATATTCTTTTTATCAGTTATTCAGTCAGTTATATCAATTACAAGAGCAATTTGGTTTTATAACTATGGAAAAAGTTTTAAGGCAAATTTATAATGATTTGTTAATAAAACAAAAGTTAAGTTTCCAAGGCGAACCTCTGGAAGGATTGCAAATAATGGGTATTATTGAAGCTCAAAATATTGATTTTGAGAGAGTTATTATTACTTCAATGAATGAAGGTATTTTCCCGTTGGGTAAAAGTTCGGTTTCCTTTATTCCGTTTGATGTAAGGCGAGTACTGAATTTGCCCACTTACCAAGAACGAGACGCTATTTATTCTTATTATTTTTATAGAATTATTCAAAGAGCAAAACATATCTGCCTGATTTACAATACCGAAGCAGAGAGTATAAAAGGAAATGAAAAAAGTAGATTTATTTTGCAATTATTGGAAGCAGATAGAAATCTTAAAGAAACTATTTTAGCCCCAAAAGTTAATTCTGAAATAATTCCACCTTTGCATATTCCAAAAACATCTGAGCTGATGGAGAAACTCATTGCAATAGCTACAGGTAATGATGAAAAACGTAAAAAAGGCTTTTCTCCCTCAGCCTTAACTAGTTACGTGCATAATCCGATAACTTTTTATGAGCAAGTAGTTTTGAATATACAAGAAGAACAAGAGGTGGAAGAAATAATAGAAACACGCACTTTTGGTAAAATTGTCCATTCTACTTTGGAAGCCCTTTATGATGCAGAAGACGAATATCAACAAAAAAAATATATTGGGAAAATATTAACAGAAAAAGATATTGAAGAAATGCAGGAAAAAGTACCTGAATTGGTACAAAAAAATATAAAAGAATATAGAGAAGAAGAATATTTAGAAGGGAAAAATATATTGATTTTCAATGTAATAAAAGAATATATTCATCGGTTTTTAGAGATGGAGAAAAAGGCAGTTGCTACCGAAAAAATAGAAGTATTGGCAATAGAAGAAAAATTAAAAATAGAAGTTAATTTTCCTGAATTTTCTCATAAATTTTTATTTAACGGAACTGCCGACCGAATAGAAAGACGAAACGGAAAATTATATATCATAGACTATAAAACAGGGAAAGTAGAGCCAAATGATGTTAAATTAAGTGAAAATAGTTGGGAAAACCTTATTATAGATTTTAAATACAGCAAGGTATTTCAATTATTAATGTATGCTTATATGATAAATAAAAGTAAATTATACCCTGATAATGAGATATTTGTAGGAAATTATTCGTTTAAAAACTTAGAAAAAGGTTTTATGGGCTTAAAAGAAGATAAAGAAATAATTCCAGCAGATTTGAATATTTTAAATCTTTTTGAAGAAAAATTGAAAACACTTTTATTAGAAATTTTTAATCCTGATATTCCTTTTGTAGAGAAATAAAATAAAAAAAAGCCTATCTGAAAAAGATAGGCTTTTTAATTTAGAATAAAAATTATAATTTTGGAGCTCCTTTAAGTACTTCTGCATCTGCACCAGCTTCAAATTTTTTGAAGTTTTCAATGAATGCTTCTGCAAGTTCTTTTGATTTTTCAGCGAAAAGAGCTTTGTCATCCCAAGTGTTTTCAGGATTTAAGATACTTTGGTCAGAAACTGTAGTGCAAGCCTGAGGAACTTGGAAACCGAAGATAGGTAATTCTTTATATTCTACTTGGTTTAAAGCACCTGTAAGAGCAGCGGTAATAAGCGCACGAGTATCTTTTAAGCTACAACGTTTCATTTTTCCGTTATAACCTGTATTAACAAGCCATACATTTACCCCTGATTTTTCAATTTTTTCAGCTAACATTTTTCCGTATTCTGCTGGGTGAAGAGGCATAAATGCTGCACCAAAGCAAGCAGAGAATGTTTTTTGAGGAGCTGTAATTCCTACTTCTGTACCAGCAACTTTGGAAGTATAACCAGAAATGAATTGGTAAGCAGCTTGGTTAGGAGTTAATTTTGAAATTGGAGGCAATACTCCGTAAGCATCAAAAGTAAGGAAGAAAATATTTTTAGGATTGTGCCCAATAGAGCCAGGCTGAATATTTTCAATATGGTAAATAGGGTAAGAAACACGTGTGTTTTCAGTGATGGTAGTATTTGCGAAATCTACTTCTCCTTTTTCGTCCATTATCACGTTTTCAAGGATAGCACCTTTTTTGATAGCACCGTAAATTTCTGGCTCTTTTTCTGCGGTCAAATCTACAACTTTTGCATAGCAACCACCTTCAAAGTTGAATACAGAGTTTTCTGGGGTCCAGCCGTGCTCATCATCACCGATAAGGTGTCTGTTAGGGTCAGCAGAAAGAGTAGTTTTACCAGTTCCTGAAAGTCCGAAGAAAATAGCTGTATCTCCGTCTTTTCCTACGTTAGCAGAGCAGTGCATTGGCATTGTGTTACGGAATACAGGAAGCTCAAAGTTCATAGCAGAGAAAATTCCTTTTTTAATTTCTCCTGTATAACCTGTTCCCCCAATAAGAGCTACTTTTTTAGTAAAGTTAAGGATAGCAAAATTTGCTTGGCGAGTACCATCTACCTCTGGGGTAGCTAAGAAACCAGGAGCATTGATTACCAACCAATCTTCTTTAAAGCCAGCAAGTTCGTTGTCTTCTAAACGAAGGAACATATTGTAAGCGAAAAGGTTACTCCAAGGAAGCTCGGTAATGGTACGAATATTAGTACGATATTTAGGGTCTGCACATACATAACCATCGTGTACATATATTTCTTTTTCAGAAAGATAAGCTACCACTTTATCATAAAGAGCGTCAAATTTTTTAGAATCAAAAGGGATATTTACTTTTCCCCACCATACGCGGTCTTTAGTTATTTCATCTTCTACGATAAAACGGTCTTGTGGAGAACGTCCTGTAAATTTACCTGTATTTACTGCCAACGCACCAGAAGAAGCTTCTTTTCCTAATCCTTTGTTAAGAGTTTCAGAGTGAAGTTCATCTGCTGATAATTGATAACGCACATTGGCATTTTTAATTCCGTAATTTTCAACTGAGATTGTTTTTGTACTCATAAAAATAAAATTTTGTTGATATTTTAATATTTAATATTTTTTTTAAATTGTTTTTAATAATCAAAAATACAAGGAGTTACCCTAATTTTTTACTTTTGGAAAAGAGTATTTTTAAGAAGAAAAATACCACCTTTTTTCGGGTATCAAAATTACGAAGATTATAGAAAAATACAAATGACTAAAATCAGTTTTTGTATTTTATTAGAAAATATAGAATTAATCTTATTTTAAGATATTTTCTGTTATTTCTATAAAAGAAAAGAAATTAATTAATGTAAATTAACAAATATAAACTATATTTTAAGTTAATAGATATAAGTATTAACACTTGTGATAATTTTAAAGCGTTGGTATAAAAGTTCTTTAAAGCGCAAAGCGATTCTATGGTCTGAGAAAATCATTGCTTTACTCAAACTCGTACTGAAAACAACTTCTCCGATAAGGTATTCTACCAGATAAGTTCCTTCTTCTGTCATCAAAACATATTTCGGCTCTTGCACAATACTATAATTTTCGCAAAAATACTAATTTTTATTAAAAAAAGAAAGAAAATTTCTATTTTTTTGATAAAAGTAAAAACTTACAAGAAAAAACCTGTTATACATTATATATAACAGGTTTTAAATATATAATTAAATAACCCCTTGGTCAAGCATTGCAGAAGCTACTTTCATAAATCCTGCAATATTTGCGCCTTTTACATAGTTGATGTAATCTTTTTCTTCACCATATTTCAAACAAGCATTGTGTATAGACTCCATAATTTGATGTAGTTTGGCATCTACTTCTTCTGTTGTCCAAGCAAGGTGCGCCGCATTTTGGGTCATTTCTAAACCAGAAGTAGCCACACCTCCTGCATTAACTGCTTTTCCTGGTGCAAAAGGAAGTTTAGCATCTTGGAAAGCCTTAATAGCCTCTGGGGTACAACCCATATTGGAAACTTCTGCAACCAACTCTACTCCGTTGGCAATCAATGTTTTAGCGTCTTCTTCATTAAGTTCATTTTGGAAAGCAGAAGGAAGTGCAATATCTGTTGGGATAACCCAAACTTTTTTACCAGCAGTAAATTTACTTTCGTTAGCAAATTTTTTAGCAAAAGGTTCTACAATATTTTGGTTTGAAGCACGAAGTTCAAGCATATAATTAATCATTTCGTGAGTCATTCCGTTAGGAACTTCTACACACCCATCAGGACCAGAAAGCCCAATAACTTTTGCGCCAAGTTGTGTAGCTTTTTGCGCTGCTCCCCAAGCTACATTACCAAAACCAGAAACAATTACTCTTTTTCCTTGTATAGACTTGCCTAATTTTCTAAGCATATGTTCTACAAAATAAAGAGCTCCGTAGCCAGTAGCCTCAGGACGAATAAGAGAGCCACCCCAGTTGATACCTTTTCCTGTAAGTACTCCTGTATTATATTCGCGTGCCAATTTTTTATACATTCCGTACATATAACCAATTTCACGACCACCAACACCAACATCGCCAGCAGGTACATCTGTATCAGGGCCTATGTGTTTCCATAATTCTAACATAAAAGCCTGACAGAAGCGCATTATTTCTGCATCTGATTTTCCTATTGGGTCAAAATCAGAACCTCCTTTTGCACCTCCCATAGGAAGGGTAGTAAGAGCATTTTTAAATGTTTGTTCAAATCCTAAAAATTTTAACATAGAAAGATTCACCGCTTTATGAAAACGGATTCCTCCTTTATAGGGACCGATAGCAGAGTTGAATTGTACGCGATAGCCAATGTTGGATTGTACTTCTCCTTTATCATCTACCCAATCCACACGAAAAGTAAAGATACGGTCAGGCTCTACAATGCGCTCTATTATTTTTGCTTTAATAAATTCTGGGTGTGTATTATACACCGCTTCCACAGACTCTAAAACTTCGTGAACAGCCTGTAAATATTCTTTTTCACCAGGGTGCTTTGCTTCCAAAGAAGCCATAATTTTTGTTACATCCATAATTAAAAGTAATAATTTTTTAATATATTAACGTTCTATTAAATATTTTATAATTTTTAATTTCTATCAAAGAAAACCACTGAAATAGAGCTACAAAGTTATAGAATTATATTTATATGAGCAAATAAAAAACTATATTAATTTGTTAAAATTTATTTTGTCTAAGCTAAAAAAGATTATTTTTTCCAACCAAAAAATCCTTTTTGCATTATTTTTTCGGCTACACCTTCTGGTACCATTTCTTGCCAGCCATCTTCGCCATTTTTTATTTGTTTAATTACTTTTCTGGAAGAAATTCCTAAATAACTTTTCGTGTAATTTTGAATATCTACAATTTGCCCATTATATTTGAAGAATTTGTATAATTCTTTCATTTGTGGGGTAACTTTCAAGGTTTCACTTGTGATAATTTCTTTGGTTTCGGCATCTAAGGAAGGGTAAAGATAAATTTTTATATCTCGGTAGAATAATTTGCCGAAAGCCTCCAAAATTCCCCCACTGAGGTGAGTATAATAATCTTCATTGAAAATAGCAATGAGGGTTTCTACTCCCATTCCTATTCCCATATGGGCTTTGGTGTAATTTCCGTAATATTCTGCTAAGCGATAATATTCTTTAAAGTTGGAAATCAGTACTTTATAACCCAAAGAGCATAATATTTTCGCTCTATCCATAAAGTCTTGCTCATCTATTTCGCCTTGCTCTAAGAGATTGGATAGCGTGATTTCAAAAATAACTTCGGTTCGGTTTGGATTTACGTCTTTTTCTTGCAAAAACATTTCCAAAGATTTTTCAAACATCTCAATATTTACCTTGGTTACAGGGCGAAAACTTCCTCGAAAGGTAAGGATATTTTTTTTATATAATTGTTCCGCAGGTAGAATATTATTTCCATCAGCTCCAAACATTACCGCTTCGGTAGTACCGTTTTTGATAAGTTGAAGACTCATTAAACGATTATCAATATGAGAAAAGTCTGGACCTGAGAAGTTTATCAAATCAATTTCTATCAAATCTTTATCAATGTGGTCATATAGAAAATGTACGATTTTGGTTGGGTTGTCAGACTGATAAAAAGCACTATAAATAAGATTAACCCCCAGAATACCAAGAGTTTCTTGCTGTGCGCGGGTTTCGGTTTGGTGAAAACGTATGTGAAGAATAATTTCATTATATTCGCCTTCGGGGTCTAATTGGAAGCGAATACCTACCCAGCCGTGTCCTTTATAGCGTTTTGCAAAGTCAATCGTAGCTACAGTATTGGCATAGGTAAAAAATAATTTTTCAGGATTTTTATCCCTCGGAAGTCTGTCTTCAAGGAGTTTGGTTTCGTGCAAGAGCATTTTTTTCAATCGTCCTTCGGTTACATATCTTCCGTCTTTTTCTGGTCCGTAAAGTGCATCGCTAAAATTTTTATCGTAAGCACTTACGGCTTTGGCAATAGTACCCGATGCGCCACCAGCACGGAAAAAATGTCGTACGGTTTCTTGTCCTGCACCAATTTCAGAGAAAGTTCCGTAAATACTCTTATTTAAGTTGATACGCAATGCTTTAGCTTTCAATGAAGGAATATCTTCATAATCTCTATCTCCTTTTATTTGTATTGCCATAATTTTTTTTCTGCAAAGATAACTTTTTTTTACGAATAAATCATAAAAAAAATATAAAAAAACAATGATGTTATTACAATTATTTTTTAGGGAAAAATATTTTTTATATTTGTTAATACATTGATTTTTAACAAGATAAAAAGAATTGGAATAAATTTATAGATTAATATTCATTATTTTAAGAAATAATAATTTAAAAATTACTATCTTTGCCATTCATTTTTGTCAATAAAGTATGCAAAATTTTATTATTGGACGTATAAAAAGTATAAAATACGCTATAAAAGGTTTTTGGTTACTCGTTAGTACAGAACACGCTATTATTACACATTGTATTACAACGTTGATTTTCATTGTGTTAGGTGTTATTTTTTCTATAACTTCTACCGAATGGATGATTCAAACTTTGGCATTGGGAACTCTTTTAGCCGTTGAAGGATTGAATACAGGTTTGGAAAAAATATGCGATTTTATTCACCCTGATTTTAACAAAAAAATAGGAGAAATAAAAGACGTTTCGGCAGGAGCGGTTAGTATGATTTTCTTTGCTGTTGCTATTGTTTTAGGTATTATTTATATACCTTATATTATAGAATATTTTAACTAAAAACATATGATAGAAGATAAAACCCCACAACGAACTTCTCTCTCTGAGTTAGGAGAATTTGGGTTAATAGATACGCTTACTAAAAATTTCCCGATACAGCAATCTTCTACAATAAAAGGCATTGGCGATGATGGTGCAGTGCTTGATTTTGCTGAGAAAAAATGTATTATTTCCACAGATTTGCTTATTGAAGGCGTACATTTTGACCTTAGTTATATGCCTTTGAAACATTTAGGCTATAAGGCTATTATGGTAAATCTTTCGGATATTTACGCAATGAATGCCATAGCAACACAAGTAACAGTTTCTATTGCAGTTTCTAATCGTTTTCCGTTGGAAGCCTTAGAAGAATTGTATGAAGGAATCCGTTTGGCGTGTCAAATTTATAAAGTAGATTTGGTAGGTGGCGACACGACTTCTTCCACGCGAGGTTTGATAATTTCTGTAACGGCGTTGGGCGAAGCAAAACAGGAAAAAATAGTATATAGAAACGGAGCAAAACCTAATGATTTAGTGGTTGTTACAGGAGATTTGGGAGCTGCTTATATGGGATTAAATATTTTAGAAAGAGAAAAAGAAGTTTTTAAAGTAAATCCGCAAGCTCAACCCGATTTAGACCAATACCAATATTTAATAGAACGACAACTCAAACCAGAAGCCCGAAAAGATATAGTACAGCTTTTGGAGAAATTGGAAGTGCAACCCACTGCTATGATGGATATTAGCGATGGGCTTTCTTCTGAAATTTTACATATTTGCAAACAATCTAACGTAGGTTGTCGTATTATGGAAGATAAATTACCTCTTGATCCTCAGTTGATTAACGTTTGTGAAGAATTTAACATTAGTAGTACAATGGTGGCTCTTAGTGGGGGAGAAGACTATGAACTTCTTTTTACCATAGCACAATTGGACTATGACAAGATAAAAGGTAACCCCAACCTTACCGTTATTGGCTACATAACAGAACCCGAACAAGGGGCAAACCTTATCACTCGCTCAAATGAAGCTATTCCTATTATAGCACGTGGCTGGAATGCTTTTCAATAATTTATAATTTAATTTATACCTTAATATATTATGAAGTTACGAACCGCAGGAATACTTATTTTTTTGGTTCTTTTGATAGACCAAATTTCAAAAATTTATATAAAAACACATTTCAAATTAGGAGAAAGCATAGAGGTTTTCGATTGGTTTCGTATTCTTTTTGTAGAAAATAATGGCGCTGCTTGGGGAAAATCTATACCAGGGAAGTATGGTAAATTAATTTTAACAATTTTTCGTATTTGTGCAATATTTGGAATAGGATATTGGCTTTGGAGTTCCGTAAAGAAGAAAGCACCTACTATTTTAATAGTTTCCATTGCTTTAATTTTTGCAGGAGCATTAGGGAATATTATAGATTCTGTTTTTTACGGAATTATTTTTGACCATAGTTATGATAATGTAGCTACTTGGATGAGTCCCACTCCTTACGGAACACTTTTTCACGGAAAAGTAGTGGATATGCTATATTTTCCATTGATTGATACTATTTTACCAGACTGGATTCCTTATTTTGGAGGGCAAAGATTTACTTTTTTTGACCCTGTTTTCAATATTGCAGACACAGCAATTAGTATTGCGGTAGGAATGTTGATAATTTTTAACAAGAAAGCCTTTAAATAAATATTTTTAACTATTTGTTAGGTTTTATTTTATTTTCAATAATAAAAAACAATATCAAATAGCTTTATATTAACGTTAAATAACATTTTTATTTTGTTGTTATTGTTAATAACTTCACTAAAAATCAGGAAAATAACACTAAAAAACTAAAATTTTAAAAATCTTTTTCAAAAAAACATTTTTAAATTAAAAAAAATGTTTACCTTTGTGCAAAATTTAAAGAGAGTAAATTATGGATACAAATTCATTTGAAAATTATGTAAAAGCAATGCACCAAGAAGTGCCAGGCTTTATTTCAATTACTGTAGTAAGTACAAATGATGGAAATACAATTGCTTATGAAGCAGCTACAAGTGTAGATAACCGACTATCAAGTGCTTTCCAAGTTGAGATTTTACGACAAGCTACAAAAGCGTTAGGATATGTAGAAGAGCTTAACGATAAAAATATTGATCGTATTGAAATCGCTTTGAAAGAACAAATACACGTATTGTTTGCTTCTTCAAACAGACAATTCTTAGTTCATTTGATTCTTGATGCTACAAAATACAATATTGCTATTACCAAAATGGTACACGCAAAACTTTTCCAACAAGTAGAAGAAAACAATGCAGTACCAGCACAAGAAGAACAACAAACAGTAAGAAGACGTTTATTCTTTTAAGAATAAAAATAATAATATTTTTGAGCCTTCCTTTGGGGAGGCTTTTTTATTAAATTGTTGAATATCAATTTTTTATAAGAAAAATAAACCTAAAATTAAATAGCTAAAATTTGTTTTTATGAAAGAAATTTTGTATAAATATTTGCCAAAAGAATCTGTTATTCCTTGTTTTGAGCTGATTAAAAATTTAGGAATTTTTCTAAAAATTGTTAATGAACGACAAAGCCGACACGGTGATTATCAACGGCTTCCTGACGGAACTCACAAAATTACGATCAATGCAAGCCTGAATAAATATCAGTTTTTAATGACGCTTATCCACGAAATAGCTCATCTTGTAGCTATTACAAAGTATGGGAGGCAAATAAAACCACACGGCAACGAATGGAAACATACCTACCAAGCATTGATGAAACCTTTTTTGCGCCCTGAAATATTCCCAAGTGAATTACTTTCTTATTTAGTAATTCATTTTCAAAATCCTTCGGCAAGTAGTGATACCGATGTACATTTGTCTTTGGCTATGCGACAATATGATGAAGGAGAGCGTATAAAATATTATGTTTTTGAGCTTCCGCAAAATAGTTATTTCCAAACCGATGATGGTAGAATTTTTCAAAAAGGAGAAAAAAAAGTAAAACGTTACGAATGCAAAGAAGTTAAAACAGGAAAAAAATATGTTATTCAGCCTCACGCCTTGGTAGAACGAATAGAAAATAAATTATAAAAATATATTTTACTACTAAATAAAAAAAATTATTATTATCTTTGTAATAATGTATGAAATATTAAAATAAAATCGTATCTTTGCAGGCAAATTAGAAACATCTCTTTTTAAGTTAATAAATAAAACAAATTATTAAAATAAGTATATATGGATGTAAAAGTTCGTTATTCAGATAAAGATTTGCAAGAGTTTAAAGCTCTTATAGAAGAAAAAATGGAACAAGCGCAGAAAGATTTAGAATTTTTAAAAAATTCTTATCTTAATGGGGCAGATAATAGTATTGATGATACTTCTCCTACCTTTAAAGCATTTGAGGAAGGTTCTGAAATGATGAGCAGAGAGTCTAATATGGCACAAGCTACTCGGTTAGAAAAGTTTATCCGTGATTTGAAAAATGCGCTTATCCGTATTGAAAATAAAACGTATGGAATATGCCGAGTAACAGGGAAACTTATTGATAAAGAACGACTTAGAGCAGTTCCTCACGCAACACTAAGCATAGAGGCAAAGAATATGCAATAGTTTTAAAATTTTAGTTTTTTATATACTATCCTAATTTATTTATTAGGATAGTTTTTTTATGGAAGTATATTTCTGAAAAATTTCCTAAAAACATCATAAGAAAACCAACCAATTACAATACCAATAGTATCCGCAACTAAATCAAAGACATCTCCACTTCTTCCTGTTTGAGCAAATTCTTGTGCTACTTCTGTTAATATTCCATAAATAAACAAGATGAGCAAAAGTACCCAAAAATTTACTTTGGGAAATGCTATTTTGAATAAAAAACTTAACATCACAAAAACACAACAATGTACTATTTTGTCTGCTCCTTCAAATAAAATAAAATCTTTTGGTAAGGAATTTGCGGGGCGCAAAAGCATATAGGTTAAGAATAATAAATAAAGGAAAAGTATAAAGATAGCGTATTTTTTTATTTTTTTCATAAGTTATAATTTAATATTTTTAATAAAAGGCAAATAAAAAAAGTCTATGAAAACCATAGACTTTTTATTTTTACAGCTATGTCATTTTAGCCTAAAACACTATCTAAGGCTTTATTTACTTCTCTAACCGCTTTGGCACTTTCTGCAAATTTAGCTTTTTCTTCGTTATTTAACTCAATATTTACAATTTGTTCAATTCCATTTTTGCCAATAACGCAAGGAACACCCAAACAAATATCTTTTTCTCCATATTCACCTTCTAAAAGTGCAGAGCAAGGATATAGTTTCTTTTGGTCGCACGCAATTGCTTGTACTAATGCAGAAACTGCTGCACCAGGAGCATACCACGCCGATGTACCTAAAAGTTTAGTAAGAGTAGCTCCACCTACTTTGGTTTCTTGTGCTACATTTTCAAGTTTTTCGTTAGATAAAAATTCGGTTACAGGCACTCCATTACGAGAAGCTAAACGAGTAAGAGGTAACATTCCTGTATCGCTGTGCGCTGCAATTACCATTCCATCAACATCAGAAATTGGGCAAGAAAGAGCCTCTGCCAAACGATATTTGAAACGTGCAGAATCCAACGCTCCACCCATACCTATTACTCTGTTTTTAGGCAAGTTAGTAGCTTTATGAACTAAATATGCCATTGTATCCATTGGGTTGCTCACCACAATGATAATAACATTTGGGGAATATTTAACTAATTGTTCTACAACAGATTTAACAATATTAGCATTCGTTCCTATAAGTTCTTCACGAGTCATACCAGGCTTTCTAGGAATACCAGAGGTAATTACCGCTACATCGCTACCTGCAGTTTTAGAATAGTCGTTTGTTACTCCAACTATTTGAGTATCAAAACTATTTAAAGAAGCGGTTTGCATTAAGTCCATTGCTTTTCCTTCTGCAAAGCCTTCTTTAATGTCTAAAACAACTACTTCTGATGCGAAATTTTTAATAGCAATGTATTCCGCACAACTTGCGCCTACTGCTCCTGCGCCTACTACTGTTACTTTCATAAGATATTTTTTTATTAATTATTAGAATTTCTGAGTTTGTGTAAAAACAAGTCAAAGTTACGAAATATTTTTTTAATAGAGAAATAAAAAATACTTTTTTTCATAAGGATTTTTTTCTACTAATAAATATAAAATTATATAATTTTATCAAAAATAATTATAAAAAGATAAATTTTAACAGAAATAAAAAATAATATGAAAAAAACATTATTTATTTTGTTTTTATTTAAAATATTTTTTACCTTTGCCTAAAAATAAAATACAAGTTTAACTAAATTAAAATTTATTAATGAAAACATTTATTTTTAGTCTATTCGTTTTTTCTTTTTGTAATATTTTTGCTCAAAAAGCAACAATAAAAGGAAAAATAACTTCCGATGGGAAGCCTGTACCATATGTTGATATTTTAGCACAGAAAGGAAAACAAAAAACAGGTGTAGTGTCTTCACAATCAGGAGATTATGTTTTAGAAATTCTTTCGGGAGAATATACCATAAAAGTATCTTCTTTGGGAATGAAGACCATTACCGAAAAAATTTCTTTAAAAGAAAACGAAAAAATTACCAAAAATTACCAAATGGAAGAAGACCTTTTAGGGCTTGACCAAGTGGTAATTACAGGAACAAGAAATATTGTTCCACAATTTGAGGCTCCTGTGGTGGTTAATAAAATCACTACCAGAGTGTATGAAGCTACGCAATCTTTAAGCCTTGCCGAAGGATTGAATTTTACGCCAGGGCTTCGGACAGAAACCAATTGCCAAAATTGCGGATTTAATCAATTACGAATCAATGGCTTACAAGGTCCTTATTCTCAAATACTTATTAACGGAAGAGCCGTATTTTCTTCTCTAACAGGTATTTACGGGCTTGAAATGATTCCTGTAAATATGATTGATAGAATAGAAGTGGTAAAAGGCGGAGGTTCAGCACTTTATGGAGGAAATGCCATAGGAGGAACAGTAAATGTTTTAACCAAAGACCCGTTGGATAATTCTTTTTCCGTAGGAAATAATCTTTCGTTGTATGAAGGGAAAACACCTGATAACACATTGATTGTCAATGGTTCTATCGTTAGTGAAGAATTAGATAAAGGAATGACTATCTTTGCTTATCAACGAAATAGAGCACCTTATGACGCTAATGATGATGAATATTCTGAAATAACCAAACTTAAAAATACAACTTTTGGTATGGATATGTTTTGGAAAACTTCCAATAGAAGCAAATTAAAACTTAACTTAAACTCTATCAATGAGTTCCGAAGAGGGGGGAATAAATTTGACCTAACACCACACGAAGCAGATATTACCGAGCAATTAGAACATAAAATTTTTGGTGGAGATATTTCTTACGAACATTTTTCTTCGGATTTTAAGCACAAATTTTCTGCTTATGTTTCTTCTCAATATACCAATAGATGGAGTTATTATGGTGGTGGTTTAGGGAAAGTAGTTAATCCTAATGATTTTAACCATCTTTCTAATGATGATAAAGAAACTTTTTTGAATGCTTTAACATATTATGGAAACGCAAACGGACTCGTTGGAGTAGGAGGGGTGCAGTATAATTATAACATTAATGATAATTGGAACTTAGCTCTTGGTACAGAATATAAATATGATAAAGTAACAGATAAATACATTCAAAAAAATCAATTAATAGAGCAAATCGTAAAAACTTACGGAAATTATGCACAAATAGAATGGAAACCAGTAGAAAAACTTACCTTTTTGGCTGGCTCACGTTATGATTATATTGACATAAAAGGAGATTATACTTTTACAGGTAAATATGAACCTTCTAACAAAACTTTATCCAAATTTGTTCCTCGTTTTACAACAATGTTTGATATTACTAACCAATTGAAATTCAGAGGTTCTTATGCACAAGGCTACCGTGCGCCACAGGCTTTTGATGAAGATTTG
This sequence comes from Capnocytophaga sp., assembly GCA_030530525.1. Classification (GTDB taxonomy): domain Bacteria; phylum Bacteroidota; class Bacteroidia; order Flavobacteriales; family Flavobacteriaceae; genus Capnocytophaga. The sequence goes on along the minus strand of JAUMUT010000017.1, from coordinate 8,808 downwards.
CACACCTCAATTGTAGAGGCTGAACCTATTTATGTAGAACTTAGTAAAGACCTAAAACCCGAACATTCTAATAGTTATACCGCTTCGTTAAATTTTACTAAAAAAGAAGGAAATACACAAGCAAATATTATTCTGGAAGGATTTTTTACCAGAATAAAAGATGCTCTTCGTAACGAAGACGGAATAGAGCAAAACGGAGTTTTCTATAAAAAGAAAGTAAATGCTACGGATAATTTAGAAGTTATGGGGGTAAATGCCGAAGTAAATTTAGCTTTTGGTTCCAATATTATTTGGCAAACAGGATTTACTATGCAAAAATCACAATATTCTGAAAAACAAAACATTTGGACAGATGAGAATAATGATAAAAATGTATTAGAATCCAAAGAAGTAATGAAAACGCCTGATTTATATGGATTTACAACTTTTACTTATTCTCCTTTAACGCAGTTAAAACTATCCTACACAGGAGTTTTTACAGGGAAAATGTATGTTCCTCATTTAGAGTCTAAAACGATAGCGCCAACCATCAAAAAATCCCCAATTTTCTATGACCAAAGTATAAAAATTGCTTATACTTTTTCACTACAAAATGATTATAAATTAGAACTTTCCACAGGGGTTCAAAATATTTTTAACGACTATCAAAAAGACTTTGATAAAGGAAAAAACAGAGATGCCGATTATATTTATGGACCACAACGTCCGCGTACATTTTTCGTTGGGCTAACTTTCAAATTAAATTAAAAACCAATTCTAAGTTTTATATAATTAAACATTTTGTGAAAATCGTAAAAGAAATTCCTTTTACGATTTTTTTGTATAAAATATAACTTTTCAAAAGAGTTTTATAATAAATTACACTCTATTTTGCTCATATAGAACCCTTTTTTATTCTTTTTTTATTAAATTTAGTTATTCTTTGTAGTTTTAGATTAATATTTGTACTTAAAATTCCTTTTTTTAGCTTATAAGAATAGAAAATTTATCCAAAAGACTAAAAAAACGTTATCTATGAGTTATAAACTACTTTTTTATTCTATTGAAAAAAAATTAAATAAAATTCATAAAAATTTGTAATTTATAGAAAAAAAGATTAAATTTGCATAAAAATTAACCAATGGAAGATTATATGCTACCTTGTTCCAACAAAGCTCTTTTTGGTGTAGAGTGTATGGGGTGTGGTATTCAGCGGTCAATAGCTTTGCTTTTACAAGGAAAATTTGTAGAGGCATTTTATATGTATCCTGCTATTTATCCGCTTATTCTTTTATTAATAATAATTTTTATAAATTTTATAGATAAAAAAAGGAAATATCATAAAATTTTGATAATACTTAGTATTTTTACAGGAATAACAATAATTGTATCATATTTTTATAAACAATTTTATAGATAATTAATTATGGAAAAACAAGTTTTGCCTCATAGTACGGCAGTATTAGTCTTAGGGATTGCTTCTATCGTAACTTGTTGTTGTTATGGTGTAGTAGGGCTCATTTGTGCTATTATAGCTATTGTTTTAACAAAAAAAGCAAAAGCTATTTACAGAATTTCTCCTGAATCTTACTTAGGATACGGAAATCTGCAAGCAGGATATGTAATGGCTATCATTGGTATAGTGTTGAATATCATATATATAGCATATTTTATATTCCTTGTTCAAACATTTGGTATGGAAACGCTTAGCAACCCAGAAGAATTGCAAAGAGCTATAAGAGAATGGTCTGGGCAATAAAAAAAGTTAAAATTATAAAAAGCTATCTTTGGTAAGGTAGCTTTTTTTAGTTATTTTCTTTTTTGTAATAAAAAAAGTGTATCTTTGCACAGAAATTCAGAAAAAATGGATATACTAAGATTTTTAACCGCAGGAAGTGTTGATGATGGTAAAAGTACCTTAATTGGGAGACTTTTATACGATAGTAAAAATATTCTTATAGACCAAATGGAAGCCTTAGAAAGAAGTTCCAAAAACAGAGAAGATGGTAGTGTAGATTTGGCTTTGCTTACCGATGGGCTTCGGGCAGAACGCGAACAAGGAATAACGATTGATGTAGCATATAAATATTTTTCTACTCCTAAACGAAAATTTATAATTGCAGATGCGCCTGGACATATTCAATATACTCGCAATATGGTAACAGGAGCTTCCAATTCAGATTTGATAATTATTCTTATAGATGCTCGTAATGGCGTGATTGAACAAACCAAACGGCATTCTATTATTGCATCTTTGCTTAATATTCCGTATGTGGTTGTTGCTATCAATAAGATGGATTTAGTGGGGTATAGTAAAGAAAGATATGAGGAAATAGTTGCTGATTATCAAAAAGTTGCAGATACATTAGGAATTAAAAATGTTATTTTTATTCCTATAAGTGCCTTGAATGGAGATAATATCGTTGATAGTTCTGAAAAAATAACGTGGTATAACGGAAGTACGTTGCTTAACTTATTGGAAACCATAGAAATACAGAAAAATGATAAAGACTATAAAAGATTTCCTGTACAATTGGTGCTTCGTCCTCAATCTGAAAATTTACACGATTATCGCGGGTACGCAGGGCAAATAGAAAGTGGAGTATTTACCAAAGGAGATATTGTAAAGGCTTATCCCTCAGGTATTTCGGCTACAATTTCTAAAATAGAAGTAAATAATGAAGAAGTAGAAAAAGCAATTTCTCCACAAAGTGTAGTTTTGCACTTAGAAGAAGATATTGATATAAGTAGAGGAGATATCCTCGTAGGAGAAGATAATTCTTTGAAAATCAGTCAAGAAATGGAAGCCTTAGTCTGTTGGATGGATGAAAAACCAATGGCTGTTCGTAATCGTTACCTTTTGCAGCACAATAGTAAGTTAGTCCCTGCAATGATAAAAGCTATTGAATACCGCCTTGATGTGAATACTTTGGAAAAACAAACTAATATACAACAAGCTGGGCTTAATGAAGTAGTTAAAGTTCAGTTAAAAACAGCGTCTCCCTTAGCATATGACAGCTATCAATCACTTCGTGCCAATGGAGGAGCTATTTTGATAGATGAAACAAGCTATGTAACAGTAGGAGCTGTTTTGTTTGTGTAACATATTTATTTATTAATTAAATATTTTAACAAAATTAAGCCAATGGTATATTTTATATATTATAATTGGCTTTTTCTTTTTTATGGATACAAGGAAATATATATATTGGGCATTTATTTATTTTTTAATAACCATTTTTCTTGGAGTTATATTACGATTTGCTTATGTATTCCATTTTGGTTTTGAGTATCGTTATGTGGTTCATACTCATTCTCATATGGCTCTTTTAGGTTGGGTATATATTATTTTAACTTCTTTAATTGCCAATATATTTTTAGAAGAAAAGCATAAAAAAACATTTCATAAAATATTTATTTTTACACAAATTTCTATTTTTGGAATGCTTTTTACCTTTCCAATACAAGGATATGGAGTGTTTTCTATCATATTTTCTTCTTTTTTTATAATTTCTTCTTATATATTTTCCTTTTTCTTCCTAAAAAATACCAAAAAAAATAAAAATACTACAAAATTGGGTGATAAAAAAAGTATTTCTATTCGTTTTATCCATTCTGCGATATGGTTTTTAATTATTTCAAGCATAGGAATATGGGCTATGCCTGTTATTCTTGTTAAATTAAAATTAGATAGATTTAGCGAATGGTATAATAGTGCTATTTATTTTTTCTTACATTTTCAATATAATGGCTGGTTTATGGCAGTGCTTATCGGGCTTTTAGTTCAAGAAATGGAACAACAAATTCCAGCATTAAAAGAAAGACTTAAAAGATATTTTTATTTTTTTGTAATAGGTACTTTTGGGACAGTTTGCCTTTCTTGGACAGGATTATTCCATCAAACATTTTTGTATATAATAGGAGGTATAAGTGCTGTATTATTACTTATAAGTATATTGAAAATCAGTTGGATATATAAAAAAGAATACAAAAAAAATCATTTATTGAATATTTTTGTTATTTTTTTAATTATAAAAACAATATTAATTTTTTTAACATCATTTCCGAGTGTAGTTCATATAATTTTTAACAATAAAGATATGGTTATAAGTTATTTGCATTTTACTTTTTTAGGAGTGATAACTTTTGGAGTATTATATTTTTTAGTTAAACAATTGCAAATAGAATTTCCAAATTGGACAATTTCCCTTTATATGACAGCTTTCATTGCTACTGAAACTTTGATAACTTATAAAGGATTGTGTGTTTGGAAAAAATGGATTTTAATAGAAAATTATTACAATTTATTAGCTATTTGTAGTTTTTTATTTTTTATTCCTGTTGTAGTTTGGATAAATAAAATATTGAAAATAAAAGAATATAAATAAAGAAACTTAATAAAATAATAAAAATATATTCAGATAACAAAAAAAATAGTATATTTGCCGTCTAAAAAACTAATATAAAAACTAAGAACTTGTATTTCAGTAGAATAGTATGAATATAAAGAAACTTTTGGCTTTTTTTCTGGTAATTGGAGCATTATTTATAGCTTTTTTTGGTTATCAATTTTATAAAATAATGTTTAAACCCAATACAGATTTTTCTAATCCAACGGAAGAAATTTTTATCCATACAGGTAGTTCTTTTGAAGAGGTTTATAAACAATTACGTCCTTTCTTAAAAAATGATGCATCTTTTTTAGAAGTAGCAAAGCAAAAAAAATATGTGTATAATGTAAAATCAGGACGTTATATTTTACATAAAGGAATGTCTAACTTTGAGATAATCAATGTATTACGCTCAAAAAATGAACCCGTAAAAGTTTCTTTTAATAACCAAGAACGATTGGAGAATTTAGCAGGAAGAATAGCTACCCAAATAGAGGCGGATAGCGCATCTTTATTAAAGGCTTTTACTAATGAAAAATTTTTAGCAGATAACGAAACGGATATAAAAAATGCGATAAGTCTTTTTATACCAAATACTTATGAAGTTTATTGGAATATTTCTCCTGAGCAGTTTTCTCGGAAAATGGCAAAAGAGTATCATAAATTTTGGAATGAAAAACGAAGAGACCAAGCCAAAGAATTGGGGCTTACACCTGAACAAGTAATGGTTTTAGCTTCTATTGTTCAAAAAGAAACCACCAAAGTAGATGAACGCCCACGAGTAGCAGGAGTTTATCTTAACAGATTGAATAGCAATCAGTTACTACAAGCCGATCCAACTGCTATTTATAGTGTAAAAGAACAAACAGAAAAATATGATACTATTATTAAAAGGGTGTTATACAAACATTTAGAAATAGATTCGCCTTATAATACGTATAAATATTTAGGATTGCCACCGGGTCCCATTACAATGCCTGATATTTCTTCCATTGAAGCAGTGCTAAATCCTGAAAAACACGAATTTTATTTCTTTGTTGCAGATAATGAAAGACCTGGTTATCATATTTTTGCTAAAACTTATCAGCAACATTTAAAAAATAGAGACCAATATATACGTTGGTTACAAGAAAATAATATAAAATAAAAGTTAAAATATATATTTTTTATAAATAATTTTGCAAAATAAAATTAAGTATTATGTATTGGACATTAGAATTAGCATCTTATCTAAGTGATGCGCCTTGGCCTGCTACAAAAGAAGAAATAATTGATTATGCACTTCGTACAGGAGCTCCAATGGAAGTCGTTGAAAATCTTGAAGCATTGGAAGATGAAGGAGAGATTTATGAATCTATTGAAGAAATTTGGCCAGACTATCCTTCAGAAGAAGATTATCTTTGGAATGAAGAAGAATATTAATAAAAACCAAGAGATGGCAAAAAGTCATCTCTTTTTTTGATAATTTATGAATAATTTAGATATTATACTGAGTGTTATTTTAGGTATCGGGCTCATAAGAGGATTTTTGAAAGGAGTTATTTGGGAGTTAGCTTCCTTAATATCCGTAGTTTTAGGTGTTTTTGGTGCTATTCATTTTTCTTTTTATATGTCTGATTTTCTGAAAGATACATTTCATTTTAGTGAAAAAGCAATCCAAATATTAGCTTTTGTTCTTACTTTTTTTATAATTATAATTTTAGTAGGTATAACAGCAAAAATAGCTACTAAAATATTAGAAAAAGTAGAATTAGGCTTGCTCAATAGAGTATTAGGAGCTGTTTTTGGCCTGCTAAAATGGTCTGTTATAACAGGTACAAGTTTGTTGTATTTAAGCAAAGGAGCTTTGCAAATTTTACCAGAAGAGACTATCTCTCAATCTATTCTGTATCAACCTGTTACGTTTCTAAATGTTTGGGTGAAGAATAATATTGTAGAATTAAATGAAAAATATTTCCAAGATACTGATTTTCATCACGAATAAGTTAAAAAGTTAAATATAAATTAATTTATTAGTTTATTTTATAAAAAAGATGTAAATTGCAATGTTTTTTTAGCTAATAAATTTATATGAAAATAAATATAAAATATAGTATTGTCTTTTTGATTTGTTTTAGTTTTTTTTCTTGTAATTTTTTAAAAAATAAAGAAAAAAATACAGATGCAATTGCGAGAATTGATGATGATTATTTATATAAAACGGATATAGAAAAGATATTACCAAAAGATTATTCTTTGGAAGATAGTCTTACCATTGCTACTACTTTTGTTAATAATTGGGCTTTGAAAAAATTATTGATGCAACGCGCAGAAGAAAATTTGCCCGAAGAAAAAAAGGAAGAATTTAAAGAATTAGTAGCAGAATATGAACGAGATTTATATACACAATCCTATTTGGAAATGCTGGTAGCAGAGCAAATTGATACGTCTATTTATCAAGTAGAAAAAAAATTATTTTATGATGAAAATAAAAATATTTTTAAATTAAACGAAAGTTTATTAAAATTTCGTTATATTCAGTTAAATGATAAGGAAGTAAAAAATAAAAAAATTATTGAATATTTTAAGAAATTTTCACCAGAAGATAAACAGGAATTAGAAAATAATTCGACTCATTTTGTATCAGCTTTTTTTAATGATACCATTTGGGTAAAAACGGCAGATGTGTATGAAAAACTACCTTTTTTAAAAGGAAAATTAGATAAAAAAATAACTAATCAATTTATAGAACAAAAAGATTCTACGGGGATTTATTTAGTGAAAGTCATTGATTTTCTTGATGTTAATGAATTTGCTCCCTTAGAATATGTTACTCCTACACTAAATCAAATTATTTTGAACAGACGTAGAAATAATTATATTAATGATTTAGAAAAAGATATTATTAATAATGCAATTAAGAAAAAACAATTTGAAATATATGAGTAAAATTAACATTTTTTTTAGTTTTTTACTATTTACTATTAGTTGTTCCATTGTAGCACAATCAGAAAAGAAAAAAATTGATGGAGTGGCTGCAGTGGTAGGAGATTATCTTATCTTGGAAACAGATATTGATAGAGCTTTCATTGAATTAAAATCACAAGGAGCTGATATAAAGGATGTTACGCGTTGTCAGCTGTTAGGGAAATTAATGGAAGATAAACTATATGTAAGCCAAGCTATTCAAGATAGTATTTCTGTATCAGAAGAAGAACTTCGCGATGAAGTCAATAGAAAAATTGATTATTTGGTAGAGCAAATAGGCGATATTAAAAAGGTGGTAGAACTCTATCGTAAAGATGACGAGCAGTCTTTTCGTGATGAGTTTTATGAAATATTAAAACAAAACCAACTCAGTGCCAGAATGAAGGCAAAAGTGGTGGAAGGCGTGGAAGTTACCCCAGAAGAAACACGACAATTTTTTAATAAAATACCAAAAGATGAACTCCCTTCTATTGGTACAGAATTGGAAATAGCTCAAATCGTGATAGAACCCAAAGCCCCTCAAACAGAGATAGATAAGGTAATTGCACAGCTGAAAGATATTAAAAAAGATGTGGAAGATAACGGAGCAAGTTTTGCTACAAAAGCTATTTTATATTCAGCCGACCGAGGCACAGGAGGTAAGGAACTGACTTTCAGTAGAAAATCAAGTTTTGCAAAAGAATTTAAAGATATGGCTTTCAGTTTGCAAGAAGGGGAAATTTCAGAACCTTTTAAGACAGATTTTGGTTGGCATATCATTCAAGTGGTGAAGGTTAGAGGGAAGGAAGTATCTGTGCGTCATATACTTATGGTACCACAAATTCCCTCAGATGCTTTGGAAGAAGCCAAACAAAAAATTAATGATATTCGCCAAAAAATAATAGATAAAGAATTTACTTTTGCAGAAGCAGCTAAGAATTTTTCAGATGAGAAAGAGACCAAAGATGACGGAGGGCAATTGATAAATCCTGAAACCTATTCTACAAAATTTGAGCTTACTCGTATGGAACCTCTTTTATATTCGCAAGTGGCTAATCTTCAAGAAGATGAAGTTTCTACTCCGTTTATGGATGAAGATAGAACAGGACGAAAAATGTATAAAATTTATCGGGTAACGGACAGAATACCAGAACATACCGCAGATTTTATTAAAGATTATACGAAAATAAAAGATTTAACATTGAAAGACAAACAGTTAGAAGTTATCCGAAAATGGATTGATGATGCTATTAAAAAGACATTTATTTCTATAAAAGGAGAATATCGCGATTGTAAATTTGCTAACAATTGGTTAAAAAAATAAAAATAAATTAACAATAAAACTCATTGATTTTTCTATAAAGCCAATGAGTTTTTATTTTATTTAAGAAAAAAATGCAATTATTTTATAATGAATTATTAGACAAAAATGCAACAGATGTTGTATTTGATAAATAAGAAAGTAGCAACATTATCAAATCTTTACGAAAAA
>JAUMUT010000016.1:16356-41980 GCA_030530525.1 Capnocytophaga sp. | reverse complement strand
TACAACAGAATATTATTCATTTTACACTGTATATTATTTATTTTACAAACAATTTTCTGTTTTTATAAAAGAATTTTATTCATTATATAAAAATATTCTATATTTATAAAACAATCTTTAATTTTAATGCAGTATTTTTTATTTTTTATTAAATAATTTTTATTCTTACACTTTTATAAAGAATTATTTTTATTTTCATCTATTCTTTTCTGGTTGCAAATATAAACATTTTTTTATAAAAACAAATTATTTTCTATTATTTTTTTCTATTTTTTTTAAAAATATTTTTTTCTTTATAGAATAAAAGTAATTTACTCCCCTATTTTCTTATTATCTTTTAGGGAATAAATTACTTTTTATTGTTTTAGTATTCAAAAACACCATATTCGCTCTTTATTGTAAGTCGTTTTTTGTCTGATTTTTCAACTCTACCTATTATTTTAGCATCTATTTGGAATGTTTTTGCTATATCTATAATATTTTGTGCTATACTTTCTGGGATATATAGCTCCATTCGGTGTCCGCAGTTGAATACTTGGTACATTTCTTTCCAATCGGTATTCGATTCTTTCTGAATTAGTTGGAAAAGAGGCGGAACTTCAAACATATTATCTTTAATAATATGTAAATTTTCTACAAAATGGAGTATTTTGGTTTGCGCACCGCCACTACAATGAATCATTCCATGTATTTGAGTGGGAGAATACTCTGAAAGTATCTTCTTTATCACCGGTGCGTAGGTTCTGGTAGGAGATAGTACCAATTTCCCCGCATTCAGTGGTGCATTTTCTATTTTATCGGTAAGATTTTTTGTTCCTGAATAAATAATATCATTAGGAAGGGCATTATCATAGGTTTCTGGGTATTTTTCTGCTACTTTTTTAGAAAAAACATCGTGTCTTGCAGAAGTAAGTCCGTTACTTCCCATACCTCCGTTATATTCTTTCTCATAAATTGCCTTTCCGAAAGAAGCTAAGCCTACAATAACATCTCCTTCCTGTATATTTTCGTTGTTAATTACCTTATTTCGTTGGATACGAGCTGTAACGGTAGAATCCACAATGATAGTGCGCACCAAATCTCCAACATCGGCGGTTTCCCCTCCTGTGGAATGGATAGTAACTCCGTGTTCTTTGAGTTCAGCTATCAATTCTTCCGTACCATTTATGATAGCAGAGATAACTTCGGCGGGAATGAGTCGTTTATTTCGCCCAATGGTAGAAGAAAGTAATATATTATCGGTAGCACCTACGCAAAGAAGGTCGTCAATATTCATAATGAGTGCATCTTGTGCTATTCCTTTCCAAACAGAAAGGTCATTGGTTTCTTTCCAATAGGCATAAGCGAGGGAAGATTTTGTACCTGCGCCATCGGCGTGCATTACCAAGCAATATTCTTCATCATTGGTAAGATAATCGGGGATAATTTTACAAAAAGCCTTCGGGAATAAGCCTTTATTTACGTTTTTAATAGCGTTATGCACGTCTTCTTTTGCAGCCGATACGCCACGCATAGCGTATCTTTTACTTATTTCTGTATTCATATTATTTATTATTAAGTGCCAAAGATAATCATTTTTTGTGAAATATTTCTTTTTTATAGAAAAAATATTTTTAAAAGATGATTTTTTTATTATTCATCTGATGAGAATATATAAAAAAAACAAAAATCTGTATATTTTGGAAGATATACAGATTTTTTTAGTTTCTATTTTGTTTATTTTGTCCTTTTTTTGGTGTAAAAATCTTTCACATATCTATTTTATAGGGATAAGGATAGATATTTATCTAAGGAGTGCTATTGGCAACGGGGATAAGTTTTCCGTTAAAGAATTGATTTCCTGTTAAAGCGAAATGAGCGATATAATTAGCCATTTGTTCGGCAGTAATTTTGGCTTTATAGTCAGGAAAAGCCTCTTGAAGCATCTCAGTTTGTACAGCACCCAATGCTAAAACGTTAAAAGCCCAGTTTTTTTCTCTATATTCTTCGGCTAAAAGCTCTGTAAGTGTTATTAAAGCGCCTTTGGAAGAGGAATAAGCGGCTAAACCAGCGAATTTTAAGCTACCTTGTACGCCTCCCATACTACTAATATTAACAATATGAGCGTTTTCTGTGTAAAAAGGCAGTAACGTTTGTATAATTTTGGCTACCCCGAAGATATTTACTTCATACACTTGTTGAAAATCTTGCAAAGAAAGTTCTTCAAAGGGTTTATTTATTAATTTCCCAGCGTTATTTATTAAAATATCTACTTTATTTTGCCATTTTTCTTTTACAAATAGAGTTAATTTTTCAAAATCTTCCTTTTTAGTAATATCAAATGGTAAAAAAGAGAGATTTTTATTGGAAATATTAGCTAAAGTATGTGTATTTCTGGAAAGAGCAAGGATATTATGCCCTTCTTGGGCTAATTTTTTGACTAACTCATACCCAATACCGCGACTACTTCCTGTTATTATGATATTTTTCATTATTTTTTTCGTATTTGTTTGTCTAAAATAGCGATTATTTCCACTGCTTTGGCGTAATCGTTGTCCATATCTGCCTGAGTATATGGAGAATAACGAGCTTTTTCACAATTGGAGAGTAATTGTAAGAAATTTTGAATAGTTTCTGTCTCTACTCCTCGATGAGAAAGTAATTCTTCTATACGTTCTTTGCTAAGTTCGGTAGTTTCTATGTGCAATTTGGCTTTCAGATAGGTATGTAAGCCTTTTTCTAAGGATTCGTAGAAAGAATCTTTGTCATTTAGGTTTCTTTTTGCCGTAGAAAGATACTTTTTAGCTAATTTATTGGTTCTTCTCTGTCTATTTTCTTGTGTATCTTCATTATATTTATTGTAAATATTCCAAATAATAATACAAATAGGTATAATTAGCAACGGAAGCAACCATAAAAGATAAAAATTAGTAGAACCAAAGAATATTTTTTTGGCAATTGGCTGTAAATTGGCTGTTTTTTTCAGAGGATGAAAATCATTTTGTACAATTTCTTGCTTATCTTCGGTAGTTGGTTTATATTCGTTTCCTTTAATTACTTCAATGGTATGGCTTTCGGAGGTTAAAGTCACATATTTTTCGGTATTAGGGTTAAAATATGTAAAATTAATTGGTTGAATAGGGAATTTCCCTTTATACTGAGGCACAATGGTATAAGTTTGTGTTATATCTCCCTTAATACCTGAAACAGAAGCGTTTAGTTGTTCTTTTTTTTCAGGGTCATAGACTTCCAAAGTAGGAGGAAATTGCAATTTAGGGAAATCAAATAAGTTAAAATTACCATTTCCTATGATAGAAACTTCTGCTTGGAGGGTTTCGTTGGCTTCTACCTCTTTTTTAGAGAGCTGAACTTCCATAGAAAACTGCCCAACAGCGCCTGAAAAGTCTTCGGGTTTTCCTTCTTCTGGGAGGGCTTTTACTTTTATTTTTTGCGTAGGGCTTCGGAGTGTTTTAGAGCGAGTAACATAGGAACGTTGCCCGAAAAAATCCACACGATTGGTAGGCATTTGCAAATCAAGAGTAATAGAAAGCGGGTCAAGTACCTGTTCTCCAACTTGTTGAGGGAAAACGAGCACTTGTCTTAGGGTAATACAACGATAAGATTTGCCTTCGTAAGTACATTCATTTACAACGAACTTATCGGATAGTAATTGATTCCAGAAGTTGGTATATTTTGGGAAATTAATATCTTGAAAGCCCGCAATTCCGTAATTTTGAGCTAAATAAATCTTATATGTAATGGCAATTGGCTCATTTATATATACGTTTGTCTTTGCTACTTCGGCAGTTAGGAATAATTGGTTGGCTTCGGGCTCTATTACTTCCATATTATATTCGTCTTCTTCTGCAAAAGGATCAAAATTGAAAGGAAATCCGCCAAAACCTTGCGAACGAGGTGTAGAAGAGATGTTATTTTTAGGATTTGCAACTGCATCTGTAACCTCTACGCTTAAAGGTTTGGTTTTGTATTCTTTACCATCAATTTCAATGGTTGCAACTCCTATATTTATTTTGCCTTTTCGTTTAGGGGAAAGAATATAAGTGTATGTTTTTGAGAAACTTCGGACACCATTGACCCACGAATTGGAAATGGACTGCGTAGGACCAGAAACTTCAAAGCCATCAAAGCTGGGAGGAGTGAAATTATCTCCTTCTTTATTCATAGAAAAGTCTATACGTAGGCGTTCGTTTTCGCCAAGAGATTTTCTACTAACTTCTGCTTTGAAAGTAGTTTCTTGTGCTGAAATTTTAAATATTGCGAGTGATAAAAAACAAAATAACAGTAATGACTTCATTTATTTTTGTTAATTTAAATATTCTTTTTTGAATGTAATTATTTGATATTCAAAGAAGACATTATTTTTTCTATCAATACATTTTCATATAACGTTTCCTCTTGCGGATAACAGAAAAGTAGGGCGCATAATCGTCCTTCTTTCATAAAGAAATAATATTGATAGCCTATTTTTTTAATTTGATTTTCATTATTTTTGTCTGTAAATCCGCCAAAAACCTTATGCCCTACTATTCCTTGTGGAGTTTGGTAAGGATCATATTTTGTTAGGATATTTTCTGCTTTAAAACGAGTTTTTAATTCTATTTCCAGCAAATTTAAGACTAATTCTTCCATATTTATTTGCTCATTTTCCTCTTTTGGCTGTTCTAATGTGCCAGTGGTAAGGAGAGTAAATAAATGTTTTTTCTCATTTTGTGCGATAAAACTTTGATTGGAAATGAGATTTTTTGTTTTCTCTCTTTTAAGTACTTCGGGAGTAGTTATAGAAACAGGAGGAAATCCGTAAGTACTTGTTATCCAATTATCTGTGTTAATTTTTATCTTTTTAGCAATACTTTGATACCAATACCAGCCACTACCTGCCATTGCTAATAAAACAACAGAAATAATACTTGCTATGATGATATTATTTTTCCTACGTTTTCTTCGTTGTTTTTCCAACATTTGTCTATAATATTCATCTTTCATTTTGTCTTCTTCGGAAGGTTCAGGAAGAGCTTCTTTGGTTTTAATAACAATATTTTCAATAGTTGCTCTGTCATTTTCCGCTTCAAAATCTTGCGGTTGTGACTTTGCAAATTTTACTAAATCCGCTTTTTGTAGTACATTTTTTAAGTCTTTCAAGGTTTCTACGGAAAGATGTAATCGACCTGCATCAAGAAAAGTCTGGATTTTCTGTAAAAGTTCATCTGTTGTACTTTCTGTTGCTGAAATATGTACTTCTTCTTCTAAATATTTTCTGATAATATCCGTAAGTTCAGAATAATATTCTTTTTGCTTAGATTCTAATAAATATTTTGAATTTTGTAGATTTTTTAAACCTAAAATAGCTCTGTCAAATGGAGGAAGTAAGGCTATTTGCTCTTCTTCGGTAAGTTTTTTCTTTCTAAATACTAAAAAATAGAGCAATAAAGCCAATGAAATTAAAAATAAAACTCCTAACCCTACAAAAAAACATATCATAAAGTATGATTTTTCAGGTTTTTGGATATTTATAGCTGGTTTTATAGGAAAAAGTGGCTGTTTAAGAGTATCCACAGCCACATCCAATACTTTTATTTGTAAAGAATCTGTTAGAAAGTTATTTTTACCTATATTAACAGCCTGCCTGGGGATTGTATATGCGCCAGAATCAAACTGAGTAAGGTAATAATTTTTTATTAAACGAAATTTTTCTTGCTGGCGAAAGGTGTCAATAGGTTCTGAATTTACCATTTCCAAAGGAGTAAAATTTTCCCCTTTGGGAAAAGAAATAACAAGAGTAGAGTCTGCTTCCACAGATATTTCGTATTTTATCTGCTCGCCTATTTTAATTTCTTTTCGGTCAATTTTGGCTTGTATTTTTGGTTGTTGCGCACTGATATTCAATGATATAGCAAAAAACAAAAAAAATAATATTCTCTTGTTCATACCCTATTTTTTTAAGTTCTGTGTTTGAAATATCCTAATAATTTCTTGGTATAACTTTCATCTACACGGCAATGGATAGTTCCTGCGCCACTTTTGTGAAAATTAGCCTCAAAATAGGTTACTTTTTCTTTATAAAAATTTTCATAAGCTCTTCGCACCAATTTGGAAGTAGTGTCAATATATTGTATTTTGCCCGTTTCTGCATCTTTGCTCAATACCATCCCAATATTTGGAAGAGAAACTTCGCGCTCGTCATATAGCCTAATTCCTGTTAAATCGTGCTTGCGTGCTGCTATCTGCAATGGCTTTTGGTAAGGTTCGCCTATAAAATCAGAAAGAATAAATACAATCGCTTTCTTTTTCAATACTTTATTGAGAAATTCAAATGCATTAGCGATATTGGTTTGTTTGCTTTTAGGCTGAAACTCAATGAGTTCTCTAATTATTCTAAGAATGTGTGATTTTCCTTTTTTCGGTGGAATATAAAGCTCTACTTGGTCGGAAAAAAGAATAAGTCCTGTTTTGTCATTATTTTGTAAGGCAGAAAAGGCTAAGGTTGCGGCAATTTCTGTAAGTAGTTCATTTTTAAATTGTTGCATAGTACCAAAAAATTCACTACCACTAATATCTACCATAAGCATTAGGGTAAGCTCACGCTCTTCCTCAAAAACTTTTACAAACGTTTCGTTATACCTTGCCGTTACATTCCAGTCAATATTACGAATATCATCGCCGTATTGGTAAGGTCGTACTTCACTGAAAGTCATTCCTCTACCTTTAAATGCAGAATGATATTCTCCCCCAAAAATATTATCGCTCAATTTTCGGGTTTTTATCTCTATCTTTCGGACTTTTTTTAATATTTCTTTTGTATCCACGATTTTCAAGGTTTTAAATCGTTCTTAAAATAAATTTAAGTCGCAAATTTACAAAAATAATATGATACCTTCAAGTGAATTATCAAAAATATAACATAATGAAGATTTTTTTAAGAGAAACAATAGAAGAATGTTATTTTTTTAAATAATTTATTACATTTATTTTTATTCCAAATAAAATGATTTTTTTATTAGAATAAATAAAATATTTTTAAAGTTTTTAACATTTTTTAAATAGAAAAACAAAGAAATTATTTTTATTTTATTAGTAAAGATAAATAATTTTTCTACTTGATTTTCAACCACTTAATAAGTTCTTTGTAACTTGGCTTCTTGCCATACATAAGTATTCCTACACGATATATTTTAGCAGCAAACCACAAAATCATAAAAAATGTTAAATAAAGAAGTATTACCGAAATAGAAACTTCCCACCAAGAGACACCAAAGGGAATACGCATAAGCATCACCACTGGCGATGTAAAAGGAATAAAGGAAAATACCTGAGAAACACTTCCGTGAGGATCTTCAATAACGGTAAAAAAACCAACGTAAATAGCTAACATTAAAGGCATTAGCACAGGAAGAATAAATTGTTGAGTATCCGTTTCATTATCCACAGCCGAGCCAATGGTAGCATACATAGAGCTGTATAGCAAATATCCGCCAATAAAATAAATGAGAAAACAGAAAACTAATTTCATTATCGGGAATTTAAAAAACTCCAACAAAACCTCTTGAACTATTTGCCCATTTTGCTGTATATCAGTTGTTTGTATAGGATTGGAAGGTGTAACTCCGAAAATATTTGTGAGGAAAACCATCAAAATTCCTCCGATAATAAGCCATAAAATAAACTGAGTAATCCCTACCAAAGATGTTCCAATAATTTTACCTAACATCAACTGAATTGGCTTGACAGAAGAGACAATAATTTCAATAATTCGTGAGGTTTTTTCTTCAATAACACTACGCATTATCATATTTCCATAAATGATAATAAACATCATCAGTAAATAGCCTGCTGCTCCTCCAAATATTAATTTGAGTCCGTTTGCTAATTTTGAACTTTTTTCGCCAACAAAATCTTGTAAATCTATATTAATTTTAACTTTAGCTGCTTTTATATCTTCTAAACTTATGTTTTGATTTTGTAAATTTTGGTAAAAAATAGCATTTTCTAGCTGATGTGTTAAATTTTCTATAAAAGTTAAACTTGGCGTTTCTTCTGAAAAAAAATGAATACTTTTAACATCTTTTGAAATATACAAAATTCCATATACTTGCTCTTGCAGAGCTTCTTTTTTTATTTCCTCAATATTTCCATTGGTAATGTATTGATAATTAATATTTTTTGTATTTTTAAATGTTTGAGAAAACAATGTACTTTCATCAAAAATAGTAATATTTTTTTGTGAATTATTATTTATATTTGTTAAATAACCTATAAAAAAACTTAAAAAAATGATAGCCAAAGGACTAACAAAAGTCATTATAACAAAAGATTTATTACGAATTTTTGTAATATATTCTCTTTCAATGATTAAACAAAGTTGTTTCATTTTTTTTATGTTAGAAATTTAAAATAATTTTGCAAAATTACAAAAAAAATATGATTTTAGTTAAGAAATAAAAAATTATTAAAAATAAAAATATATTTTGATTTCTATTAAAATAATCGTAATTTTGTAGAAATTTGCATAAAAAATAAAATACATATGTTCTATTCATTTTTAAAAAAAATACAATTTATATCGTTTTCTGCCGTTTCGTTATTGGCAGTTGGGCAACATAAACCATTAGGAGGATTTGCCTATGGCGAAAAGAATGAACCAACAGGCAAAGAGTGGGAGTCTGTGGAAGAACTTGCCTTAAATAAGGAATATCCACGGGCTTATTTTTTTTCCTTTCAAGATGAAAAATCGGCAACAAAAGTATTGCCTGAAAATTCCAATTATTGGCTATCTCTCAACGGAAATTGGAAATTTCACTGGGTAAAAACGCCTTTTGAGCGTCCGAAAGATTTTTATAAAAATGCCTTTGACGCTTCTTCTTGGGATACGATTGCTGTCCCTTCCAATTGGAATATTTATGGCATACAAAAAGACGGAGCGCTCCGATATGGCGTGCCTATTTATGTGAATCAATTGGTGATTTTCCAGCATACGATAGCGGTTGATGACTGGCGAGGTGGGGTGATGCGTACGCCTCCAAAAAATTGGACAACGTATGAATATCGTAACGAAGTAGGCTCGTATATTCGAGAATTTGAAGTTCCAACCAATTGGGACGGAAGAGAAATTTTTGTGGATTTCAATGGTGTGGATTCTTTCTTTTATCTTTGGATAAATGGTCGTTATGTTGGTTTTTCTAAAAATTCTCGCAATGTGGCTTCATTCAACATTACAAAATTTCTCCAAAAAGGAAAAAATAAAATTGCGGTAGAAGTGTATCGCAACTCCGACGGCTCGTTTTTGGAAGCACAAGATATGTTTCGCCTGCCAGGAATTTTCCGTACCGTTGCGCTTCGTTCTACTCCAAAATTACAATTTTACAACCTAAATATTCTAACCGATACAGATAGTAATTTTGAAAACTGGCAGGTAAAAATTAATTCGGAAATTCGGAATTTAGACAAAAAAACAGCAAAAGATTATAAAATTTTATATTCTATCTATGAAAACAAACTATTTCAAGATGATATTATAAAAATAGACAGTTTAAAAGAAAATGTTAAAGTAGGAAATATTTCCTATAATGAAATATTAAAAATAAACTCTACTATTTCTGTTAAAAAACCTAATTTATGGTCGGCAGAAATACCCAATCGCTATGTTTTAGTTGCTAAATTAGTAGATAAAAAAGGTAAAATTATAGATGTTATTTCTTCTTATTTTGGATTTAGAAAAGTAGAAATAAAAGACACCAAAGCCTCCGAAGATGAATTTGGAAAAGCTGGGCGATATTTTTATGTAAATGGAAAAACCATAAAATTCAAAGGTGTAAATAGACACGAAACCCACCCCGCACAAGGGCACACACTAACACACCAACAAATGGAAGAGGAAATTTTATTAATGAAACGTGCAAATATTAATCACGTACGAAATTCTCACTATCCTCCCGACCCTTATTGGTTTTATCTGTGTGATAAATATGGTATTTATTTAGAAAATGAAGCTAATTTAGAATCTCACGAATATTATTACGGCGATGCCTCTCTCTCTCACCCAAAAGAGTGGGAAAAAGCGCACATCGGGCGTATTGTTGATATGGTTGAAGGATATTATAACGCTCCTTCTATTGTTATTTGGTCGTTGGGAAATGAGGCTGGTCCTGGTGATAACTTCAAAGCGGCTTACAAGGCTCTAAAAGCGATAGACACAAGTCGCCCTGTACAATATGAACGAAATAATGATATTGTAGATATGGGCTCCAATCAATATCCTTCCGTAGCGTGGGTACAAGGTGCCGCTGAAGGTAAATTTAACATAAAATATCCTTTTCATATATCAGAATACGCACATTCTATGGGGAATGCTGTTGGTAATTTAGCAGATTATTGGCAAGCTATTGAGTCTAGTAATTATATTTGTGGCGGAGCTATTTGGGATTGGGTAGATCAAGCAATGTACCATTATACCAAAGAAGGCAAGCAATACTTAGCTTATGGTGGCGATTTTGGAGACTTCCCTAATGATGGACAATTTGTTATGAATGGCTTACTTTTTGCAGATAGAACGCCAAAACCTCAGTTTTATGAAGTAAAAAAAGTTTATCAAAATATTGACGTTAAATTAACTAGAACAAAAAATATTTCTGAAAATACAAAAACTTTTGAATTTCAAATACTTAATAAAAATTATTTTATTGATTTATCTGATTATCAAGGAGTTTGGAAAATTTATAAAAATGGACATTTATTAGAAAAGAAAAATTTTGACATTTCAAATATTAAAGAAAGAAAACAGCATTTTATTGAAATTCCTAATCTATATTTTGAAAAAAACGCAGAATATTATGTGATTTTTGAATTTTCACTTAAAAAAGATATGCCTTGGGCTAAAAAAGGTTTTGTACAAGCAAATGAACAAATTATTTTACAAAATGTTATAGAAAAAATTCCTATAAATAAAATTTCAAAAGGAACAAAACTTATGGTTTCTACGGATAAAAAAACATTTTTTAATGATCTTTTTTCTGTAACATTCAATTTTGATAAAGGCACTATCCAAACGTTAAAATATGGTGAAAATAATATTATTGAAAATAGCAATTTAGAGCTAAACGCTTTCCGACCTTTTATAAACAATGACGGCTGGGCTTACGAGCAATGGTTTGAAAAAGGACTGCATAATCTTCAACATAAATCATTGAATAACAAAATAATACAAAATAAAAACGGCTCTTATTCCGTATATTTTAGCGTAGAATCACAAGCTCTGAACGGAGCAAAAATACACGGAGGAACAAGTTCAGGACGTAATAGAATTGAAGAATTTACCGATAAAAAATTCTCTTCTAATGATTTCAAATTCATAACTAATCAGGTATTTACCATTTATCCTGATGGTTCTATTGAATTACAAGCAAGTATTACTTCCAATGATGCTTCTGTTACACTTCCTCAATTAGGATTTTTAGTGAAATTACCAAAAGATTATTCTAATTTTACTTACTACGGAAGAGGGAAACAAGATAATTATAGTGACCGAAAAACAGGTGCTTTCATTGGCATTTATAAAGGGAAAGTGGAAGATGAGTTGGTTAATTTTCCAAAACCACAAGATATGGGGCAACACCAAGATACCCGTTGGGCTTCTCTTACCAACGAAAAAGGAGACGGAGCTATTTTTATTCCTTCTACTCCAATTTCTGTAGCTGCCTTGCCTTATTCTGCAAAAGATTTGCTGCTGGCTTCTCATCCTCACGAGCTACCAACACCTAATAATATTTATCTTCAACTAAATATAGCTACCACAGGAGTTGGCGGAAATAGCTGTGGCCCAGCACCTTTGGATAAAGATAGAGTAATGGCTTCTCCTCATTCTTTTGGAATTATTATTAGACCAATAAAAAACAATAATATAGAAGCCACTAATATAGAATTTAGCCCCAATACTCCTATTTCTATTTTTTATGATAATTTAGGAAAAATTTCTTTGGAAACAACTGCTATCGAGAAAACTATTTTTTATTCTATAAACAACGGAAAATCAAATATTTACAAAAAACCTTTTCCTCTAAAAGAAAAATCTGTGATAAAGGCTTGGTATGCAGATGCGCCTACGCAAAAATATACACAAGAATTTGATAAAATTACCTCTTTGCCTATGAAAATTATCTATGTAAGTAGTGAAGAAATTGGTGAAGGAAATGCAACTCATTTTATTGACGGCAACCCCAATACCATTTGGCACACAGCATATTCTGTTTCCGTGGCAAAATATCCACATTGGATTGACTTTGATTTACTTCAACCTACAAAAATCAAAGGGTTTAGCTATCTATCACGTTTAAGTGGCTGGAATGGAGCTGTGAAAGATTTTAGTATTTCTATAAGTGAAGATGGAAAAACTTGGAAAGAAATACATAAAGGCACTTTTGATAGACACCGAAATATTCCTAAATATGTATATTTTAACTCTCCTGTAAAAACGAAATATTTACGTTTTACAGCATTAAGCGAACAATTTGGACAAGATTTTGCAAGCGGTGCTGAATTTTCTATTATCCCTGAATAAGAAAAAATCCTTCTCAATGAAGAAGGATTTTTTTATATTATATTAATTAAAAAAGGTTGCTATTTAAACAACCTTTTTTTATATTTTACTTATAATAAATAAATTCTCGTTCTATTAGTACTTTTGGGAAATCATTAATATATTCTATTCTCTCTATCCAATTTCCTTTTTCATCAAACTGATACTTATAATTTCTTTCATCAATAAAGTTGCCCTCGCCATCAAAATTTCTTACATTTGTTTCATTTCCTTTATTGTCATATTTTATAACTTGCTTACGCTTTAAATCTCCGTTAGATTTATACACTTCCAACTCTACAATATTTCCTGCTTTGTCATATTTGTAAGCTGTACAGTTATCTAATGTATTAGTATCCTTTGTATATTGACAAGATTTCGTTACTTGTCCTTTTACATCGTATTCAAAGGTGTATTTTAAACCAAAAGTTTTATCTGCTTTTGTCCAAAGTTCTTCTATCATACGCCCTTTACTATCATTTTTATATTGGTAAGTATCTTGAAGTTTTCCTGTTGGAGTATAGCTGTTATAAGCGGTTTTACTGCCTTTATCATCATAGACATACATATATTTCATCTGGATTTTTCCAAAAGAATTATAGACATCTCTTACAATTCTTTTCCCTTGTTCATCATATTTATAGATTACTTTTTGAGAGAGTTGTCCTGTTTTATTATACCTATTAGTTTCTATTTTATAACCTTTTTCATCAAAAACAACCACCACATCACCTGTCCAGAAGTCTTGTTTATCTCCTTTTACTATTTTCCCAAAATAATCTACCACTTTATAAGGTGTTATTTTGAATGTTTTAACTTCTCCTTTAAGTCGTAAATCTCTTAAATGGTTTTGAACATCTGCTCTGTTTTCTGTTTGCGCAAATGTATGACTTAAAGAAAACAATCCTAACAATATAAAAAGTTTTGCTTTTATCATTTTGTCTCTTAATTTATCTTAAATAAGTATTCGGGGGCAAATTTACAAAAAAAAAAAAAAAATAGCGAAAAAAATAATAATAAAAATAAGTTAAAATTTCATTGATAATCTTATTAAAAATGTTATTTTAACTTATTTTATTTGAAAACATTTTGTTTATTTTTGTTAAATTCTATTTAGTTTCAGGAGTTGGAATTGGTGCAGTTGTTTGTGCTGGTTTCACTCCATCAAATACACTTCCGCCTCCTACTTCTGCTTTATTATTCTTTAAAACAATATTAGCCAAAAGGATAACAACTATTAGAGAAGTTCCTAATACCCAAGTACTTCTATCCAAAAAATCGCCTGTTTTTTTAACACCTCCTACTACTTGTGCATTCCCTCCAAAAGATGAAGATAAACCTCCCCCTTTGGGCTGTTGTACCATAATAACTAAAATCAATAAAAACGTAATCAAAAGGACTACTACTAAAAGAATGTTAAATGTTACCATAATTATAAACTATTATTTAACTATAAATTATTTTGTTGTAATTTTTGTATTGCTTTAATTTGTTCTGTAAAAAAGCCTGTTTTTTCAGGATATTTTAATATCAATATTTGATAAGCGTGTATTGCTTCGGCATATTTCCCTTGTTCTAAATATACTTTTGCCAATGTTTCGGTCATCAATTTTCTTTCATTCGTAGTATTTTCACTCAAATCAATGGTAGAAGAATACTCTTTTTTTACTTCTATTTTAGGGTTTGCCTCTAAAAATTTATCTATCAAATCAAATTTTTTGGCTCGTGCATCTCCTTTTTCAAAAATATTTTTATCTACATTAGGTAGAGGCTCTATCGGCTTTTTCTCTGATTTTCTGTCAATGGGTTTATAACGAGTAACCTCCAACCATTGCGAAAAAGAATGCGAATCATTTTTCTGAAAATTCAGAGGTTTTCCCATTTGTAGAGACTCTTCTACTTCTTTATTTTTATTGGATAAAGGAGTGTATTTCCCTACAATTGTATCTACATTTTCCTGATTTTCCGTTTCTTTATCTTTCTCCTGAAAGGCATCTTCGGTTACATACATTGTAAAACCAGAAGGAATAGCCTCGTCATAATATGCTTTTGGCATATTTGTTTTTGTCTTTTTTAAGAAATTTGGATTTATTTCTTTAAAAGAATTGGAAGTAATAAAATCAAATAAAACCGACCTATTTCCTATATGGGAAGCAGTGATTTTCAAGGCTTTATTATATCTGTAACTTCCTTGCGTATATAACACTTTCAAATGTACCGCTCTTGCTACTTGAAAAAACGGAAAATCGTGTATAATATTCTCTAATTCATACACTTGCGATAGCGTAATGCTATTTGGGTCTTTGAGTATAAGCGATAATTCTTGCGGTGTCATTACCAATTTGCCAATGAAGCGTTAAAAATATCTTGTGCTATGCGTTCAAAAATTTCCTCAAAAGCACTGGTTTTCACTGCACTAAGTTGTGTATTTGCAGGATAATCATAATAATGAGAAAATTGTTTTTCAAAATCTTTTTCAGGTTCAAAAACATTGGTAAATCTTACATTTATACTTACTGACAATCGGTTTTGAGCGGCCATTTGTTGAGAATTGGCTGCCATTGGCGAAATGGTAAAATTCGTAATTTCTCCTTCATAAACCAAGTCTCCATTTCGGTCAGTAAGAGATAAATTCGTTTGATTATTAATTAAATCTTGCAAATAAAAAGTAAAATCTCTATCCATACCAGGCTCTACCAATTGGGCTTTATTTTGGAAGAAATTCACTTGAAATGTTTTTGCTTGCCCTGTACTTCCCCCCGTAAAATTATAAATTCCGCAAGAAGAAAGTAATATACTAATCCATAAAAATAATATATTTTTTTTCAAAAGAAAATTTTCGGGCAAAGGTACAATTTTTTTTATAAATACCAAGTTTTTCAAACTAAAATAATTTAATATTTTTCTATTTTATTCTAAATCATATTGTTTAATTTTCCGATAAAGTGTGCGTTCTGAAATTCCTAATTCTTTTGCAGCTTCCTTTCGTTTGCCTCTATTGCGCTCCAATGCTTTTTGAATAAGTTCTAACTCTTTGTCTTGCAATGAAATAGGCTCTTCTTCTTGTATTTCTTCTACGAAATCATAATTTTTATGTACCGAAGAGGTTTTTTCGTGCGGAATAATCATCACCGGAGGTTCTTCTATCGGAGAAGCATAATGTATATCTGTATTTCCGTAAATTTTATGAATTAAATTCTGGTTTTCTTCCTGAACTTTATTCATATTTCCTTCTTGCATTAGTTTGAGTGTCAGTTGTTTAAGATCATTCAAATCATTTTTCATATCAAAAAGGACTTTATAAAGAATTTCTCTCTCTGAGCTAAAATCATTCTCTGGTTTTACTTGCGAAACAGGAACAGGAAAATTAGGCTCTGTATGAGGTAAATACGACAAAAGAGTTTGTGCTGAAATTTCTCTTTTTTGTTCTAAAACAGAAATTTGCTCGGCTATATTCCTCAATTGGCGAATATTTCCATTCCAACGATAGCGCAATAATTCTTGCACGCCACTTTCTGTTAAATGAATGGGAGGCATTCTGTATTTTTGAGCAAAATCCGAAGCGAACTTCCTGAATAACAAATGAATATCTTCTTTTCTGTCTCGCAAAGGCGGAAGATAAATTTCTACGGTACTCAAACGATAATATAAATCTTCACGGAAACGACCTTTACGAATTGCTTCTTGCATTTTCACGTTAGTTGCCGCTACAATTCGGACATTGGTTTTCTGTACAGTTGAAGCCCCAACTTTAATAAATTCACCATTTTCCAACACTCGCAAAAGCCTCACCTGGGTTGTAAGTGGCAATTCTCCTACTTCATCTAAAAAAATAGTTCCGCCATTGGCTTCTTCAAAATAACCACTTCTGGTAGAAGTAGCACCTGTAAAAGCTCCTTTTTCGTGTCCAAATAACTCAGAATCAATAGTTCCTTCGGGTATTGCCCCACAATTGACGGCGATATACTTCCCGTGTTTTCTGTTAGATAAAGAATGTATTATTCTTGGTATAGCCTCCTTCCCTACTCCACTTTCGCCCGTTACCAGAACAGAAACGTCGGTAGGAGCGATTCGCATTGCTTTTTCTATGGCTAAATTGAGCATTGGGTCGTTGCCTATAATGCCAAATCGTTGTTTTATTGCTTGAATATCCATTTTATAGTTTAAATTCTAAAAAATAATATTTGCAAAAGTACAAAAAAATATTATCAAAACAAGTTTTTAAAATATTTATCCTTGCATTTTTTCGCCAAATGCCAAATCACCTGCATCGCCCAATCCTGGTACAATATAGCTGTGCTCGTTAAGTTTTTCATCTACGGTAGCTATCCAAAGATGAGTGTTTTCAGGGAAATGTGCGCTAACATTTTGCAAACCTTCTTCGGAGCCTATTACTGCAAAAAGATGAATTTCTTTAGGAGTTCCTAATTTTTTTAACGCATCATAGACGTTAATAAACGAACGCCCCGTAGCGAGCATTGGGTCGGCAAGAATAAGAATATGATTTTCTAAGGAAGGCGAGGCTAAATATTCCACCAAAATTTCAAATTCAGAATCGGAAAGATGCTTACGATAAGCCGAAATAAAAGCGTTGTCAGCTTGGTCAAAATAGTTCAAAACTCCTTGATGAAGAGCCAAACCCGCCCGAAGAATAGAACAAATTACGATTTTATCTTCTGGAAGAGCTATCTCTTTCGTGCCTAATGGTGTTGTTATTGTATGTTTTTTATAAGAAATTTGCTTACTCATTTCGTAACTCAAAATCTCTCCTATACGTTCCAAATTTCTACGAAATCTCATTCTATCTTTCTGAATATCAACACTTCTAAGTTCAGAAATAAATTGTAGCAAAATAGAATTTGCCTCATCAAATCGGTGTATTATCATTGTTTTTTGGTATTAATTATTTTTTAATTTGTTTTTTATACAAAATAACAATATATTTGCGAAAAAAACAAGAAATATGTTTAGTAAAATAGCTTTTGATATTTTTTGGGAAAGTATTGAAAAATATCATATTCTGGACGATGTATATCAACCCTTTGAAAATCCTTATTCTTCTAAAAGTATAGAGCATTTATTGTTTCGAAAAAATTGGATAGATACCGTACAATGGCATTATGAAGATATTATCCGCGACCCCAATATTGCCCCTGTTGCGGCGTTAGATTTAAAACGAAAAATTGATGCCTCCAACCAAGACCGAACCGATACGGTAGAATTTATTGATAGTTATTTTTTAGATAAATACAAAAATGTTAAAATTCTTAAAAATGCTACTATAAACACCGAAAGTCCCGCTTGGGCTGTGGATAGATTGTCTATTTTGGCTCTGAAAATCTATCATATGCAAGAAGAAGTGAATAGAATAGATGCTTCTGAGGCACACAAAGCAAAATGTAAAGAAAAATTACAAGTTCTTTTGGAACAGAAAAAAGATTTATCCGAAGCATTAGACCAATTATTATTGGACATTGAAGCAGGAAAAAAATATATGAAAGTATATAAACAAATGAAAATGTACAATGATGAGGAACTCAACCCTGTGTTAAGAAATACAAAATAAATAGAAAAGGCTTTGTAAAAAATAAAGCCTTTTTTGTTTTTATTTTTTTGTTGCTCGTAACATTTCTCGCTTTCCGATAGGTCCTGCCAATTTTTCAACAGAAAATCCTACTTCTAACATCGCTCTGCGAACGCTACCTTTGGAAGAATAAGTAACTAATACACCATTGGGAAGGAGTGCATTATACATTTTTTGGAAAATTTCTTCTGTCCAAAGTTCTGGTTGCACACGCGCCCCGAAAGCGTCAAAATAAATCAAATGAAAGCTATTTTCATCATTTATTTCCTTAAAAAATTGCTTTCTTTTTTTTAAAAAAAAATTATCAGAAATTGCATTCCATTCTTCCCAAGATGAAGTATGTATTTTATTGAAAATCAATTCTTTATCTTCTCGTTTTAATTCTTTTACATAATTCATTGCATTGGCTTCTTGCATAGTTACAGGGTAAGCCTCTACTCCTTGATAATGAATGATTTTATTCTTATTTTCGGTTTCTAAAAAAGTAATAAATGCATTTAGTCCTGTACCAAGACCTATTTCAAGTATAGATATATCTTTCTGATTATCAAACAGTTCCAAACCATTTTTTATAAAAACGTGATATGCTTCTTGAATAGCTCCGTGTGTAGAATGATAATGCTCTGCCCAGTCTTCTATCTCAATAGTGGTAGAGCCATCTTTGGTAATAACAATTTTTCGTTTCATTTTAATAAAATTTAACTTTTAAACACAAAAAAAGAAATGAAAAATATTCTTCATTTCTTTTTAATTTAATTTTTATTTAAATTCTTTTTCGTGTCGTTTGCGCTCATTTTCGTCTAAATAAATTTTACGTAGGCGCATATTTTTAGGTGTAACTTCCACGTATTCATCTTTTTGAATATATTCTAAGGCTTCTTCCAAAGAAAACTTAATTGGTGGAGCAAGTTTCACTTTATCATCAGACCCTGCAGCACGCACGTTGGTAAGTTTTTTGGTTTTGGTAACATTTACAACAATATCGCCACTACGAGAGTTTTCGCCAATTACTTGCCCTGTATAAATTTCTTCATTTGGGAAAATAAAAAATCGTCCTCTGTCTTGTAGTTTATCCAAAGAATACGGAATAGCCGTTCCTTGTTCCATTGAAATGAGAGAGCCGTTAATTCGGCCTGCTATTTCGCCTTTATAAGGTTGAAATTCTAAAAATCGGTGGTGCATTATTGCTTCCCCAGCTGTAGCTGTAAGTATCTGATTTCTAAGCCCTATGATACCTCTTGACGGAATAAGAAACTTGATAATCATTCGTTCGCCTTTTGGCTCCATACTTAACATTTCGCCTTTGCGAAGAGTTACAAAATCTACTGCTTTACCACTAACATTTTCAGGAAGATCAATGGTTAGCTCTTCCACTGGCTCACATTTTACACCATCAATTTCTTTTATAATTACCTGAGGCTGACCGATTTGCAATTCGTATCCTTCACGACGCATTGTTTCAATAAGCACCGATAAGTGCAAAACTCCACGCCCATAAACGATAAATTTATCAGCACTATCGGTAGGTTCTACTCGTAAAGCAAGATTTTTTTCCAACTCGCGCTCCAAACGTTCTTTTATATGGCGAGAAGTAACAAATTTTCCATCTTTACCAAAAAAAGGAGAGTCATTAATTGTGAAAAGCATACTCATTGTAGGCTCGTCAATGGCAATAGTAGGGAGTGCTTCTGGGTTTTCATAATCTGCAATAGTATCTCCAATATCAAAGCCTTCTAACCCTGCAATGGCACAAATATCGCCTGCTTGCACTTCTTCTACTTTTTTTCGTCCCAAACCATCAAAAATATGAAGTTCTTTTATTTTTGATTTTACGATAGAACCATCTCTTTTTATCAATGAAATATTCATTCCAGCCTTCAAAACTCCTCTATGCAGACGACCAATAGCAATACGCCCCGTAAAAGTAGAATAATCTAAAGAAGTGATGAGCATTTGTAGGCTACCTTCTTCAATTTGTGGCGCAGGAATGTGCTTTACTACCATATCCAAAAGTGGAGCGATAGAATCTGTTTGTTGTTTCCAGTCTTCGGACATCCAATTTTGCTTTGCAGAACCATAAACGGTAGGGAAATCCAATTGCCAATCTTCTGCTCCAAGCTCAAACATCAGGTCAAAAACGGCTTCGTGAACTTCTTCTGGCGTACAATTTTCTTTATCTACTTTGTTAATAACGACAATTGGTTTTAGCTTCATTTCAATGGCTTTTTGAAGAACGAAGCGCGTTTGTGGCATAGGCCCTTCAAAGGCATCTACAAGTAGTAAAACTCCGTCAGCCATATTAAGAACGCGCTCTACTTCTCCTCCAAAATCGGCGTGTCCTGGTGTATCAATGATATTAATTTTAATATCTTTATACATTACCGAAACGTTTTTGGAAAGGATAGTAATTCCGCGTTCGCGTTCGAGGTCGTTATTATCCAAAATGAGTTCGCCTGAATCTTGATTTTCGCGAAAAAGCGCACAATGATGAAGAATTTTATCTACTAATGTTGTTTTCCCGTGGTCTACGTGAGCAATAATAGCTATATTTCTGATAGCGGTCATATAATTTTTTTTAGGGGGCAAAAATACAATTTTATTCAAAAATATGAAATATTTTTTATATATTTTTAAAGAACTTGTTTTTAAACAGAAAAGGGCTTCCTAAAAAGAAAGCCTTTTTCAATTCAATTAAAATATGGAAAGAATATTTATACTAATGATACTCTTCTAAATCCCGTGATTTCTACACCATTTGCTTTGGCATAATCTGCAACCTTTTTACTTTCATCTTTGATGTAGTATTGGTTTAGCAATGCTTTTTCCAAGTCTAATGTAGTGTTATCATCAATAAATCTTTGCAATTTTCCTGGAAGGATTTTATCCCAAATCTGCTCTGGTTTCCCTTCTGCTTTAAGTTCTGCTTTTGCATCTTCTTCTGCTTGTTTAAGCACTTCATCGGTAAGCTGAATAGCAGAAATGTATTTTGGAACGTGTTTTAACGTTTTTCCAAGTCTTGCTAACTCTTCGTTATCTTTCACAATAGCAGCGATACGAGCTTCGGTTTCGCTTGCCACATACTCAGGAGAAAATTCTTTACTAGAAAGAACTGTTGCCCCCATAGAAGCTACTTGCATACAAATGTTACGCGCTACCTCGTGAGCATTTTTTACTTCAGAAGAAAGAGAAGCCAATGCCGCTATTTTATTTCCTGCGTGAATATAGAAATCTACATAATTTCCTTCTAATACTTCAAACTGGCCTATTTCAATTTTCTCTCCAATAACACCAGTTTGTTCTGTAAGTTTTTCAGCAACGCTAATTCCTTTAAAATCAGCTGCTAAGAAATCTTCTTTTGTATTATAATTAAGAGCTACTTCTGCCAATTCATTTGCCAAAGTAACGAAAGATTCGTTTTTAGCTACGAAGTCTGTTTCACAATTTAAAGAAATGATAACTCCTTTAGAATGGTTTTCATTTACTTTTGCAATAGCTGCACCTTCGGAAGAATCTCTGTCCGCTCTTTTTTCTGCTATTTTTTGTCCTTTTTTACGAAGAATATCCACCGCTTTTTGATAATCGCCTTCTGCTTCTACCAAAGCATTTTTACAATCCATCATACCTGCACCTGTGGCTTGTCTTAGTTTATTAACCTCTGCAGCAGTAATTTTTGACATAAATAATTTTATTAAGAGTTAATATTTTAAATTAGCGAATGAATAAATACTCATTCGCTAACTTATTGTTTTTAAGCAGTTTTTTCTTCTGCTTTTTCTACTTTTTTATCATTAAGACCTTCTTTGATAGCCTCAGTAACATAAGAAAGAATTTTCTCGATAGAGCGAGAAGCATCATCATTAGATGGAATTACATAATCCACCTCTCTTGGGTCAGAATTTGTATCTACCATCGCGAAGATAGGAATGTTTAATTTTTGAGCTTCTTTAACAGCAATATGCTCGCGCAAAGTATCTACTACAAAAAGTGCAGCAGGAAGGCGAGTCATATCTGCTATGGAACCTAAGTTTTTCTCCAATTTTTCTCTTAAACGAGTGATTTGCAATTTTTCTTTTTTAGAAAGGGTGTCATATGTCCCGTCTTTTTTCATTTTATCAATGGAAGACATTTTTTTCACCGCTTTACGGATAGTTACAAAGTTGGTAAGCATACCACCAGGCCAACGCTCTGTGATATATGGCATACCCACAGAGGTAGCTTTTTCAGCAATAATATCTTTTGCTTGTTTTTTAGTAGCTACAAAAAGTATTTTGCGCCCAGAAGCTGCTATTTTTTTAAGAGCCTCATTAGCTTCTTCTAATTTTGCAGCTGTCTTATATAAGTTAATTACGTGGATACCATTACGCTCCATATAAATGTAAGGAGCCATACTCGGATTCCACTTTCTGGTAAGGTGTCCAAAATGTACCCCAGCCTCAAGTAAATCTTTTACTTCTATTGTATTTGCCATTTTTTTTGATAGTTTACGTTCCGTGTATTTAGCAATATAATAGTGGTCGCTGTGCTTGCCTACTATATTTGGATGCTAAACTAATCCCATTTTTGGGAAGTACGGCAACAATTTTTTTATTTTTTTAAATAATCTAAACCAAATATTAACGTTTAGAGAATTGGAATCTCTTACGAGCTTTTTTCTGACCGAATTTTTTACGTTCCACCATACGAGGGTCACGAGTTAGAAGACCTTCTGGTTTTAGAACTGCTCTGTTTTCTACATCTACTTCACAAAGCGCACGAGAAACAGCAAGGCGAATAGCCTCTGCTTGTCCTGTTATACCACCTCCATAAACATTTACATTCAAGTCATAGCTTTCTTCTGCATTAAGCAACGCAAAAGGCTGAGTTACTTTATATTGAAGAATAGAGGTTGTGAAGTATTCTTTCAAATCTCTTTTGTTGATGGTTACTTTACCGCTTCCTGGCTTCATATAAACACGAGCAACAGCGGTTTTTCTTCTTCCAATTTTGTGAATTACTTCCATTATTTAAGTTCGTTTAAGTTAATAGCAACAGGTTTTTGCGCATCTTGGTTATGCGTTGCACCTGCATACACTTTTAGGTTACGGAATAAAGCAGATCCAAGTTTGTTTTTAGGAAGCATTCCTTTTACTGCTTTTTCAATAATTCTTTCAGGAAATTTTGCCAAAACTTGTTGGTAAGTTTGGATTCTTTGCCCACCTGGGTATCCTGTATGGCGGAGGTATTCCTTAGTCTCCGCTTTTAAACCGCTAATCGCTATTTTCTCTGCGTTGATAATAATTACATTATCACCACAATCTGCGTGCGGTGTGAAACTTGGCTTATACTTACCTCTTAGTAGCTTAGCTACTTTAGAAGCAAGACGCCCTAATGTCTGTCCTTCAGCATCCACCAACACCCATCGTTTTTCGGCTGTTGCTTTGTTCGCTGAAATTGTTTTGTAGCTTAATGTGTCCACACTAACTGATTTTAAATTAAACATTCCTATCCCGTTATTGCCCAATTAGGTCAATTAACGGACTGCAAAAGTACAATTATTTATTTAATTACCAATATTTTTTTTCAAAAAAATTATTTATTTTTTATTTTTATTTTTATCCACTATTTTATTCTGTTAATTTCGTTTTTCGTAAATATATTTTCTTTTATTAATATTATATAAGAAAATTTTTCTATCAAACTTTTTATTAACATAACAAATACTATATATATAATATGGTATAAATGCACTTTCTTGTTTATTTTTCTTCTAAATTAGTACTTTTATCTTCAAAAAGTCATTTTTAAAATCTTATTTTTCAGAATTATGATGTAATTTTGCGCCCTCATAAAAGAAACTTTACGATGCGTACAAAATCCATCAAACAAAATAAAATCAATGTTGTTACCCTCGGTTGCTCTAAGAATGTATATGATAGTGAGGTACTTATGGGGCAACTCAAAGCCAGCGGAAAGCAAGTGGTGCACGAAGAAAAAGGTAATATTGTGGTTATCAATACTTGCGGATTCATCAATAATGCCAAAGAAGAAAGTATCAATACCATTTTAGAATATATCCAAAAGAAAGAAGATGGCATTGTGGATAAAGTTTTCGTAATGGGTTGTCTTAGTGAGCGTTATAAACCCGATTTGGAAAAAGAAATCCCTGATGTGGATAAATATTTCGGTACAACAGAACTCCCTCTTTTGCTTAAAGCCTTAGGAGCGGACTATAAACACGAACTCATTGGCGAGAGGCTTACTACCACCCCAAAAAATTATGCTTACCTGAAAGTTTCTGAGGGATGCGACCGACCTTGTAGTTTCTGTGCTATACCTATTATGCGCGGTAGCCACAAGAGTACCCCTATTGAAAATTTAGTTATTGAAGCCGAAAAATTAGCAAAAAAAGGCGTAAAAGAACTTATCCTCATTGCGCAAGATGTAACGTATTATGGGTTAGACATATATGGCGAACGCAAACTCGCCGACCTCCTTCGGGAGTTGGTAAAAGTAGAAGGTATAGAATGGATACGCATTCACTATGCTTTCCCGACTGGTTTCCCAAAAGATGTGTTGGAAGTTATGAAAAACGAGCCTAAAATATGTAAATATTTAGACATTCCTCTTCAACATATATCCGATTCTATATTAAAAAGTATGAAAAGAGGTACTACGCAGGCGAAAACTACCAAACTTTTGCAAGATTTTCGTAAAGCGATGCCTGAAATAGCTATCCGAACTACGCTTATTGTTGGATACCCGAATGAAACCGAAGAAGATTTTGAATTATTAAAGAACTTCGTGCGCGAAATGCGCTTCGAACGACTTGGTTGCTTTACTTACAGCCACGAAGAAAACACTGCCGCTTATGAGTTAGAAGACAACGTGCCAGAAGAAGTAAAACAACGCCGCGCTGCTGAAATTATGGAGATACAATCGCAAATATCGTGGGAGTTGAACCAACAGAAAGTAGGAAAAATCTTCCGTTGTCTTATTGATAGGAAAGAAGGGCAATATTTCGTTGGTAGAACCGAATTTGATTCGCCTGACGTAGATAATGAAGTACTGATTGATGCCAGCAAACATTATGTAAAAATAGGAGACTTCGCAAACATTCGTATTAATGAAGCTACCGATTTTGATATGTACGGAGAGCCTGTGAAAGAATAAATATCCAACAGGAAATTAATGGAGTAATTTTTATATGTAAAATAGCTATGTAATAACAAACATAGCTATTTTTTTATTTCATTTCTTTTGCAAATACTATTCTTTGTTAAAAATAAAGTTAATTTCATTAACATAAAACTACCGAAAATATACGTTAATTATATTTCACGGAAATAAAACTTCCGTAGGAAAATATTTATCTTATTTACACAAAATAAAACCTTCGGAGTTTTTCGGAGATTATATTTCACCGAAATAAAACTTCCGTAGAAAAATATTTATCTTATTTACACAAAATAAAACCTTCGGAGTTTTTCGGAGATTAT
>JAUMUT010000016.1:0-16256 GCA_030530525.1 Capnocytophaga sp. | reverse complement strand
ATTTTACCGAAATAAAACTTCCGTAAGAAATATGTGATTTATTTTCCCATAAAAAACAACACATTTTTATTTATTAAATAAAAAATCTACTAAATAAAATTACTTAGTAGATTTTTTGATTTTTAATATTCCGTATATAATTAATCCTAAAAAAATAGAAACTGAAAACGCCAGCACAAAACTACCTATTAGGTATTGTAATAAATTGTTCTTTATATAGTCTTCTGTTATTTCTGTCGGCAATAGCTCTCCGCCTACAAACCACGAGCCTACTTTTAAGGAACTTATAATGATAACGGGTATCATCGGCGGAATGCTAATGTTAGAACCTATAAAGGCTAATGTTTTATTTAATTTGAAAAGTACAGCAAGCGATATGACAATAAACGTTTGGAAACCCCAGAAAGGTGCTATTCCGCAGAAAACACCCAAAGCAAGCGAAAAAGCCTTTATATGCGGTGGGAGGTTATTCTCTAAAATATCTTCTTTAATAAATTGCCTTAACTTTTTTTTTTAATATTTCGGAAGAAGTTTCGTGGCTTTATATAAAGAATAGCGATAAAAACCAGAAAGGTATTTAAGATGCTAATTCTTGTAAAATCTCGGAAGGGACGGAAGTGCGATACTCTTTCGTTTGGGTCGTACATAACTTGAATAGGCACATTCTGCACAAGAACTCCTTTCCACGCCGTTCGTACTATTACCTCAATTTCAAATTCAAATTTTTTGGAATAGAACTTCTTTGAAAGATATAACAAAGGATACAAACGATAGCCAGATTGTGTATCGGAAAGGGCTATTCCTGTTTCCAGATGAAACCAAAAATTAGAGAATTTGTTACCAAAACTACTTTTTTTCGGTACGCTTTCTTGCTCCATATTCCTACTTCCTATCAGAAGAATAGGCATTTCCGAGCGGGATAATTTCTCTACAAATACGGGAATATCATCGGGGAAATGTTGCCCGTCCGAATCTATTGTTAAAGCATATTCATACCCCTTTTTCATTGCTTCTTGAAACCCGACTTGTAGTGCGTTGCCTTTGCCTTGATTTCTTTTTAAAGTAATGCTATTTAGCGTGTTATATTCTTTTAAGATAGAAGAAGTTTCGTCTGTAGAGCCATCATTTACTATAATAATATGTGGCGTATATCGTAATACGCCGTTGATTACTCTGCGGAGCGTTTTGTCGTTGTTGTAGGTGGGAATTAAGATACAAATTTTATATTTTTCAATATGTTCTGCAACAGATAGTTCCATTATTTAAATATTTTTTTTTCTTCCTCTGTAAAAGATTTAGATTTTTGTACATATCCTTTTATATACTGCTGTAATTCTGTACTTTGTTGTGCGTAGTTTTCTATTAGCATTTTTTTGTCTTCCTCTATATTTTTTCGGTAAGGCACCACTTTGGGTAAATTCTCCTGCACAGACAATCGTATTAATCTTATTTCTAAGGAATTAGGATTTTCGCTAATTGCTTCTTCTATGTTTTGTTTTCCTCTTCGTAAATAATTGGTACGCCTATCGGGGAAAAATCTAACAAAAATAATTTCTGATGCGCCTAAATAAGCCTGATTTATACTATTATTTTGTTTATTTTCATTCATTAGCTCGTAAAACTTCTTTGCATTTTCTTTGGAAGAAGCTGCGACAATGAAAGCCGAACGAATATCTTCCTGAGCGAAGGAAAATATATAAAAACCTAAAAACAAGAGCGTTATTATCTTTTTTAACATAGTGCTTGGTAAGTATTTGTGAGTTTCAGAGCTATGGTGTCGCCGAAAGAAGTGGTATTCTTCACGACCCAAGTTCCGTTTTCATTGGGGATAATTTCTAAGGAAAGTTTTAGTTTGGCATTCTCTTTCGGGTTGATGAGTGCCATAAATTTCACATTAGATGTTTTGGACATAAAAAGTTTTTCTCCGATGATTTCTTCGGAAAAGTTTTTGATAATTTGTAGCATACACACGCCAGGGGTTATCGGGAAATTTGGGAAATGCCCTTTAAATATTTCGTGATTTTCATTCAGAAGAATATCTATTTCGTAGCGAGTGGTATCTATTTGCTGGGAGTGTAATGTGGTATAAAAATCTTTGAGCATATTAGTTGGTAAATGAATATGTTAGACCTATTTGAAAGGAAAAATTGCCGTGTGCTATTTCATCAGAATATCTATATCGGTTGCTTGTGGAGTACATAACAGGAACTGCGCCCCATTTTGCTCTTGCTTCCACGCCCCAATTTCTATTAATTTGATAGCCAATACCCAATGCTACGGAAACGTCTGTATCGTTTTCTATATCATAATTTTTATCTACCAGAAAATCCAAAGAAGGGACTACTTGTAGGCTTATTTTCCTGAATTTAAATTTGTTAGCTACTGCAAGCGATAGATAAGAAAGCTGTACGTTAGTCGTTGTGAATTGGTTAGAAAAAGATACCTTAGAGCCTTGTCGTTGATACAAAATTTCAGGTTGTAGTGCATAGAAACGAGTGAAATCAATTGTACCTAAAAGCCCTAAGTAAAAATCGGGTTTAATAGAAAAAGATAAATGATTGCTGGAAGATCTTTCTCTAAAATATCTGTCTTCTTCACCTGAAAATTGGCTTAGTGTAAGCCCTGCTTTTACGCCAGGAGTGAATCTTACTTGCGCAAAACTTTGTAAAGTGAATAAAATTAATGCGGTGAGGATAAATCTTTTTCTCATTTTATAAAATATTTAACTGAATATTAATTTTTAATGTATGGTATTGTATTTCTATTTTTTCAAGAATATTGTTATTGGTTTGAAAGAGAAAAGTAGTATATTTCTTCCATTTTTTAGTATTTATTTGTTGAAAAATTTCCTTTTGTGTATTTTCAAACAAATAAATGGTATCTTTATTATCTTTCGCCTCCCAAATAATTTCGTTGGTTGTGGTATATTTTTTTTGAGCTAAGAAATTGGGCTGTAACAATTTAGCAAAGCTATTGGATAGCGTTTTTATAATAATTTTTCTATTTAAATCTTCTTGTATATAATTGACTTTCAATTGATTATTTATATAAGAAAAATCTAATAAGGTGTTACCAAAATCGGTAGTAAGTACGAGCCTGTATTGGTTGTTTGTTAATTTTTTTAGTATAAAAAGCCCATTTAAGTGATGCCCATAAACGTCCAATTTGGCTCGGTATAAATATTCTTTATCTACGTTAAAATATTTATTTTCAATAACTTGCTGAATATTTTCAACAGAAGAATAAGAATTTATAGCAAATTTTGTTTGGCAACTATACAAACCAAAAATACTAAATATGAAAAGCCGAAGTATCCAATTTTCCATTTATTGTCTTATTTTTAAAAATAATTTCGGTATAATCGCCAGAAGGTTCTATTAATTTAACATTATCTACGGTGGCATCAGGAGCGAAAAGCAAATGTATTTCTTTGGTGTATTTTAACAACGTTTTATCTTTTGGAGAAAGTTTTGCAAGTACCTTATTCCCAGCGTGATAGAGTTCTACGGCAAATTCTTTGTCATCAAACATATTTCCGCTAACACTATTGATAATCAATTGATTAATTTTCTTAAATATTTTGTTATCATTTTTAATTTCGGATACATTTCCATCATCATCAATAGAAATTTTATCTTTCTGAAATACAATACGATAAGCGTAAGGTTTTGTATATTGCCAATTGAGTTTATTTGGTTTTTCAAAGGCTAATTTCCCAGAAGTTTCAATATCTTTTGCTAAAAAATCCAAATGTTTTTTTTGGGTAAAATCTGCTTGTAAATTTTGAATATTTTGGTTTTTCTCTTTTGTTTTAATTTTAAATGCCTCTTGCTGAGCGGAATTTAATTTTTGCTGTGCAAATAGAAAAAAATTTGAAAATAAAAGTATTATAAAGAATATTTTTCTCATTTTTCAATAGAATTAGTTGTTTTAAAATTATTTTTTTCCAGATATATCAATAATTGTTCCAAAACGTGCAATGTTCTTTCAGATGTATCGTGCATTAGGATAATGTTTTTATCAGTTAATTGCCTGATAATCCGATGATAGAGCTTTTTTTCGTCTTTAATAATGGTATCCAAAGAACGAATATTCCAACCAATAATTTTCTTTTTGGTAAGAAAAGTAGCCTTAGCAATATGCGGATTAGTAATTCCGTACGGCGGACGAAATAGTTCGGTTTCTATATCCAATTGTTTTAAAACTTCGTCTGTTTTTTGTATTTCTTTAACAAATTTTGAAGTGGAAATAAAACAATTTTTAGGACGATGAGAAAACGTATGATTCCCGATACGATGCCCTTCGGCTTTCATTTGCTTTACAATATCAGGATACAATTCTATGTTTTTCCCAATACAAAAAAAAATAGCTTTGGCATTGTATTTCCTTAACACATCTAAAAAAAGTGGAGTTAAAGGAGTTGGACCATCATCAAATGTTAGGGTTATTTGCCTTGTTTTCAGAGTGTTATTAGAACAAATTGCTTTTCTAAAATATCCTAAACGAATATCAAAAACTCCCCAAGAAAACACTGCAACAAAGCCCATTAAAATGACAATATATCCCCATATTGGGCTTTTTAGCCAAAATGCTATTCCTAACAAAAAAAATGTTATTCCTATGTTAAAGAAATGTTTAGACATTACGCAAAAGTATTAAACTATGGTCTTTGCCTTGAAACTGGTTGTAAAGTAATATGTTCTTTATCGGCTTTAAGTCGTTTTTTTCTTTCCTTAAAACATCTGGTATTTGGTTGTTTTTCAACACATTACAAGCTATCCAAAATCCAAAAGAAGATGCTGTAAAATACTCTCCACTCAAATGTTTATAATATATTTTGGGTACAGAAAACATTTCTTCTACTTGGTCAAAACCCTTTTCGTCTGCTGTATTTCCATTTCTTCCAGAAATAAGTATGTCTATTTCTTCTATCTTCATTCCGTTTTTTGATAGAAAATCTATCACAAAATCGGTTATATTTTGCGTTTTATTAACAAAAAAAACCGCTACCAATTCCGCATAAGTAGTTGTATTTTTAGAGTTAGACAACACAAAAAACGATGTTCCTTCTGAAAAAACAACTCCCTGAGTAGCTTCAAAAATAGAAAATGGAGCTTCACTTTTAGGTTTTATTATTTTTTCAATTTCATATAAATTATTTGTATAAACAGAATTTTCATCTATTCCGCCCACCAAAGCATTGTCTAAATATTCCTGTTGTAATTGCATTTTTGCTTCTAAAACAGCTGATTCAAAAGAAGTTGCACCATTTACGAAAGTAAAATTCAATCCTTTGCAAGGCAAATTCAGTGCTATCTGCCCCGCTACGGTATTATGTGTAGATTGTATAAATGCCGTTGGGGTCAAATGTTGCTCGTCATTATCTAAAATTCTTGTTAAAAATTTTTCTGAATCTTGTATGCAACCAATTCCTGTACCAACTATAATAGCTTGTGGTACAGATATTTCCGCATCTTTTAAGGCTTTTGTACTAGCTACAATTCCCATTTTCACAGCTTTACTCATTCTTCGGATAGCACCTAATGGAATATATTCTTTATAAGAAGGCTCTATAACAGGTAATATATTATCCTCTTGATTAACAAAATATTCTGTTAAAAAACTTCCTGAAAAAGTAGGTTGTGCAGAAATACAACTTATTCCATTAACATATATTTTTTTAATCATATTTTGAAAAAATTAACGTAGAACAATTTCCGCCAAAACCAAATGAATTGGACAATACTTTATCTATTTTTTTATATTTAATTTCCGCTTGTGGCTGCATATTTACCTCATTCATAGGAGTTTGAAAATTTAAATTGGGGAAAACTACTCCGTTTTCTATCGCTAAAATACTATAAATAGCCTCTACCGAAGATGCCGTAGCCAGCGTATGCCCTGTAAAAGGTTTGGTAGAACTAAAATCAGGAATAGGGCTAAAAATTCTTG
This sequence comes from Capnocytophaga sp., assembly GCA_030530525.1. Taxonomy (GTDB): domain Bacteria; phylum Bacteroidota; class Bacteroidia; order Flavobacteriales; family Flavobacteriaceae; genus Capnocytophaga. The sequence goes on along the minus strand of JAUMUT010000016.1, from coordinate 10,304 downwards.
ATATGGCAATACTTTCAGAAAGGTCGTTGTTCAAAGTTGCTGTGCCGTGAGCATTGATATAATCTATCTTTTCAGGAGAAATATTAGCCATTGTTAGAGCCTTTTGCATTGCTAAAAAAGCTCCTTCGCCATCGGCTGACGATGCCGTTTGATGATACGCATCATTGGCGTTTCCCCAACCTGAAAGGACGGCAAAAATTTTGCGATTTTCTTTCCGTGCTATTTCTTCTTTTTCCAATATTAAATAAGCACCTGCCTCGCCCAAATTTAGTCCTTTACGCTGATTATCAAATGGTTGGCAATCCGTATCAGACAAAATCATTAAAGAATTAAATCCGTTTATAGTAAATTTGGATAAAGCATCGCTCCCACCAACAATCACTCGTTGTAAATAGCCTGTATTCAACAAGTTACACGCTGTTATTATCGCATTAGCCGAAGAAGAACACGCCGTACTAAGTGCTGTAATTAAAGATTTTAACCCAAAATAATCTGCAATTTGGTGAGTAACATCTCCTATATTATGGGTATGAATATATTTTCTAACAGAAGAATTATGAGAATATTCATAAAAATATTGCTCTGTTTTATCCATCCCGCCAACCGAAGAGGCAGAAACTAAGCCCATTTGAGATATTTCAGCCTCTGAAAAATGTTTTATAGCCTCTTTTATTGCCCAAATTGCTAAAAGAGAGGTACGAGAATAGGAATTTTCTTTCGGAATATTCAGTTTTTCAGCCAATTCATCGTTAGAAAATTTAATTTCTCCCACTTTTATAGAATTTTTTAGCCTCGTAGGAAAATTTTCTACTCGTGAAATCCCTGATTTTGAATGAATGAGAGAATACAAATTCTCCTCAACAGAATTACCTATTGAGGAAATTATACCCATTCCCGTTACTACAATTTTTTGCATTATTTTGTTCTATGTTGGGTAATATATTCAGCCATTGTACGGATAGAATGGAATATTTCTCTACCTTGTTTGGGGTCAGAAAGACGAATACCATACGTTTTATCCAAAAGTACGATAAGCTCTAAGGCATCAATAGAATCGAGCCCTAAACCATCTCCAAAAAGTGCATCGTCTTCATTAATATCTTCTACCGAAACTTCCTCTAAATTAAGCACTTCTATTATTTTGTGCTTCAATTCTAAAATTAAATCTTGCATATTTTATTATTAAAATTAAACTATTCTATTTCTTTGCAAAAATAGAAAAAAAAAGTTATTTTTTACGATATTTTTAAAATTCTTTAAGATAAACTAATGCCTCATATTGATTATCCAAAATATCCACCCAGCCACATAAAACCGTATTAGTTTTTGTTGTTTTACACAATGTTTCGCTATATTTTTCAAAAAAATCAAGCGGAAATTCATCAAAAATAAAAAAAGAACTTTCCGTATGTAATTGATGCCGAATGCTTATTTCACCCAAACAAATATTAGGAAGCGTATAAACAAAAATGGCAGGACTTGGAAAATATTCATCCTGATTTTCAATACTTTGCTGGTGTTTTATATCTGTATCCAAACAAGAAGAAGAATTTGCAAAAACAAGAGCTAAATTTTCTTTTTGTTCTTTTGTTAATTTATCTAAAATTATTCCAGAAGACAAAAAAGCTAATTTAGAAAGATTATCCATCTTAAAAAATTTAGGATAAGATATGTTTAAAAATTTAAAAAATGTTTTTGAAAAGGATGAAAAATCAGTAGCATCACTTTCAAAAAATATTTTATCATTAAAAATCACTTTCCCATTTTTTATCCAACAATAGGAATTATTTGTTATTTTTTTAATATATTTTTGCATTTTTAATCATTCATTTGAATTAGCAAAGCGGTATTTGTTCCTCCAAAACCAGAAGCTGTTTTAAGAATTTTTTTTATTTTTTTATCTTCTGTTTTCCTTTGAATAGAAATAGGATTAGTAACTCCAAGTTCTTCAAAACCAATACTTTTTAATATTTTTCCTTGTCTTGCCATTTCCATAGAAACTACAGTTTCTAACAATCCTGATGCTCCCAAAGTATGCCCAAAATATCCTTTAAGAGAATTTAACGAAATATTTTGCATTCCTAATCTATTAAAGGCTATACTTTCCATTTCATCATTATAAAGAGTTGCTGTTCCGTGCGCATTAATCATATCTATTTCATTTACAGAAACTTGACTTTCATTTATTACGTTTTTAATACTCCGATAAAGCCCCTCTCCTGTTCGGGAAGGACCCGATATATGATTAGCATCATTAATAGAGCTACTTGCTAATAATTTCGCTATAATATCTGACTGATTATTAACTACATACATAGCAGTAGCTGCCTCTCCTAAGGTTATTCCGTCTCTATTTTTATCATATGGCTTACAAGGTTTTGAACTAATTGCTTGAAAAGATTGAAAACCAGAAAGTACAAAATCAGAAATAATATCTCCCGCTAAAATAATAGCATTTTCATACATTTGTGTTTGTAATAATCTATCTGCAATAGATAGAGCCATAGCCCCTGATACACAAGCATTTGACAAAATTATAGGTGTAGTTTTTATTCCTAAAAAGTGAGCTAATTTTTTAGCAGAAGTTTGTAAAAACACATCTTCTGAAATATTTTTTTTTGTTAATTTATCTATATTCCCTTTGGTAGAAGACAGAATAAATAATGTTTTTTCTGTAATTTCCATTTGAGGAAGCAAAGGTAATACCGATAAAACTAACATTTTCTCTAATTTAGAAAAATTTTTAACATTTATTTTCTTAAATTCAGAATTTAACTCATTTTCATCTATTTTTGACAAAGGAATATCGCCAAAAATAGAATAATTTTTATATATTTTTATTCCAGATTTTTCATTTAAAAGATTTTTCATATTTTCTTCTAAAGAAAAACCTAATGGAGTAACTACATTATATGATTGAATATACATAAAACTAATTTTGGAGATGTTTTTCTTTCCATTTTTGATAAAAATCAGGAGAATATAAGCATAATTCACCTTCTAAACTCATAAAAACCTGTGTTGTTTCGCCAAAACAAGCTAATTCACCTGCTTGATTATAAATTTTAAACTGAAAAATCATTTTTGCAGCAGAAGTTTCTATATAATCTGTCTGAATAGTAATTTTTTCACCATATTTTATCATTTTTTTATGCTCACAAATCGTTTTTACGATAGGAGTAGCATATCCATTTTGTTTAATATCAAGATAAGATATGCCATAATGTCTCCCAAAAGCCTCTCGCCCATCTTCAAAATATTTTATATAATTACCGTGCCAGACTATTCCCAAAGGATCTGTTTCGTTAAATCTTACCCAAATTTCAGTAGTATAAGAAAGTTTAACATTATTTTTTCTGTATTTTTTCATAATAAATTGCTATCAAAAAACATATTACGGAAAAGGCTAAAAGTAAAGAAATTTTTGGCAAAATTAATAAAAAATTTCCATCTCTAAGTAAAATATCATAAAATGCTTGCAAAGCCCAACGCATTGGAGAAATATTGGATAGCATTTGCATTGCACTTGGCATAGCAAAAACAGGCACCCAAACCCCTCCAATAGCAGCTAAAATAACGACAAGTGTAGCCCCTAATGGAGCGGATTGCTCTTGGGAAGAAGCCATTGTACCAAGCAATATCCCTAACGAAATAGCCGACAACCCTGAAATGATAGCTACCAACAAAAGTAGAAATATTTTCCCTGAAATATCTAAGGCAGGAAGCCCTAATAAAGGAAAAAGATACAAGCCTACTAAAACCATTAACAGAAATTGTAAAACACTAATAATCAAATAAGTAGATATTTTACCTAACAAAAAAGTACTATACGGTTGCGGACTGGTAAATACTCGCAAACCTGTTCCTTGTAACTTTTCTTTAACAATATTTGCAGAAAGCGGAATAATTATGAAAAATATTGCAAATAAAGCCCACGCAGGCACATTATGTTGCACTGAATTGGGTAAAATTTCTTCTTCGGTAGCCTTTGGATTTATTTCTTTAAATGAAATTGCTTGCCCTGAAAGAGAAACATTTTCCACTTCTAATTCTTGCTTGAAAGCATCATAAATATATTGATTTTCAATAGAATATATTATTTTATCAATATTTGTTTTTATATTTTCTTTAAAAGAAATTTGTAAAGTTGGGTCAAAATACAAACGAATTTCATTTTTATTAACATTTTCATTTTTAACATTTTGTATTTCTTCTCCTGAAAAAGAATTTATTATAATATTAACATTTTTTTCTACTTGTTTTTTTATTTGAGAAGAAAGATTTTTTGGAATAATAATTGCCATCAAATATTCCCCTTTCAATACTTTTTGTTGTGCTTCATTTTCTGTAATTAACTGATTATTTTGCTCGGAAATAACGTTAAAAAAATCAGAATTATTAAGATTTTCCTTAATTTTTTTAGTAATTTCTCCTTGGTCATTATCTACTAAAATGATTCCTATTTTTTCCTTAGAAATGGCTTTATACGCTCCATCTTGTACAAAAGTAACAATTAGGATAAGTAACAAAGGCATTAGAAAAAGAATAATTATCCCTCCTAAGTCTCTGATTAACAATGTAATTTCTTTTTTTATCGTAGTAATCATTTTAGTTTTTTTGATTTTTTTAAGTATTTTTCCACTTCTTTGCGTTCCTCCAAATAAGGAATTTCTAAGGATAATGATTTTTCAAAATTTTCTGTTGCTTCTTTATTTTTTTGTTGATATAATATTTTCCCAATAATAAAATAGGCTTTCCAATAATCTGGATTTAATTCTTTTAATCGCACAACCTCCTCTTTTTCAATAATTTGAGAAGTTTTTAAAGCTAATTCCATTTTTCTCTCTAAAACACGATATTTTTCATAATTTTTATATTCTTGTGAAGAGAGAAAAGTACTTTTAGAAATATTCTTCTGCGAGGTTTCTGCTATACTAAAAGACTGAAAATCAGTACTAAAAATTCTTTCTAAGTCATAACAAACAAATTCTCCTAATTGATAAGGATTTGCCGATACCCAAACTAATTTTTCTTCGGGTTTAAAAATAATTCCGTGATGCGCAAGTAACTGATTTATAGCCTTTTCATTCCCATAACCTATGGACTTATTCTCTAAACCTTCTGTATTTCGTAAAATTTCAGCCATAGATTCTGGAGTTATTTTTTTAGAATAATTTAACAATTCTTCTAATTTTTGATACCGATAAAAAGAATGCGTTTCATTAATTTGTTTTACATTATTCTTATCATTCTGATATGTAGCACTTTGGAAATGATTGGTACAAATTAAATTATCTGAGTTTTGAGGCTCAAAAACATCTATTTTTTTAGGCGAAATTTCAATTATTACTGCTTTTTTATCTTTGGCACTTCCTATCAAAATATTTTCAGAGACAAAAACGGCTCGTTTTTTAGCTATTGCAATCGCCTCATCAATAGTAGATGCATATTGTAAAATTTCCCTACAAAGAAGTGAAATAGGTGTTTTTGCTTTTAGCGGAATATCTGATTTTGAGGCATTTATAGTAACAGATAAGCCTTCTTTGTTCATACCAGAAACTACACCAATCATCCCTGCCCAGCCTACGGACATAAAAGGAATACCCGAAGAAGGTTTTATAAAACTTATTACTTTATTCTGAGCAAAATCATCACCTACATAAAAATCTAAGTTTCTGCCAATGAGCAACTTACCATCAGGGGTTTTATCGCCCCAGACCACAAGCGAAGAACAAGCAACCAACATCAAATCTTGCAAAGCGTGCCCTATATCGTGCGCTCCGTGCAAATACATAACACGCTGATATGCAGGCGAATATATATTATAAATACTATCTGAATAATGGCTAATTCCGTACAATTCCGCACGATATTCTGGTATAATATTTTTTTCAATATCACGATTGAACCACTTAAGAAAATAGAATAAAAATTTTTGTTTTCGTGCGGAAGGGACAAAAGAATTTATTTTCTGGTAAAAAATACTATCTTGCTGTTTGTATAAATTTTCTAATAACGCCCCCGAAGTTAGCCCAAGCTGGTAAGGATTACCTTGTGAATGAAGTTCCCAAAGATTTTGTTTGTTTTTTAACAAATAATTATTCTTAAACACTCGCAACGTATCATTAATTTGTATAACTTTCGGAATTTCAAAAGGATAGGAATCTATATTTGGCGTTTTGAAATTAGTTTGGAATGCGGAACAAGCTCCAAGTAACAAAAAAGCAATATATAAAAATATATTTCTCAGAAAATCAATCATTTAGCAAGTTTCTTTTTGAATTTTATCCATTAAATATTCTTTCCCTAACAAATGTCCGCAAGTACGAACCGCTCCGATGGTAACACCTAAAATTCCGTGCATATTCACGGTTTGCCCCGTTACAAACAAGTTTTTAATATGAGTTTGTGGAGTAAAAAAACTAGCCATCGGCGAATTAGCATCTTTATCGTACCCGTAAGCATTGCCCTCAAAAGACCCGATATAATCACGATACGTTAAAGGAGAAGAAGTGTAAATTCCTTCTATACATTGGCGAATATTTGGTATTTTTTTCTCTAAAACAGAAATTAATTTTTCGGCTTTTTCTTGCTTAAACAACTCATAATCAACACCTCTGTTATTTACATTGGTTTTGGTATTGAATGTATTTTCCCATTTTTTCACTTCGTTATAATTCATATATGTGAGCAGGGAAATATTATCTGTAAAAGTGGAGCCTTTTTTGGGCGGACTCATTGAAATCATAAAAGATTCAGGAAAATTTTCAGCAGAATTTTTATCTTCCGTTATCCAAACAGAATCATAATTTTTATGCCAATAAATGTTATAATTTAAATAAGGAAGCGTATCGGCTTTTATTTTTAAATATACAGAAAAAATACCAATCACGGGTTTAAGTTGCTCAATACGATTACGATACGCTTTTTTAAAATGCTCCTCACCAGCAAGTTTTATAGTTGTTTTTATATCAATATTAGAAATAAAATTTTGTCCAAAATATTCTTTTCCTTGCTTGGTTTGTACCGATTTTATTGTTTTATTCGCACTAAAAGTAAAAGAGCTAACTTCCTGATGCTTAAACACATCGGCTTTATATTTACGAAGTTGTTGTATTAATAATTTTGTAATTTGTGAGCCTCCAAGCACACATTTCCAAGCACTTTCCATATAGGAATTAATAGAAAGTGCGTGAACGTACAAAGGCGTATGCTCGTAAGTACCTGCGTAAAGCATATTTGTTCCTAAAAGAACGGATTGCAATTTCTTATTAGAAGTTAAATTTTCTATAAATTTTTTACAATTGATAGACAAATTTTCTTGATTGTATTCCGAATTATTATCCAATCGGTAAAGCGGAAATGCATTACACATTGTTTTAAGTGTCTGACAATAAGCACGTAACGTTGTTTCTTCTTCTGGAAAAAAAGGCAAAAGTTGTTCTACAAAATTATCATAACCTTGTGCGTGTGGATATTCGGTTGGGGCATCACCAAAACAAATACGATCATACCCTTTGGTATCCAGCAAGTTAAGCTGTAAATCATCTATTATTCCTGCGTATTTAAAATATTTATACAATATTTCATCTTTCCCTAAACTTCCTATATAATGAACGCCTGTATCAAATATAACTTTCTCTCTTACAAAGGTTTGCAAATTTCCTCCGTATTGATTATTTTTCTCTAAAACACATACTTTTTTACCTTCTTTTGCTAAAATAACCGCAGAAATCAAGCCTCCTAACCCACTTCCTATTATAATATAATCGTACATTTTTTTCCCTTATTTCCGTGAGGCAAAGATAAGAAAATTTATATAATGAAAAAAATTTATTAAGATAGATAAATTTAGCTTTTTTAACACAAATAGTTAATTATTAATTTATTGTACTTTTATTATTCCTTGAAAAATTAGGAAATACTAATAAATTTTAATTAAAAAATTTGTTTATTTATAAAAAACGAAGTAACTTTGGACAAAAATTCATTTTTATGCAAAAAATAATAGACCGATTTATCAGTTATGTGAAAATTGATACACAATCTGACCCAGAAAGCCAAGCTACTCCAAGCACGCCAAAACAATGGAACTTAGCGAACAAACTCGTTGAAGACTTAAAAAACATTGGATTACAAGAAGTTACTATTGACGAAAATGGATATATAATGGCTACCCTGCCTGCCAATGTATCTCACCAAGTACCCACTATTGGGTTTATCGCTCACTATGATACTTCACCTGATTTTTCAGGAGAAAGTGTTAATCCTCAGATAATTAAGAATTATGACGGGAAAGATATTGTCCTTAACAAAGAGCTAAACATCGTAATGTCTTCTGAATATTTCTCCGATTTAAAAAAGTATGTAGGGCAAGATATTATTGTAACGGACGGAACTACTCTTTTAGGAGCTGATGACAAAGCAGGAGTAACCGAAATTATTTCTGCAATGGAGTATTTAGTACAAAACCCTGATATTAAACACGGAAAAATACGTGTTGGTTTCACCCCTGATGAGGAAATAGGAAGAGGTGCTCACAAGTTTGACGTTGCTAAATTTGGGGCTGAGTGGGCTTACACAATGGACGGAAGCCACTTAGGCGAGTTAGAATATGAGAATTTCAATGCTGCAGGAGCTAAAATCCATATTAAAGGGAAAAGCGTACACCCTGGTTCCGCCAAAGGTAAGATGGTAAATGCCCTATTAGTAGCGGCCGAGTTAGTACAAACACTTCCTGCTAATGAAGTGCCTGAAAGAACGGAAGGTAGAGAAGGCTTCTTCCATATTACTGAAATAAGTGGTAATGTAGAAGATGCGTATGTAAAGCTCATTATCCGAGACCACGATAAACAGAAATTTGAAGACCGAAAAAAGCTACTTCAATCTATTGTGGATAAACTAAATAGCACTCCAAAAGGCGCACACATTACATTAGAGATAAAAGATCAATACTTCAATATGAGAGAACATATTGAGCCTGTATTCCATATCATAGAAATAGCAGAGCAAGCTATGAAGGAACTAAACATCACCCCTGTTATACAACCAATACGTGGAGGTACCGATGGTTCGCAATTGAGTTTTATGGGACTTCCGTGTCCTAACATCTTTGCAGGAGGAGTTAATTTCCACGGGAAATATGAATATCTACCTATCCCAAGCCTGTTAAAAGCTATTGATGTGATAGTAAAAATAACAGAACTTACTGCTAAAAGATACCAATAAGAATTAAAAAGAGGCTATTGAAAGCCTCTTTTTTTGTATTCTTTTTTATGTTATTCTTAATTCCTCCCTTTTATTCTATTATTGTGATTCCTTCTTGCTTGCATATGCCTTTTGCTTTCTTTGCCATAAGGATAGATGTGCCTTGAATGACCTTCCAGTTAGGAAACTGACGAATTTCTTCTTCTGTAATTTCCTTAATATTAAATATACTACTCTCTCCGTCCCAAGAAGGTATTAGTTGGCTATATATTTCATTACCTCCATCAAAATAAAGTTCTGTTACCAAAGAGGCAAAACTAACAGGAATAGGATATTCATTAAACCAACGTTTTACCTCTGGTATCATTCGTTCATAATAATCTTCTGGATCAATTTCTCGTTTGCTATAATCTTCACAGAAATCATATACATCAAACTTAGGTTGCAACACTTCTTGATTATACATAAGCTCTTGCATAATAGCCAATTTAAAATTAAAATCAGTAAAAGACAAGCATTCTTCTCCTATCTTAGGTATTTCCCATTTGCCAGAGGATACTCTTTTTGGCTTATAATTAAACTCATAATCTCTAAAAGGAAATGCATATTTTATAACACAAGATGCTATTTCTTTTTTATCAATTACTTTTAATTCTTTTATCAGACTTTTTTTATACATCGCAGATACACTCCATTCTTGTAAAGAAATATCAACACTAAAAGAATCTTTACAATATTTATTAGAAATATAGTCTGTAATATTTTTACCATTAATGGTAATGTTTCCATTAAATATTTCCTTTGGCCTAAATGCAAAATAATCAAACGATACTGTATTTTCCCACTCTGTATCCTCCTGTACTCTACAAGCTATGGTAGATATATTACCATTTTTAGATACAAAAGCATATATTCCTAAATAATCCCATATATACATAGCTTTATAAGGAATATCTTCTTCATTTATTTTAGCAATTCGAGGCTCTCCTAACAATTCTTTAATATAATTTTCAGAAAGTTCTGTTAGAAGATTGTTATCTATACGAATGCCTTTTTTACTAATATCTATATTCATAAATAGTTATATTATATATTTT
>JAUMUT010000048.1 GCA_030530525.1 Capnocytophaga sp. | reverse complement strand
ATAGTTTAACTAATTTGTAAAACACTGATACTCAGTAGTAAGAAAAATATTTTAAATTAAAACTAAAAATTTAACATTTTAAATTATAATTAATGCTAAAAAAATTATAATTTTGCCACGTGTTTAATCAATCTTTGATAGTATAATTGGATTAAATTTTATATCATAGAGAAAACGTATTTTTTGGAATATTTACTTTTTGCTATAAATAAATATATAAAACTTTGATTTTTAGTTGTATATTAAATATAAATATAATTGATAATACTAATTTGCTTAAAAATTATTTTGTAAAAAGACACCTATTACAATAGGTTTAGTAATGGGTGACTTTTTGTTTATTTAACAAAAAAATAAAATGCAATTAGAGAAAAAATGAATATTAATAAAATAATTAAAAAATGAAACATTTAATAGTATTTATTGTTGGATTATTAGGTTTTTCGGGTTATGCACAAGATGTAATTACCACCAAAAAGGGAGAGGATATACAGGCAGAAGTGCTGGAAGTCAATGTAAAAGAAGTGAGATATAAAAAATATGACAATCCGCAAAGCCCTGTTTATACGATTTTGAAATCGGATATTTTGTTAATTCGTTATGAGAATGGAACAAAAGATATTTTTAATGAAGAAAGCCAAAACAAGGCGACTGCCTACAAATACAGAATAACTTCTGTGGAGGGAGAAAACTTTGTAAATGGACAACGTATTAGCGGAGGAGATATGAAAAATCTTTTGTATCAAGACTTTGAGGCTAAGAGACTTTATAAAAAATCACAAGGGTTTCGGGCAGGTTCTATTGTGTGTAGTGTAGGTTCTATAATTTGTTCTACGGTAGGCATTATTATGGCTCTGGATAACAAACCTACTACCGACCGATATGGCTATACGACATACAATTATGATTATCTTATCCCACTTAGTGGAGCTGTTGGTTTATCTATCCCTGCTTTAATTTTAGGAAAACAAGCTAATAAAAGAAAAGCCCAAGCCGTAGAAGTGTATAACAGAAACCAAGATGCAAGAGTAACAGTTACCCCTGTTTTTGGAGGGAATACCGCAGGAGTAGTAATTCGTTTTTAAAAAACAAATTAGTAAAAATCACGTTTAGTCTTAAATGTGATTTTTTTTTGTAGGGTGTTTATTTTTTTCGATAATATTTTATATTCTCCATAAGGCTTGCTGTAATTGTTGAATTTGAGTATCTTCAATAGTATCCAAAATAGCCAAAGTATCTCTTGGAATAAAGATACGTTTCTCCAAAAGGCTTTTCAATAAGTTTTCTAACGATAAAATATATTCTTCGTAAGCCATAAGTTCTTTTGCTTGTTCAATAAGCGATAAAACTAATAAATCGGTTGAGAAATCATTAGTAAGTTGCTTTATAAACAAATTAGTTATGTAAGAAAGTATACTCATAGGCTCATAAATACTAATTCCTAATTTCTCTTCAATGAGCGTGGCAACCTCTTCTTCTGTCTTTTCCCACTCTTCGCCTTCGCCCATAAACTGCAATTCGTCCAATACTTCCCACAACTCATCGGTGGTATCGTAGTCTCTGCATATAAAATTAAAGGTATAATCGCCTACTTTTTCAGCGTTGTAACCTTCTTTCCAAATGGCTTGTAAGCCCTGAATATACAAAACCGTTGCTTTTATTTCTGCTGAGTTCATTCTATTACACTTAATTTTTCGGGTTCATTAATAGGTATTTGCAATTAAAAATACTAATAATACTTTGCAAATTTCTTATCCTGCAAGGCAGTGAGTTGCTCGGCTATAAGGGTATTCATATAGTCTTGGAGCTCTTCTCGGCTGTTATAAGTGGGCTGGCGATCCTTCTTGGGAAATTCAAGTGTTTTGTAATCTACTTCTTCATTGATGAGTTTTACCCGTGAAGCGTCTATGATTAGGCTCATACGGAATGAAAACTCATAGGAAGTTTCTTTTTCTGCTATACTCTTGCGAAGATATTCCAAAGTATCGTTTACAAAGTAAAGTGCCAAATAATCTTGGAAATAGTAATCATACATATCTTGAAAATCAGGTAAGCCTTTGTAATCAGTAACGCTTTTAAAGTGTAGGAAACACGCTTTGCGTTGTTCTGGGGTGATGGTAGGTACTTCGGCAATGAGTGCAAAAGAGCGTTCTATGGGGTACCATAGGTTAAAATTTGCAGCAAAAGGTACTGCAAGTACTTCTGGCAAGAAAGCTAATAAACCCTCAAATTGATTGCTTACAAACAGACACTCCACGAGTTCGGTAACCGTTTGTAGATCTTTACTACTCTTGAGCGAAAGCTTTTTGCGGAGCTTTTCAAGGAGTTTTTGCTGTTTTGCAGTAGTGCAATAAGGTGCTAAAATTTCTATATTCATAATGGTCTAATAATTCTTTAAATAACTCACTATTAGGTAAGAGCTGTGTTGCTCTTTAAAATAGTTTCTAAGGGTTCTGTTAGCAAAGTGATTTCAAAAGGGTCGTGCCTGAACTCATAAACGTTCTTATCGTTGTCTATTCCAATAAAATCACCGTCTCCATCGGTAATATCCTGCACGTGATAATAAGTTTTGCCGTTTAAAGAGACCTCATAAAGGTCATTGAGGGCTATATATTGCAATTCTTTTTTAGAAAGAAGTTTTTCAATAGGGCTATCGTCTAAGTATTTGATACGAATGCGAGAAGTATCAATGCTTACCGCCTCCGCCTGCCATTGTACAAACTCATTGTTATCCGTAAAATAGGCTAACAGCAAGCCATAAGCAATATCCCAACTCACTACACAACTTTTGCCCGATGCAACCGACCCTATTACGATATTTTCAATCAAGAAATTCCGTCCTTTTCTGTCTTCGTATTTATTGAGCAGAGGAATATCTAATCTCAGCTGATACATCTGTCCATCAGGCTTTTTAACATCTTTGATAATTCCTTCTGTTAATTGTTTATGTAAATAATTATAGCTATCTGGTAAAGCAAGACTTATTTTTACAAATAACTCTTGCATTGCGGAGGTAAAAGTAGGTTTCTTTTTGAATAAGTTGAACATTTTTTTAATAATTCTTTAAATAACTCACTAATTTCTTTTCTATAAAATCCGTCATAGTGTCAGCTTGCTTGATAACTTTGGATTTGGCGTATTCGTGCGCAAAGCAAAATATTTGGTGCGTGTCGGGAGCATAGAGCAACTTGTCGCCATCACCGTATTTCCAAAATTCGCCCAACACTAAGTAAGGTTTGCCGTTGAACTCGTCAGTATATAAGTCGGCAAAGCGGATTTCTACGCCCTCCAAACGCAATTCGCCAATGTGTTGAAAGAATAAAATAAGTTCTTCGGAGAAAGTAACGCCCAAGTCTTGGCTCTTTTGGGTAATCTCGGCTAAGGGAATGCCTGCGGTAACCACATTATATTCATCAAAATCCTTCAGTACCTGCTTGGTAAGTTTGGGATATACCGCCGAAAGTCGCTGCCAATCCTCAGGGGTAGCCGTTTGTGAGCTTGTCTGCTCTGCGCCTTTTCTTTTCTCCTTGAGTTCTTTGAGATAAGCAGAAACTGCAGCGACAAGCTCCGTATCAGTAGCCTCTGTAAGCCATTTTTTTAGCGAGGTCGCATACTTGCCTTTTAACCCTGCTTTCTTCAAATAATCAGGCAACGCCTTAGGATTTTCTTTGAGGAAATAAAATTCTATCATATTGCGAATGAGGAAATCCTTGTTGAAATGCATCGTTTCCCTGCTCTTAATATGATTCATTTTGAGAATGGTAAAGTTCAGGAAATGCTCGTCCGCGAATGCTACTGGGGTGATTTCGCTTAGCGTAACACCTGCATCTTTTAGGGCTTTATGCGTATAATTCAGTACGGTAAAGCTCGGTATTTCTTCCTCAAATACCATATCAATAATTGCACAAAGGCTATCCAATATTTGTTGATACCTTTCAGAAGCAATAAGTTGCTCCAATTGTTCTTTATCTTTTTGCTCCATTGACATACGCTGTAATGTTTTAAGTTAATACAATTCTTTTATCCACTCAGCTGATTTTATGAAGCGTTTCATAACTTCATCAGCCCAGCTAAATGAACCGAAGTCGTGATGCTCAAGCGATTTAAATTTAAAAATTTCATCTGCTATCTCTTGCATTGCCTCTTTACCAAGCTCATTTTTAAGTTCGTTAAATTTAGTCAGCCAGCCCTTAACGGGTTCTTTACCTCGTGCGCTATCCAGCCATTTTAAGGTTTTTGCACATAACTCAAATTTACCCTCAAAACAAGCTAAATTTAAGATTTTATTGGTAACCAAATAACAACCTTGCTTAATTTTCGGGATAAAATTTGTAACATAATAAATCGTTTTTTCATCGCTGACTTTGATAGCATCTAAAATTTTTTTAAAGATAACAAGGTCGTGATGAAACCCTTTATCATTGATGATTTGAAGTAAATTTTGTATAATAACAAGTTTTTCTTCATCATTTGCTTTGGCGAAAATTTTATTTCGCTTTTCTATTTTTATGATATTTTCGAGTAAGTCGCCATTTGGAGAAACATAAAAATTATGCTTTAAATACTCGCTAAGTGCGGTAAATTCAGCAAGAGTGAAGTCGGCGAATGGCATATATTGCTCCACCTTGTCATTTAAAAATTTCGCCATAATCCCAAAAACCAATGACCGCAAATGCCCACTTACGATAATGTTGTTGTAATAAATGAGCTTAGCCAAGATGAGTTTATTGGCATTGAGACTTAAATTTGCAGAAGTTTTTTCAAGACAAATATCAAGCTCCTCAATGATATGTGTATCATTGGATTCTAACTTACAAAGTTTTTGCAAAAGTAGCAAAAACCAATCCTGCACTGCTTTTAATTCCTCTTGTGAAACCTGCAAAGAGGTAGCTAAAATTTGTGATTTTGCCTTATCATCATTAAAAAAAGTCTCGTATTTTTCATTATACTCTTCGGGTGCGATGAGTTGCTCTAAATATTTTTCAGAAATAAGTTGCTTATCTTTTTGCTCCATTGACATATTTGTATTGCTTTAATTATTTTATCCCTCCAATTCCTTTGGGTCTATCCCTAAGACTTTATACCACGTTTGGGCGTTCTCACTGGTGGGGTCTATACCTTTACCTTCGGTATAAAAGGGTTCCCATTGCCAATCATCTGCTCCTGTACCGCCAATAGCTGCATAGTTCATCAGAAATTCCTTAAAGTTATTGGCTAAATATACACCGTGATTGTCGCTTCCGTCGTGGCTCACATATACTACTTTGCCATAGTTGTTTGGCTCCAACTCAATAGCGATATAATCTCCGTTGCCTACTTCCTGAAAGCACATTTTGTTGTTCCACACACGGCTATATTCCTTACTTTTAGAAGGACAAACATCTCTTACCCAACCTTTTCGGGATCTTTCATTATCTAAAAGTAAATCCAATCCAAAAAGTAACTCACCAGAAGCAATATTATCTAATTCATCAGGTAAAAAATCTTCGTTTTCTTCTGTGAGATCATCAATATACCACCAAAACTCTAAATAAGCTGTATTTTCTAAGAGTACTTCACGGAAATGCGGAGGCAAAGTATAGCCTAATTTCGCCTCTACGGCTTTGATTTCCTCCTCTGTGGCGGGTTCTTCTATCGTTAAAGGCTCAGTTTCGCCACCAAGGGCTTCTATTTTCTCTAAATAGAGGTTTAAACGCTTTTTAAAAAGCTCAAAATTAAATACTGTTGTCATAATGATATTTATTTTATGAAATTAATTAGTTGTTTCTTCTTTATTTTCAAGTCTTATTGTATTGACTTCGCCTAATTTCTTGGATTTCCATACCCTTTCGGCTTGGAATTTATTCAATCCTACAAAAAGAGAAGCATATTGTAATATCTCTTCCTTAGAAAATGCCTGCTGACTGATAGCAAACCAATCATCACCATTGATAAGGCTCAGTTTGAGGTAAAAATGTTTTTCATTACCTACCTGTCCTTTTATTTTATCCACAGTACGCGCCGCAGGAATGATAGTTACCTGCACCTTATCAGTCGTTGGCATCTCAAAACGCATCACAGCTTCATTGCCATTGTGTGCTATGGTATCGGCTTGGGTTTCCTCGTAATTATCTTCTACAAATAACTGCCAAACATCGCCTTTTTCTGAAAAATATTCTATCCATTTCATTTTTTTGCTGTTTGTCGTATTACTTTTTACCCTTCCAACTCCTTTGGATTTATTCCCAATACCTTATACCACGCTTGGGCGTTCTCTGAGGTGGGGTCTATGCCTTTGCCTTCGGTATAAAAAGGCTCCCATTGCCAATCCTCGCCCCCTGTACCGCCAATAGCAGCGTAGTTCATCAGAAATTCCTTAAAGTTATCGGCTAAATATACGCCGTGATTGTCGCTTCCGTCGTGGCTCACATACACAACTTTGCCATAGTTCTCTGGTTCTAACTCAATAGCGATATAATCGCCGTTGCCTACAATGTGGAAACACATTTTGTTATGCCAAACACGGTCGTATTCGTTGTTGTAATCGGGAAATACGTCCTCTTCCCAGCTTTTACGATTTTCTTCATAGCCCAAAAGCAAATCCAAACCGAAAAGCAATTCTCCACAGAAGATTTCAGCTAATTCCTCAGGAAGAAAATCTTCGTCTTCATCTGTAATATCACTAATATTCCAATAAAACTCCAAATGAGCGGTATTCTCTAAAAGTACTTCGCGGAAATACGGAGGCAAAGTATAGCCTAATTGCGCTTCTACGGCTTTGATTTCCTCCTCTGTAGTGGGTTTTTCTATCGTTAAAGGCTCTGTTTCGCCACCAAGGGCTTCTATTTTCTCTAAATAGAGGTTTAAACGCTTCTTAAAAAGCTCAAAATTAAAGGTTGTCATCATAATGATATTTATTTTTTAAATTGCAAATATTTTTTCTTTGTAATAACCTATTGCCCAATGCCCTGAGTTATATACATTCACTATATTTTCCCAAAAATTCCCCAGACTTAGCTGTTTTTCTACCAAATACTGCCTAAAAGCAAAGGTAATTCCTTTCTTTGCGACTTCTGTAAAGTCATACGCTCCAAAAGAAAACAACTTTTTGTCCAAATTGCGGTTCTTTTTTAGGAAAAGTTGAACAATTTCCTTCCTATAAGGCAAGAGATTTTCAGGAATTTGTATGTTTTTGTAAAAAGGGTCTGTATCGGTGAGGGCTGAGGGCAACCATTTCACCTCTTTATACATTCCTGCAAAGGCTTCTTCGGTAGGATTTACAAAAGCCTGCTCCACATCTTTCAAAAGAATGATATTATTGCCCAAAAATTCCTTTACACCCATTTTAGTAAAGAAATTTGTTTGAGTGATTTTGTCAATTTCAATAGCTAAATCCATTCCGTATGAAATTAATTAGTTGTTTTCCTCCAAAGTGCAATCCGAAGGGTATTTTTTAATAAGCTGTCCGAAATTTATACGGGTTGTCCCCCTTTGGAGGGGGAACGGGGGAGGTTATATTGTGTTTTTCTGGTTATTAACCTCCCCCCACCCCCTCTTTGAGGGGGAGTTGTAGCAACGCAAAAGTTTTTTTTTTGTACATCCCCTACTTATTTGCTTATTTTTCTCTCTAACTCCTTATAAACTTACCGATATTCTCTAAAAGTTAGGGTTATTTGTTCTCTTTTATACCTATAAAAATATCTACCTCGGAGGTATCTCCTTGCTGAGACTTCTCGGTGTACATTTCATAGTCATATATATAAGTGCGATGGAGTGTAGCGTCGTTGTCCCAGATATGTTGCCACATCGCCCCTACTGCCTGAGGCATTGCGCCTTTGGCTACAAACTTTTGAAAGGTTTGTTCGGGAAATTCCCTGCCTTCTAAGCCGTCGGGAATCGTGCCGAGTGTGGTAACTTCTGCCCCTATGATACAAGTATAAGGCTCTGTATAGTCCTTTTGGTAATCGGTGTAGATGCTATAAATGGCATCGCTTACCTTATTGGGTATTTTTTCCAAAAGTTGCTCACTAAAAAAGCGTTGCCAAAGGTTTCCGATGTCTTGCATCGCCTGTCCGTTCTGATTGGTAGTGCGTACACTAATTCCGATGATTTTCATTTTCTTTTTATTTAAATAGTTTTTAATAAAATCCCTCTAACTCCTTACAAACTTGCTGATATTTTCTAAAAGTTAGTTGTTTTTACCTCCGAAATGCAATCCGAAGGGCGAATTTGTGTTACTTAATGATGTGTTTTTTCTTTAACAACAAAAGATATAGGTAGTATAAAAGAAAAATTCCTAAGATTACTACATCATATACAGAGGTTTGTTCCCCTAATAACTGCCAACGCTGGCGAAAGCAAAAGGTATAAGCGTCTAAAAGCAACATTGCTATAAGTGCGTACATCATTATAGAAGCGGCGACCTTTTTGCGAAACAACAACACCATAATAACACTTATAGGAGGCAAAAATACCGTAATACCGAATAAAACAGCTAATGACAAAGGATAATTTTTGAAATAAATCAGTCCTCCTGCGCCAAAATGGCTACCGATATACGCTTCATCATAGGTCATTGTATGATAAAAATCATTGATACCTGCACAAGTCATCAGTAAAAACAGCACACTAACAATCCAAATGGTAATATTCTTTGTCATTTTTTATCTGTTTTATTCATTTTTTAAATAATTTTCCTCTAACTTCTTACAAATTTGCCGATACTTTCCAAGAGTTGGGGTTTGTCTTCCAAAGCGATTTTAGCGATGGCGTAAAACTCGCGTACCCACTTTTCGAAGGCGGCAAAAGCAGCGTCTTTGTCCTTGGTAGCCTGCTGACTTTCGCCCTTTTCGAGATTGTAGGTGGCTTCGGCTTGCTTTACGGCAGCCAATGCGGTAAGCTGGGCATCGATATGCTCGGCGGTGATTTTAAGTCGGTTGAGGGGAGCGAGCAAATCGGGTTTTGCTTTGAGTTCTTTGTAGAACGCCTCGATGTCCTCAATGAGCTTATTGGTGCGCAAGGGGGCAGCGCCTTTGATATGGAGGGCAGAAAGGATTTTCGGCTCTTCCTTATAGATGATTTTCGCCTTTTTGCGGTCGGTTGCATAGACGTTTTTAAAGGCTTCGAGCTTTTTGGCGAGCTCGTTGTAGGCGAGGGTCTCCTCAGAGGTCTCACGCTTGTTGGTTTCGTACATTTGAGCGGCGGTATCGTAGAGGGCTTTGCCTTGCGCAATCTCTTGTTCGCCATAGCCGTACTCGGCTAATTCTGTTTTTAGGGTGTCATTCTTAGAAATATTCTCAAAAATGAAGGAATAGTTCTTGAATTTGTCGGATGAGATAAATCTTGTAGCCATTTTTTTCTGTTTTTTAATGGTTAAACGATTAAATTTAATAAATTTCTACTTTATATTGTGTCCTACGGACTTTATTTTGCATTCTACGGAGTTAATATTGT
>JAUMUT010000047.1 GCA_030530525.1 Capnocytophaga sp. | reverse complement strand
AACTCAAATATATTAATGACTAAGTAATATATATATTTGACTTATAAAAAATAAAATACATTATAATAGTATTTATTATAATTTATTTAATATATAAAAAACTAAATATGATATTATATAATATATTGTATTAATATAAAAAAATCTTTCCTTTGTTAGATATTTCTATAATTATATGTTCTTTTGTTCCCTGTATATAAAAATTACTTTGTAGTTGTAAATTAGAAAATGTAGTACAAAGTATAGTATATTTGCCTTTTGTTAAATAAAAAGACTTAGAATAAGAATTACTATTTATTTTATCTTTAAAAAAAGGATAAATATTGATATTAATTTCTTCAAAATAACTATTTTTAATTTGTATTTCATATTTTTGTGGTTCTATATTTTCTTTGGAGCAAGAAAGATATATATAAAAATTACTTATAAGAATAAAGAGATATAGAAGATGCTTTATGCCACGATAAAGATTTATAATAATCATTTAATAAAGTATTTGAATTAAATAAATAGGTGCTAATTCCGTTACAGTTAGAAAGGGAAAGGTTTATAAAATTAGGAGAATGCTTTTCCAAAACACATATATTTTTCCATAATTTTTCTATTTCAGAAACATAGATTTCATTTTGTAATAATAATTGTTTTAAATCAAATAATAAATTTATATTATTTCTAGTATATTGCTGTAAATGGTTAATAGATATAGATTTATTATTACTATTTATAAATATTTTTTTATATAAATTAGATAAATCATCTAAAAAATAACTATTAATTAATACGATAGAAGCAGATGTTTGTATATTAGATTGACTTTGATAATAATTATAGTAAGTTTGTACTACTTTTTCTAAATTCAAGTTATCAGTAAGATAAGGCATTATAAGATGATAGGGAAAACCATTAGCAAGTATTTCTGTTGGTGAAGCAATAAAGAATTTTGTAGAATTTCGCAATTCAAATAATACTTCTATAGAAGCCATAAAGCAAGCATCTAACAATAAATATTCAAAATGATAAGGTTCAATAGCTTTTGCAAGTTCTATTATTTCCATTGTATCCTCTTGTGGTGATTGGTCTTTTCCGAATGACTTTACAAGATTAGAATTATCAAAAGATAGATGATAGTTTTTTGGAAACCAAGCGTTTCCGTGTGACCATAAAATTAGTCCTTTGGTTATAGAACCTTCTTCGTAATAAGAAAACGCATCGTTAAGGATATTGGTAAAGACTTTTTCGTTAGCAGAATTTTGCTCAGGGTAGGAATAAATAATTTTAGAGGCTATTAAATCTGTTTTGTCGGGTACAAGTTCTAATAAAACGGGATGTGATGGTAATCCAGAAGAGGCATAGGTATCAATATAAATTAAAAATTTATCTTTGCCATTAGGGATAAAAGCACTTTCCATTTCATTGATATCTTTGATAGCATATGATGATAGGTCATTGTCTGCAACCATATAAACAAGGGTTACTTCTTTCTTTTCAGAGATTTCTGATGGTATTTCCTTTTGGCAAGATAAAAATAAAACATATATAAATGAGAAAAAATAGTATCGCATAATAATGATTTTGACCACAGGAAGTAAAAACTTCCTGTGGTATTAAGTTAATAGGATAAATTAGAAGGAAGTTCTTTATTTTCATAGTTAATAAAAGGACTCCATTCAAGTAAAAAATTAGCATTACGTTTTTCCCCATCAATAATAAGTTCATTTACTCTATGCATATTTCCTTCACATTCTGTATGTTCGGTATTTATTTTTACTTGTATTTCTATGGGTGTTCCTTTATTGTTTAAATAGAAAGTTTGTAAAGTTCCTGTACTAATGGTATTTATATTATTTAATCTAATGGAAATATAATCACCACTTTCCGATGTTTCTGAGTAACTAGTTTCCAGAGTTTCTTTTGTGTTTCTGTCTATTCTATAAAAATGTACAGAATTATCTATTTGATTATTAGTGCTAAGAAAATCTTGTGCTTTTGAAATGTCTTTTTTTATGACAAAAATAAAACGAGCAGGAGGAACGCCTGTGTTCGAACATTTCTCTTCTTCTTTTGTGCTACAATTTACAAAAAGAACTACGGATAAAAAAATGTATAAAAACTTTCTCATAATATAATTTATTTTATGTTAGTGATAATTTTATTTAAAAATTTATAATCTCCTTTGATACCTGATTTATATAAATTAGAAGATTCTTGATTTTTATTGGAGTTAAAGACACCAATATGATACCAACCCGTTCCTGCTTTGTTTTCTCCATTAGTACTACCTCCCCAACCAAAATTATTGTGTATTAATTGGACTGGATTTTCACTTTTATAATAGATAGGTTCTATTTTGCCACATACTATATGAATAGTCATAGGCTGAGTTTTTAGTACATAACCATCAAGCACCCAAGCGTGGCATTCTTCATAATATTTTTTTGTTTTGACATCTTTAAATATCCACCAACTAGAGGAACTAGAATAGGTCTTTTCTAAGGCACAGCCTTCTATATAAACAGGATATCCTTTTTTTATTTCATTGATAGCATCATTCCCGTGATTAAAGTCTATTTTATTTGCATTAGTGTATCCTAAACTATGTAAAGTTTCCAAAGCTTTATTAGAGCCACTGCCTTTGCAATCATAACTCATAGCTAATAAATCATTATCTCCTAAGTGAGCTAATAGGTGTTGTATATCTTCTTTGGCTGTTGTATTTGTTTGTATGTTGTAACTATAAATACTAGAAAACATATCTCCTCTATCTGTTTTTATCATATCTTCCCAATGCATAGCTCTACCTTTAAAAATAGTAGGCTTTTTATGAAATGCTAATATTTGCCCTACTGCGGTAGCTACACAACCCACAGGAGCTTCGTCCTTTATGTTGTCACAATACATAGGTACTTTATTGTTATAACTTCCACTTTGGCTCCAAAGAGTTTTTAATAAGGGAGGAATGATACTTTTTACTTTCCAATCTCCATAACTTGTTCCTGTAATGCTATTGTAATATTCTATTTCATCTTCTACAGAAGAAAAAATATAATTCTCTAAACAAAAAGGTATTGGTTCTGTTTCTATTTTCTTTCCTTTCGTTTTTACACGTTTCCCTTTTTCATCAAAAAATCCTTTTTTTATAAGTTCAGCTTGTTTTTCTTTGGAGAGTTGTTTGAAAATTTCTTCTTCTGCTTGTTGTATCAATTTTTCTTTATTGGCCTCAAAACTTTCTCTTTCGTTTTGAATAAACTCTTGCATATAACTAAACAAAATAGCTTGTCCGGGGTTATCAGGAGTATCACCTAAATGCCCATAAGAGTTGTAAGCCAATACGCTTGGCAAACGTCTATCCGCAGAAGTAATGACATAACCTTGTTCATTAGCAAAATTAACAATATATACATCAGCTTGCTCTGTTGTTCCTGCTTTGGTAGCGACATAAGGTTTTCGGGTATTGTCTTTTACAACCTCCACAGATGCAATTTCTAATGGGCTTTTGGTTACAATTCCTTCTACTTCACGCATTTGCATAGCCGTAGCAAGAGCTGTTTTTTGGGCTTCTTCCACAGAAATATGCGTTTGACCTGTTAAGGCTGTCATCGCAAGTAGGGAAGTATTCGTTTCGATAGCTTTGGGAGAAGCTAATGCCGAAATCGATGTCTCTTCTGTGAACGATGTAGATACATCTTCACGCTGACAGGAAATTAATATTCCCATCATTCCAAATGAAACGATCCATTTTCTCACAATAAAAATATTTAAATTAAATATAAATAATGATTTATTGGTGCAAATGTATAAAATAAAATTTATTCTTGCAAGTAAAAATATAAAAAATTATCATTATTTTGTATTAAATCATTAATAAATAATGATTTTTTGTGTTGTAAAAAATAAAAAATTAACTTTAATGTTGTATTGTTTTTAATTTTAATTGTAAAAACATAATAAAATGTGAATATATTTTATAAAATATTACTTTTTAGTTATATATGTTAAAAAAAAGAAATAAATATGGAAAAGAAATAAAAATGATTATTTTTGTATCTTTAATAATTTAAAAATAAGATAATGCAAGCAGAAATTACTTCTTCGGAGAAAAAATCGTATTACATTCTGTTAGATGGGCTTAGGGGAGTGGCAGCAATTATGGTACTTTGGTATCATATTTTTGAGGCGCATACCACAGATATGCTTACCCAAAAAGTCAATCACGGTTATTTAATGGTGGATTTCTTTTTTATCCTTTCAGGGTTTGTTATAGGGCACGCTTATAATTCTCGTTGGGAAAATTTAACAAATAAAGAATTTTTAAAGCGAAGACTTATTCGCTTACATCCTATGGTTATTTTTGGTGCTTTGTTTGGGGCTGTTTTGTTTTATTATCAAGGGTGTGAGGCTTGGGACGTTTCCAAAGTTTCTTTTTGGGCTTTGTGTGGCGCAACGTTATTGAATTTGTTCCTAATTCCTGCAACGCCTAATACCGAAATACGAGGAATTGGAGAAATGTATCCGCTAAATGGTCCAAGTTGGTCGTTATTTTTTGAATATGTAGGAAATTTACTTTATGCGCTTTTTATTCGTAAATTTTCTGTAAAAGCATTAAAAATTTTAATAGTTTTATTTGGAATTGGTTTGGCTTCTTTTGCTATTTTCGGGAAAGATGGTTTTATAGGGGCAGGTTGGTCGCTTACTACCGAAGGGGCGATCATAGGTTCTTTAAGATTTTTATTTTCTTTTACTTTTGGGTTATTATTGTCTAAAATTTTCAAGCCTTTTTTTGTGAAAAATAGTTTTTGGATTGCTTCTATTTTGTTGATAATCATTGCTTTGTATCCAAGATTAGGAGGCGAAGACCATTTTTGGCTCAATGGTTTGTATGATATTTTGTGTGTATCTCTTATTTTTCCTATTATTGTATATTTTACAGCTTCGGAAAATCCTAAGAGCAAAATTACTAAAAATATTTGTAAATTTTTAGGGAATTTATCTTATCCGTTGTATATGGTACATTACCCAATTATTTATTACTATTATGCGTGGGTGAAAAATAACGGATTAACTAATGATTTCCCTGTATTGCAAGGGCTTATGGTGTTTTTTGGTTCTATTTTATTGGCTTATATAGTTCAAAAATTATACGATGAGCCTATTCGTAAGTATTTGACCAATAGATTTTTAAAGAATAAATAATAATAAAATCCCCATAACATTTAGCTATGGGGATTATTTTTTATTCACCTAATTTGAAGTTAATTACTATCCAGCCTATTTGTCTTTCAGGAGCATTTTCATCTGCGTTCCATCGGTAGGTAAGAGCTGTTTTTTTCGCTGCTTCGGCAAGACAAGGGGCGGTATTGGTAGTTCCTCTTTTTCCTACTTCAGCTTTTATTACTTTTCCTGTTCTATCAACGGTAACCTCTACGACTACTTTTCCTGCTTGGTTACATTCTTGTTTTATTTTTGCCCCTTCTTTAAGGTTGCGTCCGTTAAGTCCCCAGCCTTTTCCATCTCCTTTTCCTCCGCCTTCGCCATTTCCGTAAAAGCTATTAGAGTAAGGATCGCCTTTTGGGTCGCCTTTATATCCTGGTACTTTATCATCACCTTGATTGCCGTCTCCGTTGCCTTTGCGAGGGTTAGGAACATTGGCATTCATAATACTTGCCAAAGCGTCATTAACTTCGGAAGAAGGTTTTGGAGTGGGCGGTTTTGGTTCTTTTTTAGGTTTATCCTTTTTAGGAATAACTACCGATTCTGTTTCGGCTTGGTCATTGGTTAGTATTTCTTCCGGAACTTTTTCTGGCGTATCGTCAATAACGGGAGTTTCAGGAGTTTCTTCTACATTTTTTGGAGATACAACAGGTTCAGAAATTTTAGGCGGATTGATTTCGCCCATACCTTTACTATCCGTCCCAAAGGTGATTAATATTCCTTTTTCGGGCGGTGGTACAAGGTATTTCATTCCTGATAAAAACATAGCTATAATTAATAATATCAAGATTACCAATGTAATAGCAAATGCTTTTCGTTTATGTATTGTATCTAAAATCATAAAAACAAAAAATTTAGTAAAGACCAATGAATTTTATAAGCTAAAATTATTTAGGTCGGACAGCCAAAATGAGTTTATACTGATTTTGGTTAGCAATATCCATTACCGAAACGGCATTTTCTATCGGTACACTTTGTTCTACTCGCAAGATAATTGTAGGATTTTCTACGCCATTTAGTACCGATTTTAGCTCTGTTTCAAGGTTATTAGGGTCTATTTGTCGTTTATCAATAAAGAAATTCAAATCTTTACTGATACTTACAGAAACATTTTGTGTATTGGTTGATTTTCCTTTGGCTTTTGGTAAAAGTAAATCCAAAGCATTGGGGCTATTTGCCGTTATCATAAAGAAAATCAGTAGCAAAAACACAATATCCGTCATAGACGACATACTAAACTCAGGACTGATTTTATTTCTTCCTTTTATATTCATTTTCTAAATAGGTTCGTTGAGCAAATCTAAAAATTCTACGGTAGTTGCTTCCATTTTATGAACAACTTTGTTCGTACGTACCACCAAGTGGTTATAACCAATATAAGCAACAATACCTACTATAAGCCCTGCCACAGTGGTAGTCATAGCGGTATAAATACCACCAGCCAAAGAGCCCATTTCTGCCTGCCCACCACTAGATGCCATTTCGTGGAAAGACATAATCATACCTACCACCGTACCCAAAAAGCCTATCATAGGGCCTGCACCAGCAATAGTAGCTAAAATGGAAACATTTTTTTCTAATTTATAAACCTCCAATGTTCCTGCGTTTTCTATGGCTTTGTTAATATCTTCCAAAGGCTTCCCGATGCGTGTAACTCCTTTACCTACAAGCCTTGCGACAGGGCTATCGTATTGATTACAAAGGTTTTTTGCGGCTTCCAATCTGCCTGTAGAGATATTATCGCGTATCATATTCATAAAATTACTATCTATTTTTGAGGCTGCCCGAATAGCAAAAGTTCTCTCAAAATAAATATACAAAGCGATGGCAAGCATCAAGAATAATACGCCAATGATAAGAAGATTAGCCAGCCCACCATCAAAAATTAAACTCATTATAGAGAGTGTTTTTTCTTCGCTAACATCTTCAACACCAGTCATTTCCATAGGAATTTGTAGAATTGTCCTCATAATTTATTTTTATTCAAATTTGGAAAGGCAAAACTACATTTTTTTATTGAAAAAAACTTCTCTTTTTTATTTTTTTTATGAACTTTCTTTGGTTTTTTTATTTTACTCTCTCTTCAAGTCTTTTATATTTTAACAAAAAAGATAAATTTTTAGAGATTTTATTTTTATTGTTAAAAAATATCTCGTTGAAAATCAATGGTTTTAAAAAATACATCGGTTATAATTTTCTTAAAAAAATTCAGATTTCATAAAATCCCAAAAAATAGTAGTATTTTTGAGGTCTGAAACGAAAACGAAGTTTAACAACGTAAAATGAAAGAAACAACCTTTATAAACGCCTATTTTTTCTGGCTTTTTTTACTTATTCCAATCATTCTTTTTTGGTTTTGGTATTGGCAAAAAAAAGAAATGGCTTCTTTAACATTTTCTTCTACCAAAGGATTTGAATTAAAATCTTCTTGGAAAGTAAAAATTCGTCCTATTTTGTTTATTCTCAGGATTTTATCTATTTCTTTTTTAATCATAGCCTTAGCAAGACCGCAAACATCTTCTGAAACAACCAAAGTAAAATCTACCGAAGGAATTGATATTGTCTTGGCTATTGACATCTCTTCTAGTATGTTAGCCAAAGACTTGAAACCCAATAGGTTAGAAGCCTTAAAGAAAGTAGCTTCGCAATTCATTCAAGATAGAAATTCGGACAGAATTGGTCTTGTTCTTTATTCTGGCGAAAGCTATACCAAAGTACCCACAACAAGTGATCATAATATTGTTATTCAGTCACTTAACGAAATAACTCACGGAGAAATTGAAGACGGAACAGCCATAGGAATGGGGTTGGGAACGGCTATCAATAGGCTAAAAGACAGCAAAGCCAAAAGCAAAGTAATTATTTTAATGACCGATGGCGTCAATAATTCAGGAGTTATTGACCCGCAAAGCGCTGCCGAGCTTGCCAAAGAATATAAAATGAAAGTATATACCATTGGGATAGGGACAAACGGAACTGCCTTATCGCCAGTGGCTTATAACCCAGATGGCTCTTTACAATACGCAATGGCAAAGGTAGAAATTGATGAAAAATTACTCCAAGAAATTGCAAATATAACAGGTGGAAAGTATTTTAGAGCTACTGATAACCAAAAATTAGCACAAATTTATAACGAAATTGATACTTTGGAAAAGACAAAAATAGAAGAACTAAAATTTTATCATTATGATGAAAAATTTCGGATTTGGGCTATTCTGGCAGGCATCTGTCTTCTCTTAGAATTTGTATTAAGACATACCATTTTTAGAAGTTTCATTTAGTCATCTCTTCAATTAATTACCAATGATACACATAGACGAAAAATTTTATTTTTACTTACTGATACTCCTTCCCATATTAGGAGTATTTTTTGTACTCATACTTCTTTGGCGAAAGAAAACACAACGCATTTTTGCTAACAAAGAAAGCCTTTCTAAGCTCGCACCCGAACGTTCTTATTTCAAATATTGGGTTAAGTTTTGCTTCTTCGCCATCATTTTATTTTTCATAATCATCGGGCTTACCAACCCCAAAATAGGAACAAAAATAGAGACCGTAAAGCGAGAAGGGATAGACATTGTCTTTGCTATTGACGTGTCAAAAAGTATGCTTGCCGAAGATGTAAAACCGAGCCGAATGGAAAAGGCTAAGCATATCGTTTCAGAGATTATAAATAACCTCAAAGGTGATAGGATTGCCTTCGTGCCATATGCGGGTCAGGCATACGCTATGTTGCCTTTAACATCGGACTATTCCGCTGCCAAAATGTTCTTGCAAGGGCTAAATACGGATATGCTTTCTTCACAAGGAACGGCTGTGGGCGATGCACTTCAAGTCAGTTTAGAATATTTCAAGAGTAGTACGCAAGCATCAAAGTTATTAATCGTTATTTCTGATGGTGAAGACCACGAAGCAGGCGTTAGTGAAGTAATTGATGAGATAAAGGATAAAGGTATTCGTGTTTATACGATTGGTTTGGGTACCACACAAGGCAGCACAATACCTATTAAGGAGAATGGAAGAACTACCTTCAAAACAGATAGGGAAGGAGAGGTGGTTATAACCAAGCTAAACAAGGAACTCTTAGAAGAGATGGCAAAAGAAGGAAATGGAAAGTATTTTGACGGATCTAATACCCGTGAAGTAACCAATAATATCCAAAAAGCCTTAAACAATATAGAGAAAAACGAATATGAATCGCAGATATTTTCTGATTATAAAGATCAATTCCAATGGTTCTTAGGCATTGCACTATTCTTTTTAGTGTTAGATGTATTTATATCCTATAAGAAAACCGCTTGGGTCAAGAAATTAAATTTATTTAACGAGAAATAAATATACAATAAAGAGGATTAGTAATAATCCTTTTTTTTATTTCTATTAGTGTATAATGTTTTTATATATGAAAAGATGTTTTTTAGTTAAAGGAACATTTTTATAGTATATAAAAACATTTTTTATTTATATA
>JAUMUT010000046.1 GCA_030530525.1 Capnocytophaga sp. | reverse complement strand
TATTGTGGTAATTCTTGTAGATAAAAATTAAAATAGTCATTATATTTAGGTGGTTCTTATGGCTAAAAACAAAAAAAGTTATTATATTTAGGTTATTCTTATAGATTAATTTTAATTTAATAATAAAAATAGAGGTAATGCATATGCTTACCTCTATTTTAGTTACTTTATGTACCTATTTAATACTGCTTGTATAAATATTAGCTACTCTTTTACCTCTGAAATATCTCCTACGTTATTGTCTTTAAATAGCTTACGAGAGTCTTCTATGAATATTTTTAATTGTTTTTGAGAATCTTCTTCTATGTTTTCAAAGTTTTTATTTTCAATGCTTGCACAAGGTAGTATTTCGTACTTCTTTTTGCCGTTTTTATCATAAATATGTACCCAAGTAAGGTAATACCCTGCATCAGTAAGCCAAGTTTGCCCTTTTTTATCCTTCTTTAGAACAAATTTTACCATTGCACCACCATCAGTATAGCGTTTTCTTTGGTTAGAAACATAATTACCTAACGAATACACTAACAATTTATCTGTATTAGGGATAATTTCCATTGGTTGCAACGTATGTGAGTGCGAACCTATGATAATATCTACCCCATTCTTGAAGAGAAATTGTGCCATATTTTTCTGTGCTTTATTAGGAAGCCGAGCATATTCATCTCCCCAATGCACAAAAGCTATAAGTTTATCCAACGGATATTTTTTAGCCTTTTCAATATCTTTTTTTATTTGTAAAGTATCTAATAAATTCACGATAGTAGGGGAGGGGATAGGCAATCCGTTCGTGCCGTATGTGTAATTTAAAATTCCTACGCTAATATTGTTTTTGTCTAAAAATAACAAATTTTTTACTTCTCTATCTATGGAATCAGTAAAGGTCCCTGTTCGTTTTATTTCAAGCGAGTCTAATACTTTTATGGTTCGCATAATTCCTTTTAATCCTCTATCACAAGAATGATTATTAGCTGTTACCATAGCATCAATTCCTGCATTTTTGCAAGCAAAAGCAAGAGCATCAGGCGAGGAAAACGTAGGATAGCCAGTGTAAGGTTTGCCTGCCAAAGTAACTTCCAAGTTGGCAATAGCAAAATCATATTTTTGGATAATTGGAGCTACTTTTTCAAAGACATCGTTATATTCATACTGCTTATTTTCAGTATTATATGCTGAATTTATTTGCGGAGAATGTCCCATTATATCTCCAATAAAAAGAAAAGAAACTTCATTAATAGTATCTTTTTTTATTGTTTCATTAGAGGTAATAAATTGAGGAAATAGATTTACTGAAAAAAGTAAATTTATTAGAAAAAAATACTTTTTCATAGTTTAGAATTTAATGGAAGAAATAGCTTCTTTTGGATTTTCAGACTGGAAAACGAAACTACCAGCCACTAAGGCATCTGCACCTGCTTCCATAAGTTTTTTAGCATTTTTGGTACTTACTCCACCATCTACTTCAATCAATGCACGAGAATTAAAATGGTTTATAAGTTCCTTCGCTTGTATAATTTTTTTGTAAGTATTTTCTATAAAAGATTGTCCTCCAAAGCCAGGATTTACACTCATAATAAGCACTAAATCAACATCTTGTATAATGTCTTCTAATACAGAAATAGGAGTGTGTGGATTTATGGCTACCCCTGCTTTCATTCCTTCTTGTTTTATAGCTTGAATAGTTCTATGTAAGTGTTTGCACGCTTCAAAATGTACTGTTAATATCTTACTACCCAGCTTTTTAAATGTAGAAATATATCGGTCTGGGTCAATAATCATTAAATGAACATCTAACGGCTTTTGTGCATATCGGTTAATTGCCTCTAAAACAGGCATTCCATAAGAAATATTAGGGACAAAAACGCCATCCATTATATCAATATGGAACCAATCTGCTTGGCTTTCATTTACCATTTCAATATCTCTTTGCAAATTTGCAAAATCTGCTGCTAAAATTGAAGGAGCTATTATCATTTTTCTTATTTTTTTAATTACACTGCAAAAATACAATAAAAAAATATCTTTTAAGCGAATATTTTATTATTTTTCATTTTATTGTTTGAAATATCATTTTGTTAAAATAATGCTTAAAAATATAATAAATAACTATATTTTACGTTCAAATACTAAATTATTTGAAAAATATTATAAATAAAACGATAAAAAATATTTTTTTGGCATAAATATTGAGACTAAAAAATAGAATTAATTAAAAATTTTAAGTGATGAAAAAATTATTTTTTACATTTTCAACAATGGTAGCATTGTTATTTTCTGCAAATGGTTATTCACAAGCAGAATTTGGTCTGAAAGCAGGAGCTAATTTAGGAAAAGTGGATGGAGTAGCCTACCGAGATAAGTACGAATTAGGCTATCAATTAGGAGGATTTTTTAATTTTAATGTATTAGAGAAATGGGCAATCCAACCCGAAGTGCTGTTCAATCAAACCAATACGCGTTTAACTGACTCTTATTCAGAGCTTTGGGATAGCAAATTTGATAAAGGGAAAAAATTAAATTATGTAAATGTTCCTGTTTTGCTCAAATACAACCCACAAGGGAGAATTTCGCTATTAGCGGGTCCTCAATTTGGATTTTTAACCAATCGAGATGAAAGTATTGTGCAAAATAGTAAAAAATTATTTAAAAACTCAGATTTTTCATTCGTTGTTGGGGCAGAATTAAATTTAAATCCGTTTTTTATTTATGGTCGTTACGTTTGGGGCTTTTCAGATATTAGCGATTTGGGAGGAAAAGCAACTACGGAGCAATTACAAATAGGAGTAGGAGTTAAATTATTTTAAAGACAATAAAAATTAATGTAGATTCTAATTATTTTAAGAGAAAACGGCAATTAAGCCGTTTTTTTGTTTTTGAACAATATATTTTTAATAATAAAGATGAATTATTCCTTTTAAATAAAATATTTTATTTTAGATAGAAAAAACTTTATCTTAAAATATTAATTTTAAGATAAAGTTTTTTTCATATTTTTTAAAGAGAATTAATTATTTTCTATAAACTTCCTTTTTATTCTTCTAGATAAGGAAGTGATTAGCTCATAAGAGATGGTTTGTGCTGTTTCTGCCAGAGTTTCGCTGGTGTGTCGCTCGTCAAAGACAATGACTTCCTCGCCTTCTTCGCAGTTTAACCCTGTAATATCTACCATTATCATATCCATACAAACGTTACCCACGATAGAACATTTTTTATCCTTAACAAAGACAAAACCTACTTCTTTCCCATAAATGCGATTCAGTCCATCAGCGTGGCCTACTGGGATAGTAGCTATTTCCATTGGTTCTTTTGCTTGGAAACCAAAATTATACCCTACATAGTCCCCTTCTTTTATATAGTGTATCTGAGAAATGATACTTTTTAGAATAGTTATAGGACGGAAATCCTTTTGCAAACGAGAATCATTAGCAAAACCATACATTCCTATACCACTTCTTACCATATCAAAATGCGCCTGAGGATAGTTAAGTATTCCCGAAGTATTGCAATTATGATAAATGATTTTATGAGAAAAATAATTCTCTAATCTTTGTTGAAAATCTTTAAAAGTAGCAATTTGTTTTTCCATAAATGGGCGCGCTTGCAAATCTTCCGATGCCAACAAATGAGAGAAGGCTGTCTTTACCTTTATAAAGTTTTGCGCTTTAATTATCTTACAAATCTCTTCTATTTCTTCCACAGAAAAACCTAAGCGATTCATTCCTGAATTACATTTTATATGAAAAGGATATTCGTTAAGGTTGTTTTCTTTTGCAAACGTTATGAAATGATTAATCAATCGTTTAGAATACAAAGTGGGCTCTAAATCATAACGAATGATATCCTCAAAATCTATTAATTGAGGATGGAAAATAAGAATAGGCTTTGTTACTCCTGCCTTGCGTAACTCTACTCCTTCGCTGGTAAAAGCAACGGCAAAATAGTCGGCTAAGTTTTTCTTTTCCAAATACTTTGCTATTTCTACGGAATTATTTCCGTAAGAATTGG
The DNA here is from genome assembly GCA_030530525.1 of Capnocytophaga sp. Taxonomy (GTDB): domain Bacteria; phylum Bacteroidota; class Bacteroidia; order Flavobacteriales; family Flavobacteriaceae; genus Capnocytophaga. The sequence goes on along the minus strand of JAUMUT010000046.1, from coordinate 6,247 downwards.
CTTTAACAACTGCCAAAAAGAGTGTCTCTTCCTTTAAATATTTTTTAAGCTGACGTACATTATGTTCAAGATTATCTAAGCGAATCTCTAAAATAGTTTCTTGTACTGACATTTTTATTTGGAATTATGTTTATTTTTCATATAGGAAATTAAAAGATACCCCAAGATTGCTAAAACTGCAAAAGGTAAAAGGCTTCCTATAAGTATGCCTATCGCATAACCATTATCGGGAGCATTGGCAATCTTTTCTTGTATCTCAGAAATATTTTGTTGTAAAGGAATCATTTGTTTTTATGCTTTAACTTTTCTTTGGTAAATTCAGACAAGGCTAATTTTCCTGAAATTTGCGCATTATCAAAGAGAACATTCTCCCAAGAAGGTTCATCTTTCCAAAGGATTTGCTTAATTTCAGAAAGGACATTGGAAGGATATGAAGAGAGTTTCTCTACAAAATATTGAATTTCTTTATCCATTTCTTGGATATTCTCAAAAACTCTTGCGTAAAGTCCTTTTTTTTCTGCCCAATATGCGTTTTTCCATTGGTCAGGCGTGAAAGATAGTTCGGAAAGTGCGCCCACACCTATTTTTCGTTGTACCGCAGGAGCGATTACAAACGGACCTATTCCGATGCTCAATTCAGGAAGCCGGATACTTGCATTTTCCGTAGCGAAAACATAATCGCAAGTGGAGAGAATACCAACTCCTCCGCCAACAGCTTTTCCTTGCGCTCTGCCTATAACCACCTTTTTGCAGTTACGAATAGCATTAAGAACAACAGCAAATCCGCTAAAAAAGTTTTTACCACTTTCCAAAGAATCTACCTGAACTAATTCATCAAAAAAAGCACCAGCGCAAAAAGTTTTCTCTCCTCCACTTTGTAATAAAACCACTTTTATTTGGTCATTATCTGAAATAGTATTCAGTTCTTTTGCCAACTGATGGAGTAAATCTATAGAAAGTGCATTAGCTTGTTCGCTTGCAAATTCTATGGTAGCTACTTGTTGGTTTATTTTAGTATATACGTAGTTCATTAAATAAAAACAATAAATGAGGTTATTTTTTAATTATCTACTTGCATCTATTCCAAATTCTTTCCAAGAAACTTGCGGAATATCTACTTTTATACGTTTTTTTACAAAAGCATACTTTTCTTCTAAATCTTTTAGCTTGTTGGTTACTAATTCTGTTTTAGCTTTTAGGTCTGCTTTTAGTTTTTCTTGTTCGCTATTGAGTTTTTCTATCTCATCGCGAAGTGTTTCTAATTCATCAACAAAAGAGTTATCTACTTTTGTTATCTTTCCTTCATTTCTACGAAGAGCGTCAATCATTACCTTTACAGAGGTAATACGTGTAGCATAAGGCTTTGGCATAACTAACGATTTTTTTTGATTAATAATGGAATAGTTTTTCTATACTTTTTTATTTTCATTGAAAACTATTTAAAAGGAAAGATAGTTTTTTGAAAATAATTTAATTCTTTTTTATAGTTATGATAAACTATTATAAAGTTTATCTTTCCTAAGAGAAAGGACATCTTTCCTGAACCATAGTTTATATGAACTTTTAAATAGTTTATCTTTCCTTTTAGATAGTTTATATTTTCTAAGTAATAGTTTATATCTTCTTTTTAAGATATAAAATATTCCATAAAATAGTTTTTAGAAATAAAGAAAATAAAAACTATTCTATGGAATGGCAAATGTACGAAAAAAAATTGTAATAAAAATCTTTTTTAGTGAAAAAATAATTTATTTTTTAGCGGAAACCGATTTTCTTTTCGTTTTTATCTTTTAGCTCTTTGAGTTCCATATTGGTGAGTTCGGCAAGAGAGCGTGGCTCTGTGATGTTCATTTCTTTCCCTAAGGATTGTAGGTAAGCATTACATTTTTCTACGGAAAGCTCTCGGAATTTGTATTCAGCAATAAGTCTTCCTTTCCTTAAAAGCGCAGAGTCAATCTTAGAAATATCGGAGTTAAAAGTACAGATGAGTTGGCATTCCAAGACATCGGAAAGCATTCCGTCGGCAATGTTCAAGATGGAAGAAACAACGTCGGTATTGTTATTGAAAGCGTTTCGCTCTGCGATATAATTTTCACAATCTTCTAAGACTAAGACCGAATTTTTATTGTCAATTAAAACATTAATAAAGGAAGGATCTGTTAAAGAACTAATCATAGTGGTTGGCACGAAAATAAATTTCTTGTTTGGGACTTGGCTGGTGAGCCATTTGATATAGTTTGTCTTTCCAGAGCCTGCGATACCGTGGAAAAGGACAATTCCTTTATTCTCATCGGTGATGCTTTGCTTTACTCTTTGATGGATTTCTTGGAAATCATCATTGTACATTGTTTCAAAATCAATGCGAAAAGGTTTTATGGTATGGGTTTTTAGGTCAAATCCGTGGGTGGTACGCAATAAGATAGAAACTTTTGCTTTTTTTGGTAAGTATTTCTCTAAATACTCAGCGAATAGTGTTTTTAGATGATCTTTGACTTCAGCTTTACGATTGTCATAGAAGACATTATTTACTTTATACAATCCTTCTTCAAACATTTCGGAGTCGTACTCGTTGCTTAGATTGTGAGAGATAAGGATAAAAAGTTCTAACTCAGGGTGAAAGTAACATTCTTCATCTTCATATAATTTATTGGACTTGGGCGCATATTCCAATGAATGGAAATCTGTACATTTGATAAAGTGTTTCATTTTATCCCGATGGATAACCAAGTCGTCATTATAGAGATAAATATTAGACAAAAGGTCCATTAATAATTTTTCAAAGGAACGACTTTTAGACGCATAGTGATATTTATCAACGAGTTGTATATTGTCATTTTCGTCGGTGCCTAATAGTTTTATTTCTCGGTAAAATTTTGTTTCTTGTATTTTCATAAATGTAAAAAAAAATATTAAATAATTAATTTCCTTGATGGACTTTTTTTAGTAAATCATTAACAGATTTTACAGGATTGAAAGTGCTAACAGGAACTTCTACAAAAATAGAAATCCATTTTGCCATACCACCATTCCAAAGTCCTGGAAGTTCTAATGCTTTGATTGGCTGTCCGTTATGTGTTTTTTGAGTGATTAAACTTTGGTTGAAATCTGCAAATGAAAACAAATCAAACGTTTCTCCTCTGTAATTTTTTATACAACAAACGATATCCACAGGGTTAAAGTGAGTAGATTTGTTAAAAATTTCTTTATTTTTCGGATTGTTAAAGTCAATTTGAGAAGCCTCAATGATTTGTAGATATTTATTTTGTTCGCTATCTTTTACCCAAAAAGGACCTCCGCCTACTTCTCCTTCATTTTTTACCATACCACAAACGCGAATAGGTCTATTTAATGCCTCAAAAATGTATTCTAATATATTTTTTTTGGTGAATTTATATACATAATTAGGGATTTGAATATTTAATTCTATTAAAAAGGCTAAAATTTGTGGAATATCTTTCTTTTTTATCTTATTTTTTTGGATTTGTCGTAAAATTTTATGGCATCGAGACCTAATTTCTTCTAATTTTCCTGCTAAAACTTCTTTATAGAATATAGATTCATCAATATATTCTTGTTTTACTACATTGTCAATATTTTTTATAAAAATAATGTCAGCTGTTGTTTCATTAAGATTTTTTAACAAAGCGCCGTGTCCCGAAGGACGAAAAACTAAATTATCATTATCGTCTCTGAAAGGAATATTATCCAAAGTAACCGCAATAGTTTCCGTGCTACTATCTTGGTATGTGAAACTTACTTCAAATTGTATTTGGTATCTTTTTTCTAAAATAGGGCGAATTTCCGCAAGTTTTTTTAAGAAATCATTAGTAAAATCAGGAGAAATAGTAAATTGTATATGTACTTTTTCGCCTTGTGTGGCATACATAACTGCTTCTTGGAAATGCTCTTCAAAGGCAGTTACGGAGCTGTTACCATATTTGTGAAAAGGGAATAATCCTTTGGGTTTATTTTGATAAGCAAAAGGTTCTTCTAAAAGTAAAATACGAGCAATTGCAAGTTTTTTTTCATCTTCTGATAGGTTTTTTATAGAATTATTTTTTGTAAGATATTCTTCCAAAGTGTCATAGAACGCAAATTGTGTTAAATGCGTAAAGAAAATTTTAGTTTCTATATTATTACTTTCTGTAATATATTCTTCAAATGTTTGGTTATCAGGCTTGTATTCGTTTATGAATTTAGATAAAAAATGAAACATTCTTGTAGCAGCTCCTGATGCGGGAACAAATTTCAGAATGTCAATCGTGCTTTTTTTCTTTTGGTAAATGGCTACATATTGTATAGCTTCTTCTTTGGAAAAGCTTAAAATACCATCATCTAACGAGGCAGGACGAAGTACATCTAAAGGAGGGATACCTTTTTTAAATAATTCTAATTGAGCTTGTAATTTGTTGATTTCTAATCCTTTTTCTCCTATTAAAAGTTTGTCAAAAGCGGTTAATTGTTCCATAGGTTAATTTTTGAAATTACTTTTTGAATACGAGTTTCCACATCTCCTTCCAAAATAGTAAATGAATAATTATTTTTCTCTAAAAAAGATTTAAATATAGAAAAAATTTCTTTTCTTTCGTTTGGTTTATCTCGCAAATCGTCGGCTTGCCAAGGGACATCAATATTAGTTAAAAAAATAAAATCATATTGATGTTTTAGCGCATATTTTTCTAAAAAAGTAGGACATTTTTGATAATAAATATAAGAATATACCATTAGCTCAAATAAATTAGTATCACAAAATAGATATTGATTGGCTTTTGTAATTAATTCATTTTCAGAGCTTATTTGTCCTTTTGCAATTGGAATAAGGTCTTCCCAAATACAAGTTTCTTTTTTTTCGTCCCATTTTTTTTGCAAATACGTGCGCATAAACTCAGGTACCCATAGGGTTTGGTAATGTTCTGCAAGAGCTTTGGCAAGGGTTGTTTTTCCTGTGCATTCAGGACCAACAAAGGCTATTCTACCAATTTTGCTTGCTGTTTGGCATAGTGTTTTTTCCATTCTATATAAGCTAAAATAGCAATAATTGTAAAAATAATATATTGAAAAGAACTGAAAATCAATCCTTTATGGTAATACAAAGGGACAGATATAATGTCTCCAATAATCCAATAAATCCAGTTTTCTAATTTTCTTTTAGCCATAAGCCACATCCCTACAAGGAAGATGGAAGTTGTTAGAATATCCACCCAATCTTGCCATATAAAGTGTTGAAAACCAAGACTTATTCCTTCCCAAGAAAAATTATTATTGATATAAGGTTTTAAATAATAAACGCCCATAACGAAAAGGCAACTAAACACGGCTAATCCCAAAGAGATAACAATGTCTTTTTTGGTTGTTTTAGAAATTTCTATGTGGATATTATCTTTGCTACTTTTAGCCCAAATAATCCAGCCATACACACTCATTATAGTGTAATAGGCATTGATAAGCATATCTCCAAAAAGCCTATTAATCCAAAGGAGATACACAAAAATAAGGGTACTAACAATTCCAGTAGGATATACCCAAATATTTCTTTTTTTAGAGAAAATAACACTGGTTAATCCAAAAACAACCCCGATTATTTCTATAACAATAAGATGAATTGGAGTTTCTTTATATTGTTCAAAAAACCAATTAAAAAAATGGCTCATAATTATGTCTGTCCGATTTTACAATTTTAACATACATAACGCCTCTTTCTACCAATTCTAAGGCGTTTTTTATTTCATTATTTAACATATTCATCACCGTTTCATAATCTCCATAAACTTGTGTGCTTAGAGGATTTTCAAGCACGATAAGCCCCGAAACTCTAAGTTTTTTAATAAAATTAATAATAGGTAGTTCAAAATTGTCTTGTAATGGACTAAATGTAAGTTCTACGGATATTTTCATATTTGTTAAAATTAATTAATTTTTCTTTATAAAAAAAATACATTCTACATCATCATCTATCCTACAATCTATAATTTCATTATTTTTCTCTTTAAAAAGTACTATAGTAGGCAAGATAGCGAAGTCATAATTAAGTATAGAAAATTCTATTAAAATAGGTTCATTTGGATGTAAAATTTCATTATTGTTTTTATTTAACTTTACAACATTTTCTTTTAATAAATTAGAAATATTGTAAGAAAATTCATTATTTTTCTCCAAGTCAGTTAGTGTTATTTTATTTTCAACAAAATTTATATAATATTTTTCATCAAGAGTATAATTTCTAAATAAATTACCTATAAAATTATAT
>JAUMUT010000045.1 GCA_030530525.1 Capnocytophaga sp. | reverse complement strand
AACACATAAATATAATATAAAACTAAATATAATTAATAAAGTATATAATAAATGTACTTTGTATGTATAAAAAATAAATAAGTATATTTATAAAATAATAAAAAAATATAATAAAATAATGTTGTATGTATATAAAATTAAAATGTATAAATATATAATGAATAAAAAAATAAAATAATATAATAAGTATATAGAAAAATAGATACAAATTAATATTTATAAAATAAAAAGAAATTTGTTTTTTGAAATACGGATAAAAATATTAAAAAAATATATTTTTGGTATGATTTTTGCAAAATCTTTCAAAATCTAATAGAACGAAATATGAATGTAAAAAGGATAATTTCAAGGATTCAATTATGGAGTGTTTTTTTACTCTTTATTAGTTTGTCTTTCAGTGCTTTAGCGCAACTTCCATTTGGAAATGCTATTCCTGAAAAAGAAGAAAACCCTGTCAAATGGACATTTTCTAACAAAAAAATATCTGACACAGAGTATGAACTTATATTCACGGGGCAAATAGAGCCCAAGTGGCACGTGTATTCTATAAATAACCCAGAAGGAGGGGCATTGCCAACAAGGATAAAGTATGAAAATCAGGAAAATAACTTTGAATTAGTTGGAGAACCTATCGAAACGGACACTCATAAAGCGTTTAATGATATTTTTGGCGTAGATGAAATATTTTTTGAAAATAAAATTCTGATTACACAAAAAATAAAAGTTTTAAATAATGAAGTAAAGTATATTCGTGGAAATATTTTTTACCAAGCGTGTATAGATGTTTGTATTAATTTAAATGAAGATTTTGCTTTTTCATTAGATGGAAGTAAAATAGAAGTTATTGAAAAACAGATAGATGAGCGCAGTAAGGATATGTCCAAAAACTTGGAACTTCCTTTGAAAAATAAAGAATTTATCGGAGAGGTAGATGGTGCAGAAGGGCAATCTAATTGGGGAATTTTTATTCTTGGTTTTTTAGGAGGCTTCATAGCATTGCTTACACCTTGTGTTTTCCCAATGATTCCGCTTACAGTTTCTTTTTTCACCAAACAAAGTAAAACGCGTAGAAAAGGAATTTTTAATGCTTTCCTTTACGGATTTTTTATATTTTTCATTTATATTTTACTTAGTTTGCCTTTCCATTTTTTAGATGGATTAGACCCAGAAATATTGAATACCATTTCCACAAGTGTATGGCTTAACGTATTGTTTTTCATTATATTTGTATTTTTTGCTTTTTCATTTTTTGGGTATTATGAAATAACTCTTCCTGCTTCTTGGAGTACGAAGATGGATAATGCTTCTAATATTGGAGGGCTAATAGGGATTTTCTTTATGGCGCTAACCTTAGCTATTGTATCTTTTTCTTGTACTGGTCCTATTTTGGGGTCGCTTTTAGCGGGTTCGCTTTCTGCTGATGGTGGGGCAATGCAACTAACCGCAGGAATGGCAGGTTTTGGTCTTTCTTTGGCGTTACCATTTTTGGTTTTCGCTCTTTTCCCGAGTTTGCTTAATTCTTTGCCTCGCTCAGGAGGTTGGATGACAACTGCAAAGGTATTTTTAGGATTTTTAGAATTGGCTTTTGCATTCAAATTTCTTTCCAATGCAGACCTTGTACAACATTGGGGATTATTAAAAAGAGAAATTTTTGTAGGAATATGGGTGATTCTCTTCGTTCTTTTAACCCTTTATATGTTTGGAGTTATTCGTTTTCCTCACGACGAGCCTAAAAAACCTTTGGCAAAAATGAATAAAGGAAGATTATTAATAGGGGTTCTTTCAGGAATATTTTCCGTTTATTTATTTTTAGGATTATTAGGACAAAATAAATTGCGTATTCTTAGCGGATTTCCGCCACCAGAATTTTATTCTATAATAGAGAAAAAAGAAGAAACACAACAGAAAGTGTTTAAAGATTATTACGAAGGGATAGCATATGCCAAAGAAAATAATATGCCTGTGTTGTTAGACTTTACTGGCTGGGCGTGTGTGAATTGCCGTAAGATGGAGGAACACGTTTGGACAGACCCCGAAGTGGAAAAACTAATGCAAAAATATGTTCTTATTTCTTTATATGTTGATGATAGAGAGAGCCTTTCAGAAGAAAACCAATTTGATTTTAAACATAAAACTGGAAGAGTGGAGCGTATAGAAACTATTGGCGAAAAGTGGGCAACCTTCCAAGAAGTGAATTTCAGAACCGCTTCACAACCTTATTATGTGCTCCTTACTGCTGACCACGAATTGCTATCTGTACCTGTACAATACGTAGATACAGATACTTACAAAAATTGGCTAAAAGGAGGATTGGCTAAATTTTCTAATTAATAATTTATTTAAAAACTATAAAAAGTACTGAGAAATCGGTACTTTTTTTGTTCAGAATAATTGAAAAATCGTATCTTTGCACTTTTGAACGGAATATTTTTATTATTAAAAAAATAAAAAATGCAAGTTTTTAAACTAACCGATGAGATAATTGACCATATTAAAGAACTCATTGAGCAAGATAAAAAACAAGAGCTTACAGAGTATTTAAACGCATTGCATTATGCGGATATTGCCGAAATTACTAGCGAATTAGACCTTGATGAGGCTACTTATGTAGTTCGGTTGTTAAATCCTGAAAAAGCTTCGGAAACCTTAACCGAAGTGGAAGATCATATCTTGGAGCATATTTTGGATAATATGTCCAACCAAGAAATTGCACAAGATTTGCTTCAATTGGATACCGATGATGCTGCGTATTTGATTTCCGACCTTTCCGAAGAACGCCAAACAGAAATTTTGGCACATATTGACGATATTGAACACGCTCGCGATATTGTAGATTTGCTCCGTTATGATGAAGATTCGGCGGGAGGATTGATGGCAAAAGAGCTTGTTAAAGTCAATGAAAATTGGGATATTGACGAATGTATGAAGAAAATGCGCGAGCAAGCCCAATACGTAACCCGCGTTCATTCTATTTATGTAGTAGATGATGATGAAAAACTAAAAGGAAGACTATCGTTAAAAGACTTATTAACGGCACCTGCCAATGCGCATATTAAGGATATTTATATTCCGAAGGTAGATTTTGTTTATGTTACAGACCCTGCCGAAGAAGTGGCAAGAGTGATGTCTAAGTACGACTTGGAGGCTATTCCTGTTGTGGATCAAACGCATCAGTTAGTAGGGCGAATTACGATTGACGATATTGTAGATGTTATTAAAGAAGAAGCGGACCGCGACTACCAAATGGCTGCGGGTATCACGCAAGATGTAGAAGCCGATGATAGTATTTGGAAACTCACACGTGCACGACTTCCGTGGTTGCTTATTGGGATGTTTGGTGGAATAGGAGCGGCGAGCATTATTAACGGCTTTCAAGATGGGTTGGGAGCATATCCTATTTTATTGCTGTTTATTCCGCTTATCCAATCTACCGCTGGGAATGTAGGCGTACAATCTTCGGCTATCATTGTGCAAGGTTTGGCAAATAATTCTATTGATGGTGCGCTGTGGAGTAGGCTGTTTAAAGAATTCCTTTTAGGATTGATAAACGGACTTGCACTTGCAGCTATTGTATTGGTTATCAGTCATTTTGTGTTTGGTAGTTCTTATTGGGAATCTACCACAGTATGCGTAGCCTTAGTAACGGTTATTATTAACGCAGCGGTAATAGGCACTTTTATTCCAATTTTTTTACACAAAAGAGGCATTGACCCCGCAGTTGCCACAGGACCATTTATTACCACAAGCAACGATGTGTTGGGTATTCTTATTTACTTTATAATAGCTAAATTTATTTTAGGATTTTAGTTTTATTTAACTAAAAATAATATCTAAAAATAAAAATAACGAAATAAACGTGTTTTATTTAAACGATTTTAATTTTTAAGATAAGAAATATAGAAAAAGTTTTTTCTTTTAAAATAATGTGGTTTTTTTAATTGTTTTTTTCAAGACGAGAGAAGATTTTTTTATCTTCTCTTTTTTTATTTAGAAAAAGTATAAAAGTAATTAGAGAAATTTCTTAGAAAAATTATGCTTTTTTATGAAAAATTATCATTGTTTTTATTTATCTTATAATTATAAAAAATAGTTTTTGTTTATAAGAAAAAATTATAACTTAATAATAATTAGTGTTTTACAATTAATGTTTTCTGTAAGTAATTTTTTGTTGTCTATAAAATACTGATTATAGGGAAAGTAGAAAAATAAAATAAAAAATGTTAATAAGTTTTCATTAAAAATGTATATTTTTTTTTGCTGATCAGAAAAAAAAGTATATTTTTGCCTCAAATTTTTACTAAAAATGAGTATACAAATTAGAAAAGTATTTGAAAAAATACAAAATGTTTTTACTAAATTGGTGATTATCAGTTTGTTATTTTCTTTTGCTGATGTAAGCGCACAAACAGTTTTGGCGCAAGCTACCAGCGACTTTGAAATAACAGATGGCTTTTCTGGCGGGAAGCTAACGGTTACCTTAGGGCTTAACCCTTCACCAAACACAGCAGAAGTAGTGATAACTTTGCCAGATGGCTTTGTTTATAAGGCTAATTCTGTTACCAAAGTATCAGGAAATGGAGATATTGCTTATGCAAGTACCTCCGGAAATGAAGTGAAATTTAATATTACTAATATTACAGGAGGGCAGTTAGTTTTTTCCATAGAGAAAACTATTACCAAAGATGGGCATACGCACTATTTAAGAACACAAGGGCAAAATGCCAAGCTACAAGATGGGGTAAAACTAACACAAGGCTCAACTACGAATACTCAAAAATCTAATGATTATTCGTATAAATTCCCTGTATTGTCCGTAGAACAGCCACAAGTACATAATGACGCTGGTGGAAATAGCGGAGCTAAGACATTTAAAATATTAAACGGAGGATATGGAAAGGTAAAAACTATTTATTTTTCTATTGAATATCTTGCTGGGGTTACTTATAATAAAGTTTCTTATGCAGGGACACAACTTACACCACTTTCTTCTAGTACTGCACAGAAAAAATATTTCTCCATAGGGGAGGGGACAAGTGTTTCCTTGCCAGGAGGTGGCCTTACCAATAACCAAAGTATTGAGATAACAGAAGAATACAATGTAACAGGTTGTGCGGATACCGAAATAACTTATGAAACTGGTTGGGGAGAAAAATTAGATAATTTATACCAAACCAATAGTGCAAAGCGTTCTTTGAAAATGCCAACAGGAACGCCAAAATTGGAATTGGTAACAGATAATGATAAAACCTATTTTGAACGTAAAGGAAAACTTTGTGATGCTGGCGTATTTGGCACTGTTACAGTTACTTACAAAAATAACGGAACAGCTACAAATAAAGCAGCTGCTATGTATGATATGGTATGGCGTATTATGGGGTACCAAAGCTCTGGTTTTACATACTATCAACCTAAAAATGTACGCTTAGTAAAGCAAGATGGTACAGATGGGGCTTCTGTTACTATACCTGCAAGTCAGGATAATACAGCGCAACAAAGAACTTTGGACCTTAATTTTACCACAGACCCCGATGGAGCAGGATATGGTTTGGAAGACTTAGATGGCGATGGAGATTATAATGATTTAGCCTCTGGGCAGTCTTTCACTATTCGTTTTGATTATGAAAGAAAAGATTCTTTTAGTTGCCTTATAAAAGACTGGCAAGGTGATTGGACAGTAGCTCCAAGTACCGCAGTAAATTATAGCAACTCTTGTGGAACAAAGATAGTTGCACCAAATGCTGACTATCAAAAAGTAAGTGAAAGCACATTTAGAATATTTATGCTTGACGCTTCTGATGCTTCTTTTGCACCAGTCAATTTAACAACCGATGAGGCACAAACTGCCGCTGTAGTTATTGGATTGCCTCACTATGCAATGCAAGAAAAAACTAAGGGAGCAGCATTAAAAAATGTAGGAAGATTTAAATATGTAATAAAACTACCAGCAGGGCTTGTTGCAGAAAATGTTAAAATGGTAGCAGGAGAATCCTATTCGCCCGCACATACCAATATTAATACAACTAATATAACCAACACTACCACAGGAGGAAATGGTGGAGAAATAACTGCTATCACACCTAATGAAAATAGATGGTATGTAAAGTTTGACCTAAAAAGAGATTGTAGCAAAGGTGGTGGTGGAGAAAAGAAAATAACCTACGAGACGTTTTATATAGATGGTTACAATACCTCTTACCAATGTGATGTTAAAATTCTTTGTGGCGAACAACCCGTAGTGGTAGTTTGTCCTGGTAATTGTGGGCAACCTTATCCTTCTCTTACAGGAATAACTGCTCGTAGGGCAGATAATTCTTTGGGTTGGACAGATGAAAAAATGACAACTCGTATAAACCCTACCGATACTAAATATAAAGAACAACTAAAACGAGCATTGTACTTAGATGAAGTAGATGTAACAGCCAACGGAACAACAGGTGGAGATATTACCAATCTTCATTATCGTGCTGAAATGGTAGCTACTGCAAAATTAGAACCTAAGCGTATCAAAGTAACTATCCAAGATAAAGACGGAAACACTTTGGTAAATGCTCAGGAAATACCTCTTGCTACCGCTTTGGTAAAAGAAACCGATAATATATTTGAGTGGGATATTACTTCTGCTCTCCCAACAGGTGGCGTGAAGACAGATTATAAATTTTCTGTAACTACTACTTACCAAGTAATGAACGAATCTAGTGCAGAGGCTGGTAAAAACCATATGGGTTGTTTAACAGGAAATTGTTTTGATGTAAAAGCAGGACACGAATCTTATTTTTATACCTTAATAGGTGGAGATAAAAAATTCTGTGGGGCAAAATTGGCTCCTGATTTTACTATTGCCAATACCTATATAAGACGTGGAAGTAATACCTATAATATAAAAGGTTGTGAAGAAACACCTATCGGTTCGTCTTATATGTTATTTACGGGTCGCCGTTTTGAAAGTAACGGAACTCGTTTTACTCCGGAGTTTCGCCCTGATAGAAAAATAAAAACTTTTACCATAACATTCCCGAAGGCATATGTTTTGAAAAAATTGTTATTTGCTTATGTAGGCAATGATGATAGAGCTACAATGAAAGAAAAAGAACTTCCTTGGTCCAATGTAGAAGAAAGACATACAGCTACTCAAAATATTTATGTTTATAAGGAAATAACAGACCCTAATGACCCAGGTTATTTAAATCCTGGTCAAATGAACGTTGCCAATGGATATTCTAATTATATTAAAACCATTGTTCAGGCTTCTTGTGCTTCTAAGACAGATAATACAGAGAGCGCTTCTATTGATGTAGCTTATGAAGATTTTTATTATCATTATAAAGCTAATGGTGGCTCACAAGTATTTACAGGAAATCCTTTAAGCCAAACCCTTTATTATACAGAAAAACCTTCAGTAAGAGTAACTACGGTAGGCAATGCTACAATAAAGGTAAATAAAAAAGTACAAGAAATACAGGTGAAATTAGAAAACAATAGCCTTTCTACTGCACCTTATACTTGGCTTTCTATTCCAAGTGTAACTGGCTTACGTGTTTTGGAGGTAAAAGATAGTTCAGGAAATGTGGTAACTGCACAAACAGGTAGCGCATTTTCAGGAGAGAATATGTATCACCTTTCTACAACAGGTATAGAAAAAGGGAAAAGTGAAGTTTATACTATTAAAATAGAATTAGATAACTGTCAAGATAAAGAATTAAAAGTTTATGGAGGATGGAACTGTGCCAACTTCCCAACGGCTGGTTATCAAACAACGTGTAGTGCAGGTAATGCAGATAATGTAACTACATTTACTATCAACCCTGTAAAAAGTACTATTCAGGTATTACCAATTTCTGAGAATGCGAAAAGAAGCACTCAGATAAAAATGTGTGAACCAACAGAATACGAATACGAACTTAATAGCGCAGGCGAAGGAAACATAATAGAGCCAGTGGTATCCATAGCAAGACAAGCAGGTCTTGAAATTTCAGATTTCCAAATGCAATATCCTGCTACTACCGGTACTTGGCAAGCCATAACTATGCAAGTAGTTGGTAATTTAGATGTTTTTGAGCTAAAAGCACATTCTGCATACCCGCAAGAGGGCTTACCAGGAACTATTGCTGCTAACGGAGTAGAAAATAATCGTAAAGTTCGTATCAAATTCAAAATAAAACCAGAATGTGGCTTTACTGCTGGTTCTTCTTTTGATATTCAGGTAACAGGTAAAAATATTTGCCAAGAAGCCGTAGATGGTAACAAAGTAAGTACCATTACTGCTGGTATTATAGGCTTACCAACGAACCAATATACAATAAATAATACGCTTAATTATCAAAGCGGAAATGCAAGTAATTGTGTATCAGGCAATGGAGCATTATTTAAAGGAGTGCATACCATTTCCTCAACAGATGCTGGGTTCAGTACAGGACCAAATGGGCGAGTGCTTATTGCTATTCCAGAAGGTTTTGAGTACGTAACAGGAACTTTTGTCGTAGGTACAAAAAACCAAAAGGCAGGGCAAACAATGTTTGGAGACCCAAGCATAGATAATGCACAAACTACTGCAACTGAGTTGAGTATTGTTATCCCACAGGGAATGTATGATTCAGCAAGTTTTGAATATACTATTAATATTCGCCAAAAATCGGGAGTATTACTTACAGACTGTGATGTAAAGAAAGAACTTGTTTATAGAACAATTGATGCGGTATCTAATATTCCTTGTGCAGGTAGTACTTGCGGTGAGGTGAAAACGGAAACTTCACAACAACGAGGTAGAGAAGAGATAAAAGTAGAAAGACCAGAGTTAAGTATTACCGATGTGCAAGTGTCTGCCTCTGAGGTAGTTGCAGGAGGAAAAGAGAAAATAACATTTACTTATAAAGTAAAAAATACTTCTACTACCATAGCTTATTCAGGAAATTTACGTTTAGATTGGTATTACGACACTAATAATGATGGTAAAGCACAATCTGCCGAATCTATATTTAATAAAATCTATTCAGGACAAGCTATTCCAGCAAATGGAGAGGTTTCTCTTACAGAAACAATTGAAATAGAGGCAAGTAAAGTATGTAAATTACTTTTACAAATAGCGAATGAGCATAATACTTGCTTGTGTTCGCCAGAAACTCCTGTAAGTATAACGGCACCTGCGGTTATTACAAAAGTAGTTAATGATTTAACACTTTGTGAAACAGATACTGCTACTTTTGTAGCACCAGTAGCATCGAGCTATTTGCATTATGAGTGGTCGGTAGAAGGCTCTACTCCTGCAACGGCACTTTCTTATTTGTCAAATGCCAGTGCGCAATTGCCTACTTTTACTTACACAGGAACAGCTTTAACCACTGCCAGAACATTTACTTATAATATTAAAGTAACTCGTCCTGATGGTTGCCAAGCTACACAAAAAGTAACAGTAACAGTGAATCCAGCTCCTACTGCACCAATAGCAACGCCTAAAAATTATGTAGGAACAAAAACAGTTCAAGATTTAATAAATGATATAAAATCAGAAAACCCAACATTGTCTTCTGCTACCATAAAAGTATATGATAGTGCAGGTACAGAATTAAGTGCTTCAATACCTTTAACATCAGCTACTTATAGAGTAAGTGCTACCCAAGCAGGACAATGCGAAAGTAAAAAAACAGATGTAACGGTAACTGTAACCCAAACACCACCTACATTATTTGGTATTTCCCCAATTTGTGCTACTACGGAAGCTACTATAAAAACGATAAAAGATGCCGTGCAAGTAGCAAATTCAGCGGTAACCAATATTAAGGTATATGTAAATAGTGTAGAAATTACAGATGAAACTACAAAATTAGACGCTACAAAAACGTATGAAGTTACTGCGGAAAAAGGAGGTATAACAACAGATAAATTGACGATTTCTGTTACTAAACAAACAGAAACACCTGGCAATAACAAAGTACATTTCTGTGATACTGAAACTCCAACTGTTGCCAATTTGAAAACAAAACTATTGGCAGGTAGAACAGGAGTAACAATAAAGGTATATGCTTCGGATAATGTAACTTCGCATCCTAACCCAATGGCAGATACAGATGCTGTTACAGACCAAGGGGTGTATAGCTATACAGAAACCAATACAGGAGAATGTGAAAGTGTTAGAAAAAATGTAACAATAACAATTATTAACAAGCCTGTAATATCTTCTAATCCATATAATTTCTGTTCAGGGAAAACAATTGTTGATTTAAAACAACAAATAAATCCAGCAGATGCTAATGCTGTTAAAGTGTATAAGAATGGAACAGAAGTTAATAATACAACAGCCTTAGTAGCAGGTACTTATGAAGTAACTAAGTTTAGTACAGAATGCGAAACGGATAAAGTTTCTGTAACGGTAGCTTTATCAATGCAGACTGCAATAAGCTCTCACCCAGTAGGAGGTAAAGCATATTGTAAAGGAACAACCGCTGAAACATTATCTGTTACAGCAACAGGAACAAATATTACTTATCAGTGGTATGAAAATGCAATAAATAGTAATACAGGAGGAACTGCAATATCTGGTGAAACTTCTTCTACTTACACACCATCTACTAATGTAGTTGGTAAAAAGTACTATTACGTACAAATAACAGGAACTTGCGGAACTGAAATAAGTAATGTAGCAGAAATAGACGTGAAAGATGTTCCTGCTTCCCCAACAGTTACCTCACGTACGGATTGTCCATCATCAGGTCAAATGGATAT
>JAUMUT010000044.1 GCA_030530525.1 Capnocytophaga sp. | reverse complement strand
TTTTCTAAATTAATATGCTATGTTTTTAGTTTTTTATTATTTTTTAATAAAATAATTTGCCATTTTTTTAGTTTTTTATTGCTTTTATATAAAAAAATCTATGTTGTTTTTGTTTTTTAACTACTTTTTATTTTTTAATTTTATGATATAAATAATAAAGTATAGTTAAATAAAAAATTAGTTAGTGAAAATAAATAATAATATCTATTCTGACAAATAAAAATTTAAGAAAAAAATAACATCAGATAACTTGCATATATAAAAACTATTGTATTATATTTGCAGTATAATAATCATTAATATAAAACTTATTACAATGGACAAAATGTTAGAGATTAAATCTGTAAAATTAGACAGACTGAGTATAGGAGAATACTCTCAATTTATAAAAAGGCTTATACATTTAGTTAATAACGCAACTATTGAAAAAATTAGCTTAGACGAAAAATTATTTGAACAGATTAAAAAGAATGCAGATCTATTAATTGAAATCATCGGGCAAAGCTACATAAGCCAAGAGACTAAAAAACTATCCGAAATTGATAAGGAACGAAATGCTTTAATCGGTTATTTATTATCTACTATTAAATTAGAAAAAAAAGGAATAGAGAAAGAAAAAATAGAATCGGCAACTATTTTATTAGATGTTTGTAAAAATTATAACAAATTACAGACTTTGCCAATGCGTACTAAGGCACAATTTATCAATAGTATGATTAATGATTTGGACAAGCCTCAAAATACATCGCATATTAATACCTTAGGATTATCCAAAACTATCACTCTTTTACACGATAAAAACCAAGAGTATGAAAAATTATCCGCAGGTAGGTCTGAAAACCAATTAGCAAATACTTTTGTTAGTTTCAAACAAATAAAAGTAGAAACTAATGAATTATATAAGACCTTAGTGAAATATGCCTTTGCTACCTATTTACTAAATAATTCGCCTGAATGTACTAATTTTTTAAACCTATTAAATAAATTAATAGAAGATACGAACAATGCGAATAAGCAACGATTAGGACAAAGTAGCCAAAAATAATATTTTCTATAAGCTATATAGAATATTAGATATAAAAAAATCTCTCCCACACGGAAGAGATTTTTTTGTATTTTATAGAAATATAAAATGTTAGCAATCGGCAATATTAACAGCTACTGCAAGCCCACCTTCGGAGGTCTCTTTATACTTTGTATTCATATCTTGTGCCGTTTGCCACATTGTTCGTATTACTTTATCTAACGGAACTTTGGCGTTTTTAGGGTCTGTTTCCAATGCGAGTTCTGCCGCATTAATGGCTTTTATAGCTCCCATCGCATTGCGCTCTATACAAGGTATTTGCACTAGCCCCCCAATAGGGTCGCAAGTTAGCCCCAAGTGGTGTTCCATTGCTATTTCGGCAGCTATCATCACCTGTTCAGGCGTTCCTCCCATAGCTTCACAAAGCCCAGCGGCTGCCATAGCCGAAGAAACCCCTATTTCCGCTTGGCATCCGCCCATAGCCGCCGAAATAGTTGCGTGCTTTTTGAATAAACTGCCTATAACACCAGAGGTTAGCAAGAACTTTTCAATAGCATCGTTGCCCGCTTTGTGGTTGTCAATGGTTAAATAGTACAAAAGTACGGCAGGAATAACCCCAGCACTACCATTAGTAGGCGCAGTTACCACACGCCCCAACGAAGCATTTACTTCATTAACGGCAAGCGAGAAACAACTCACCCATTTTAGTATTTCACGGAAATAAACCTTAGTCTTTTTAATAGAATGTAGCCAGCTTTCGGGGTCTTGGTAAGGAACAACACCTATGAGTTTCTTGTGGATATCGTAAGCCCTACGGCGAACATTTAGTCCGCCAGGCAAAATCCCCTCGGAGTGGCAACCAATATATGCACACTCCAACATTGTATGCCATATACGTTGTAGTTCTGAGTGTATTTCCTCCTCACTACGTAGTACTTTCTCGTTCTGATAAACAATTTCGTGTATGTTTTTATTCTCTGCCTTGCAATAGTTTAGCAAATCTTGGGCAGAATCAATAGGGTAGGGAAAGGAAACAGGAGTATTTTCTTGCTCCACACTTTGCTTAGGTTGTTCTTTTACAATAAATCCTCCCCCAATCGAGTAAAAAGTAGAAGAATATTTCTCCTCTCCATAGCTTGCGGTAAAAGTAAGCCCGTTAGCGTGAAAGGGAAGGAAGTTTCGGTTAAATTTTATGTCCTCTTTTGGGTTAAAACTAATATAAAATTCGTTAGCAAGGTAAAGCTGTTGATTTTTGTTAATAGCAGAAATGATAACGTCTATGCTCTCCACAGGGATATACTCGGGGTCAGCACCACTTAGCCCCAGCATAACAGCAAGGTCGGTAGCGTGTCCTTTTCCAGTGAGGGAAAGTGAGCCGTACAAATCCACCTGAATATGAGTTACTTGGCTTAGCAACGCTTTTTCTTTTAATTCAGAAAGAAAAGCCTCCGCTGCTCGCCAAGGTCCTAAGGTATGCGAACTGGAAGGTCCAATTCCTATTTTTAACATTTCAAAGGTGCTTATGTATTCCATATACCAAAAAATAATTCCGCAAAAATACTTATCTTATCGGCAAAAAGCAAAAAAAATAACTAAAATATTTTTTAATGAAAAGTTAAAAAAGAAAATTCATAATGTATTTTTATCTCTTCTATTAATTAAATTTCACTAAAAAAATAGAATTTTTTTTTATATTTTTAATAAAAAATCTAATAAAAATATAAAAAAATGATTTTTAATAGATTTATTTTGCGTGACCTCTTATCATTCAAAAAAAAATCGTATATTTGTAATTTATTTACTTCTAAAATATTTTAAAATGAAATTATACTATATACTTAGCGTAAGTGCTTTATTATTAGCAAGTTGCGGAGAGAATAATTCTCAAAAAAACGAAGAAAATACCCCGACAGAAGTAGCAATTCCTGCCGAGAATTTGCAAGAACTTTCTTTAACCGTAGAAGGGATGACTTGCCAAGCGGGTTGCGCCAATACCATTAAAAAACATTTGGAAAAGACCGAAGGCGTATTCTCCGCAAAGGTAGATAAAGAATCTAAAAGTGCTGTAATTCAGTACGATAAAACAAAATTGTCCGAAGCCGATTTAGTTTCTGTGATAGAACACGTGGGCGATGGGGATACGTATAAAGTAGTTAAATAAATTAAGAAAATAAAATTTTATTCTTAAATAAATGTTATCTAATTCTAGCAAATATGCAATTAATGCTATTTTATATTTAGCGATTCATACTTCGGTAAATAATAAAATAGGAGTGAAGGAAATAGCGGAAGCCTTGAATATACCTTCGCCTTTTTTAGCAAAAATATTGCAAATTTTAGCTAAAAAAAACGCAATAAGTTCCAGTAAAGGACCAGGCGGAGGCTTTTATATAACCGAAAAAGAAAAAAATATGCCACTTATTGATATTGTTTATCATATTGATGGAGTGGATAAATTTGAAAGTTGTATAATGGGGCTGAAAAAATGTTCCAACGAAACGCCTTGCCCTATGCACTATGCTATCCAGCCGTTTAAAGCCCGATTTTTGGAAGAGTTAGAACAAAATACCATAGGCTGTTTTGCCGAGCGTGTCAAGAGAGGCGAAGCGTATTTGTTTGTATAAAAAAATCCTTTGTTAATTATTTTAACAAAGGATTTTTTGTTTTTATATCAAAAAGCGGTATTCGTACACCTTTACTTCTATACGTTTGGCGAGCTTGGCAAGTGCCTCACGCAAGTCGCTGATAAGCTGGTTATAGTGGTTGTCCTCACTCTTGTTATTCATTTTACCTTTGTCATTACGTCCTTGGAAGTGTTCGCGAATATCATATAAGGAGGCATTCGCATTGGCATTCGGCTGGGTAAAGTAATATTTCCATAGTTCGCGCCCTGTGGCAAAAACGGCTTGTGCTTGCGAAGAAAAAACAAGAGGTTCGTTAGGAATGAGCGTATTATTTTGCCCATTCATAGGCGAAGGCTCTTTCATAAGGGTAAATAAATTTTCATTGACAGGCGTTTTTTTGTTTAATTTCCCTTGTATAAAGTCCGTCATAAAGTGGCTGGCGAATAGGGTAGGGGCATTGACCTCTTTTTCCGTAAAGGGAATCCAATGATTTGCGCCCTCCTTAGCCGTAATGCGGTTTTGCCCGTGAAAGAGCGTAAAGGCAAGGCAGTCGCTTTGGAATTCTTTATCGTTTTGCCAGCCGTCAATAGGATATAAAAATTGGTCACGGTCGTTAAGCCAAGTAGCTGGCATAGAATGACGAACATAAAGATAAATCACTATTTCTAAAAGATTGTTAAGAGTAATGTGTTTATGTAGGTCTCCCCCTTTTGGAATAAAGCTTTCTATACGTACTCTCTCTTTGTGTTGAAAATCATTAGCTGTAGTATTGAGAATACCAATACTATTTATAATATTTTTATCATTAGTAAAAGTTTTAAGCCATAAATTAATAACAGAATATTTATCAGGAGGGAATAAAACTTTTTCCCCAACCAAATTAGCCTTATGGTCATATACTTCTGCTTTTATTTCACTAAAACTTTCTTTTTTTGCAGTATTCCATATCTTAAAACCAATAGGGAATTGTCCTTTTACATTATCAAAAGTATCAGCTGGAACTAAAAAAATTTTTTCGAGCTTCGCTCGATACACTTTTCTGAAATCCGAGAAGTTAGGAGCTTGCAGAATTTTCAACTTTGAAAATTCTGCAAGCTGACATTTAGGGATTTCCGTATAAATTCTATAAATAAACTGGGCAAAAAGTTCATCTTTAGCCCCTCCCATTTCATCTTTATGCCATTTGGTTTCACTTGCTACACCTAACCCCCTCTTATAAGGAGGATTGATATATACCACGAGTTTTTTGCGTTTTTCGTTATCGTTGATAATCTCAAACAACCCATCGGGGAGCTTACCTCCTTCTTTTTGAGGGATAAACTCATCGTTGAGGAAATCAAACTGAAATACGTGGCTATCCAAAAGTTCTGCCCCGTGCTGGATACGCTCGTGCATTACATTTACATCGGCTTGGTCAAGGGTGGAGGCAAAAATATGATAGCGGTTGGTTAGCCCCGCCAGGAGGTTGCCCGTACCCGCGGCGCAGTCCCATATGTAATATTCGTCCTGCCAATCGTCGCCCAAGTAGTCGGCAAGGTATTGTTGGGAGAGGGCGACCCACTGCTTGGGGGTGAAGAAAGCCCCTTTACGCTCACGCACGTCTTGCGGAACGAGCTTATCGCGCCGTTCTATGATATAGTCGTGATAGTCTGAATGAGGCGGACGCTTGTAGTGTTTCCAAAAATTTTGGTAAATGGTTTTGTCTTTCAGGCTAATGGTCGCATCAAAAAGCGTTCCTTTTAGGTTCTTTTTTGGGATTTTGTAGCCTTCTTTTTCAAAAATAACAAAGAGATTTTCGTAAATAGCGGTATCATCAATGATTTCGGGCGTGCCTTTGTCATCTACAAAGAGGTCAGCCAAGTAGAAATCCGCAGCGAGGATATTGCTCTTTTTCAGGTCGTCCCAATCCACAGCAATAATAGGTTTTACCACTTCCAGCCAGCGGAGGTAAATGGACATAAAGTTACTCTTGTTAATGGTTTGCTTTGCCTTGTCGGTAGCGTTGGCAAGGTTGTGAGCGATGAAAAAGCGGAGTGCTTCCTCGTCCTTCTCGTAGGAGAATAGGTAGGCGTTCTTCCTAAGATCGGCTTCTATACGGTTTTTTACGAGCTGAAATTCTTTGGTTTCGTGGGTTGGAAGGGGTAACGTTCCAGTTGAAATCATTGATACTGAAAATATCCTCAATGCTATTATAAGGGACGAAGGCGAATTTTTCAAAATCAAATGCACCTAAGAAAGCAGGGGGGAGCATTCGGTTAAAGGTACGCGCCTTACCGATGGTGAGGATGAGCTGTACGAACATCGTAACCACGTCATAATCCCCTGTTTTTGCTTCCGCCCAGAGCAAGGGTAGGGTGTGGAAAATATTGTCCTTGGGCGGGAATACGGCAAAGTCAATATTACCGAGAATCTGGGTGGTGTCATAACCTACGAACCAGTCAGCAGCTACTTTGAGCTTGAGTTCTTCCTCTTTGATATGGTGATATTTCATTGAAAAAGCAAACTATTTTAGTAAAAACAGAAATTATATTTTTACAGAATTTAACAAATAATTTTCGGTATGGTTTCCTTCGTGGAAAAGAAGATCTAAAATGCTTAAATTTTTTAAGAATCCGTGTTTGTCAGAAAAAATTTGATAGTATTCTTCTTGCGAAATGTTATGCTCGGTTTTGGCATTGGCAAGGAAACGAAAATCGTTGAAATTAGTATATTTTTCTTCGTATTTTGTAGTTTTATCCCATTGAATATCAATATTTAAACAAGAAAGAACGGCTTCTATGGTATGAAAATTTAAATCGAGCAAAAAGTTAAATTTTTTTTCAAAAATAGGAAAAATAGCATCTTCATAAAATTCAAAATACGGCGAAGTCCGATAGGCTGTTTGCAAGGTTTTCCAGTGTAATTTTTGCCAATTAACGGCATTATCTATTTTTACATTTTGGTATAATTGTCGTCCTGTTTCGCTTCCTGTATGCAGTATAGGCACGGTAAGGAGTTGTTTTCCGTTTGCGCCATAAATATAAGTTCGGTTGCGGAAAGTTTGTTTTTGATAATTATCAGAAACTTCCATAACGCACGGATTTTTCACAATAATAGAAAAAGTAGCGATAGAAGGAAAATAAGTAGGGTGAAGTAAAATTTTTTTCATTTTATGATTTTTTAGAGAAAATTTAAAAACTTCGCTAAACGTTAATTCAGCGAAGTTATTTGTTAAAAATACGTTATATTATTTTTTAGAAGATTTTCTTTTTTTAAGATAATATTCATAACCAATGTAGCCTAACGTGCCGAAAATCAGTACATAATAAAGATACGAAACAGGTTCGCCCTCCCCATTTACGGTAGTGAATAGCCTGTTCCAGCGTATTTTATCCAAGCCAGAAGCATTGGCGTTCCAACTCATCCAGATAAGGACAGGCTTACCGACAACGTGGTCAAACGGAACAAAGCCCCAATAACGGCTATCTTCGGAGTTATGCCTATTGTCTCCCATCATCCAATAATAATCTTGTGCAAAGGTGTAAGAAGTTGTTTTTTGCCCGTTTATGAAAATTTCATTATCTTTTACTTCTAATGTGTTTTTCTCGTAATTTTCTATAATTTGCTGATATATAGGAAGATTTTTCGTAGTGAGTGTTATCGTTTTTCCTTGTGCAGGAATGGTAATTGGTCCGAAATTATCTTCATTCCAAGGGAAATTTTGGTTATGAGGGAAAACCGCAGAGTTATATTCTCCTTTTGGCGAAATAATTTTATTAACTTCTTCAATATCAGGTGTTTCTTTCATTTTTTCTACTACTTCTTCGGTGGCAGACTGCACGATAAATTCCGTGTCATTCAAAATGCCAGAAGCATCGGTAATACCAAAATTTTGATATAAAAAAGCAGGCAAAACCTGTTCTGGTGCGTATTGATTGCCGTATAAACCAACTAAATAGTTCCAAAACGCAGGATTTACTTTTACTTTGTAAGAAGTTTGTAATTTGGCACGAATTGGGTATTTTTCCTCTTTATCGTTAATATAAACAGCCCCATTTCGGATTTCAAATGTATCGCCAGCAACGGCAACCGCTCTTTTTACATAGTTGGATTTTTTATCCACAGGCTTATGTACTTTTATCCCTGATTTATCGCCAAAAAAGCGAACATTATCCGTAGGCCAATTGAACACTACAATATCATTGCGTTTTATTTTTTGCAAAGCAGGCAAGCGCAAGTAAGGTAGTTGAGGTTCAGCAAGATACGATTTTACATTTGCCACAGGAATAGTATCGTGTACCATAGGCGTGGAGAATGGCGTCATTGGCAAGCGAACTCCATAATGAAACTTGCTAACAAACAGAAAATCACCAACTAAGAGAGTTTTCTCTAATGATGAAGTCGGGATCGTATAAGGCTGAATAAAATACGAATGGATAGAGGAAGCAGCTACCACCGCAAAAAGAACAGAGCTTATCCACGGAGAAACATTTTGTTTTATAACTTTCTCATTTCTACCAAGATAGCTTGTTTCTGGGCGAAATAATAAATACGCAACATAAATTCCCAACGAAAGAAACGCAAAAAGGGTGTATCGTTTTTTGTGGTAGCCAAAAACGTGTAGCCATTCATACACCAAAACAACAGCCATAATATTACCAATAACAGGTAAATACACTAAGAAAATCCACCACCACGGACGCTGAATAATTTTAAAAAGAATTAACATATTCCACACAGGAACGAATGCTTGCCAGCCTTTATAACCTGCTTTTGTGTAGCCTTTCCATAAAATAATGCCTTGAAAAAGCTGAACTGCTAAAAAGATAAATAAATATTCTTTCATAAAAATGTTTTTTTAATTTTTGTTAATTTAATTATTGAATAAAACTTCTTTCATAGAAAAAACGCCTTTTTTGCCAAAAATCCACTCGGCAGCAAGTACCGCACCAAGGGCAAATCCTTTACGATTGTGAGCGGTATGCTTTATCTCAATAGTATCTATTTCGCTTTGGTATGTAACTATGTGAGTACCAGGCGTATTGTCAATTCTTTTTGCTACAATCGGGATTTGTGTTTCTGTGGCTTCGTTGAGCGTCCAATCGGTTTTATTACTTTCTTCTATAATAGCTTCGGCAAGGGAAATAGCGGTACCACTTGGAGCGTCTAACTTTTGTGTATGATGAATTTCTTCCAACGAAACGGCATATTCCTGATGGTTTTTCATAAGTTTAGCCAACGTTTTATTTATTTCAAAGAAAATATTCACTCCAATACTAAAATTAGAAGCGTATAAAAAAGCGGTATTATTCGCCTTGCATAGCGCAACAGCCTCATCGTATTGCGCAAGCCACCCCGTTGTACCCGCTACCACAGGAATACCTGCCTCCAAAGCCTTGCTAATATTGCCAAATGCACTTTCTGGCGTGCTAAATTCAATAACAACATCTATGTTATTTAACGAATAATTAGGAGTGTTTTTATCTATTTTTAATACGATTTCGTGTCCGCGGTCTATTGCTATTTGCTCAATAGCTTGCCCCATTTTTCCGTATCCTAATAAGGCTATTTTCATTATTTGTATTTTTAGAATAAATTAAGGGCAAAAATACTTATTTTTTATGAAAGAAACATCATATTTTTTATTTTTTACTATATTTTAAGCAAAATAAATTTTTATTAAAAACAAATTAGTTTTTATCAAAAAAAGTTGTAAATTTGCCCTATTAAATTTTAATTAAAAATTACAAACAGATGAAAAAGACAATTTTAACTCTAAGCGTTATTGCTTTGATGGCTGTTTCTTGCAATTGTAACCAAAATGCTAAAAAAGAAACCGAAGAAGCTACTTCTATGGAGCAAAGTATGACCGAAATGACTACTGAAATGCCTGCAATGGCTTCTTATGTAGGTACTTACGAAGGTGTTCTACCTTGCGCAGATTGTGAAGGGCTTAATGTTACTTTGACTATTAATGAAGATTCATTCTCTTCCAAAGAAAGTTCTGACAAAGGAAGTTTTGAAAACAAAGGTTCTGTATCTTTCAATGCTGAAACAGGCGTACTTACCCTAACTGGTACAGACGGAATGACTAATCTTTATAAAGTGAAAGATAACGCAGTGGTAATGCTTGATGCAGACGGAAACGAAGTAATGGGAGAATTAGCTTCTCACTATGTTTTAACAAAAAAATAAGCATAACTTAAAACAATAAAAAATAGGGAAAGAAAAAAACTTTCCCTATTTTTTTATATCCTAAGCCTACCTATATTATTACTTTTGGATAGGTTAAGATACCTAAACTATATAGTAATATCTTATTCTTCTGTTTGTTTGCTATCGGGAGTTTTAGTATTTTTTCTATTAGAGATAGTTAATGCTAAACGTTGCTTATTAGCATTCATCGTGTCAGTGATTAGCTTATTAAGCAAGTTAATACCATTAGCACTTTCCGAAGACTGCGTAACCATATGCTGGCTAAATATACATTTTGCTACATACTTATATAACTCCGTAGCTTCTTTCCTTACTTTCTTAGAATTGATTAATACATTTGTTATTTGGCTTTCTGCTCTACCTGCCACTAACTTTTGTATATCTTTATTCACTTCTGTAAGTAGTTCTACTACATTATTTACTTCTAAGGTTTCTAACAATGGTATATACGTAGGCTTTTTTAAATCAAAAAGTAAGCCTTCAATAGTCTGAGTCTTTTGTCCGATAGGTAGAGACTGGCTTCCTGTATAGCTTTTGGTAAGGTTATACAATGTTTTAGCTGCTTCTTTTTTATTTTCTATTGGGTTTTTTCGTCCTAAACGAAAGGAAGATAATAAAAAGGTTAGGTATTCACTTCGTTGTTTATCTAACGAATTTATTTTTTGAGTTTCCGTGCTATAACTGCTCTGTCTTGTAGCTTCGGTGAGCTGTTCGTGTCTTTTCAGAAGTTGGTTATATACTTCTTCTTCTATATTTAAGTGCTCTATACCTATACTCTTTATTATATCTAACATACTTTTAATAAAATGAGCATACTCCACACTATTAAGTTGTATTAAATTAATGTTCTTTACGTCTAATACTAATTTCATAGGCTATATATTTAAAATGAAACAATTTTACTAATTATAGTGCAAATATACACTTTTTTATATAGGTATCCCTAAATAAATAATATTTTTATGATATTTAAATATACTTTAACTACCATTAAGATATATAATAAAATAATTAGATATTATTTAAGTAATATG
>JAUMUT010000002.1 GCA_030530525.1 Capnocytophaga sp. | reverse complement strand
TTAGCTGTCAAAATGGTAGCTACTGCAACTGCCAATGTTGTGAAAATTTTTTTCATCTTTTTTTGATTAATTTTATGTTAAACTTACAATTATTCTATGATTTTGCCCTTCGGATAGCATTTTTAATTTTATTTTTCGTTATAAAACAAAAAAGCAAGCCATTACGGAACGCCCCGTAATAGACTTGCTTTATTGCAAAAATATTTTTTTAATAAATCTATGTGTGCTGTGTGCTGTGGTTTTATCTACATAAGTTACTAAAAATCAATGAATTATGCAAATATTTTTTGTTAAAAAAAGAATATAAAAAACTATTTTTTCCTTCTTTCAAAGAAAATAAATTGTTTTCTGTATTTTGTTTATTGTTATACATTATATTTTTGTCTCTTATAAACTTGGCACAAAAGTATAAAATATTTTGGAATATATAAGAATTCAAATGTTATTTTTTAAGTTTTTATAAAAAAATTATAGTGGATATTCTATAACTTCCATATTTTGGATAGTTCCGTTTGCTATTTCAAAACGAAGCATTGTGCGTGTTTTTTGCATCCCGTACTTGCCAATAGCCCCAGGATTGAGGTGAAGAAGATTATATTTTTTATCAAAAATAACTTTCAAAATATGAGAATGCCCACAGATAAACACCTGAGGTTGAAGCGTTTTTATTTTATCCAAAATCCCAGAAGCGTATTTGTTGGGGTAACCGCCAATATGTGTCATATAAATGGACATTCCACCACGCTCAAAAAATATTTCTTTTGGAAATTCCGATCGGATTTCTGTTCCGTCAATATTTCCATAAACTCCAACCAAAGGCTTGATTTTCTGTATTTTATGAGCAATTTCTATATTACCAAAATCGCCAACGTGCCACACTTCATCGGCCCAAGCAACGTGTTTTAAAACTGCTTCATCTATAAAACTATGTGTATCGGAAAGTAATAAAATTTTTAACATTTTAAAAAGATATTTTAACATTTTGACTATCTAACTGAATATCTATTGTTTTACCAAGCGGGAATAACCGATTATCTTCTATATGCCCAAAAGGCGCATTAAAAATAATAGGAAAACCAAAAGGCGCACAATGTTCCGCTATGATTTCGTAAGCGTTTTTCCCGAATGGAATAGTATTGTCGTGCATTTGCGAAAACACCCCAACCACTACCGCTTGTAAATCGTTAAAAATTCCGTTCCGAACCAGGTTAAGCAACATTCTATCCGTATGATACAAATATTCATCAACATCTTCCAATAACAAAATTTTCCCTTTGGTTTCTATTTTGGAAATTGAGCCTAATAGACTATAAATCACGGAAAGATTTCCGCCAATACACTCGCCTTTTATCTGCTGTGCTGGATAAGAAAGCGTATTTTGCCACTCATATTCTATTTTTTCACCTAAAAGGAATTTTTTTATTGAAGAAATAGCGTCTAACGTATTCGTTTTCAAATTAATAGGCATAGAACAATGTGCCGATGCAATGCCTAAATGTTGCAAATGCCAATGCAAAGCCGTAACGTCAGAATAGCCTAAAATCCATTTTGGGTAAGATAAAAAAGCGGAAAAATCCAATTTATCTAACAATCTTGCAGTGCCATAACCGCCACGAGCGCACCAAATAGCATCTATATTAGGATTATTTAACATTGCTTGCAAATCATTGGTTCGTAAAGTATCATCTCCTGCAAATTGATGATATTTTTTATCTATGGTATCTCCTATAACTACTTGAAAATCATTATTTTCCAACCATTGAATAGCTGGGGTAATTTCTTTTGTAGAAATGGCTCTTGCGGTAGAAATAATTCCTACTTTGCAGCTCGGTTTTAAAAAAGTTGGTGTAATCATATTGCAAATTTAAAAAAAAATAGTACATTTGCACAAATTAAAAAGAATTAATGATGAAAAAATTTTTAGTTATTGCAGGATTATTTTTTGCTATGGCAACAGCATCGGCTCAGGCTACATTGGGCAAAGGAAATGTACAACTTAACGCTGGTTTTGGTTTCTCTGGTTGGGGAATACCTGTGTATGCTGGCATAGAAGCGGGGCTTAATGAGGATATTACCTTAGGAGGCGAAGTTTCTTTCCGTTCGTATAGTGCCGATTGGGCATACAGAAGCTACACACACAACATTTTTGGAGTGATGGCTGTTGGTAATTACCATTTTAACAGAATTATCCCTCGTCTTCCATCGGAAGTAGATGTTTATGCTGGGCTTGGGTTAGGATACTTCATTTCTTCATCTGGTAGCGGATACAATGGCAGTAGCTACTCTGGGGTTAATGCTCGTATTCATACTGGTGGTCGTTACTTTTTTACCAATAATTTTGGGGTAAATCTTGAAGTAGGTGCCGAAATAGGAGAATTGAACAATGGTATTCTAAAAATGGGAATTACTTATAAATTCTAATAATTTCTTTTTTAGAGAATAAAAAAATCCTTTGAAAGTATTAATTTCAAAGGATTTTTTATTTTTGGAATTACATTTGTATTTTTTTACGATTACTTTTCCTGTCCAAACTATTTTTTGTTATTTCAGAATGTTCATTTTTTATTTCATCTGGCCAGTCTGCTCCTTGTTCTTGAACATTCCAAGCAGGGTGTTTCTTTTCTACGGAAATATAATCTGCAACACAACAATCCTCTATTAACTTACAATTTATACTAGCATTGGTTATTTTATGTAAGCCAAAAAGCCCTTTTACTTCCATTTCAAAATCATTATGATAAATCATATAAAATTCTATTTTCTTTTTCTGTAAAATAGTATGATAAAGAAAATACCAAATTTTTGCCCTTTCTAAATCAGGTTTTCCATTTATTCCCCCATCTCTATAAATTTCAAGAGTCTCTTTCATCCCTCCTTCTTCTTGAGATGAACCAAATTTCATTATTTCTCCATCTACTACAATAAGATAAACTCTGGAATAATTTTTTGTCAAAATATCCTTAGGTAAGAGATTGCCTTTTTCATCTACTAAATTAGTTAAGTAGTTGAAATTAAGCCGTGTAGAATTAGGAACATATTCTACATCTGCTATTTTAAAAGCTGTTTTTACATCGGATATTAGCATAATATACCTTATTTAGAATTAACTTATTTTATAAATTAATTAATACTATAACTTGTTCCATCTTTGCCATCTTTCAGTTGGATACCAAGAGCGGAAAGTTCATCGCGAATTTTGTCAGAGAGAGCCCAATCTTTATTGGCACGAGCTTCCATTCGCATATTGATGAGCAGTTGGAGTACCCCATCCAATTTATCGTTATTATTAGTAGTTTGTTGCTCGCTTTGTAATCCTAAAACATCAAATACAAAGCCGTTCATTAGGCTTTGTAACTCGTTGAGCTCATCTATTGAAATCTTCTCATCACTATTTATCCATTTTACCATTTCAAAAAGATGTGCTATGAGGATAGGTGAATTGAAATCGTCTAAAAGGGCATCATAGCATTTCTGTTTCCATTGATCAATTTCATACGAAAGAGGTCCTGGGTGCTCTAAATCGGTGGTCATTTCATTTACGGTCTTCACAGCATCCATAAGCCTATTAAAACCTTTTTCAGCAGCAAGCATTGCCTCATTAGAGATGTCGAGCACACTGCGATAGTGGGCTTGCATAAAGCAGAAACGAATTACAGCAGGGGCAAAAGGCTTTTCAAAGAAGGTGTTATCTCCGCTGATGAGTTGCATTGGTAGGATATAGTTACCAGTAGATTTACTCATTCGCTGTCCGTTCATTGTGAGCATATTAGCGTGCATCCAGTAACGAACGGGGCTTTCGCCGTGTCCTGCTTTGCCTTGTGCTATTTCGCACTCGTGGTGTGGAAACTTCAAATCCATACCACCTCCGTGTATATCGAATTGGTTTCCGAGATATTTGGTACTCATTACTGTACATTCTAAGTGCCAACCTGGGAAACCATCACCCCAAGGCGATGCCCAGCGCATAATGTGGGCAGGAGAGGCTTTTTTCCAAAGAGCAAAATCCTGTGGATTGCGTTTTTCACCTTGTCCGTCTAAATCGCGGGTATTAGCAAAAAGTTCTTCAATATTGCGACGAGAGAGTTCTCCATAATTAAGTCCGCGTTTGTTGTATTCCAATACATCAAAATATACGGAACCATTACTTTCGTAAGCAAAACCATCTTTGAGGAGTTTTTCGGTAAGTTGTATTTGCTCCAAAATATGCCCCGTAGCAGTGGGCTCAATGGTAGGAGGTAACATATTGAATATTTCTAACACTTTATGAAAATCCACAGTATATTTTTGCACAATTTCCATTGGTTCGAGTTTTTCGAGTCGGGATTGTTTTACAAAGCGATCGTTGTTTACATTGCCATCGTCTGTAAGGTGTCCTGCATCGGTAATGTTGCGCACATAACGCACTTTATACCCCAAAAATTTAAGCGTACGATAAATGAAATCAAATGACATAAAGGTACGCACATTTCCCAAATGGACGTTGCTATATACAGTAGGACCACAAACATACATTCCTACATTGTTTTCGTGTAAGGGTACAAAAATTTCTTTTTCTCCTGTTAAGGAATTGAATATTTTTAATGGTTGATTCATTTTTTTCTAATTTAAATTAATATTTTATGATAGATTTATTTTAGCATAAATCTAATATGCTCTTTCTTTTCGTCCTTCAAAGAAATTTATAAATGCCTGATTAACAACACGATTTCCTCCAAATGTTGGATAATCACCTGTGAAATACCAATCACCTAAATTCAGCGGACAAGCCTTATGCAAATTCTCTACACTTTGGAAAATTATTTCCACAGGGCAATTCATTTCATCAGGAAGTAATAATTCGGTTATTCTATCGGAAATTTCTTTATCCGTAAAAGGATTGTAAATTTCTTTTACATAGTTAATTATCTCATTATCAGGTTTTTCTATTTGTGATTTACATTTTTTATACACTTCTTCCACTATGTGATATGTTCCACGCTCACGATGCAAGGAAAGTGTGGCATTAAAGGCAACAAGGTCTTCCAAACGCGCCATATCAATGCCGTAACAATCTGGATAACGAATTTGCGGAGCGGAAGAAAGTACTATAATTTTCTTTGGAGAAAGACGATTTAAAATTTTTAATATGCTCTTTTTCAGCGTTGTACCTCGTACAATACTATCATCAATAATTACTAAATTATCCGTATTTTTTTGAACCGAACCATAAGTAATATCATACACGTGTGCCACCAAATCTTCTCTACCGCTATCTTCGGTAATAAAAGTACGCAATTTGGCATCTTTTATTGCAACTTTTTCAATTCGCGGACGAATGGATAAAATTTCTTCCAATTTTTCATCAGAAATAGAATGCCCTTCTTTCAAAATTTGTTCTTTTTTGTATGCATTCAAATATTTGGAGGCTTGTTCTATCAACCCATAAAATGAGGTTTCGGCAGTATTCGGGATATAAGAAAAAACGCTGTTTTTCAGGTCGTTATCTATTGCCCGAAGTACTTCTGGTAAAAGCAAAGCACCCAATTTTTTTCGTTCCAAATAAATCTCTTGATCGCTACCACGCGAAAAATAAATACGCTCAAACGAGCAGGCTTTCCTTTGGGTTGGTTCTAAAATTTGCTCAATGGAAGTTTTTCCATTTTTCTTAATAATAATGGCGTGCGCTGGCGGAAGTTCTTCTATGGTTTCAAACTCCACATTGAATGCCGTTTGGATAACTGCACGCTCAGAAGCCACCACCACCACTTCTTCATCTTTGTAATAATAAGCCGGACGAATACCTGCTGGGTCGCGGATAACAAATGCATCGCCGTGACCTACAATTCCTGCCATTGCATAACCGCCGTCCCATCTTCTTGCCGATTTTTTAAGAATTTTTGCAATATTTAACTCTTCGGCAATTTTCTCTGAAGCCTCTTTTTTGCTAATACCTTTTTCTTTAAACTTTTGATAAAGTTCTTCCACTTCATTATCCAAAAAATGCCCGATACGCTCCATAATGGTTACGGTATCCGCCTTTTCTTTTGGGTGTTGCCCAAGTTCTATCAATCGGTTGAAAAGCTCGGTAACGTTGGTCATATTAAAATTTCCTGCTACGATGAGGTTTCGGTGCATCCAATTATTTTGTCTTAAAAAAGGATGTACGCTTTCAATGCTATTTTTCCCGAAAGTTCCGTATCTTACGTGTCCTAAAAATACTTCGCCCACGTAAGGAAGAAGCCTTTTTTGTTCTAAAATATTATCTTTTATTTGAGGATTTTCAGCCATTAGAAGGCTTATTCTCTCATTAATTTGCTTAAAAATATCCTGAATTGGTTGCGCATCATTAGACCGAATACGGCTTATATATCGTTCGCCCGGAGCCATATCCAATTTTATACTTGCCAAGCCCGCACCATCTTGCCCACGATTGTGCTGCTTTTCCATCATCAAATACATTTTATTGATGCCGTAAAAAATAGTTCCGTATTTTTCCTTATAATACTCCAATGGTTTAAGAAGGCGTACTAACGCAATTCCGCATTCGTGTTTTATTGCATCGCTCATAATTTTAAGCTATTTTAATATCAAATTGTGTTAATTCTTTTAAATAAAAAAGTCTTCTAAGTACTTCATCTTTGGTAAGAGAAAGCATTCGCTCTGCGCCAAATTTTTCTACACAAAACGAAGCCAAAGTAGCTCCATACACAATGGCATTTTTCATATTTTCAAAGGTAATATCCTCTGTTTTGGCAAGATAACCAATGAAACCGCCTGCAAAAGTATCACCTGCGCCTGTTGGGTCGCACACTTCCACAATTGGGATAGCAGGAGCAAAAAATATTTCTTCGTTATGAAATAACATTGCACCGTGTTCTCCTTTCTTGATTATCACATACTTAGCTCCCATTTCCATTATTTTTTTTGCTGCTTTTGGCAAAGAATATTCTTGGGTAAGCTGTTGGGCTTCTTCATCATTTATCGTGATAACATCCACTTTTTCAATCACTTGCAAAAGTGTTTCCAAAGTGTTATTTATCCAATAATTCATCGTATCCAAAACAATGAGTTTAGGACGATGTTGCATTTGTGCTATCACATCCAATTGTATTTGAGGATGCAAATTGCCAAGCATAAGATACTGAGAATCAGAAAAATAAGATGATATTTTTGGAGTAAAATGATTAAGAACATTCACCTGTGTGTCCAACGTATCACGAGAGTTCATATCGGTATGATATTTCCCGCTCCAATAAAAACTTTTTCCGCCTTTAACCACCTCTATTTGGCTAGTATCTATTTCACGAGAGGTCAGTTTTTCCTTATACTCTTGCGGATAATCTTCACCAATAACAGAAACCACCGCCTGCTCAATATCAAAAGCCGAAGCCGATAAACAAATATAATTTGCCGAGCCTCCCATCGTTTTTTCTACTTTTCCAAAAGGGGTTTCAATGGAATCAAAAGCCATCGTGCCCACAGTAAGCAACTTGCCCATACTCAAAATAAAAGTTTTAATAAAAGCGCAAAGATACTATTTTTTAAGTTCAAAAAGAATAAAAAAAATGATTATTTACCAAAAAATGAAAAGAAAAGAGAATTTTCAAAATTATAACATAAAAAATAATAGTATTCTTTTATTTTTAAGAAAATTTATCATTCAAAAAAAATATTTTTTCTTATAAAAAATATAAATATTCTTTGTTATTTTATATCTTTGCAAAAAATAAATCACAATGTATTCTTTTATCATTTATTTAGTATCTTTATTTTTACCAATTTTAGGTTTATTTAACAAAAAAATAAAATTATTTGTAAAAGGAAGAAAACAAACTATTCCTATTCTTAAAGAAAAGATAAAAAACACCGATAAAGTCATCTGGATACACGTGGCTTCCTTAGGCGAATTTGAACAAGGGCTTCCTATCATAAAAAAATTAAAACATTTTTTCCCTGAAAAGAAAATTGTTGTTAGTTTTTTTTCGCCATCTGGATATGAAGTAAGGAAAAATTCTCCTGACGCCGATGCGGTGGTATATCTTCCTTTGGATATTCCTAATAAAGTTAAAGATTTCTTAAATCACACTCATCCAGAAATGGCTATTTTTATTAAATATGAATTTTGGAAAAATTATTTGTCAGAACTTCATCAAAGAAAAATTCCTACTTACTTAGTTTCGGGTATTTTTAGAGAAAATCAGTGGTTTTTTAAAGAATATTCATTCGGAATGAAGAAAATTTTAAGTTATTTCACTCATTTTTTTGTACAAAATGAACATTCTGCAAATTTATTACATTCTATTGGGCTGAAAAATGTAACTATAAGCGGAGATACTCGCTTTGATCGCGTTTTAGAGATTTTAAAACGTGATAATTCTTTACTTTTTATTGAAAAATTCAAAAATAATTCACTTTGTGTAGTCTTTGGAAGCTCTTGGGAAGAAGATGAAGCCATTTATTTACCTTATCTTAATGCTAATCCCGATTTAAAATACATTATCGCTCCTCACAATATTCATCCAGAAAAAATAAAAATTTTACAAGAGAAAATAAAACTAAAAACCCTACTTTTTTCTGAAAAAGAAAACAAGGATTTATCTAATTATCAAGTGCTTATCATTGATACTATCGGAATTTTAACTAAAATTTATAGCTATGCAGATATAGCATATGTAGGCGGTGGAATGGCAACAGGCTTACACAATATATTAGAGCCTGCGGTTTTTGGTATTCCTGTTGTTATAGGGAAAAATTATGGCAAATTCTTAGAAGCCAAAGATTTAGTTTCAGAAAAAAGTGTTTTTTCTATTTTTAATATAGATGAATTTTCTAAAATTTTAAATTATTTAAAAAATAATTCTAATAAAAGAAAAGAATTAGGACAAAAAAACTATAATTATATTATAAAAAAATCTGGGGCTACAAATATTTTTATGAATTTCATTAAAGATACTAAATAATTTTTTTAATATTTTTTAAGAAAATCAACTAATTTTTTAACTGCAATAGCACGATGGCTTATTTTGTTTTTTAATTCTGCTGGCATTTGAGCAAAAGTCTGGTCATAGCCTTCGGGCATAAAAATAGGATCGTAGCCAAAGCCTTTTTCGCCAAATCGTTCGTTGGTAATCGTTCCTTTTACAATTCCTTCAAAAGTAAAAGTTTCTTCACCTATACAAAGTGCAAAAATAGTTTTAAATTGTGCGGAACGTTCTTTATTATTTTCTAAATTTTTTAACAATAAATTAATATTGTCATCGCTATTTTTTTGTTCGCCTGCATATCTAGCGGAATACACTCCTGGCGCATTATTTAAGGTTTTCACTTCCAAACCTGTATCATCTGCAAAAACATTATAATTATAGTTTTCTTTTATATATTTTGCTTTTTGTATAGCGTTTTCTTCTATTGTATTTGCAGTTTCCGGAATTTCTTCTAAACAGCCAATCTCTTCCAAAGTAATAAGTTCTATGGAGCTGGGAAGCATTTGTTGCACTTCTTTAAGTTTATTTTTATTATTTGTTGCAAAAACTAATTTCATATAATAATTTTAATTATTGCAAAATTACAAAATTAATTGCATATTTTACTATATTATTTGTAACTTTGCACAAATTTTTTAGAAAAACAATTAAACTATGGCCAAAACAGAAAATACTATAAATATACAAAATAAGCGAGCGCGGTTTGAATACGAAATATTAGATAAATATACAGCTGGCATCGTTTTGAAAGGAACAGAAATAAAATCTATTCGGTTAGGGAAGGCTTCTATTGCCGAAAGTTTTTGTGAATTTAACGAAAAAAGTGAACTTTTTGTTATAAATATGACTATTGAAGAGTATGCCTATGGCACTTATTATAATCATAAACCAAAAAGCGAAAGAAAATTATTGTTAAAGAAAAAAGAACTAAAAAAACTCCATAAAGAAGTAAAAAATACAGGATTGACTATAGTTCCTTTACGAGTTTTTATTCAGGCAAATGGCTTGGCAAAAATGGAAATAGCCTTAGTAAGAGGTAAAAAACTTCACGATAAACGAGAAACTATTAAAGATAGAGATAACAAAAGAAACCTTGACCGAGTAAAAAAAGAATTTCGGTAAAATAAACTTTTTTTAGAAATATTTTTCTTTGCATATTTATATAAAAAAATCGGATAGAAATCATTTCTTATCCGATTTTTGTTTTTGTTTTATCTTTTAATAACCCATTCTCCTTTTTCTAAAAGTGGTAAGGCTTGTTTATACTTCATCTCTTTGGTTTCTCCGTTAAAGATATTTTGTATGGTTACCTTATCGTTTCTATTAATTTTCGGTTGGTCTCTTACGATAGTTTCTGTTACTTGCGGAGCAGATGCCTGTGCACCTACTTGCCTATTTTTTTCAGCCAATTCATCAGAGTTAAGCACTTCTTCTTTGCTAGTTTGCAAATGCTCTGGCTGTTTTTGTTCTACAACTGCTTGTTGTACAGGCTCTTGCGAAGTTGGTAATTCTGCACGGAAAAGGAAAGAAACTATTTCTTTATTTACTTTTTCAATCATTGATTTAAATAATTGATAGGCTTCAAATTTATAAATCAATAATGGGTCTTTTTGTTCGTGAGTAGCCAATTGAACGGATTGTTTAAGTTCGTCCATTTGTCTGAGATGTGTTTTCCAAGCGTCATCAATAATGGCTAAAGAAATATTTTTCTCAAAATCTAAAATAATTTGTTTTCCTTGTGTTTCGTAGGCTTCTTTCAGGTCAGAAGTTATGTTTAATCCTTTTTGCCCATCGGTGAAAGGGATAACAATTCTTTCAAATTGATTTCCTTGATTTTCAAATACATTACGTATCACAGGGAAAGCAATTTCTGCATTTCTGTCCGTGCGTTGTTTATAGGTAGAAAGCAAATACGGATAAAGAGTACGCATCAAATCTTTTGGTTGTTTTTTACCAAAATCTACTTCGATGATATTAGGTTCTACGGCAAAATATTTGAAAAATTCGTATTCAAAATTCTTGAAATCGTGCGGTTTATTATTAGTCAAAATCGCTTCACAAGTGTTGTAAATAATATCTGCAATATCTACCTGCAATCGGTCTCCGTAAAGAGCGTGGCGACGACGTTTGTAAATTACTTCACGTTGTGCATTCATTACATCATCATACTCTAATAATCTTTTACGAACCCCGAAGTTATTTTCTTCTACTTTTCGTTGTGCTTTTTCTACGTTTTTGGTGATGATAGAATGTTCTAAAACTTCTCCTTCTTTTAGTCCTTGTCCTAATTTATCCAAGAATTTAATAGCACGCTCCATTCCGTAAAGACGCATCAAATTATCTTCAAAAGAAACATAAAACTTAGAACTTCCTGGATCTCCTTGACGACCAGAACGACCTCGTAGCTGTCTATCCACACGGCGAGAATCGTGTCTTTCTGTACCGATGATAGCCAAACCGCCCGCTGCTTTTACTTCATCTGTAAGTTTAATATCCGTTCCACGTCCTGCCATATTGGTAGCAATAGTTACTACACCTGGCTTCCCTGCTTCGGCTACTATTTCCGCTTCTTTTTTGTGAAGTTTAGCATTAAGTACGTTATGAGGAATATTACGAAGTTTAAGCATTCGGCTCAAAAGTTCTGAAACTTCAACAGAAGTAGTACCAATAAGTACAGGGCGTCCTGCTTGTGAAAGGCTTACCACCTCCTCTATAACAGCGTTATATTTTTCTCGTTTGGTTCTATAAATTTGGTCATTTTGGTCATTACGAGCAATTGGGCGATTGGTAGGAATTTCCATAACATCCAATTTATAGATTTGCCAAAATTCGCCAGCTTCTGTGGTAGCCGTACCTGTCATACCTGCAAGTTTTCGGTACATACGGAAATAATTTTGCAAGGTAATGGTAGCATAAGTTTGTGTAGCGGCTTCTACTTTTACGCTTTCTTTTGCCTCAATGGCTTGGTGCAATCCGTCGGAATAACGTCTTCCGTCCATTATACGACCTGTTTGCTCATCAACGATAAGTACTTTATTATCAATTACCACATATTCAATATCTTTTTCAAATAAAGTATAGGCTTTAAGTAATTGATTTACAGTGTGAATACGCTCACTTTTTTCATCAAATTCTTGGTAAAGTTTATCTTTTAAAGAATTTTCTTCTTCTTTGGGAAGATTTTGTTTTTCAATACGAGCTATTTCTGTACCAATATCAGGCATAATAAAGAAATTTTTATCTTCGCCTTGCGACATTAGGTCAATTCCTTTATCTGTTAGCTCAATTTGATTATTTTTTTCATTGATAACAAAGAGCAATTCCTTATCAATTTTAGGCATTTCTCGGTTGTTATCTTGCATATAATAATTTTCTGTTTTTTGCAGAAGTTGCTTCATTCCTTCTTCACTAAGGAATTTGATAAGTGCTTTATTTTTAGGCAACCCGCGATAAACACGAAGTAAAAGTACGCCTCCTTCTTTGGTATTTCCTTCGGAGATAAGTTTTTTCGCTTCTGCTAAAACATTGGTCAAATATTTTCTTTGTTGTTCTACAAGAGCTTCCACGGCAGGTTTGAAAACGTCAAATTCGTGAAATTCTCCGCGAGGCATTGGACCTGAAATAATTAAAGGCGTACGTGCATCATCAATTAATACAGAATCGACCTCATCCACGATAGCATAATTATGCGGACGCTGTACAAGGTCATCTGGCGTATGTGCCATATTATCACGAAGATAGTCAAAACCAAATTCATTATTTGTTCCGTAAGTAATATCGGCATTGTAAGCCATTCTTCGCCCTGCGGAATTGGGCTGATAGTTATCAATACATTCTACTTTTAGTCCATGAAACTGGAAAAGAGGTGCCATCCAAGCACTATCCCGACGTGCCAAATAATCATTGACTGTTACCAAATGTACTCCATTACCTGTCAAAGCGTTAAGATAAAGAGGTAAAGTAGCTACTAAGGTTTTCCCCTCTCCCGTTTGCATTTCTGCAATTTTCCCTTGATGAAGGGCAATTCCTCCAATTAGCTGCACATCGTAATGTACCATATCCCACGTGATGGCTTTCCCTGCGGCATCCCAAGAGTTTTTCCAAACGGCTTTATCGTCTTCAATGGTTACATAATCTTTCAATGATGCTAATTCTCTATCGTAAGGATTGGCAATTACCTCCAAAGTGGAGTTATTAGCAAATCGGCGAGCGGTTTCTTTCACTACCGCAAAGGCTTCAGGAAGAATATCGTTCAGTGTTTTTTCGCCTGCTTTATATGCTTCGTCTGTTAATTTGTCTATTTCTGTATAAAAATCTTCTTTTTGGTCGATATCTTCTGTGGTATCGGCTTGTTCTTTGAGCGATTGTATTTTTAGCTCATATTCTTTACGAGCTTCCTTTATTTTTTCTTTAAACTCAATGGTTTTTGCACGCAATTCGTCATTGCTAAGTGCTTCAAACTGAGCCTGATATTGTTTAATTCGCTCTATCAAAGGCGCAATTTCTTTCATATCTTTTTTTGCCTTATCGCCAACAAAGATTTTTAATATAGAATTTATAACACTCATAAAAATGTATTTTTATTTAAAAATGATTATAATTTAACAAATAATATACCATTATTATTTGAACTGACAAATGTACAAAAAATATTAAATATAGAAATAAAAAACTGACATTTTTTCAGATATATTCAAAAAAAATACTCCTCAATAAAAATCAAGGAGTATTTCTGGTTATGTTATGCGTTTTCTGCTTTGCTATCTGTATTATCAATAAGTACTTGACCTCTGTAATACAATTTCCCTTCGTGCCAGTGAGCTCTGTGGTATAAGTGAGCTTCTCCTGTGGTAGGGTCTTTTGCTATTTGAGGAACTACGGCTTTATCGTGAGTTCTTCTCTTATCTCTTCTTGTTGACGACTGTCTTCTCTTGGGATGTGCCATTTTTCTATCTTTTTATTTATTTAACAATTTTCGTAATTCGTTCCAACGTGGGTCAATGTCATTATCATCTTCCACTATATCTTTTTCTTTTGGGCTTAGCTCTTCTAAGGTGTGCAAAATACCTGCAAAAGATTCATCTTCAATATTTGGATGAATATGCTTAACAGGTACTGAAAGAATTATCATTTCATAAATATATTGAGCTACATTTATGGTATGTTCTCCATTGGGGAGAATTAATAATTCATCATTTTCGTCATTGAACTCCTCACCAAATTTCACTACCAAGAGAAGTTCTCCTTTGGTAGGCAAATCAAAAGGTTCGTTACTAATATCACAATTCACATTTACTGTTCCTTCACAAGTGAAAGTCAGTTCCATCAAATTGCTTTTTTTATCAAAAACAAGAGTTACTTTTTGAGAAACTTCATTAAATTCGTGATAATCAAAAAGTTCAAAAAAACTATTATCTATCTGATAATCAAATATATGCTTCCCTTGCTTTAACCCTACAAAAGATATATCATACTCTTTGAATTTTCGTTTAGAATCTTTCATCGTATGCACTCATTTGAGGGTGCAAATATAATAAAAAATCTACATATACAAGAATTTTATATGAAAAAATATTTTTCTTGCATTTTCTTGTATCTTTTTAACACTTAATCCCAATTACTTTTTTGAGAAAAAGAATATTTTCCGCCTCCGAAAAAGAATAAAGCCAATGCTCCAAAGAAATACAAGCCTAAAAGCTCCACAGCCCAACCTCCGTGTGAAGAAAGTTTAAAAATATCGGAACTATGAGCAAGCCAAAGGGCAAAACCACAATTTATCATATAAATAAGAGCTGCAAAACGAGTACGAATACCCAATATCAGCATTGCTGGAATAATAATTTCGCCTACAAAAACTCCATATTTTAAGATAGTGGGCAAGCCACGAGCGGTTAGCGGTTCGTCCATCCAATCTACACCTTTAAACTTTGCTATTCCGTGCAGAAGCATCAAAATTCCTAATGTCAGTCGTAATATTAAACTTCCTAAGTCTTTGTTATTCATTATTTTATCTTATTTATTTTAGATTTTTTAAAAATTCTTTTATTAAATGATGTAAATTTTCGGTTGCAACAACCAAAGGCAAACGAACCATATTGGAACAAATTTGCTTTTCATTTAGTAACGATTTGATTCCCACTGGGTTACCTTCTTTAAAAATTAATTGCATTGCGTTCATTAGCTGAAATTGCAATTGCATTGCTTCTGTATTTTTATTGTTTAAGGCAAAATTTATCATTTCTGAAAAATGTTTAGGCAAACCTTGTGCTAAAACCGAAATAACGCCATCTGCGCCCAAAAGGACCGAAGGAGTTGCCGTTATATCATCTCCTGAAATAACTAAAAAATCATCTTTTTTCTCTGCTAAAAGTTTCATTATTTGGATAATATTACCCGATGCTTCTTTTATTCCGATAATATTAGGAAAATTTTTAGACAATCGTAAAGTGGTTTCTGCTTCTATGTTGGACCCCGTTCGTGAAGGAACATTGTACAAAAGTATAGAATGCGAAGTACTTTCTGCTATTGCCTTAAAGTGCTGATATATACCTTCTTGCGATGGTTTATTATAATATGGTGAAACGGATAAAATCGCCTCATAGCCAGACAAATCCGTTTTTTTAATAGCGTTTATTACCGCTTGGGTATTATTCCCTCCGATACCCAAAACCATTGGAAGACGATTATTATTTGCTTTTTTTATCGTTTCTTTAACTATTTCTTTTTCCTCTTCGGATAAGGTAGCCGTTTCTGCGGTTGTACCTAAAACGACCAAATAATCTACGCCATTTTCTATTTGATAATGCACTAATTTTTCAAGCGAGGCTGTATCTATGCTATTATCCTCGTTAAAAGGAGTTACCAAAGCTACTCCTGTACCTTGAAGCCTATGTTTTTTCATTTT
This sequence comes from Capnocytophaga sp., assembly GCA_030530525.1. Classification (GTDB taxonomy): domain Bacteria; phylum Bacteroidota; class Bacteroidia; order Flavobacteriales; family Flavobacteriaceae; genus Capnocytophaga. The sequence goes on along the minus strand of JAUMUT010000002.1, from coordinate 147,144 downwards.
ATTTTATGGTTTTTATGATTTTTTTAGCTTCTTCTGTAAAAATATTGGTATCCGAAATTTTGGAATGGATAATCAAATCATTATAATTCTCAGGAATAGAAGCAAAACCAATTCTAAACTTAGCCTTCACGCAAGATGACAGCAAAAGCAAAGGTAGTTTTGGTTCATCAAAATAGTTTATTAACACGTCATACTGCACTTCTGAAAGCCTGTCTGCGTGGTAGTTATGAATAATTCCTGAATAATTAATATCTTTCCAAGTAAAAACAGGCGTACCTCCTATATGGGTGTTTTCGCCTTTTTCTTCGTAGCCTAAAATAATAAAATTCTCCGAATGAACTCCATAACTTTTTATAAAATCTTTTAAAAAATTTGTATCTTTGACTTTTTCAATATCGACAATACAACCAATTTTTTGTATTTCTACTCCACTGAAAAGCCCTATTTTACGTTTATTTTTAAGATTTTTTTGTATGCGACGCTTTATGGCTATATTTTTTAATATTTTCAAAGCTAAAATTTTTATGTGGAATTTTCTGCAAATATAATTATATTTTCTTAAATTTGCAGAGTTTGAAAAGTCTTTTTATATGAAAAAATATTTTTGTCTTTTTTTTTGTAGTTTTTTACTTCTAATTAGCTGTAAGCCAAAACAATACAAATTAACTTCCATTGAAGGAAAACAAATAAATATTAATGGTGGAATGGAAGAAAACCCAGAAGTTAATGATTATTTATCTCCTTTTAAGCGTCATTTACATAAATATTTAGGAAAAGTTTTGTGCCACAATCCTTCTCATTTGAGCAAACAAATAACCGCAATGAATATGCCAATAGGTAACCTTATTGCCGATGCTACTTATGAGCAAGCTAATCCACTTTTCTACAAAATGAAAAGACGAAATATTGATTTTTCTATATTCAATTGGGGCGGAATACGAACCGAAATACCCGAAGGAGATGTTACCACTCGTACTGCATTTGAAATTATGCCTTTTGAAAACAGGCTTTTGGTGGTAGAAATAACAGGCTATAAACTCTATGAAATGGCAGATTTTCTGATAAAAACTCGATTGCCACACCCACTTTCTAAACATATTGAAATTATTTTTGATAATAAAGACCAATTAGTTTCTATTAAAATTAACAAAAAACCTGTTCAAAAAAATAAAAAATATTCTGTTTTAACTTATGATTATTTGGCAAAAGGAGGGGATAAAATGAGCTTTTTCTTAAACCCAATAAGCGTTCTTGATATGGATTACTCATCAAGAGATGCCTTGATAGATTATTTTAAACGTATAGAAAATATTAACACCAAAACAGATAACCGATTTAAACAAATAAAAAAATAATGAATAGACGTGTTTTTGCAAAAAATATAGGTGCTGGGGCTTTATTTTTAGGGTTAGGAGGCCTTGATTTTATAGAGGCTGCTAATAACCCTAATCTTAAACATATTACCATTCTTCATACTAATGACACGCATAGCCATATAGAGCCTATCCCTGCAGATGCTGTCCGATATGCTAACCAAGGTGGTGTGGCGCGTAGGGCTACCTTAATTAATCTTATCCGACAAGAAAATCCAAACACTCTTTTGTTTGACGCTGGTGATATTTTTCAAGGAACACCTTATTTTAATTATTATGGAGGGGAATTGGAATTTCGGTTAATGTCAATGTTAAAATATGATGCCGCAACACTTGGTAATCACGATTTTGATAATGGGTTAGATGGGTTGGATGTACAATTGCCTTATGCAAAATTTGATTTCATTTGTTCTAATTATGATTTTACTAATACCATTTTAGATGGAAAAACAAAGCCTTATAAAATTTTTGAAATAGAAGGGATACGTATTGGTGTTTTTGGCTTAGGTATTGAATTTGAAGGACTTGTAAGTAAAAATTTATATTTAGAATCTAAATATTTAGATCCAATAGAAATCAGTCGTGATATGGAGAAAATGCTTCGCCACGAAAAGAAATGCGACCTTATTATTTGTCTTTCTCATTTGGGGTATAAATATAGCAATCGTAAAGTATCTGACTTGGTTGTTGCTCAAAATTCGGCTGAGACAGACCTTATTATCGGTGGGCATACCCATACTTTTTTGGATAAGCCAACTATTATCAATAACCGAAAAGGTCGTGAAATACTTGTTAATCAAGTAGGTTGTTATGGTATTAACCTCGGAAGGATTGATTTCTTTTTTGATGCAACAAGGAAAATTCATCATACAAAAAACACTTCTATCAATGTAGGATAATTTTTTGATTTTATTATACTTTTTCAGCTTAGAAATTATTTATTTTCTAAGCTGTTTTTTTATCCAAATAAAAAAACAACAGAGCAAAATACTCCGTTGTTTTGTTATTAATTTAAATTATGACTACATTAATCTACATTTCCGTGTAAAAAAGAATTATTATCTCGCAATTGTGGCATATTTTGAGAATCCATACTAATAGAAGTTCTGGAAATATTACTTTCATTACTTGTTGCGTTGAAAGTTATTCCCGCATTTCCTCTACGAATGAATGCAGGCACACGGTCAAAATCATCAATAATTGCAGAATCACTAAATGTGTGGTTAAATTTTTTAAAAGTTTGTTTTCTTTTATCCGCACTTGATTTAAGTTCCTCTGTATAAGGCGTTTGTAAAATTTGTTCTGGAAATTTTACATTTTGCTCTTTTTGTATTGGCTTTTCTGTAAGAAAGATACCGTCATTTGCTTCATTTTCATTTGCTTTGGCTTGGGTAAGCATATTTTCTCCTTCCAAATAATCGCTATCACTTAAAGTATATACGACTCTTTCGTTTTCTACAATTGGAGTTTTTGTTGCATTTTTTGCACCTGCTACCACTTCATAAGCCTCTTTTTCAGCTTCAAACAATACCAATTCTTGCTCTTTTTCTTCTGTACGTATTTCTTTTGCTGGTTCATAGATAATAAAATCCTCTTCTTCTATAACCTTTTGAGTGGCTATGTTGCTAATTTGCCTTACCTCTTCATACTCTACGGGAATTCTGCAAAGTTCCGTATTTTGGATACCAAAAACACTATTTTCGTTATTTGTTTCTCTGGAAGAAGAAATAACGGGCGATGGTGTTTGTGCAACAGGCGAAGTAGGCACAGGCTCAGTTACATTTCCTTCAAAATCACTTTCGTTTAAGGTGTAAATTATCTTAGGTTCAGGTGGCGGAGCTTGTACAGGAACTTCTTCTGTTTTAGCCTTAGGAGTTTCTTGTGCTTGCTCTTGTTTTTCTTTAAGTTTATTTTCTAATGCAATACTAGAAAAACTTGCCTTAGTATCCAATTCTTTTACCAAAGGCTGATCTACCCCCAAGTCATAAACTACTTTTTGAGGGTCTATATTAATGATTTCGTGCTGTTGTTCTTGGCTAAATCCTGTTGCAATGATAGTAACTTCTACATCTTTCCCGAGATTTTTATCTTCTCCAACCCCCATAATAATGTTGGTTTTGTAGCCGTTGCCCGATTCTCTTTGCACATATTCATTTATTTCATTTACTTCATCAATCGTTATTTCTTCTTCCCCATAAACGATAAGTAACAACACGTTTTTAGCATTAACAATTTTATTATCGTTAAGCAAAGGAGAGTCTAGGGCACTTTTTATAGCATCTAAGGCACGTGTTTCGCCACTTCCTTTTCCAGAGCCCATAATGGCTGTTCCGCTATCTTTAAGCACAGTACGAGCATCGTGGAGGTCAATATTCATATCAAAATGCTTAGTAATTACCTCTGCAATACCTTTGGCCGCTATGGTAAGTACTTCATCGGCTTTTGCAAATCCTGTTTTAAAGCCCAAATTTCCGTATATTTCCCGAAGTTTATTATTATTAATAACAATGAGAGAATCCAGATATTTACGCATATTATCAATACCTTTTTGGGCTTGTGCAAGGCGAGTTTCTCCTTCAAATTTAAAAGGACTGGTAACAATACCTACTGTCAGGATACCCATATCCTTACATATTTTGGCAATGATAGGCGCAGCACCTGTACCTGTTCCGCCTCCCATTCCTGCTGTGATGAATACCATTTTTGTATTTTCGCCGAGCATCGCTTGGATTTCTTCAAAGCTCTCCATAGCCGATTGTTCTCCTACTTCTGGATCTGAGCCTGCACCTAAGCCTTCGGTAAGAGAAACGCCCAATTGCAATTTATTTATAATAGGGCTCTTCTGTAAGGCTTGTGCATCGGTGTTACAAATCACATAATCTACCCCAACAATGTTTTGGTTAAACATATGATTTACAGCATTTCCGCCACCTCCTCCAACACCTATAACTTTGATGATGTTGCTCGGGGATTTAGGTATATCAAAAGTAGTTTCTATATCCATAATATTGATTAGTTTATTATTTAAGTTCTAAAATTAATGTAGGGGGCAAATTTAATTCATTTTTTTTCATTTATCAACAAAAAAAAGAACTCTGTTAATAACTTTTTTTAAAAAATCAAAAGTTATTTAGTATCAGATAGTTATAATCTAATTTTTAATTTATTAAAGCAATAGAAAACACACCTGCAATTATGATAATTTTTAATAAATTTCTTAAAAAAGAAAAATGCGTTTTTGTCTTACTTTTTTGTAAAATTGGCAAAAATATAGTGATAAGTAATATTCCTGCCACGATGAAATAATATTTCATATTCCCTGTTTTGGGAAATGCCGTTAAAAAGTAAATACAAATAAGCGTCAGGAATATGGTAGAAGTAATAATTTTTTTAGAAAATTTCTCGCCAAAAACTACCGCTATGGTTTGGTACCCCAATGCAAAATCTCCTTTTAAAGTTTGCAAATCTTTCGTTAAATCTTTGGAAAGTATTAAAGAAAATAAATAAATAGCGTGTATAAAAATAATTTTTTGAAAATTTTGATAATATATAAATACTGCAAAAAAAGGAATAATAGCCAAAATGGCAGAAACTATATTTCCTACAAACAATATTTTTTTCAAACGATGAGAATAAAACCACAACAAAAAAATATACACAGAAAAGAACAAAACAGCCTTAAAAGATACATAACTCGCCACAAAAACTGAAGCAAAATTTAGTAAAAAATATAGTGTTAATTTTGTGTTTTGCCCTATCAAGCGTTCTATCATCACCCGAGAAGGAGTGTTAATAAGGTCTTTCTCTTCATCATAAAAAGCGTTAATAATATATCCGCCAGCAATAGCAAACGCTCCTGACAAAACTAACATAAAAATAGAAACATCTAACAATACCTGCGATGCCGAACGTTGAGAAAGAATAAAAATAGCAGCCAAATATTGAGCAATACATATCACTAAAATATTATATCCTCGTACCACCGAGAACAAACTCCAAAATTTTAATATGTTTTGCTTAGTTTTCTGCATATATATAATGTTTAGTTTTTATTTTTTGGAAAAAAACCTGCTTGATACATCTCAAACAGGTTAAAAATATTTTATTTATTTGCTTCGTACCATTGAGAAACTTTTTCCCAATTAATAATATGGAAAAAGGCTTCAATATAATCAGGACGACGATTTTGATAATTCAAATAATAAGCGTGTTCCCAAACATCTAAGCCAAGAATAGGCATACCACATTGGCAATGAGGCATCAATGGATTATCTTGATTAGCTGTTGCACAAACAGACAATTTCCCTCCTTTATGCACACAAAGCCAAGCCCAACCAGAACCAAACTGAGTAGCTGCTGCTTTAGAAAACGCATCTTTAAACGCTTCAAAAGAACCAAAAGATTCATTTATCGCTTTTTCCAACTCCGTAGAAGGTTTTTGCCCTGCTTTTGGACTAAGAATTTGCCAAAACAAATTATGGTTATAAAAACCTCCGCCGTTATTACGTACGGCTTTGTTATTTTCGTCCAAATTGGTCAAAATCTCTTCTATGGTTTTGCCTTCTAACGGTGTCCCAGCGATAGCATTATTTAAATTGGTTGTGTAAGCATTATGGTGCTTAGTGTAATGAATTTCCATTGTACGAGCGTCTATATAAGGCTCTAAGGCATCGTAAGCGTATGGTAATTGTGGTAAATTAAAAGACATATCTAATTATTTATTTAATTTCAAAATGCAAAAATAATATTTTTTTTCTAATTAAAATTTTTAATAAAGAAAAATATAATATTTTTTCACATTTTTTAATTTTTCCTCAATCGTGGTTGTCCTACAAGACTATAAATTTCTTGAATATTATGTAAAATTTCTTCAAAATCAAGATGCAAATCTATCAATTGCCCTGTTTTTATATCAAAAACCCAGCCGTGAACAATTGGGTAATGCTCAGCCAAATAGCTCTCTTGCACGCACGCCATTTTAGCAATATTAATACATTGTTCTTCCACATTCAACTCTACCAAACGGCGATAGCGTTGCTCTTCATCTTTAATAGCGTCCAACTCCATTCTGTGTAGCCGATACACATCACGAATGGTTCTAAGCCAAGGATTTAGCAAACCATAATCTTTGGGCTCCATAGCGGCTTTTATCCCTCCACAATTATAATGCCCACAAACAATAATATGCTTCACACCCAAGTGTTCTACGGCATATTCTATCACAGCGGTAGAACTCATATCCAATGTATTTACCACATTGGCAATATTCCGATGCACAAAAACTTCATTAGGACCCAAGCCCATCAATTCCTCAGCGGTAACTCGGCTATCTGAGCAACCTATATAAAGGAATTCTGGATTTTGATTTTTTACTAATTTATTAAAAAAATCAACATCTTCTTTTTTTTTCTTTTCTATCCATTTTTTATTATTTTCAAAAATGGCTTTATAAGATGGCGAACACATCGTTTTACGATTAACAATTCTTTCGTGGCAAAAATACTATTTTTTTTAGTACAAAATAATTTTATTTGTTCTTTTTTAAGAAAATTATCTTCCCATATAAATAAGTAAAATACTAATATCTGCGGGCGAAACTCCGCTAATACGAGAGGCTTGGGAAAGTGTTGTTGGGCGAATTTTCTTTAATTTTTCACGAGATTCAAAAGATAAAGAAGTTATTTTATCATAATTAAATTGTTCAGGAATACGAATATCCTCCAAACGATTGAGTTTGTCTGCATTATTCTTTTCTTTTTCTATGTAACCCGCATATTTTATTTCTATTTCGGTGAGTTCCATTTCTTCTCTTCCAATTTCATTTTCATTCACAAATTCCTGAACATTAGGTATTTGCAAAAAATCATTGATGGTAATATTAGGACGGCTAAGCACTTTATACATTTTATCGCCTTGTTTCATCAAAGAAGAATCGTATTTTTCCAAAATAGGGTTTGCTTCTTCGGGTTTTATGCTTGTTTCTTGAAAAAATTGAACAAAAGAAGTAGTTTTTGCAGTTTTTTTCTCCAAATTTTGCATTCTTTCGGCAGTTGCCAAGCCCAATTCATAACCTTTTGGAGTTAAACGAGCATCGGCATTATCTTGTCGTAATAAAGTTCTATATTCTGCACGCGAAGTAAACATTCGGTAAGGCTCTTCTGTGCCTTTGGTTATCAAATCATCAATCAAAACCCCTATGTAAGCCTCATTTCTTCGCAAAACAAAAGGTTCTTGCTCTCTAACCTTCAAAACGGCATTTATCCCAGCCATAAGTCCTTGTGCGCCAGCTTCTTCATAGCCTGTTGTTCCGTTTATTTGTCCAGCAAAAAATAAATTTTCTATTAATTTGGTTTCCAAAGAATGTTTCAATTGTGTTGGCGGAAAATAATCATACTCAATGGCATAACCCGGACGGAAAAATTTAACATTTTCAAACCCTGCTACTTTCCTTAATGCTTGATACTGAACATCTTCTGGCAAAGAAGTAGAAAATCCATTCACATACACCTCTACCGTATTCCAGCCTTCGGGTTCTACAAAAATTTGATGTCGGTCTTTATCTGCAAATCTATTGATTTTATCTTCAATAGAAGGACAATATCGTGGTCCTACTCCTTGTATAACGCCTGTAAACATTGGCGACCTATCAAAGCCTGTACGAAGTAAATTATGCACTTCTTCACTTGTATAAGTCATATAACAATCTTTTTGAATGGTTAGAGGCTTTATTTGAGGAAGATAGGAAAATTTTTCCGGATTTTCATCGCCTGGCTGAGGTATCATTTTAGAGTAATCCAACGAACGACTATCAACACGAGGTGGCGTTCCTGTTTTCATTCGTCCTGCTTCAAATCCTTGATTTACAAGACATTCTGTTAGTCCTTTAGCTGCCTTCTCCCCTGCTCTTCCACCTCCAAATTGTTTTAATCCGATGTGGATAACTCCGTTAAGAAATGTTCCGTTGGTCAAAACTACACTTTTCCCATAAATAGAAATACCAAGAGAAGTTTTCACCCCTATAACTCGTTGATTTTCAAAAATTAAGTCGCTTACCATTTCCTGATAAAAATCCAAATTTGGCAATTTTTCTAACTGTAAACGCCATTCTTCTGAAAATCGCATTCTATCGCTTTGCGCTCGTGGGCTCCACATTGCAGGTCCTTTGGATTTATTTAACATTTTGAACTGAATAGCCGTTTTGTCTGTAATAATCCCCATATAACCACCAAGAGCGTCTATTTCGCGAACAATTTGCCCTTTTGCAATACCTCCAACTGCTGGGTTACAAGACATTTGTGCTATATTTTGCAATTGCATTGTTATCAGAAGTGTTTTTGCTCCCATCGTTGCGGCTGCGGCTGCGGCTTCTGCTCCTGCGTGTCCTCCACCAACTACTATAACATCATATTTTGTATCAAACATAAATTATTTTTTAATAGTAAAAATACGGATTTTTAAATATTCTATAAAAATAAAACCGCATCAAGTTTGCAAAATTACAAAATTTAAACCAATTTATACATAAAAAATAATTCTTTCCTAATAAAAATAATCTATTGATTTTCAATCACTTAATTTATCATACTATAAAAAAAGAATTTTATACATTATTATTTAAAGGATTTTTTATCTCAATTGAAAAAAAATAATTATATTTGTCTTATTAATTTATTAAAATAATTTTTTATGTATAAATCAAAAATCAAAGGGACAGGATATTATGTGCCTGAAAATATAGTTACCAATGCCGACCTTACCAAAGTAATGGACACCAGCGATGAGTGGATAAAAGAACGTACCGGCATAGAACAACGAAGACACGCCATAAAAGGCAAAGACACCACCACCAATATGGGCGTTAGAGCTGCCGAAATGGCTATAAAAAATGCTAAAATTGAGAAATCAGAAATAGATTTTTTAATCTTTGCAACTCTCAGCCCCGATTATTATTTCCCAGGTTGTGGCGTTTTGGCTCAAAAAGAACTGAACTTAAACACCGTCGGAGCGTTGGATATTCGTAACCAATGTTCGGGATTTATTTATGCGCTTTCCGTTGCCGATCAATTTATAAAAACAGGAATGTACAAAAATATTTTGGTAATAGGAGCCGAAACACAATCGCCTGCCTTGGATATGAGTACTCGCGGACGAAATGTTTCCGTTATTTTTGGAGATGGTGCTGGTGCGGTCGTTTTATCACGTTCAGAAAATGATACGCAAGGAATACTTTCTTCTCATTTACATAGCGAAGGTGCTCACGCTGAGGAACTTGCAATCGTTTCGCCAGGAGTCTCTAATAAATGGGTTCCTGAACTTTTACAAGAAAATAACCCCGATGATACTTCTTATTACCCATATATGAACGGGCAATTTGTATTTAAAAATGCTGTGGTTCGTTTCAGTGAAGTAATTATGGAAGGACTGAAAACCAACAACTTAACCAAAGAAGATATAAACCTTCTTATTCCGCATCAGGCAAATTTAAGAATATCACAATTCATTCAGCAAAAATTTCAACTTTCTGATAACCAAGTATTTAACAATATTCAAAAATATGGAAATACTACGGCTGCTTCTATCCCGATAGCCTTAGCCGAAGCGGTAGAACAAGGAAGAATAAAAGAAAATGACCTTGTGGTATTAGCAGCTTTTGGAAGTGGATTTACTTGGGGAAGTGTTATTATTCGTTGGTAAAATGGAAATTTTATTAAAAAGAATTTACGAAAACGAAGATATTTCTGACGGATACCGAATACTTGCGGATAAATTGTACCCCAGAGGGATAAAAAAAGAAAATCTTCATATAGATTTATGGGCAAAAGACATCGCTCCGTCTGATGAAGTTAGAAAATTCTTTCATCAAACTAATAATTTTGAAGATTTTTATAAAAAATACACCGAAGAATTATTAGTAAATGAAAATTTTTCTCTTTTTCTGGAAAAAATTAAGGATAAAAATATAATTACTCTCCTAACCGCAGGAAAAGATATTTACAAAAGCCAATTAGTTGTTTTAAAAGATTTTATAAATAAAAATCTTTCTTTATAAAAATAAAAAACACTTACAGAAATGTAAGTGTTTTTTATGTGGTCCAACTTGGGCTCGAACCAAGGACCCCCTGATTATGAGTCAGGTGCTCTAACCAGCTGAGCTATAAGACCTCCTTATTTTGCGAGTGCAAAGTTATAACATTTTTTTGATTTTCCAAAATATTTTTTCATTTTTTTATCCATCTTTTGGTAAAATATTTATTTTCAAGAAGATAAAAATTATATTTTCAAAAAACGTCTTAATAAAAATTCTACTCCCATTGCTAAAAGTCCTTTTTTTCTACTCATAAAAGACTCTTTCACATCTGCAATGGTATCAAAAAATATCCGTTTTACGGAAAGATTGCGTAAAAAACTTTGATAATCACTCTTTAAACAAACCCAATCTATTTCTTTTTTCAGGCGAAGAATTTTTAAATCGTCTTCTATTTGTTGTAATGATGTATATTTTCTTTCCATATTAATCTTTAGTAAAATAAATATTAGAAATTTTCTCTAAAATAGGCTTATAAATTATCTTAGCCCGAAATTTATAAATACAAAAAGCGACCAAAAACAACACTAATCCTATTATCAAGAAGCCTAATGCCGTACTTTTTAGCCATTCACCTAAGGCAAAAGCCATAGCGTTGGCAAGAAAAAATACAATAGCAAGTGCAAATAAACTCATCACAAAAAGAGCAACCAAGCCTGTTGCAGACTTTGCAAATATACGAAAAGCATATAATTTATAATACTCTACCTGCGATTGTACTACCGATTCTATTTCATCAGGAATACTTTTTGCAGTTTCTTTTAATTGTTTGATTGCCATTTATTTACAATTATTTTTGAAATTTTGCATTTGCTTTTTTCAAGTCTTCCAATTTTCTTTCCAAAGCGTTGATAATTTCTTCTGCTTTGTAGCTAGATTTAGAAAGAATTTTTTCTACATTTTCTTCCAAAGTGCCTTTAAATTTATCTTTTTTCTCTTTAAATTCTTCGCTCAAATCTGAAAATTTATCTTTTAGCTCATCTGTGGTTTCGTTGAATTTTTTGCGTAATTTTTTACGTGTTTTTTTTCCTTCTTCTGGTGCAAAAAGTACTCCTATCCCTGCCCCAATGTCTGCCCCTATGGCTAGTGCTGCTATTGAATTTCCTAATTTTGACATAATTTTCTATTTTTAAAATTAAACTTTTTTGCAAAAGTAAATATTTTATTTTATTGTATAAATAAAAAAAAGTTAATTTTTCATTGTTGATAATATTTTAGCTTTTTATTCTGTTTAGTAAAAAATAAAATATTAATATAAACTATTGATATTTAATTTATTACAAACAATTATGAAATGTAAAATGTAAAATAAAAAATAGGAAGACGCAATATTAACAAATTTCCTTACCTTATGTCCAAAAAAAATAGTAATTTTACACCCGAAATCTGACAAAAAATGGAAGAAAATATGTCTTGGTTTAAACGAAAAACAAAAGGAATACAAACTTCTACGGAAGAGAAAAAAGATATACCTCAGGGATTATGGTACAAATCTCCAACGGGGAAAATAATTGAAACTGAGGAACTTGCAAAGAATTTTTACATCAGCCCAGAAGATGGCTACCACGTACGGATTGGCAGTAAAGAATATTTTGAAATTATTTTTGATGGAAGTTTCAAAGAATTGGATAGTGCGATGAAATCCAAAGACCCATTGGATTTTGAAGATACCAAAAAATATGTGGATAGACTAAAAGAAGCACATAAAAAAACAGAACTTTATGATGCGGTACGGACTGCAGTGGGCGAATCCAAAGGGCGCGAGCTTGTTGTAGCATGTATGGATTTCTCTTTCATTGGAGGCTCAATGGGTAGTGTTGTTGGAGAGAAAATATCGCGCGCTATTGACTATGCTATCAAACATCGTTTGCCTTTCTTAATGATTTCCAAATCAGGAGGAGCGCGTATGATGGAAGCTGCTTTCTCATTGATGCAAATGGCAAAAACTTCGGCTAAATTAGCCCAACTTGACGATGCAGGCTTGCCTTACATTTCTCTTTGTACAGACCCAACCACAGGGGGCGTTACGGCATCTTTCGCTATGCTTGGCGATATAAACATAGCAGAGCCAGGCGCACTTATTGGGTTTGCAGGACCACGAGTGGTAAAAGATACTACGGGGAAAGAACTCCCAGAGGGATTCCAAACGGCGGAATTTGTCTTAGAACACGGATTTTTAGATTTCATTGTAAATCGTAAAGAATTGAAAAACAAAATAAATCTTTATCTTGACCTTGTACTAAACACTCCTGTACGAGCTTAACAAAGACTTTTTTATTACTAATTTTTATATAGATTAATTAATTTCACTCTCCTTATTTAGGAGAGTGTTTTTTTTATGGCATAAAAAAATAGCCGACTAAATAGCCGACTATCTTTTGAATATGAGAATTTCACTAAACACCTTCTAGTTTATTTTGGGGTCTTTCATTCCTTCTTCTATCATATTATAGAATTGGTCTAATTTTGGAAGCACTACAATACGAGTACGGCGATTTCTTGCACGTCCATCAGCAGAGCTGTTATCGGTAACAGGAATATATTCACTTCGTCCTGCGGCTGTCATACGAGATGGCGATACTCCAAAATCATTTTGTAAAATACGAACTACCGCCGTAGCACGCAATACGCTCAAATCCCAATTATCTTTTATACAAGCTGTTTTGATAGGCACGTTGTCTGTATGCCCTTCTACCATAAATTCAAAATCTGGCTTGTTATTTACCACTTGCGCCACTTTGCCCAATACTTCGCGTGCTTTGGCAGTTACGTTATAGCTTCCGCTACTGAAAAGTAATTTATCAGAAATAGAAACATATACCACGCCTTTATCTACTTGTACGTTAATATCTTCGTCTTCTAAGTTTCCAAGAACTCCTTTAAGGCTTTGTACGAGAGCCAAATTAACAGAATCACGACGTGTTACGGCATCGCGTAAGTTTTTGATAGTAAGGTCTTTTTCGCGTAGACTTTCCAACGATTTTTCTAAGTTATCTGCTCCTTTTTTGGTTAATAATGTCATATTTCCTAAGTTGGAAAGTAATCCATCATTATTTTTTTGTAATACTTCATTTTTAGAGGCTAATGCTTCTTTCTCTTGAAGACACATATTGAGCTTCATTGTAGCAGAATTAAGCAAATCTTCGGTACTTTTTAGTTTGTTTTGTACCTCATTGAATTTTTTGTTGGATACGCAGGACGTTGCTAAAATGCCTGCCACACATAATAGAGCGATTCTTTTCATTTTGATAAAAAATATTGTGATTTAATACTGCAAAGTTACGAAAAAAAACGTTTAAAAAATGTTTTATAAGTAAAAATAGTTTGTTAAAAAATGACGAGTAAAAAATATTTTTTAAGAAATAAAAATATTAAAATCCTAAAAACATTTTATAAAACACTGATTATCAATGATTATTTAATTTTATTTAAAATAATTAAAAATAATTTTGTTTATTTGAAAAATAGTATTATCTTTGCAACGTTGTTGTTTGGATGTAAAAGTCCGTTTGTAAAGAAATGTTTTTAGTATTTCATTTCGCTTACGTTTCTAATGAGTATGTTCTTTTTTAGTGTTTTTAATATCAGTTGTTTTAACCTCATTAGAATTTAGTTAGTTTTAAGTAAAAAAAATCCTCACTATGAAGTGAGGATTTTTTTTGTGTTATGTGATTTTTATTTCCAAGAAAAATTATCAATTACTACTTGGTTAGAACTGCTAGAAGTTTTTATAGTGATGGTAAAACTACTTGTTTTGTTTAATGTTTTGGTGTATTTTGCACCCTCACTAAAATCTATTTTATCTAACTCTGTTTTGCTATTTTCATCTCCTTCATAGATGATTAAATGTCTTTTAGCTTTTGAAGTAAAGCCTGGTTTGTAATCAAAAGAAATTTCTTTTACTCCTTTTGGAAAAACAATTTTTATATGAGAATCTTTATGATTATTTCCTGATAACATAAGCCCTTTCCCGTTTATAGCATATTTATCCATATCGGTACGAGCTTGGTAAGTTAAAGTTACTCCGTCTAATGTTAACTCCCCAGTTTCTGCATAACCTTTTTTACCTGAAACTACAAGATTTTCAAAATCAAAAGTGTGGGTAGTAGAAGAATTGTTATCTCCTTGATTTCCACTTCCATTATCATTTCCACCTTGCCCGCTTTGGTTTCCGTTTTGGTTACCCCCTTGATTATTATTATCTTGCGGAACAACTTCACCAAAAACTAAATCAGAGCCAGAAGCTACTTGTATTTGTTTTATGCTGTTATATGTTTTAAAAGTACCTGTTGCGGTAAGTTTTTGCCCTACGGTATTCAATTTTGTTTGAATACTTTGGTCTAAACTTTTATAACCATTTACATATACTTGAATTTCTGTTCCGTCTGAAAAATTCAAATAACTTCTGCTATTTTTTACAGAAATAGTTCCTGTTAGTTTTACTTTTTTACCCTCTATATAATCCGTAACAGTAGCTTTGGAAGCGTCTAACTCGGTAACGGTAGTATCTGATGGAGGAGTAGGGGTGGTAGAATCTCCGAAAACTAAATCGGATTCTTTTTCATAAACGATTTGTTTTACAGCATCATTACTTCCTTTTGGAGTATAATTTTTGAAAGTACCTGTTACGGTTAATGCTTGTCCGTTAGTTTTTAGTTTAGTTTTAGTTTCGGTACCAAGCGCATCGAATACACTTTTAACAGAATAAAGTAAAATAGACGTTTGATCAGAGAATTTGATGTAAGATTTACCACTTTCTACGGAAATAACCCCTTTTAGTTTTACTTTTTTTCCCTCTATATAATCTGTAGCAGTAGCTTTGGAAGCGTCTAACTCGGTAACATTTTCATCAGAAGGAGTGGTTACATTACCAAATGTTAAATCGGATTCTTTTTCATAAACGATTTCTTTTACAACATTTCCATTTTTTAGCTTGTAATCTTTGAATTTTCCTTTTACAGTTACTTCTTGTCCTGCGGTGGCTAGTTTCTTTTTAGTATCTTCGGATAGTGTTTGAACTACGGAAGGATAAGCAAAAATCTGTACCAAAGTTCCGTCAGAAAATTTGAAATAAGAATAATTTCCTTGTCTTACGATATTTCCTTTTATGGTAGCAGCTTTTCCGTCTTGGTAATCTGCTACGGTGGCTTTGGAGGCTTCTAACACATTAGCATTTTGTCCTTGCTGTTGTTGCTGTTGTCCTCCTTGTACAGGTGGAATGCCTGTTTCATCGTCTTTACACGATGCTAAAACGGTAAGGGCTAAGCCCAAAAGTAGAATTTTTTTCATAAAAATATGATTTTAGTATTAATTTGCTGTTTGAATATCGGTTAAATTACTGATTTTTAATGTATATGTATTTTGCCCATATCTTGTAACAATACCACGTATGTTAAGGTTTCCAGAAGGAATAAGGTCTTTAATATAAGTGGCAAAACTGCTGGTAGCAAAAGGTAATGTCCCTCCTTGTGCGTCTATAATGTTATACGAAGTATCATACTGGTCGGTAGGGTTATGGAAAGTTTTACCTACGGCATTGGTATCAAAATGAACATTTTTCAAATATACCAATTTGTAAATATTCGCATTAGATTTAACATCATTAAGGCTTTCCAAAGTTGTGGTAATATCTTCTATATTGACCTTTTCCCCAGATGGGATAATTACATTTTCATACATTGCAGAGGGAAGGTTGGATATTCTTTTATTCCCTGCCGAAGTGGTTCTTTCGCCATAACCTACTTTAATAATAGAATAGCGAGGATCATTCCAAACAGAAGTACCTTTTAGCCGTACTTGTACTTTACTCCCGATAGGGAACTCGCTGTACAAGCCTTTTTTATCAATAGCAACAGCGATAGTTCCTGATTTGTCAAGGGCTTGTACATATATTTCTTTATAGAAATTTCCGCCTTCATCACTAGAAATAACGTAGCCTTCAAAGGCATTGTCATCGGTATAAGTGGCGATGGTTGAGGTAACTTTATTTCTTAAATTGTTGTAAGAAATAATATTATTTCTGTCGTATTCGTTATATCTTTTTGTATTTTGCTGAATGAGTTCTTGAGTGTTTGGCGCATCATAATTGCTGTCTTTCACACAAGAAAACAACGAAATACTAAGAATAGTCAGTATTATTTTTTTCATTATTTACTATTTTAAAGGTTATAGACTTAACGCTAAATTAACATAATATGTAGTACCGTAGCCTGTGAAATATTTGTTACCAAAAGTTGGGTATCCGCTACGTTTATCGGCAAGCATAGAGTTATAATCTCCTTTTCTTGCTTGTTCAAAACCACCAGATTTGAATTGTTTGTTTAACAAATTATTCACACTAACGAATGCACTTAAGTAATGTCCTTTTATTCTCCAAGATTTACCAGCGGATAAATTCATTAAGAATAAAGTACTTAGCTTTTCTTGAGTAAGCATTTCGCGAACGGTATTTTCATCTACGTTAGTAATTCTTGTTCCCGTAGTAGGGTCAGTATAAATATTATCTGTACGAAGACTTGGCGCAATGGAAACAAAAGTTCTGTCAAACCAATTGGCAGTAACTCCCACCCACCAATAACGAGGGCTACGATATTCCACCCCAACAGAATAAGCACTTTGAGGTCCGTTACCTACTTTATAATCTTTAATATAAGCCGTTAATGGGTCGCCGATAAGTTTTTTGTCAATAGATTGGAAAAGAGTTGGGTTATTATTATAGGTATATTGATTTACAGAAATAACCCCAGTGGCTTTGATTGTTGGTAAAATATCTACTTCTGCACCAAACTCTCCACCGAAATGTAGTTTATCCACACCTACCATTGTTTGTGTAACAAAACCAGCCGACTCATCGCCGAGGCGAGATTGCGTAAAGAAATAACTTTTTTCGGTAGCGTTTTCAAACTTAGTAACATACCCCGTAAGGCGTGCTTTTATGTAAGGCATACGAACGATGTAGCTTCCGTCGGCAGTTATTTGTGTTTCGGCTTTCAAATCGTAAGGAATGATAGAATTAGAATTACGAATATTCACAAAAATATTGTTCAGTGGCTGAGGCTCTTCAAAATATCCTGTGTTAAATTGTAAGATGTGGCGACCTGTAATTTTGTACGTTACGCCCGCTTTGGTACTGATAGAGTTGAAATACTTCACACCGCTTTTCCCTTTGGAATCCACATAGATAGAATTATTTTCAAATTGTCCATCGCGCTCATAACCTGTGTGGTTAAATCTTCCTGCTACGTAAAAATCGGCTCTGCCAAATTGAAAACGAAGTTGCCCAAAAGCATTCAGTTTCTGGATATTTGTTTTATAATAATATTGATATTTGTCGCCTTCACCAAGTCTTAAATTATCTTGGGTATCGTACAATTCGCCTGAATAATAACTTCTGTTAAGGAAATATTGCCCACCGAGCAAATCATTAATTTGTTGATAATTTTCGGTAGAAATATTTTGGTAAGAAATTCCTCCGTTTAGGGTAATATTTGGGTGAATTTTGGTAGAAGCTAACAGGTTGCCACTCAATGTTTTAGAATCAATAACATCTTCATTGAGAGCGTATAAACTCTCGCCTCCTGCATTGGCATTTGCTAAATAAATTTTATCCCAATTCAATTGTTTATTTTCTCTGAAATAATCAATTTGCTGTGCTGCCTTGTCCCACGCCAAAGGGTCGCCTCCGTCTGTGGGGTTATACATATTATAATAATAAGTAGGCATATTGGTATAATAGGAAGGGTCTGGGTTTTGAGATTTTACGTATTGCAAACGAGTGTCGCCTACTTGCCCAAACTGATAGCCCAAGTTAAGCTCTACTTTGGTATCATTTTTATGATAGGTATTAGAGAGTACAAAAATAGGTTCTGCTACTCTTTTCATTTTTGCATTGCGCACTGCCCCTGCTTGGTAGCCCCAATTTGGGTTATATCTACGACCGCCCAAAGCGATGGCTTCTTGGGTTAGCGGAGCTGATTTTCCTCTGTTATTATAAGAGAAAATTCCTGCCAAATTAGATGAAAAATACGGACTGAATTTGTACTCCAACGCTCCTGCTACGGCGTAAGATTTGTAAAGCATTCCGTCCATTACAGGATAATTCCAATCGTTTTTGCCATTATTCCAACGATAAGAACCTGAAAGCATATAGCCCAAGCCGTTGGGTTTTATTCCTGAATTGTAAGTAACCATCGTACGCCCTACATAACTACGGTTAGAGCCAGTAGCCGAAAGTTTTAACCCATTACGAATTTCGGAAGGACGAACAGAAATAGAATTACTCCCGAACACGCCTCCAAAATCATTTTCAGACGCCCCTACTCCTGTAACAATCACTTGGCTACGAGTGGCATCATTCAAGCCTCCCCAGTTGCTCCATTGTGGGCGACCTGTTTCGGCTTTTGCCATATTTATTCCGTTTATTAGCACATTGGCACTATTAGAATCATATCCTCGTGGGCGATAGAAAACTTGGCTAAACTCAAAGGCTGCACGCTGAAAATAAAGGTCTTGCGAAGATTGCAAAAAACCTGAAACCATTGATGCGCTTCCTTCTTCATCGTCCAATTCATCTTCGGAAAGAGTGATAACATTATTAGCTACTTCGTGTTTTTCTTTTTCTAAAAAAATAGTTGGCAATTGAAGTGTATTTTTTACTTCAAAAGATATTTTTTGAGAAAGAAACCCCGAATGAGTAGCCAATAGCGTATAATTTCCTTTTGGTAATTGAAAAGAATAACTACCTGATTCATCAGTTGTTACACTAACAGCAGCACCTTGCACTACCAAAGAAACGCCTTGTAGCGGAAGTTTGTTCTGTTGTACTTTCCCGCTTACCAAGAAATTCTGTGCTGTTGCATTTAATCCTAAAATAAGGAAAAAGCTCAAAATTAGTTGTCTCATTGTCATTATTTTTATATTACATTATTATTTCCAAGTATTTTCAGGCGAATAACCTTCTACTTCTCCGTAAATTTTGGAAGCCAAATATGGATTATCAATAAACGGATTTCGGTTACCTTGCGCCTTTTCTATTTCGTCATTTCGCTGTTTTTCAAAGTCAGAAACGCGGTCTTCTGCATTCCACTTCAAGAACAAACCTATACCTTTGGTGCTTACTTTTTCAGTAGGAAGATTATAACGAAGATTCAAATAAAGAACCATTCGGGCAACATCTCCTTTCCATTCATCACCTGGGTACCAACTATTTTTACCTACTTTATGCGCCTCCCCACTTCCTTCGGTGTAAGGGTGATTGCTTCGGCTACTATTTACCGAACTATCGCAATAGCGAAGATGATGCAAATCACCTGTTTTAGGTTGATTATTTTTTGGATTATTTTTCTCTCCAAGAAAACTTTGCGGATACACGTGTTCTGTATTGATACTTCCTTCTTTGCTTCCTTTCCAAATATTAGCTTTTGGGCGAGATTCACCTGTATAAATTAACACCACATTAGAAGGATTTTTGCTATCTGCATCTGCATTTTGCAAATAAGGATGACGTTCTTTGTACATCAAAATATTAGTATGTTTTGCAATAGTAAGAGTAGCTAAATCTCCTTTCAAATCTGCTTGTTTCTTAGAAAAATCAATGCTTTGATAATAATATAAAAGCTTTGGCGGAATTTTCATATCCGAAGCCTGATTCTGTCCTTGATTTTGATTCTGTCCCTGTCCTTGTCCTTGATTTTGATTCTGATTTTGATTTTGCCCCTGCCCTTGGTTTTGTCCTTGATTAGAATCAGGAACGGGCTTAGGCGTATAATTTTCTTTTGGTTTTTGAGGGATGTTTGCCGATAGGTTGTCTTTATCACAACCAACAGATAAGGCAAAACAGGCGGTTAGAATTAGTAATTTTTTCATTTTGTTGTTGTTTTAATATTAATATTGTTTTCTTCGTTATTTTTTTTCTTTTATAAGATATAAATATGCGGGAAAATGGTCAGAATATCCTCCTGTATAACTTCCGTTGGAATAACTTCGGAACGGATAACTAGCATATTTTCCTGAGGAAGAGGCAAGTTCTGGGCTATTAAAAATACCTGCTTTCCAGTACGCATAGCCTCCGTTGGTTGGTTTCAAAAATCCGTAAGTGAGTACAAATTGGTCAAACAAACTCCAACTATCACGATAAGCGAGCGAGCCTACCCCCTTTTTGTACATTGTTTCCATTGGGTTGTACAATTCTCCTTGCTTTACATCGTCTTTATGCGCTTTGGTTTTTAAAACTTTCTTGAAGCTGGAATTAGTTGGGTCATCATTAAAATCGCCCATACTAATTACTTTTGCCATTGGATTTATTTTTGTTAAAGAATCTATAATTTTCTTGTTAAGTGCCGCAGCAGCTTCCCGAAAAGGACGGCTGGCAGCTTCGCCTCCTGAGCGTGAAGGCCAGTGATTTACAATAAAATGAAGTTCTTCTCCTTCCATTTCTCCTGACACCAAAAGTTGATCTCGGGTATAGCGTGGCTTGCCTGTGGCATCGTTTATTTTTAAGAAATGTTTAGAAATATTGGTAGGTTTAAAAATATCTTTTTTGTAGATAAAAGCAACATCAATACCACGCATATCGGGCGACTCAAAATGAGCAATGCCATAGTTGCTATCTATGAGGTAGGAAGTATTTACTAAGTCTTGGACAACATCGCGGTTTTCTACTTCGCAAAGCCCAACAAAATCAGGCGTTTGCCCTGTAACTTCTTTCCCTATTTTGGCAATCGTTGCTCCCAATTTATTCAAGTGGTCGTTGTAATGCTCGCTTGTCCAATGGTCTTTACCTGTTGGGGTGCGGTCGTCATCAAATTTTTTAGGGTCGTTAATAGTATCAAACAAATTTTCTACATTATAAAATGCAACTGTTCGTACAGAATATGATTTTTTTTGTGCAAAAGCAGAAAATGCACTGAAAATCAATAAAAAACTAAAAATTCTAATATATGATTTCATATCTATAATTCTTTGCTCAAAGTTAAATATTTTTTTATAAAAAATCAACATTTAAACTCCTATTTTTTTTATATTTTATAGAAAAAAATACTTATTATTTCTTAAAATATTCTGTCGTTTTTTTATAGGAAAAACAAAAAATATTTAACATTTACAATAATTGCAAACGCAACTTATTCATAATAAAAAAGTTATCAACATAATTGTTAATAACTTCTATTGAGAAACTAATCCAAAAACTTTATTCGTTTTTATCCCTTAATTTTTTTTCTTCTTCTGCCGTCTCTGGCTTTTCATCTTCACGCATTGCTCCTTTAAACTCGCGGATACCTCCGCCCAAGCCACGCATTAGTTCAGGAATTTTTTTCCCTCCAAAAAATAATAAGGCTAATACAACAATTACTACTACTTGCCAGCCTCCTATAACACCTAAAAATACACTTTGCGCTAACATATTCTTCGCTTTTTTTGGTGCAAATATACGAGTTATTTTTTTAAAAAAGATAAAAAAATATTAATTTTGCATTTTATTGAAAAATTATAACTATTTTTACCATCTATAAATAAAATATATGAGTTCCAATACAAAAAAACATAAATCAATGAAAGGCAAGTGGTTATTCAAATATCGTGTCGTGATAATGAATGAAAACTCCTTGGAAGATGTGGCTACTTTTCGCCTAAACAGGCTAAATGTTTTCGTATATAGTAGCCTCTTTGCTATATTAATGATTGTACTCACTACATTGGTTATTATTTATACTCCTTTACGACAATATATTTTAGGCTTTTCTGAGGCCGATCTCAAACAAAAAATTGTACATTTGACTTTCAAAACCGATTCGCTTCAACAGAAAATATCTGGTAATCAAGCCTATTTTGAGTCTATCCAAAAAGTATTAAACGGAGATATAAAACCTGAAAAATTAGACAAAGATTCTCTTTGGCAAAACGCTGTAAATAAGAATATTACAGATTTTAATCTAAATATTGACCCAAGCGAAGAGGAAATAAAACTCCGTAATGATGTAGCCGAAGAACAACGATATAGCATTTTCAATGCTGCATCATCAAGTAAGAAAAATTTACTTTTTTTCACCCCTCTAAAAGGCTCAGTTACCAATACGTTTAAAGCCGACGAAAAGCACTTCGGGGTGGATATTGTGGCGCAAGAAGGTACTCCTGTAATGTCCATTGCAAACGGAACGGTTATTTTTTCTGAATGGTCTGTAAAAACAGGCTTTGTTATTATTATTGAACACGAAAATAATTTCATTTCCATCTACAAACACAATGCAAGCCTTACCAAAAAACAGGGCGATTTTGTAAAAGCAGGCGAAGTTATCGCAACAGTTGGCAATACTGGTGAGCTTTCCACAGGGGCGCATCTGCATTTTGAATTATGGAATAATGGCTATGCCGTAAATCCTTTTAATTACTTGAATTTCAAATAAATATCTTTAAAAAAATAAAAAATGTCTATAAAATCATTTGCCGCAAAAATAGTAGCAAAATTTGTAAAAAAACAAATAGATAAATGGGCTAAAAATCCGATAGCAACGCAAGAAAAAATTTTCAATGAATTGATAAAAAATGCTAAAAATACCACTTTTGGCAAAGATCATCATTTTGAAGAAATACAAACTCCTTCGGATTTTGCCAAGCGTGTCCCTATCCGCGATTATGAAGAGTTAAGCCCTTATATTCAAAGAGTTATAGACGGCGAAGAAAATATTCTTTGGAAAGGAAAACCATTATATTTTGCCAAAACTTCGGGAACAACAAGTGGCGTTAAATACATTCCAATCTCCAAAGAATCTATTCCTTACCACATACAAGCGGCTCGCAACGCTATTTTATTGTATATCAATGAAACAAAAAAAGCGGATTTTGTAGATGGAAGAATGATTTTCTTACAAGGAAGCCCTATTTTAAGCGAAAAAAATGGGATAAAAATAGGTCGCCTTTCAGGAATTTCTGCCCATTATGTACCTTATTATTTACAAAAAAACCGACTCCCTTCGTGGGAAACCAATTGTATAGAAGATTGGGAAACCAAAGTGGATAAAATCGTAGAAGAAACCATTACGCAAAATATGACCGTCATTAGCGGAATACCTTCGTGGGTACAAATGTATTTTGAAAAATTAACAGAAAAAAGTAATAAAAAAATTGCGGATTTATTTAAAAATTTCCAACTTTTCATTTACGGAGGAGTTAATTACGAACCTTATCGGTCTCATTTTGAGAATCTTATAGGTAAAAAAGTAGATAGTATTGAGCTTTTCCCTGCCAGCGAAGGTTTTTTCGCTTTCCAAGATAGTCAGAAAGAAAAAGGAATGCTTTTACTCTTAAATTCAGGTATTTTTTATGAATTTGTAAAAGCTGAAGAAATTTTTGAAAAAAACCCTAAACGACTGACAATCAAAGATATAAAAATAGGAGTTAATTACGCTATGATTATTTCTACCAATGCAGGACTTTGGGCGTATAATATAGGAGATACGGTACAATTTGTTTCCAAAAATCCTTATCGGGTTATCGTTTCAGGGCGAATAAAACACTATATTTCTGCCTTTGGTGAACATATTATAGCAAAAGAAGTAGAAGAAGCTATTAAGCAAACTATTGAAAATCAAGGAGGTAGTGTAATAGAATTTTCTGTTGCACCACAAGTAATTCCTCCTTCTGGTCAGTTGCCTTACCACGAATGGTTTATTGAGTTTGAAACTGAGCCTTCGGATTTAAATGCGTTTGCCAAAGAATTGGACAATGCTATGCAAAAACAAAATGTTTATTACTTTGATCTTATTCAAGGAAAAGTATTACAACCTCTGAAAATCAGTAAAATACGTAAAAATGGTTTTGCCGATTATATGAAAGCATTAGGAAAATTGGGCGGACAAAATAAAATACAAAGGCTTGCCAATGACCGAAGTGTTGCAGAGAAATTACAACCTTTTTTGGTTTAATTTTAACAGAAAAAAATTCTTTTTTGCTCAAAAAAATAGTATCTTTGCCAAAGTTATAATCTTCAAAATAATAAACTTATGAAAGTTACTTACCTTGGACACGCTTGCGTAAATATAGAAATTGATGGTAAATATTTTTTGATTGACCCTTTTATTTCTGCCAATCCATTAGCTAAAAATATAGACCTAAATTCTGTTAAAGCAGATTATATTTTGCTCACACACGCACATACCGACCATATTTTAGACACAGAAACGATTGCTAAAAACAATAATGCTTCGCTCATTAGTAACCCAGAAATATTAGCGCATTTCCGAAAATTGGGGCTTGATGGGCACGAAATGAATATAGGAGGCTCTCACCGTTTTGAGAATGGGAAAGTGAAAATAAAAATGGTAAAAGCGGTACATTCTTCTTCGTTTGAAGATGGAAGCTACGGCGGAAATCCCGCTGGATTTTTAATTCATTATAATGACACAACTATCTATGTATTAGGAGATACAGCTTTGCATATGGATATGAAAATTATCCCTTCACAATACCGAGTGGATTTGGGTATTTTCCCGATAGGAAACAACTATACAATGGGAGTTCGTG
This sequence comes from Capnocytophaga sp., assembly GCA_030530525.1. Classification (GTDB taxonomy): domain Bacteria; phylum Bacteroidota; class Bacteroidia; order Flavobacteriales; family Flavobacteriaceae; genus Capnocytophaga. Next base: position 122,169 of record JAUMUT010000002.1, on the reverse strand, counting down.
ATGCACTTACGGCAGCAAATTTTGTGGAAACAAGAAATGTTTTGGGCGTTCATTATGATACTTTTGAAGTGATAAAAATAGATAAAGAAGCCTCTAAAAGGAAATTTGCTGATGCTCATAAAAAATTACATTTATTAGAAATAGGAAGCACATTGAATGTAAATGACTTAATAAAATAGATATTTTTTTGAGAAAAAATTTGTAAAATCAAAAAAATAGTTTTAATTTTGCCCCGTTTTAGAAGTGCCTTTAAAAGAGGCTAATATTAAGTTTATAATTTTCAATAAGATAGTAAAGTACAAAGCGTTATGAAAAGAACATTTCAACCTTCAAAAAGAAAAAGAAGAAACAAACACGGATTTAGAGAGCGTATGGCAACTGCTAATGGAAGAAAAGTATTGGCACGTAGAAGAGCAAAAGGTCGTAAGAAATTAACTGTTTCCTCAGAGCCAAGACATAAAAAATAATACGTCAATGCATTGCTTTAAAATATAAATTAAGGTATTACTTTATTTAGTAATACCTTTTTTTATTGTATAAAATTTTATTTTCTATAAAAACCCATTTTATCAATATACTTCCAAACCTCTACCGAAAGCATAGGCTGTACGTTTTTTCCTTCTGCTATATCTTTTCGGATAGCTGTTGCCGAAAGTTCAATAATAGGAGCGTTAATTTTTGTTATTTTTGGATTATTTTTAAATTCTTGAGGAATTTCGCCTTCGGATATGCGGGGATAGACAAAAATAGGATAACGCTCCAAAATGGTTTCATAATTTTTCCATTTGTGGAAACTTTTCAAGTTATCTTCACCCATTATCAAACAAAAATCATACTTTGGATACTTTTCTTCTAAATAAATAAGCGTATCAATAGTATAATTTGGCTGATTTAGATGAAATTCTATATCACTTTCACGCAATTTATCGTAGTTTTTGAGAGTCAGATACACCATTTCCAGCCTGTGATGGTTATCTAACAATGTTTTTTTCTCTTTAAATGGATTTAAAGGAGTAACCACAAACCAAATTTCATTCAAATCAGAATGTTCTGCCAAATAATTTGCGATAATCAAATGCCCGATGTGTATAGGATTGAACGAGCCGAAGAATAAGCCTATTTTTTTACGCATTAAAATGATTTTATATTATTTTTTTAGAAAATCCCGAATTATTTTTTCCGCTTCTTGAACAGCTTTTTGCAAATCATCATTAATGATAACTACATCAAAATGAGAGGCTTGCTTTATTTCTTGCTCTGCCTTACTAATGCGCATTTGTATCTTTTCGGGGCTTTCGGTTTGTCGGTTTTCTAATCTTTTTTGGAGCTCTTCCACACTTGGAGGCTGAATAAAAATAGACAAGGCTCTGTCGCCAAATTGTTTTTTAACATTTATCCCACCGAAAACATCAATATCAAAAAGTACATTTTTACCTTCTTTACCAAGACGTTCAATTTCACTTTTATAAGTTCCGTAAAAGTTATTTGCATAAACTTCTTGCCATTCTAAGAAGAGATTTTGCTGTATTTGGGTTTTAAATTCTTCTGTGGAAATAAAATAATAATCCACTCCGTTTTGTTCTTTCCCGCGTGGTGTTCGTGAAGTTGTTGAAATGGAAAAGCCTAAGTTTAAGTCTGTTAGAGATAATAATTCTCGTATAATAGTTGTTTTCCCGCTTCCTGATGGAGCTGAAAAAATAATTAATTTGTTCTTCATTTAGTATTTAAAAAAACGACTTTGCTTGGTTTGAACAAAGTCGGAATTATTATATTATACAATTAATCTTCCATTGTTTTAAAGAAATCTTTAATACCATCGCCAAGTCCTTTAAAACCATCTCCTATTTTGTTAAAAAGTCCCTTTTTAGGAGTTTTATCTTCTTCTTCATTTTCTATTTCTTCGTTTTTAGTGGTATTGGCTTCGTGGTTTTCTGTTATTATTTCTTTTTCAAAAGAAGGAACAACAGATTCTATTGGTTGTGATTTTACGGGAAGTAATTGAAGTTGCGATTTACGTTCTTCCATTTTTTCACGTTCTAACGCATTGATTAACAATCCAACAGCTGTTGCATAAATAGGCGATTCTATTTCTTTGTTTTCTTTACTACTATTAGAAGTTAAATTTTCGTTACAAGAACCGATGCGTGTATCCAAGCCTGTTTTATATTGTACAAGCTGTCGTAAATCTTTCAATTCGCTACCGCCTCCACAAAGGACAATTCCTGCACCGAGTTTTTTCTTTTCTTCGTGCAATCCGTAATTTTCCATTTCTGAATATACGGCTTCAATAATTTCTTCCATTCTGGCTTTGATAATTTCTGCCAATGTGGTAATAGAAATTTCTTTTGGCTCGCGCCCTTTTAGCCCTGGAATATTAACAATTTCATTAGCTTTGGTATAAGCAGGCCAAGCAGAGCCGAAACGGATTTTGACCAATTCTGCTTGTTTTTCAAGAATAGAACAACCTGTTTTTATATCTCTATCAATTGCATTTCCGCCAAAAGGGATAACGGCTGTATAGCGGATATAGCCATCTTTGAAAATAGCCAAGTCGGTAGTTCCGCCACCAATATCAATCAAAGCTATTCCCATTTCTTTTTCATCTTCGCTTAGCACGGCATCGGCAGAGGCGAGAGGTTCTAAGGTAAGCCCTTTTAGAGTAATGCCTGCATCTTTAACACAACGTTCAATATTTTTTATAGAATTTTGGCTACCTATCACAACGTGAAATAGCCCGTCCAAGCGTTTTCCTACCATTCCCTCTGGGTCGCGGATTTCATCTTGCTCATCTACTTTATATTCCTGAGGAAGAATATGCAAAATTTCTTCACTCGGATATTTGTTCATACTACGAATGCGTTGTTGTAGTTGTTCCAAATCCCGAAGGTCAATCATTTCATCAGGATTATCTCGGATAATATAATCCGAAATTTCACTACTATGAATATGTTGCCCTGCAATACCTACATAGGCTTCGGTAATGGTAACCCCTGCTTTTATTTGAGCCTGAGCAACTGCGGATTTTATAGACTGAATCGTTTTAGCAATATTATTGACCACCCCACGAGAGATGCCTTCACTTTTGGCTTTACCATAGCCTAAAATTTCCAATTTTCCGTATTGATTTTCAGCACCTATAATGGCTACAATTTTGGTTGTTCCAATATCTATCCCTGCTACATATTTCTTTTGGTTCATAATATTATAATTTATTTTGTACAAACAACTTGGTTACTATATTGTAAATTTACTTGACTATATTTTTCTAAAAAATTATCTTTATCTGCTTTTTTATAAAAGGCTTTTAAATTATTAAATTTTGTTTTTAATTCTTGTGCTTTTCCTAAAATAATATCAAAATTAGCAGAACGCATTTTCAAATGAAAAATTCCTCTATCTGCTATAATTTCTACTACATTTTGTGATAAAAAATTATCTTCATATATGTATTTAATTATCTGGAAAGCCTCTCCCCAAACCGCCTCAGATATTCCTCTAACTATCGGTACACGAGCCGAATAGGCATCAGAAAGGGGCATTTCCTTTCCCTCGCTATCCATATAAGAAAATGTATTTCCTTTCCATATCCGCCCGATAGGCTTTCGTTGCTTTATTCGTATTTTAAGAATCCCGTCAATGGTCATAAAAATTTCGGCATTTTGTACCATTGGGTGAGCGTCCAATTTTTGTTCCAATTCGTGGATAGAAACCTGATTTACAAGCTGTTCTTCTGGTGAAATACCAACAAATAACAAATTATGTACATTCTGCTCTGTAATATATTTTTCTTCCAAAAGGGAATGCAAATTGGTTGCTAAATCCGTATATTTTATTTGTACTTCCTTTATTTTTCGCTTTTCACTTCGGTAAGAGGTAAATGTAAAAAAAATAAAAGGTAATACTATTATACAAAGTATTTTTAGTAAAATATTTATTTGTTTTTTATCCATTTTTATTTCCTGAAAAGGAATTTTAAATACTTTATTTATTCATTTATTATATAAAAACAAAGAAAAAATTCTTTAAACCTTTTATTTTACAATAAATTAAGGCATAACGAAATTTTTTTTGCAAAGATAGAAAATATTTATATAGCTTGTTGAAGAATTTATTAACAATTTTAGCTATAAAATATTTTTCTAAAAAAATGATTTTATATAAAAAATATTTTTACAAATATTCTTTGTATATCTCTATAAAAAATAAAAAAAGAGATATTCTTAGTACTAAAAATATCTCTTTTTAAAAGGAATAAAATATTTTATTTTCGGTCTTTTAACTCTACATAAGCACGTTGCGGAGCTCCTGTATATACTTGTCTTGGACGCCCGATAGGCTCATTACCTTGTCGCATTTCTTTCCATTGTGCTATCCAACCTGGCAAACGACCAACGGCAAACATAACAGTGAACATTTCCGTATGGAAGCCAAAGGCACGATAAATAATTCCTGAATAGAAATCCACGTTTGGATATAATTTTTTAGAGATGAAATATTCGTCTTCCAACGCTACTTTTTCTAATTTTTTAGCAATTTCAAAAATCGGTTCATCTATTCCTAAACTATGAATAACCTCATCGGCTGCTTGTTTTATAATTTTGGCACGAGGGTCAAAGTTTTTATATACTCTATGCCCAAAGCCCATTAATCGGAATGGGTCGTCTTTATCTTTTGCTTTTCGGATATATTTTTCTACATCGCCTCCATCTTTATGAATATCTTCCAACATTTCCACAACGGCTTGGTTTGCTCCGCCGTGAAGTCTTCCCCAAAGGGCAGAAACCCCAGAAGAAATGGTAGCAAAAAGCCCAGCGTGTGAAGAGCCAACTAAGCGAACGGTAGAAGTAGAACAGTTCTGTTCGTGGTCGCCGTGCAAAATAAGTAATTTGTTCAAAGCACTTACCATAGCTGGATTGATATGATATTTTTCGGTAGGAATTTCAAATATTAACCGAAGGAAATTCTCTATATATCCCAAAGAATTATCATAATAATTAAGAGGCAAACCTTCTCTTTTACGATATACCCACGTAGCGATAACCAAGAATTTTGCTATTGCTTTACAAATGGCTTCATACACATCATTAGGGCAAGAAACATCTACGGAACTTGGGTTAAAGGCTGTTAAAGCACTGGTAAGCGAAGAAAGTACCCCCATTGGGTGGGCAGATTTTGGAAATCCGTCCAAGATGGTTTTCATTTCTTCGTGAACAAGCGTGTATTTATTGATTGTTTTTTGAAATTTTTGAAGTTCGGCCTCGTTAGGAAGTTCTCCAAAAATAAGCAAGTGAGCCACTTCCAAAAAACTTGCTTTTTCCGCTAAATCTTCAATATTATATCCTCGATAACGAAGAATTCCTCGTTCGCCATCTAAAAAGGTAATGGCACTTTGGCAAGCTCCTGTATTTTTGTACCCAGAATCTAAGGTGATGTAGCCTGTTTGAGCGCGTAAGTTATTAATATCAATAGCTTTTTCGCCTTCGCTACCTACTACAACAGGAAATTCAAATTCTTTCCCGTCAATTATTAATTTTGCTGTGTTTGACATAAAAATTCATTTTAAGTTGTTGAAAATTTTTGGCTAAATTACTATTTTTTTTTTGATACTTGTAAAAATTTAACAAAATATTCACTTATTATGTAAAAAATAATAAAATGATAAAAAGCATATTTATAAAAATATTTTTATTTTCTGTTTTTTACTAAAAAATAATTGTATTTTTGCGCTTTCAAAAAATACTTTTTCAATGAAAAAATTTCTTGTTTTCGCACTCCTTACCATGCTAAGTATCGGTTGTAAAAATGCTCCGAAGTATGCTGAAATAAAGCCAACCAAAGAGATTACCAATCAAATGTATTTTGCTGAAAAAACTATTGTTTCTGCTCATAGAGCGGGTAAAGGTATAAAAGGTTATCCTGAAAATTGCTTGGAAACAATAGAGTTTCTTTCTAAAAAAGGTATTCATAGTTTTGAAATTGACATTTTTGAAAGTGCCGATGGACAATTATTTTTAATGCACGATGACAAACTTGGGCGCACTTGCACAGGTAGCGGTATGGCTATTGAAAAAACTTCCGATGAATTGTTAAAAGAAAATTTAATAGACGATTTTGGCAATGTTACTTCGTTTAAAATGCCATTATTAAAAGATGTTTTGGCGTGGTGCTATAAAAATAAAGGTTATTTGATGTTGGATTTCAAAAAAGGAGTATCTTACCAAAAGGTTGCCGAACTTGTCCGAGCTGAAAATATGCAAAACCAAGTAGTTTTGATTAGTTATAACACCCAACAAGCCAAAAAACTACACGAAGTAGCTCCTGAAATGCTTATTTCGGTTACTATTCGTAATGAAGAGGAGCTTAATCGTACCTTAGAGGCAGGCATTCCGCAAGAGAAAATACTTGCTTTTACAGGAATAAAACTTTCCGACAAATCTCTTTATGAAAAATTGGCAAGTAAAAAAATTCCTTCTATATTAGGAACTCTTGGAAACTTGGACAAGCGTGCCGAAAGCAAAGGAAATCATCTTTATAAAGAATGGTCGGCACTTGGTATTCAGGTATTTTCAACGGATAGACCGTTGGACGTTCATTTGTAATTGTTTAGTCATTATTTATAAAATAAGAAGGGTTTGGAGTTTTTCAAATCCTTTTTATTTTATCATTTAAGGAAATTCTTAAAAAATATTTAATCATTGTTTAAAAGTTAGCCGAAAACTTTTCTTTTTTTAAGAATCTCTTTAAATAAAATTCCGTAATTTTGCACCTTTGAAATGAAGTGTAAAAAGCACATTTTTCGGATTAAATTATTATTATTAAAGTAAGAAAAAAATGTTTTCAAAAGAAGAAGAGCGTCTTTTAGTGGTTTCTAAATATGAAACAATGCTTAAAGACAATCAACATTTGTTTTTTGACCGATACGAATTTGAAGATATCATCATTTATTATTTAGAGAACGCTAAATTTGCCAAAGCAAAACAAGCTATTGAAATATCGTTGTCTCAGCACCCTTCTGCCAATGAATTACGACTTTTACAAGCAGAAATGTTTATTTATGAAGACAACCTAACGCAAGCAGGGGAAATTTTAGACGATGTTATCAGCTTAGAACCCTATAACTCAGAGGTTTATATACAAAGAGCTAATTTATATTCTAAAAAAAATAATCATCATAAAGCTATTGAATTATTAAAATATGCTTCTTCTTTAACGGAAGATTTGAGTGATATTTATTCTCTCATTGCAATGGAGTATATGTATATGGAAGATTATGCAATGGCGAAAGTATATTTCCAGCAGTGTTTGACAGAAACGCCCGAAGATTATTTTTCTTTACAGCAGTTATTACATTGTTATGATTTCCTTCAAGAGCACACGCAAGCTATTGATTTTCTTACGAATTACATCAATAAAAATCCATATTGTGAAGTAGCGTGGCACAATCTTGGAAGACAATATATTGCTCAAAATGATTTGGAAGAAGCCTTGCGTTGTTTTGATTTTGCCATCATTAGTGATGATACTTTCACGGGGGCTTATTTTGAAAAAGGTAAAGTTTTGGAGCGTCTCAAACGATATAAAGAAGCAATTGAGAATTACAAAATAACTTTAACTCTTGATGATCCTTCGTCTTTCGCATACCTAAGAATAGGAAATTGTTATGAGAAAATGGGTAAAAGTGCTTCGGCTGAGCAATATTATTTTAAAGCGGTGCACGAAGATCCACAATCTAGTAAAGCGTGGCTTGCGTTAGTGGATTATTATGCCCGAGAAAATGATTTTGAAAAAGCGGTAAAATACGTATCCAAAGTACTTATTAACGAAGGAGATGACCCCACTTTCTTGTGCCGATGTGCCGAAATTTATACATTGGTAGGACAATACGACAATGCCATACAAACCTATGAACAAGCCATTGATTTAGGTGAATTTTCAGCACAAATGCGAAATGATTTTACAGATGTTCTTCTGCTGAAAGAGCTATATGAAAAGGCTATTTCTGTTGCTCTTGTTACATTACATACATATCCGGCAGAAATAAATACGCATTACCGAATAGCTATAGCTTATTTTTATCTTAATAATACAGAAAAAATGCTTCACCACCTGAAAATGGCAATAACATTGGCTCCTGAATGGATAGCTTATTTTGATAAAAAATATCCTGCTGTTTTTTCAGATAAAGAAGTAAAAAAAATATTACAAAAAAATTAAAAAATACTAAAATAGAAAACAATGGAACATTTTGAGAGCTGGAAAGACCTTGTAAATCCTGAATTTTACATCAAATTAGGAGGATATTGGTTAGTTTTATTCATTATTTTTGCAGAAACAGGATTATTTATAGGCTTTTTCTTACCTGGTGATAGTCTTTTGTTTATCTCTGGTATTTATGCTGTACCAATGATAACGGAAACTTTCGGTAGCACGAGGAGCGATTTGTTAGACACTACCATTTTGGCAAGTTCTATCGCTTTTGTTGCGATATTAGGAAATATGGTTGGGTATTGGTTTGGCGAAAAGAGCGGAGCTAATTTGTACAGCCGTCCTGATTCGTTTTTGTTTAAGAAAAAATATCTTCTCCGAGCGCACGATTTTTATGAAAAACACGGGAAAGTGGCTATCATAGCCGCACGATTTTTACCCATCATTCGTACATTTGCGCCCATTGTGGCAGGAATTGTAAAAATGGAAAAATCAAAATTTCTTTTCTATAATATTATAGGTGCTGTTTTGTGGGCTTTTATATTGGTTTTTGCTGGGCATTATTTGGATAAAATATTCATTGAACAATTTGGCATTGACCTAAAACAACATTTGGAAATGATAATTTTATTCATCGTAATTATCACCACTGCCCCTGTTCTTATAAAATTATTTACCGCTGGTAAAAACAAATAATCATACAAAAATAAAAAAGGCTACCCAACTCGGATAGCTTTTTTTTTATTATATAAATTAAAATTTTGCAGAAAATAATTTTGGATTAATATTCAAACTACACCAAAGCCAGTCTTGATAACCGCGTGTATTGGTTCTATTTTTAAGGCTTTTAACACCATCATTTACAAAATAAGTAGAATATCCTACTTGCAAACTTACAAAAGGTTGTAATTTAACATTATACACCAAATCAATTTCGCTACCTAAACTACTATGTTTTTTACCATTAGCCTCATACTTAGCCCCAGGAGCAAAATAATGATATGTAGCCGAAAGATTACTTTTGTTATTTACGCGAACATTGGCTGTAAGATAAGGGTTAAGCAAGCCCACAGAAGGCGTAAAACCTACGTAATAATAGTCCATAAAACCATAAAATTTATGATTTGTTCCGCTAAATGGATTAAATGTTTTGTCTTTGGCAGAAGTATCGTCAGAGGCTTTTCCGCTAAGATAATCTACACCAGCAGTTAATCCGAAAACTGGTGAAAATTTATAGCCAACATTGGCAGCAAGTAAGAAAGCACTTTTATCAGCTCCACTTGCATTTTTGCCTGTTTGCATATAGGCAGTAGCTCCATAAGTTAATAAATTACTTTTACCAACATAATGCGCCCCGAAAGTTTGCATATTTTGATCGGCACTATCATTGGTACGATAGCCCAAATTGGCAAATAACAAAGAAAGCTGATGATTTGCATTTATGCCATAATGAGCGTGAAGAGCTTCCATATGCTGGTAATCTTGCCCTGCTCCTGCGGTAAAATATTGCCCACTGGGAACATTGACATTCAACACATCTGTTGCAGATTGGTTATAAGCAAAGAAACTACGAATTTGCCATTGCTCGTTAGGATTCCAATTGATATTTACGGCATCGTGGCTTCTTCCTGCTGGGTGCCAATCCAAAGATCCGAAAATTCGGTCATCATCAAGAACAATCATTTGTCGCCCTATTTTTGCAGAAAATTTGTTCGTACTTTCCAAAGGAATAACAGCATACGCTTCAAAAACAGAAAGCCCACCTGTTTTATCTGTCGGTTGTATTTGTGGTGCTTGCCCCCAAATATTCACATTTTGTAAAGAAAGATAAAACTGCATTGGGTAATTTCCTGTATTTTTATAATTAAAATTCAGGCGAGTTCGGTTATTCACCAAAATAGCAGGTGCTTCGCCTTCGGAAAGAGGCAAATACGCTCCGTTACGATATTCAAAACGAGGACGCAATTGAGCAGAAACTTCAAAAGTATTCTTCTCTTCGTTCCTTTCTTCTTGGGCTAAGGCTTTATTGGTAAATACCACTCCCAAGCCCAACATTGCAAGAGATAAAAAATGTCTATTCATTATAATTAGTTTTTTTAAATTTCATTTTTAGAATACAAATATAAGATTTTTTTATTTGTTTTTAAAGAAAATTTGGTTAAAATATTATTTTGTTTTTATCCTGAATAGGTATGTACGCTCATTTGTGCCGTAGGAAGATAATTCACTCCAAACCAACACATTAGCAATAAAACAAAAGCAACCGCTACAATAATAAAACTATGCAAAGGCTGTTTTTCTTTATGTTTATATTTATGGTGAATATACACCAAATAGCCAAGCCAAGTGATGAATGCCCACGTTTCTTTCGGGTCCCAAGTCCAATAATGTCCCCAAGCCTCTTTTGCCCACAACGCTCCAAAAAGTAACCCAAAGGTAAGGAATACGTAACCTACATTGATAATTTGATCACAAAGAGCAGAAATAGACTTGGTGTCTTTTCCTTTTTTATAACAATAAATTCCGTAAAAAGCTGTTAATGAAGCCATTCCGAGCATTGCGTAAGCAAAAATATAAACAATAACGTGCGGAATAAACCATACACTTTGCAGAGCAGGCATTAGAGTTTTATTCATCGTATCTGGGTGCAAATAGGTTATGGCAAGGAAAACAATTCCCATTCCTGCCGAATAGCTCAATATCCATTTATATTTATAAAGAAGATAAAGTGCATAGCCTATAATTCCCATAAAAAAAGCATACCAAAGACGTGTTTCGGCAAGAGTACGCAAAGGCGGACGCTCCAATTCTCGCCAAAGAAGCACCATAAAAACACCTATACACAATGTAGCTAACAAATTCATTCCCAAACTTATACGCCGAAGTATATTATTTTTTGTATAAATAAATGTTCCTGAAATAAGCCACAAAAACACGGTTAGATAAGTAACTATATTAAAATATCCCCACATAAAATTTATTTTCTATTAGTAAATAAAAAGGCTATTCCGCCAATAATTAGCATAAAAATTCCTGTATAAACCACTGGTAACCAAGGGTCTGAGATGAGTTCTACTACACTAAGGTCTGACCATCTTCCCATACGCTCATCGTAACTTACTTGATATATTCGCCAGCCAGCAACTTCTATTGGGTGATTGACTTCTATTTTCTCTTGGCGAATAGTTTCTTTTTCTCGTTCATAAACCAACACTTCTGACTGAAATTTGCGTGCCTCAGCAGGTGCCATCACTAAGGTATGCTCTGGGTCAAGGTCAATGGCACGAGGTGGCAATTGGAAATTACCAGCCGAAATCCATTCGGTTGTTTTTTTATGAGAAGGAAGATGCTCTACGGTAACCAAAGCAGCATTGGTAGCTCCCCACATTGTATGGCTTATATAGGTAGAATCGGTGTCTGGAATTGCTTTCTCTAAATATTGATGTAGAGTTATTTTCCAATCCAACAAAACACTACTTTCGCCTTCTTTTTCCAACATAAAACCTATGGGCTTGCTCTTAGGAAGCGACATTCCTAAGGTATCTATAACGAATAATTTATTAGGATAAATATCAATACTGAAATCTTTGAGTTCCAATGCAATAGGAAGTTCCACTACTCTACCCTGCTCATCGGTTGCCCGCCATTCTATTTTATCTTTGTGCAAATTCATTTTTAGGCGAAGAATATCTCCTTGCCCTAAAACTCCTGCAAACATCACGAGCCACAACCCAAAATGATTCAATAAAAAAGGAATATTTTTCCGTTGATATACTACGGAACGTTTAAGTACGGAAAACCATAAATTGGTAAGTGCCATAAAGAAAACCAAAGCAAAGTACCACGTTTTGGTAAGGTCATCTAAGCCAAAACGAGCCATAAAAGAATTTGGTGCTTCTGCTGGATTAAAATTTATACTTCCTAAGCCTATGGTAAGAAAACCAAGTACAGCTACTGTAACTATTGCAAAAGGTGCAGAAGAATGATGCTGAATAAATGCTTTTTTCCTGAATAGAAAAAAAACACTCGTAGCAAGGATAAGAAACGTAAAACCTGCAAAAATATTATAAGGGAAACTAAACCAACTCTTGGAAATACTTCCTAAAAAATATTGAGCCAACAGCCCAATAATCAAGGAAATAAGTGCTACAAAGATAGCATAACGATATTGCTTATTATTCATTAAGTTCTTTTTTGTATTTTTTTATAGAATTATGCTTGTTTTTATACATATAGAGACGCATTTTGTGCGTCTCTATATTAGAAAATTCATTTATCTTTGTGTTACTAAGAGTCCTTTTTCTTTTGCTTCTTTAATCCATTTCGGAACAATATTTTTAAGAAACTCTTTTTTCGCTTTTTCTTCTTTCTCAATATCTAAGCCAATTACTTTCTGAGCTTTTTCCTTAGTGCTAATGTCTGGCATTACAAAAGGAGCGGTTATATTAAGTTTTTCTTTAAGCACATCTAAGCCATTTTCTGCTTGCATAGCGAAAATCATTCCGTCAGAAAGAATACGTTGTGCTTCCATAGGAGCGTGGAAAACAGCTCCGTGAGAAGAGTGAGCAAAATCCCAACGCCATTGCGCTCTTCGGATTAAAGATAAAATAGGTTTCATTTGCTCTTCGGTAGCACCATTATCCCATAGATATTTAGCTTTAAAATGTACTTTTGCTAATTCTTTTTCTAATTTTATACGTAAGCCAAAGATAACATCTTGTCTTTCATATACATTGTTTTTAAGCTCTTCTTCGCTTTGTCTGTGACAGGTTTGGCAACTTGCACTTACGTTGCGCAATGGGCTACTAATGTGGTGGTCAGTAACTTTCACGCCTCCTTGTGTATTATAAGGCATATGGCAATCTGCACAAGAAACGCCACGTTGTCCGTGAATACCCATTTTCCATATTTCATAATCTGGGTGTTGCGCTTTAAGGATAGGCGTACGGCTTACAGAATGTACATAATCTGTCCAACCTGCTTCGTCATAATATTTTTCAATATCATCAACTGTTGTTCCTTGGTCCCAAGGGAAGGTTAAATATTTTTTATCTCCTTTAAAATAATATTCTACGTGGCATTGGGCACATACCAAAGTACGCATTTCTTGGTGAGTAGCTTTGGAAATATCTTTTCCTTGTCGGTTAAATGCCTCTACCAAAGCAGGTTGTGTTATGGTAAGATTCATTGTTTTGTGGTCGTGGCAGTTAGCACATCCAAGCGGATTTACTACTTCACTTCCCCATTTGTCCCAAGGTGCGCTATAATAAGCTTCTAAACCTACTTTTTCCATTAGGCGAGGTACATCGGGGCTTTTACAAGTCCAACAAGTCCCTGGTTGAGGCGAATGTGTAGAATCGGTAGGAGCACCTGTTCTAAGGGTCTGCGTAACATCTTGTATGGTATACATATGCCCTCGTGGCGCTGTATATTCCTTAGAAAACGCATAACCTGCCCACAAAACAACCATTTCAGGGCGCAAAGCTAAAAGGTCGTCATTATCACTACTCATATATTTGGAACGGAAAGTAGTGTCTGCCGTTTGTTCCCAAGCATCAAACTGACGAGGGTAGTATTTGCCCCACATTTCGTTTCTGCTTTCAAATTGCTGAAAATCAGCCGTAGGAGATTGAGAAATCATTTCTGTTTCTACTTTTCTTCCCATTATTGAATTGGCGAGTAACCCTAAAAGGAATGTTACTACCGCCAATATCCCTGCGATTAACCAATTTTTCTTTTTCATCACTATAAAGTTGTTGTTAGTATATCCTTAATTTAATTAGTTTATTTACCTTTTTGTTCGCTTTTTACCATATTTTCAAGCCATTCTGGTATAGGATCGTCTTGAATAGGAACCTGAGCATCAGGAACGGTACTAAGCCCTCTGACTCTTCCGTGTGGCACTTCTCTGTGGCATTCCCAACAAAGTCGTCCTTCATCTTTATGTGCCATTTGTGAAGTAACTTTCCCTGTATGCACTTCAGAATTTAACTGATTGTGGCAACGAATACAATTTTCTTGTACTACCATTTGCCCAGGTGCGTGCATTTTTATCACTTGTGGCTCCATACGGAAAGTGAACATTGTTGCGTGCCGAAGCCCATCACTTGCCTTGAAATAATATTTACGAAAGAAATTATCGTGTGGCACGTGGCAGTCGTTACACACTGTATTTCGTCCGTGAGAAGAATGAAACCAAGTAGCATATTCAGGAGCCATAATATGGCAATTGACACACGCTTTTGGGTCATCCGAAAGATAAGAATGCGCCTTTGAAATATAGAAAACATATCCTGCCAGACCTAAAAACACTCCTACCAACGAAGGAATTAGGTAACGAAAAAATCGTTTTTTCTTTTCTACAATAGGCTTTGTTGTTGTATTTGTTGTCGCCATTTTTGTATATTGATTTCGTGTTTTTTCTTGCTACAAACGTACAATTTTTATTTTATCTGTACAAATAAAATATACATATTCTGTGAAATATATATTAAATCTAAATTAAAAAGATTAACAGGTATTTTATTCCTTTATAAGATTATAAAATGCTAAAATTCAAACCATTACAAAATAAACATCATTCTCTTAACTTCTTAAATTTTAACATAAAATAGCTGTTAATTTTTTTTAATGATATATATTTGTTTTTAAAATGATATTAGTCATATTATTATTTTTCCAATAAATAAAAAATCTTCTTTTTTTTTATCTATTTTTTTATTTTCTCGTGCTTTTTTTACAAATTTTAGAATGATTTAATTTTATTTATAAAAATATTATTACTTACAAATTATCATATATATTATATGTAAAATAATTTTTATTTACATCTGAAAATCAATATTTTATAAATAAAAAAAATCCGACCTATTGCTAAGTCGGATTTTTGTTTTATATAGGTAGTGATTAACCACCAAAGTCGTCGAAACGAATGTTTTCATCGGGCATACCGAAATCTTGTCCCATTTTCTGAACTGCTTTGTTCATCATTGGAGGACCGCAGAAGTACAATTCAATATCTTCGGGTGCTTCGTGTTTGCTCAAATACTGTTCAATTACAGCATTGTGAACAAAACCTAAGAAACCATCACCTTCAGTATCGTGAATGTCTTTCTTCACTTTCCAATTGTCTTCTGGTAGTGGCTCAGAAAGTACAATGAAGAACTTGAAGTTAGGAAACTCACGCTCTAATTCGCGGAAATGCTCTACATAGAACAACTCGCGTTTTGAACGACCTCCATACCAGTAAGTTACAGTACGTCCTGTTTTCAAGGTTTTGAATAAGTGGTACAAGTGCGAACGCATAGGTGCCATACCTGCACCTCCACCTACGTACAACATCTCAGCATCAGATTCATTAATGAAGAACTCACCATAAGGACCAGAGATAGTTACCTTATCACCAGGCTTGCGGGAGAAGATGTATGATGACGCAACTCCCGGATTTACATCCATCCAGCCTCCTTTGGCTTTGTCAAACGGAGGGGTAGCGATACGTACGTTTAGCATAATCTCACGCCCTTCAGCAGGATAAGAAGCCATAGAGTAGGCACGTTCCGCAAGTTCTGTATTTTTCATCACCAAAGGCCATAGTTTGAACTTATCCCATTCCATTTTAAACTTATCAGGTTCACCTGGGTGTTCTTTAGGGTGAGCTGTAATGTCGATATCAGAGTATTTTACTTCACAAGGTGGGATTTCAATTTGGATATATCCACCTGGTTTGTAATCCATATCCTCAGGGATTTCTACCACAAACTCTTTGATAAATGAGGCTACGTTATAATTACGTACTACGGTAGCTTCCCATTTTTTGATACCAAATACTTGCTCAGGGACGCTTATATCCATATCTTGTTTTACTTTCACTTGGCAAGCCAAACGTATTCCTTCTTTTAGTTCTTTTTTAGTAAAGTGAGGGGTTTCGGTAGGAAGAGCTTCTCCTCCTCCTTCGTGTACGTGGCATTCGCATTGCAAGCAAGAGCCTTTACCACCACAAGCTGATGGTAAGAAAATTTTCTCGTTACCCAAAGTAGAAAGTAATGAGCCTCCAATAGGCACTTCTATTACTTTTTCTTTATTAATAGTTATTTTTACAGGTCCCGATGGGGTTAGCTTCTGTTTTACGTAAAGCAAAATTGCCACTAACAACAGGATTATCACTAATAACCCTATCACCGTTACCGTAATAGTTGTTAATATTTCACTTGCTAATATCATTGCTTAAATCTTTTGTGTTATTGGCTAATTTATCTGTTTTAACTTCTTGTTGGATAGTGGTTTCTTGTTTAGGAGCTTCTTCTTTTTTGCTACTACCACCTGTTAGCATACCACCAAAACTCATAAAGCCAATAGCCATAAGCCCTGTGATAATGAAAGTGATACCCAAACCACGCAAAGGAGCAGGTACGTGTGAATAACGTATTTTCTCACGAATAGCTGCCAATGCTAAGATGGCTATTGCCCAACCCAATCCTGAACTAAATCCGTAAGCTACGGAAAGACCAAAAGAATGAATAATTTCTGAACGAGATTGCATAAAGAGCGATCCTCCTAAGATAGCACAGTTTACTGCTATCAGAGGTAAGAAGATACCCAATGAATTATAGAGCGATGGAGAGAATTTCTCTACGATAATCTCTAATAATTGTACCATTGTAGCCACCGTAGCGATAAATAAAATATAAGTTAAGAAACTTAAATCATAACTTGCGTACTCTTCGCCTAACCAAGCCAAAGCACCTTCTTTAAGAATATATTCATTCAAAAGCCAGTTCATTGGTACGGTAAGTACTTGCACTACCGTAACAGCTATACCAAGCCCTAATGCAGTAGATACTTTTTTAGATACAGCCAAGTAGGAACACATACCTAAGAAGGTAGCGAAAATCATATTCTCAACGAATATAGATTTAAAAATCAGTGTTAAATATTCTAACATTTTCTTTTCTTTTTAAATGATTAATGACTGTCTTCTATTAGTGATTTATTGCGTGAGCGTTGTACCCATACCACAATTCCATAGGTTACCAAAGCCATTGGAGCAAGTAGCATAAACCCGTTGTTTTCATATCCTAAAGCATATGCTCCTGTTTTCTTGATAGGATCGCCCAATACTTGGAAACCGAGCAAAGTACCTGAACCTAAAAGCTCACGGAAAAACGCTACAATAAGCAACGCCACAGAATATCCGAAACCATTTCCTAAGGCATCTAAGAAAGATTCTTTTGGCGGATTACCCAAAGCGAATGCTTCAAAACGTCCCATCAGGATACAGTTGGTAATAATAAGCCCTACATATACCGATAGCTGTTTGCTAAGGTCATATACAAAGGCTTTCAGTACAAAATCCACCACAATTACCAAAGCCGCAGCAACGATAAGCTGTGCGATGATACGGATTTTAGGCGGAATTACATTTCTAAGTAATGAAATAGTTACGTTCCCCATTACCAATACAAAGGTAAAGGAAAGACTCATCACGATAGCTGCTTTCAGTTGGGCAGTAATAGCCAAAGCAGAACAGATACCTAATACCTGTACCGTTACGGGGTTATTATCCCATAGCGGGTCGGTTACTAATTTTATATCTTTTTTTGTTAGTCCCATAATCTTATTTATTTAAACTTTTAATATAGGAAACATACGGGTCGATCCCATCTTGAATCATCGCTTGTACTCCGTTACCTGTAAGGGTTGAACCTGCGATAGCATCTACTTTCCCGTCTTCTTTTCTTTTATTTTCAGGGTCTGCATTGGTTTTAGATATTTGGATACTTTGGAAGTTACCAGCAGCATCTAAAAGATGTTCTCCAATAAAATCATCCATAAAGAAACGTTCTTTGATGTTTGCTCCTAAACCAGCAGTTTCTCCTTTGTGATCAAAGAAAACTCCTTGCACGATAAGGTCTTTATCTACTGCGATATACCCCCAAATGGCATCCCACAAACCACGTCCTGAAACAGGTATAACATAAAGTGTTTTGCCTTCTTTTTCTGCTACATAAAGGGGTAATCCTTCTCTGTGGCCATTGAAATTAATAAGGTCGTCCGCACCTTTTACTTCTTTGGCATTATTTCCAGCTTCTATAAGATATTGAGCTTTAATATATTTATCAAATTCTGCATTTGCTTCGGTAGTAGAAAGAAACTCTACTTTTCCTCCTCCTAATTCGCCTTGGTTTTTATTTACCCCAATAGCATAGAGGATATTTTGTTTCTTTTCTAATTTTCTGTTCTCACTAATTTGATGACTTAGAGCAGAAGAAACCCCTGCAAGCAAAGCCCCTACGATTACCACCATCACAATGGCGAAAATCACGGTATATGAATTACTTTCTGTTTTGATTGCCATAATTATGCGGTTTTAGTGATTGATTTAAGACGTTTTTTACGGCGTGATATATTGCCTTGTACTACGAAATGGTCAATGGTAGGAGCCAATACATTCATCAAAAGGATTGCAAGCATCACCCCTTCTGGATAAGCTGGGTTAAAGCAACGAATTGCGATAGCTATAAATCCTGCTAAGAAGCCGTAAATGTATTTCCCTTTATTGGTTTGTGCCGCTGTAACTGGGTCTGTTGCCATAAATACAGCCCCGAAAGCCAAGCCTCCAATAAGCAAGTGTTCATAAGCTGGTAAGCTCCACAATGCAAAGAAGTGAGTTCCTTCCATAGACGGAGCTAAACAATTAAAGATAGCACCCATCACCCAAGCTCCTACAAACATACTAAACATTATACGCCAAGAAGCAATTTTGGTATAAATAAGGAATAAACCTGCCAAAAGGATTAACAAAGTAGAAGTTTCTCCTACGGAACCTGGTATAAAACCATAAAAAAGGTCAGAAAGTTGATACGTTCCTGATTGTCCTTGTGCCAAATAACCTAAAATAGTTTCTCCTGATACGGCATCGGTAGCGGGTCTTGCTCCTGCGGCTATTTCATTAGCTCTATCAAGTGCTCCTTCTACCCATACTTTATCTCCTGTCATAGAAGTTGGATAAGCAAAGAACAAGAACGCACGAATGGTAAGAGCAGGGTTAAGAATATTCATTCCTGTACCACCAAAAACTTCTTTACCAATGATTACCCCAAAGGCAACTGCTATGGCAAGCATCCAAAGAGGAAGGTCAATAGGAACGATAAGTGGCACTAACATACCTGTTACCAAATATCCTTCTTCTACTTCGTGTCCACGAATGGTAGCGAAGATAAATTCAATTCCTAATCCAACAAGATAGGAAACAATAACAAGCGGAAGTACTTTGATAGCTCCAAGAGAGAAGTTTGTCCAATTCCAAAAATCTCCACTAAAAAAAGACATTCCTGCCACAGGCTCCAAAGTACCAAATGCTATTTGATGTTGGTAACCTGCATTAAAAATACCAAAAATCAAACAAGGAATCAGTGCCATTACCACCATATTCATTGTTCGTTTTAGGTCATCAGCCGCCTTAATGTGAGTACCGCCGTGAGTTACTTCATTAGGCGTATAAAGGAAAGTGTGGAGCGCATTGAAAGTCGTTTCCCACTTAGTGCCTTTATATTTTTCTTTTAATGTATTTAATTTACTTTTTAAACTCATTTTCTTATGAATAAGTTAAATATTTACTTTTTTATCGATTTACGAATTAGTTTTAAAGCCCAATCATAATGGCTTGACGTTGCCGAAACTAAGTAAGAACCTAATGAAGTACTACCCGTCCATTGGTATTTCTTTTTTGTAAAAAGTTCGTCATCAGTATGCTTTTCAATAATTTGATACACCTTGTTATGTGAGGTTTCCAATAGTGAAAGCATCTCAATAAGCGATACTTTTTGACATTCTTCCCAAATTGCTCGGTTTAGTTTAGGAGTATCAGCAAGGGCATAACCTTCTTTGGGTATTTTAGGTTTTTCACCTTGCATTCCTACTTCATACCAATTTAAGAATAACAAGTGCCAATGATACAAATGTCCTATCACATCGCGAATATTTCTATTCATTGTGCCTTCGGGAAATGCTTTTTCTCGTTCACTTTCAGGAAGTGCTTCTATTAAAGAAACCAACTTTTGGTAGTTTTCTTTAGCTAAGTCCTCTAAATCTCGCTTCGTTGCAGGTCTTGCCATTACACATACGATTTTTCTCTTTTTAAATCAGTAATTAACAGCGGATTGTCTTCCCTCATCTTATTGATAAGTTCCTCTACTCTACCCGTTGTAGGGTCTTGCCAAAGCCAATCCAATTCCTCTTGAGTGATGCCAACCATCTGCAAAAAAGCTACCTCACCATTAGGAGTGTCAATCGTACCCAACTGAGGGTCAGGTGCAAAGGCTATCCCTACTAATTTGGTATCCGTATCAGAACGGATGGGTCCGTTGGCTGGAATAAAGTGATAGGCTTCAAACCATTTTTGGCTTTCAAACACATAACGCGCTAAATTTTGCATCAGGTTCATTGTCCAGTAAGGTTCGTGTTTAGTTCCTTTGTCCGCATTTTTATCTTCCTCGAAAGGAATCACGCGACAGGTAAATTCAAATCCCCAACCACTAAATTCATTAGTAGCACTCTCAGGAGAGTAATACAATTCGCTCATTCCATAGGACACTATATGGCGGTGGAAAATCTGCTCGTGGTTATCGTAAATACTAATACCATCAAGAGGATCTTCCCCCCCAAGCATATATTTTAGGATAGGTCCGTAATGACGAGGTTCTTGTTCAGGATACACTTTTAGTAAAGCCTCATCCATAGCATCCCAACCTACGGCATCTTCTTCGGCAAATTGCGCTTTGTATTGTTTTTCTGTCAATCTCATACTTAAAAAGTTAAATCGTTATGCTTTAACCATTAGCCTAATTCAGCCATCATTAAATCAAGTCCGTCTCTGATGATTTGCTGGTGAGGTTGTTTAGACACACACACAAACTCAGTAAGGGCAAAATCCTCAGGGGCTACTTCATAAGCACCGAGGTTTTCCAATTCGTCTAAATCCTTATACAAACAGGCTTTAAGCAGATGCATAGGGTAAATATCCAATGGGAAAACTTCCTCATACATACCTGTTACCACAAAAGCGCGTTGTTCGCCATTGGTATTGGTATTGAGGTTATACTTTTTCTTAGGGTTGAGCCAAGAGAAGGTAAGCGAGCGAGTAAGCGAAATCTTATTACTCACAGGTTTTGCCCAGCCAAACAATTCGTAGTCGTTTCCTTCGGGAATTGCTGTAATTTGGTCGTCATAAAAACCTAAGAAACCTGTTTCGCTCACCTTGCTACCTGTAAGTACATCGCCACTGATGATACGTGTAGCAGCAAAATCTTTCACCTCATTACCTATTACCCCACTGATTTGAGCACCTGCAAGAACAGTAACGTAGTGAGGAGTACTGATAGAAGCTCCGGTAAGAGCCACAGTACGCGTAAGATTGAGCTTACCTGTTAAGAAGAGTTCACCAATAACCACCAAATCCTGTGGGGTTACTACCCACACCACTTCACCTTTATTGATAGGGCTAATTTGTGCAATTTGAGTACTGACGTTCCCAGCAGGGTGTGGTCCAGATACATTATGCACAACAATGTCTTTGAGGTTACGGAAAGGAGACAACGAGCTGTCCTTAAAAACAGACACGTGTACTTTACCTGTTGTTAGTTTGGCTAAGGCTGTAAGAGCAGTTTGTAGTGCTTGCTCTTTGCCTTTGAGCACATAGTCGTAGTCGGGAGCGAGCGGATTGGTTTTGCAAGCCGATACAAAGATAGCTTTTGGCTTTCCATCGGGATTGGCAATCACGTCATAAGGGCGTTGTTTGATTAGTGGCCACGCTCCTGAACGCAACAAATGCTCCTTTATTTGTTCCGCCGAAAGAGAAGCTACCTCTTGCTTTCCAAAATCTTGGTAAGTTTGTGTAGCATCAGGTTTTATCCTGATTTCCAGAATTTTACGGCGTTCTCCACGAACAATTTCCGTAATAGTACCACTAACAGGCGAAGGGAAAAGTACCCTTTCATCTCTTTTGTCGTAGAAAATAGTATCACCAGCTTTTACCGCCGCCCCTTCACGAGCAACTAATTTAGGTACAACTAAATGAAAGTCAGATGGCTTCAAACAATACAAAGATGCCAACGGCAAGGCTTTGGTTTGCTTTTCTGCACTACCTAACAAACTGATATTCAACCCTTTTCTAATATGAATGTCGTTTGACATAAGATAAAATATTAGTTAGTTTATTTTTAAAAATCGGACAAAATTAGTACATTTAAATGAGTTTAACAATACTTTTTTGTTAATAATCCAAGTTTTTTTGTAATTTATTTCCAATCTAAATAATAAGATTTTTTTGTCTTTTTATTCTTTTCAAAATGTATTTTTAGCTTATTTTTTTATCTTAATTTTTTTATTAAATAATTTTTAATATCTTTGCAGTACTTTTTATTTTTTATGAAAAACATTTATTTTTTATTCGTTTTATTTTTTATAAATCCTTTCATAAAAGCTCAAAATGCAGTTGCTCCTACGCCTCCTATGGGGTTTATGACTTGGAATTATTTCGCTGACAAACTCACCGAAGACGATGTGAAATCAATTGCTAACGCTTTGGTTGATAATAATTTGCGTGATTTGGGTTATCAATTTATTTTTATTGATGATGGCTGGCAAGGCGGACGAGATAGCAAAAATAACCTCCTCCCAGACCCCAAAAAATTCCCGTCAGGAATGAAAGCTCTTGCCGATTATGTCCATAGCAAAGGGCTTAAATTAGGACTTTATTCTGACGCTGCCGAACTTACTTGTGCTGGTTATACAGGAAGTTTAGGCTTTGAAGAGCAAGATGCTAAAACATTTGCAAGTTGGGGAATTGATTATCTAAAATATGATTATTGCCACGCTCCATCGGATTGGAAAATTGCCATAGAACGATATGAAAAAATGGCAAAAGCTCTCCAAAATAGCGGTAGAAATATTATTCTTGGCGTTTGCGAATGGGGAAATAGAGAGCCTTGGCTATGGGCAAAAAAAGCAGGCGGGCAACTCTGGCGTACAACAGCCGATATCCGCGATAAATGGCAAAGCCTTGAAACGCCCAAAGACGCTCACGACCTCCACCGAACAGGCGCAGGAATTTTGGACATCGTTAATGTTAATGCAGAATTAGCAAAATACAGCGGAATTAATGGCTGGAATGACCCTGATATGCTTGTTATTGGGTTATACGGGAAAAAAGGTCCTTCGGGCGACTTGGGAGGCATTGGCTGTACAGATACCGAATATCAATCGCAAATGTCGCTTTGGTGCTTGATGGCTTCTCCGCTTATGGTTACTTGCGATATTTGTAATATGAACAATGTTACCAAACGAATTTTGACCAATAAAGATGCTATCCTTATCAATCAAGATGTTTTAGGAATACAAGCCACAAGAATAGTTAATAACGATACTTGGCAAATTTTCAAAAAACCGCTTTCCAATGGAGATATCGCCCTTGGCATCTTAAATATTTCTAATAAAAAACAAAGTAAAACACTGAATTTAAACGAATTAGAAATTACAAATAAAAATAAAAGTAAAGATCTTTGGAGTAAAAAAGAATATTCTATAAAAAATAACCAAATAAAAATAGAAGCAGAAGCACACGAAACTATTTTGTTAAGATTATCTAAATAAATTTTTAATACATAAATTGTAAATACAATGAAAGCATACGTATTCCCTGGACAAGGGGCGCAATTCGTAGGAATGGGAAAAGATTTGTACGAAAAATACCCTCTTGCCAAAGAACTTTTTGAAAAAGCAAACTCTATTTTAGGATTTTCCATTACCGATATTATGTTTTCGGGAACGGAAGAAGAACTCAAACAAACCAAAGTAACTCAGCCCGCTATTTTCTTGCACTCTGTTATTTTAAGCCAAGTTTTAGGCGAAAAATTTACTCCTGATATGGTAGCTGGGCATTCATTGGGCGAGTTTTCAGCATTGGTTGCCAACAAAACTCTATCTTTTGAAGACGGACTAAAATTAGTTTCCAAACGTGCCTTAGCTATGCAAAAAGCCTGCGAATTACAAGCAGGAACTATGGCTGCCATTTTAGGATTAGAAGATAAAAAAGTAGAAGAAATATGTGCTTCTATATCAGGGATTGTTACTCCTGCCAACTACAATTGTCCTGGTCAGTTAGTGATTTCGGGCGAAGTGGAAAGCGTTAATAAAGCCTGCGAAGCAATGAAAGAAGCTGGCGCAAAA
This sequence comes from Capnocytophaga sp., assembly GCA_030530525.1. Taxonomy (GTDB): domain Bacteria; phylum Bacteroidota; class Bacteroidia; order Flavobacteriales; family Flavobacteriaceae; genus Capnocytophaga. Next base: position 97,740 of record JAUMUT010000002.1, on the reverse strand, counting down.
CGTACCTTAGTGTTGCCCGTTAGTGGGGCTTTCCATTCTGAATTGATGCGCCCCGCTCGTGAAGAACTTGCCAACGCCATAGAAAATATTTCCTTTGGAAAACCTATTTGTCCTGTGTATCAAAACGTTACCACTACAGCAATTTCTGATCCTGAACAAATAAAGAAAAATCTTATTGAACAGCTTACCGCTCCTGTAAAATGGACACAAAGTGTAGAAAATATGATAAAAGACGGAGCTACCGAATTTATAGAAACAGGACCAGGAAAAGTACTTCAAGGGTTGATTAAAAAAATAAACAAAGACGCTGTTGCTGTTTCAGCTGAATAATAAAAAGAAAAGAGATTTAAAAAAATTTAAATCTCTTTTTTGTTTTATCTTCGTTTCTGTGGTGGATATTGCTTCAAAATTTCAGAAACAAAAGCCGATATTCGATCGTCTCTATTTCCATAATCTGAAATTACGCCTATTCCTTTTCCTTGCCAAATAAGGTCTTTTTTCTTAGCATCAATTAAATCAATAAATAAAGTACCTTCGGTTTGTACAGGTCCAACAGAAACGTTATTCCCCCAGAAAGGTCCCCAACCCCAGCCAAAGCCTACATTGGTATAAACATCTTGGCGTTCACGTTCTTTGGTAAAGAAATTCACTAACAAATCTGGATTTTCAGAGAGAGTAAATCCTTTTTTTATCATTTCTTCTTCTATGCTCCTAAGAATGCGTTTTTTATCCAAGTCAGACACTTCTACTTTGTCAATTCCTTCTTTAAAAAAGGCAAAAGTTTTGTATTCAGGAAAATTTGCTTTGCTATCATAATCTGATGATACTCTGACACTTGCACACGAAGTAAGCAATGTTGTTGCTATGGCAAAAAGTAATAATATTTTTTTCATATCTATAATTTTTTATTAGATACAGCAAAAAATATACCATTTTTTATAGAAAAAAATATTTTTATTCTTATTTAATTTGCAAGCGAAGAGTTTCTATTTCTTTTTGCAAAAATTTAATATATTCCTCTTTTTCTGAAATCCTCTTTTCGTATTGTTCTATAAGTTTTTCTGAAATTTGATTGATAACATATCCGCCACTATACTGACAGGAAGTATTATTGTTGTGAATGACAATATTTTCTGATTTTAATAATTCTTCAGGAGGAATATTAAATAACTGGCAAATAGGTAAGATATAGCCCGCCCACGAATTACTAGTTCCGCTCTCTATTCTTGCATAAGTAGATTGAGAAACGTTAATGAAATCCGCAACTTCTTCTTGTGATAAATTTCTACTTTTTCTTAATTTTTTTATTTTCTCTCCTACAATTAGATTCATTGTTCTGATTTTTTATGCAAAAATAGAGTAAAAATATCTATTTTTAGAATAATTTATTATAATTTTTCATTTTATTTTTGCATAATTTTATTTATTAAAAAATATATATTTATAATACACTGAATTTCAATATTTTCAAATTTATTAATTATTTTTATTAACACATTTTTACAATGAAAAAAATATTTTTTTCGTTAATGATAGTTACATCTATCTTAACAAGTTGCCAAAAAGAGGATAGCAACTCTAATCTTACCAAACCACAAGAACAAAACGAAAACACAACAGAGAACGGCAATTCTAAGCCAAAAACTTTAGTTACCAAAACAACTTATGAGGTAGTTCCTGTTATAAGAGAACAAAATTTTTATTTAAACAGTGCAACTCATTTGGGTTTTGGGAAGAAAACACGTACTATTGTTCCTGTTGTTTTACCTCTGAATACAGTACATTTTTATTATTCTGTCGCTGTAACTTCTTCAAAATCACCTATTAATAATTTACGATTAGCAACTCAATTATCTTCTTTACTAATTGATCATTCTGGTTTTCTTAGTTCATTAGTTTCTAAAATAGACTTACCAGAAGGAAGCAAAGGAAGAGCCGATTTCTATTTGTTAGACTATGAAAATCAGAGTAAATTTTTAGAAAAAGAATCTTTTAGCTATTATTCATTTGGAACAAGGGAAGCATTAACATCAGGAACAATTGATATTAATAAGGATTTTATCAATGCAATAGGAAATATTTTTTATATTGGCGTAAGAAATCCTCGTTCTACAACAGGAGAAAATATTACCATAGAAGGAGCAGCAGTCGTAGAAAAGAAAATACAAGTTTATGAATAATTAAAAAAACAGATAGTTAAAAGGCTATCTGTTTTTTTATAAAATATTAAGAATCAATTAATTAATATATTTCAAATAGGTTTCCATATCTTTATCTCCTCTTCCACTTACGTTGATAACTACAACTTCATTTTCAGAAAAATCTTTTTTATGCAAAATTGACAAAGCGTGAGAAGACTCCAACGCAGGGATAATTCCTTCTTCCTTAGAAAGTTCCAAAGCAGCTTGTATCGCTTCATCATCCGTAGCATTAAGAAATTCTACTCTTCCTACCGAAAATAAATGAGCAAATAGAGGGCCAATACCAGGATAATCCAAGCCTGGGGAAATACTATAAGGCTCTATGAGTTGTTTGTCTTCGGTTTGCATTACGAGGCTTTTACTTCCGTGCAATATCCCAACTGTACCAAGAGCTGTGGTAGCTGCCGTTTTGCCTGAATTTACCCCAAGTCCTCCGCCTTCAATTGCAATAAGTTTTACATTTTCATTATCTAAGAAATGATAAAATGCTCCTACGGCATTGCTTCCTCCACCAACACAAGCCACTACATAATCAGGATTTGGTTTTCCTATTTTTTCTTCTAATTGTTTTTTTATTTCTTTGGATATAACACTCTGAAAATGAGAGACAATATCTGGATACGGATGCGGACCTACGGCACTTCCTATAAGGAAATACGTATCGGCAGGATGGGCAACCCAGTTTTGAAAGGCTTCATTAACGGCATCGGTAAGGGTTTTCCCACCAGAAGTAGCAGGAACTACCTTTGCCCCAAGCATTTTCATCCGCGCCACATTGAGAGCCTGCCGTTGGGTATCCAATTCTCCCATATAAATAACACATTCTAAGCCCAATAAGGCGCAAGCTGTTGCAGTAGCCACCCCGTGTTGCCCTGCTCCTGTTTCGGCAATAACTCGTTTTTTACCTAATTTTTTAGCTAAAAGAGCTTGCCCCAATGCGTTATTGAGCTTGTGTGCGCCTGTATGGTTAAGGTCTTCTCGCTTTAAGAAAATCTGAGTATGGTATTTTTTACTCAAATTTTCAGCATAAAATAAGGGCGTTTCTCTACCCACAAAATCTTTAAGAAGTTGTTGGTATTGTTTTTGAAAATCATCGGAATGGATAATTTTTTTGTAATTTTCTTCTAATTCTTGCAAATTAGGTTTAAGTTCATCAGGGATAAAAGCCCCTCCAAAATCGCCATAATATCCGTTGGCATCTACTGAAAATTTTTCCATTGAAGTAAAATTTTTTAATTTTATTATTGAAGAATTTAAAATAAAGACAAAAAAATAAGCCCTGCCGCAAGTAGCGACAGGACTTTGGTATTTTATGAATTATATACAAAGCACTGCTTCCCTTACAGCTTATATTGTTGTAAGAGTACCCACCACCAAGTATTTGTATATAATGTATTCATTTTCTGATAAATTTATAGAGACAAAATTATAACTTTTTTTTATAAAAAACAAATATTTCTAAAAAATTATTTTTTATGTATCATAATTCATAATAAAATAGTATTTTTGCACTTTCAAAAAAGTCAAAATTATATGAATGAATTACGACACAATTGGACAACAGAAGAAATAATTGCTATTTACAACAAACCTTTTATGGATTTGTTATATGAAGCCGCCACGATACATCGTAAATATCACGACCCCAATACCGTACAAGTTTCTACATTGCTTTCTATCAAAACAGGAGGTTGTTCCGAAGATTGTAGCTATTGCTCTCAATCTGCTCGTTATCAAACCAAAGTAGAAGCGGAAGATATGATGAGTATTTCGCAAGTAAAAGCCCAAGCCTTACGAGCGAAATCGGCAGGAAGCTCACGCGTTTGTATGGGGGCTGCGTGGCGAAATGTGAAAGATGGTCCTGAGTTTGAAGACGTTCTTGAAATGGTGAGAACCATCAATAAACTAGATATGGAAGTTTGTTGTACCTTAGGAATGCTAACAGAAAACCAGGCGCAAAGGCTTTCCGAAGCGGGGCTTTATGCATACAACCACAATTTGGATACTTCCGAAGATTATTATAAAGAAATTGTATCCACACGAAGCTATCAAGACCGATTGCAAACTATTGATAATGTAAGAAAAACGAATATTACTGTTTGTAGTGGAGGAATTATCGGAATGGGAGAATCTATTGAAGACCGAGCAAAAATGCTTGTTTCTCTCTCTACGCTTTATCCTCAGCCAGAGTCTGTGCCTATCAATGCCCTTGTGCCTATTGAAGGAACGCCTTTGGAAGAACTGAAACCTGTGGATATTTGGGAAATGGTTAGAATGATAGCTACCGCTCGTATCGTAATGCCTAAAACACAAGTAAGGCTATCGGCTGGTAGAACTCAAATGAGCCGTGAAGGACAAGCAATGTGTTTCTTCGCAGGAGCAAATTCTATCTTTGCAGGAGATAAATTACTCACTACGCCAAACCCTGATATTAATGAAGATATGAAAATGTTTGAAGCTCTTGGTATGCGTACTCAAAAACCTTTTGAAACTCATCCTCAGCCTGTTACGGTTGAAGCAGAAGAATCCCAATTCCCTTCTCTTGGTGAAAAACCAAAATGGTCAAGACCAGGACATACCATTGAGCGTAATGAAGAATACAAGCGTAAAAAGAAAGAAGCTCTAAAAAAAGAAGCTGAAATATGCTAAAAAATAAAAATCCAAATTAGTTAATAATTTGGATTTTTTTATTTATTTATTATCATCTCCGTAATACTTCTCTCCTATTTTTATACGCTCGCGCCCATTGGCAAGTCGCCATTGGTTGGTATCTCGCAAAGAATATGCGCATCCACAATATTCTTGCATATAAAATCGCTCTCGCTTACTGATTTCTAACATTCTTGCAGAACCTCCTTTTTTTCTCCAATTGAATGTCCAATAAGAAATACCTTCATAAGGTTCTACCGCACGCAAACCACAATTGTTTATTTGGTCAAAATTTTTCCAACGAGAAATGCCTAAGGAACTTGAAATCGTATCAAAACCATTTTCAAATGCGTATAAAGCCGTGCGCTCAAAACGCATATCAAAGCACATTGTACAGCGTTTTCCTCTCTCTGGTTCATATTCCATTCCTTTTGCTCTTTCATACCAATTATCCGTATCATAATCGGCATCAATAATAGGAATATTTAATTTTTCTGCAAAGCGAATATTTTCTTCTTTTCGTATTTCATATTCTTTTTTAGGATGAATATTCGGATTATAAAAAAACACAGAAAATTCAATATCCGAAGCCATTATCGCTTCCATCACTTCCCCTGCACAAGGCGCACAACACGAGTGTAATAATAATTTTTTTCCTCCATCAGGGAGTACTAATTTTTCTCTGACTAATTCCATTATTTCAGCATAAAACAAAAGAAGACAGCTATTTACGCTGTCTTTCTTTTAATGTTTAAAATTAATACACTACGCCTCAATAGGAATAATTGAAACGTAAGACTTGTTATTTTTTTTCTTTTGGAATTTTACAATACCATCAATAGCAGCGTGTAATGTATGGTCTTTACCCATATATACATTCTCACCAGCGATATGTACTGTTCCTCGTTGTCTAACAAGGATATTTCCAGCGATAGCTACTTGTCCGCCGAATATTTTCACGCCAAGTCGCTTTGATTCTGATTCTCTTCCGTTCTTAGAACTACCGACACCTTTCTTGTGAGCCATTTCTTTTTAATTTTTATCTGATAATCAGATGTTTAACATTAATTTAATTATCTTGCAACACCGCCAATAAGCTCGTCTTGCCATTTTTTAAGTTCGTCCCATTTACCTTTTGCTGCCAAATCTGCTTGTTGCGCCCAAGTAGTAGGGTCTAAATGAGCTAATGTAGAACTAGCAGTAGTAAGGATATTTCTTATTTCTTCTGCTGATTTTTTTGATAATTTTTCAAAAGTATCTACACCTGCATTTACTAATGCTTCTGCTGCTTTTGGCCCGATACCTTCTACAATTTTCAAATCATCTCCTTTTGCTTTTTTAGTAGATTTTTCTTTTTTCTCTGCTTTTTTACCACCAGAAGCCAAAATTTCTTCTACCAAAATTTCTGTAAAGCATTGTCTATGACCATTTTTTACTTTGTAACCTTTTCTTCTTTTTTTCTTAAAAACGATTACTTTGTCTCCTTTTAAGTGTCTTAACACTTTGGCTTGTACAGAAGCACCTTCTATAGCTGGGGCGCCAATGGTAATGTTTCCGTTATCATCAATAAGAAGAACATTGTCAAAAACAACAGATTCTCCTTCATTAGAATCTAAACGATGAACAAATACTTTTTGGTCTTTTGCAACTTTAAATTGCTGCCCTGCCATCTCTACGATTGCATACATAATTGTGTATTTTAACGAATTAATTGGGCGCAAAATTACGAAAATTTATTTAAAACACAAATTTTTTTGAAAAATATTTTTAGCTTTTTCATCTTCTTAAAAAAATAAAAATCTGAGTACTTACGTATCTCAGATTTTCGTGAAAAAACTAAACAATTATAAGACTATTTTCTAAATGCTATATAATCCATCAAAGCGTTAAAATCTTTAAATCCGTTACGCTCTATGAATTTATCTATATATTCATACGCTGCTTCTACCCCTTGTTCTTCCTCTTTTTTTAGTAAAAATTTATAAAAAGGAATTATTACCTCAAAAATATTATCATTGACAATAGGTATTCTTCGGGTGTAAATATGAATATGGTCTCCGTGTCGGTCTTTTATAACATCTACTTCTGCATAAGATATTATAAAAGTATTATCTAATGTTTTATTAATAAAAACAGCGTTAGTATCATCGTCTAAATTAACCTGTTCTTGAATATGACGCAATACAGATTTTGGTACAGATGGATGGTCAAAAAGATGAATTGGTTTTCCTATAACCGAATCTTTTTCTTTGCCGAAGTAACCTTTAAACGTTTCATTAGCATATTGAATAACGCCGTCTAAATCTGTTTGAACCAAAAGTTTGCTGTCAAAATCAATATTCTCAATAGTATTCTCAGATATTTCGTTAAATATTTCATTCACTTTATCTGAAAAAGATATTTTTGAAATATCTTCAAAACTTAGTATATCCATAGGTATTTATATTTTGGTGCAAATGTAAGAATTTATTTTGACTTTTTAAAACAAAATATGTTAAATATTTTCATCAAAACCAAATAAAAGTTAATTAATAATTTATTTTTATTTTTTTGCTTTTTGGTACATATTTTGATAGATAATGAAAACCAAAAATTATTTTATATGAAAAGATTTTTTATTTTATTGATTATCAGCATCCTATCTGTAAATTGTTCTACTATGAAAAACCAAAAAACAGAAGAAAAAGACCTTAGCAAAAAATGGAAATTAGTAAAAATAGAAAACCAAAATATTTCCGTTTCAGAGGCCATTACCTTAGAAATAAATCAAAAAGAAGGACAATTTTCTGGTTTTGCTGGTTGTAACCGAATAGGTGGAGGCTTTCAAATAATGGGCGAAAACATCTCATTTCCAGACGTTTATTCTACATTAATGTTCTGTGAGCCTGAATTTATGAATATTGAAGACAAATATACATCTTTATTAGAAAAAGTAGTTTCTTTTGAGCTTTCAGAAAAAACATTAACTTTATTCGATAAAAATAAAAAAGAAATTCTATATTTTGAATTATAAATAATTTTCATTTTTACTTATTTTAAACAAAAAGTTTGAGCTACAATAGCCCAAACTTTTTATTTTTATTAATTTGGAATCCATTTTTTTTCAAAATTTGGCTTTCGTTTTTCCAAGAAAGCGTCTCTTCCTTCTTTGGCTTCTTCGGTCATATATGCCAAACGAGTAGCTTCTCCTGCAAATATTTGTTGTCCTACCATTCCGTCATCGGTGAGGTTCATTGCATATTTAGCCATTTTTATAGCCGTTGGTGATTTTCTTAAAATCTCTTGCGCCCATTCATAAGCGGTAGTTTCCAACTCTTCGTGAGGAATAACGGCATTGACCATTCCCATTTCAAAGGCTTCTTGTGCGGAATAATTTCTTCCTAAAAAGAAAATTTCACGAGCTTTTTTCTGCCCTACCATTTTTGCCAAATAAGCCGAGCCATAACCAGCGTCAAAACTTGCTACATCGGTATCTGTTTGTTTAAAAATAGCGTGCTCTTTACTTGCCAGCGTCATATCACAAACTACGTGAAGGCTATGCCCTCCTCCTACTGCCCAGCCTGGTACTACGGCAATAACTACTTTGGGCATAAAACGTATAAGTCGCTGAGCTTCAAGTATATTCAACCTATGCGCACCATCTTCTCCTACATAACCTTGTTTGCCTCGTACGCGTTGGTCGCCTCCGCTACAAAAAGACCAAATGCCATCTTTGGGCGAAGGTCCTTCGGCTGAAATAAGCACACAACCTATGGAAGTGTCTTCGGTGGCATCTCGCAGTGCGTCAATAAGTTCGGCTGTGGTTTGCGGACGAAAAGCGTTTCTCACCTCTGGCCGATTGAAAGCTATACGCGCTACACCATCACATTTTTTGTAGGTAATATCGGTATATTCTTTCGCTGTTTTCCAATTTATTTCCTTCATTTACAATTATTTAGTTTCTAAATTATCTAATAACATTTTATGATACAAAGGCGAACGGCTATCCGAATTGTCCAAATATTGCGATTCTAATTTTGGAACAAAACTACGCTTAGCTGTTGCTGTATTTAACGTTTCTCCTGTAATTACTTCTATTGTTTTTGCTAAAAGTGGATCGGAAAGTTCGCCAAGAACTCCCAAATTCGCTACATTTTCTTTTAATGTATAATTTGGCACTAACCCTGTTTGATAATCTCCAAAATCATTCGCATTGGCAGAACGGCTAACAATAGGTTGTATTGCCCATTTGTGGCTGGTGTTTATATCTTTTTTCTCGCCACTATTACTATCATAAATAGTTATAGAAGCCAAATTTTTCCCAACGGTAGTATCTCCTATTTGAACAACATCCATATAAGGTCTTAGGTTGTTGATTATCAATTCTGATGCAGAAGCTGTTCTGTTAGAGGTAATTACGTATAATTTTTTATTTAAGTTTGAAAAATTTAAAGTATTAATATACCCTGTATTTACTGTTTGTGTAAAATAGGTAAGTGTTGTCCATACTTTTGCCAATTTTGGGTTGGTTTGCTGTTTTATAAAAACTTTATTGCTAGATACGCCAGAAATCATACTTGCCAAACGAGTAGCAGAGAGGACATATCCTCCACTATTATAACGAAGATCAAGTATTAATTCGTCAATATTTGCGTTTTTAAACTCTAAAAACACTCGGTTTAGTTCGTCATCATAATTGATAATGAATGAATTATACATTAAATAACCTATTTTTTTTCCTCCTTGTTCTATTACTTTATGAATAAAGATAGGATTTTGTTGTACTTCTTGCTGAGCAACTACCACATCTTTGGAAAACACTAATCCCTCGCTAGTATTTTCATAAAGGGAAAGAGTAAGTGCCGAAGCGGTAGAATATACCAAGTTTTGATAGTTGAACGGCGTGAGAAATTCTCCATTTACTTTTAAGAAAATATCTCCTCGTTTTATGCCTTTTTGCTCGGCATCTGTACCAGGAATTACATAATTTACAATGCCCGCCACTCTATTTCTAGAAGTTCCTACAATAGCAAAACTTAAATTTATCCCTGTACTTGCCGAAACTCCTTGAAATGTATTCTCTAACGTTGTATAATCATCTGTTATATAGCTAAATCTATCTCCGTAAGGGCTGGTGGGGTTATATATAAGGGAATTAAAAAACGCTTTGGGGTCAGCGTATTGTTTTAAAAAATCTACATAGCTTTTACTGGTTGCATTCGTATTAAGCAATGTACTTTCAAAGCGATTATCCGCCAAATTAGGCATATTTTCTTGCCAAAGATAATAAGAATTCATCTTTTTCCAAATAAAATCTTTTACTTGGTAATACGAATCATTTTTCTCCGCTTCTGCTTGGCTTTTTTCCAATTTTGCTTCATTTTGCTTCTCAGAAAAATCTTCTTTACTGCAAGCAAAAACAAAAAGAAATATCGGAAAATATAAAAATCTTTTCATTATGTTGTTAATTTAATGGGCAAAGTTAAACATTTTTTTTCAGAGTAGGCTAATATTTTATCTAATAAATTTATAATGAGTAAAAATAAATGTTTAATCTGTTGATTTGCAATACTTAATTTATATTTATAAAATATTTTTACAAAAAAATTTTTTCAAGTCAAAAATTTGAAGTACTTTTGCAACGCAAAAATTTCATAAGAAATGAGCTTAGAAACACAAATAACCCAAGCACTAAAAGATGCAATGAAAGCCAAAGATACATTGGCGTTGGAGTCATTGCGCGCTATAAAAGCTGCTATTTTACTAGCAAAAACAGAAACAGGTTCAGTGGAAAACTTAACCGAAGAAAATGAAATAAAACTTTTGCAACGCTTAGTAAAACAACGCAAAGAAAGTGCAGAGTTATACCAAAAACAAGGTAGAGAAGACTTAGCAGCTCCAGAACTTGCACAGGCTGAGGTAATTGCAAAATTTTTGCCAGAACAACTAAGTGAGGAAAAAGTAGAAGAATTTATAAAAAATATTGTGGCTAAAATAGGCGCAGCGGGAATAAAAGATATGGGAAAAGTAATGGGAAAAGCCACCAAAGAACTTGCAGGAAAAGCTGACGGAAAGCTAATTGCAAATATTGTTAAAAAAGTTTTGTCATAAGTATATAATTTTAATGATTAAGGGTCGCGTAGTTCAACTGGATAGAATATCAGATTTCGGCTCTGAGGGTTAGGGGTTCGAATCCTCTCGCGATCACAAAGCTCTTTTTTTAGAGCTTTTTTTTATGAAGATTATTAAAAAACAGGATAAAGAGTAATTCTCTATCCTGTTTTTTTATTAATCTCTAAGCAAAGGAACTTTTGTCTTTCTATAATTGCCTGCCTTATCCCATACTTCCAATTCAAAAAGTAATTCTTTTTCTGTAATCGATTGAATATCAGATATATCAAATGTTAATAAATGTTCTTTTGGCTCATATTCCATTAAAATCCATTTCCCGTTTATAGAAGCTGTGTATTTATCAATTCCGCTTAATTCATCAGAAATTTTTACTTTTAAAGTATGGAGTTTAGTAATATTATTCTTTACAGAAGAAAAATTAACTAAATTAATATTAGGAAGAATCGTATCTTTTACTAAAATAAAATTCCCCATAAACTTACTTCTTGCAGACAAAATATTTCCTTTTCGTTTTGTATTTAGAAAATATAATTTTTTCGTTTTATCATTAATAGAAGCAATACAAACATTTTTAAGCTCTTCTTCTGTATATTTTGTATTTTCTATTTCCAAACTAAATGATTTTTTCAGAGGTTCTGTCTTTGGAAATACTTGAATAGTGTCTCCTTTTTGCTGAATATTTACAAAAACATTATCATAAAATGTATTTTCTGGGAAAAATACACTTGCATTTTCTGTTTTATAGTAATTTTCTCGGGTAGAAATGAGTAATTTTCCTTCATTTTCAGGAAATTTCTCTACAATTTTTTCCTTTTTCCCTTCCACAGGGATAGTTACACGGCTAATATTTCCATTAAAATCCTCTAAAATAATCTCTATTGTATAAGTAAATCCGTCTTCAATGGTTATAAATCCATTTTTTTCAGCCAAAGTATATAATGAAAGTTTATTACTTGGCTTTTTATACATCAATTGTATTCGAGAATTAGTTTGGCTATAATAAGGATAATCAATAAACGTATTTATATAACCATCTTCGGCAAAAATCATCTCATTGAATACAAAAGATAGCCTTTCTGTTCCATTAACTAACATTTTAGCCTTATAAATACCATAAATATTATTCGTAAAATCCATTTTATCAATAGATTGTACGCCAAAACCAATAGTTCCTTGTGCAAAAATCTTCTCAGCAAAGTAATTATTACCTTCTTTTGTCAAAATAAGCTGTTGTGAAGGCTGTTTTTGGTTAATAGAAGACTCATTATCCAAGGAATAACCAAATAATCTATACACTGATGGGGCTATTTTATCCGTTACTTTATAACCAAAAAGAAAAGGATTAAGCGTGTTTTGATTTTTAGAATCTCTAAGTTCAAAATGCAAATGAGGAGCGGCACTTCCGCCTGTATTTCCGCTAAGGGCGATAATATCTCCTTTTTTTATAGTAAAATCGGAGGCTTTTGGAAATAATTCTATCTCGTAAGATTTTTTTTCATATTGATATTTTTTAACATATTTTTCTATTTCAGGAGAAAATTTTTGCAAGTGTGCATAAACGCTCGTATATCCGTTTGGATGACTGATATACAGCACTTTACCATATCCTGTGGTACTTACTTTAATTCGTGAAATAACGCCATCGCCCACCGAATAAATGTTCAACCCTTGTTTTCCTTGCGTTTTTATATCTATCCCTGCGTGAAAATGATTCGGACGAAGTTCGCCAAAATTTCCTGCAAGTAAAATAGAAATATCCACAGGAAGACCAAAATTTTGTGGATAATTTTGAGAAAAAACAGAAAAATTAAACCAAAAAATAAGAAAAATATAAATAATTTTCAATTTCATATCATTTTATGTTGTTCGTTGTACTACTTCAAAAAGTCTTCCCATATCACATTTTATAGTCTTGGCAGGAAATTTAAGAATAAGAGCATAATCGTGAGTAGCCATCAGGATAGAACGCCCAGAGTCATTAATTTCTCGAAGAACTTTCATAATTTCCACACTTGTTTCAGGGTCAAGATTTCCTGTTGGTTCATCAGCAAGAATAAGCTCAGGATCATTCAAAAGTGCTCTTGCAATAGCAACTCGCTGTTGTTCGCCTCCTGATAATTGGTGGGGGTACTTAAAAGACTTGGTTTGTACCTGTACTTTGGTCAAAACTCGGTTTATTCGTTCCTGAATTTGCTTTATATCTTGCCAACCTGTTGCTTTTAGTACAAATTCAAGGTTTTCAAAGACAGTTCTGTCTGGTAAGAGCTTAAAATCTTGAAAAACTATACCTATTTTTCGTCTTAAATAAGGAATATCATTCTCTTTTAGAGTGGAAAGGTCAAAATCAACCACAGCTCCGCTACCTTTTTTCAAGGGAAGGTCGCCATACAATACTTTTAATAAAGAACTTTTCCCGCTACCTGTTTTCCCGATAAGATAAACGAAATCGCCTTTTTCAATCGTTAAATTTATATCACTTAATACCAGATTTTTCTTCTGAAATATAGAAACATCTTTTAGCTCAACAATTTTCTTTGACATTTTTTCTAAATTTTATTTTGTAAAAATAGAATATTTTGCAAAAATAATAAAAATATACGGAATAATCACATTTCTATTTTTTATTTACAAAAATATAACATACAGAAATTCAATGTTTTATAAAATAAAAAATCCTCCCTTTTTCAAGGAAGGAAATTTTAATAACCTTAAAAACTTATTATTATGAAAAATCTTATGACTTTTATTTTTGAAATTTAGCATATTTGCTTTTAAACTTATCAATACGCCCTGCGGTGTCAATAAGTTTAGACTTTCCTGTATAGTAAGGATGTGAAGTACGAGAAATCTCCAATTTTACAAGAGGATATTCTACTCCATCTACTTCAATAGTTTCTTTTGTGTCAATAGTTGATTTTGATATGAAAATATCATCATTTGACATATCTTTAAATGCTACTAATCTGTAAGATTCTGGGTGTATTCCTTTTTTCATTATTATGCTATTTTAGCTTATTATCTATCCTTTTTTTCAGGGTGCAAAGTTAAATATTTTTTTTAAATCTGCAAAGAAAAAACACAAAATATAGACAAATAAATTATTTTAACTTTATTTTAATTTTTCAAACTCTTCTATTATTTCTATTTTGGTAGCAAATGGCAATACTTTTTCTCCGAATTGAAGAAATAATAAATGCCTACTTTTTGCTTCAAAATTAGCTTCAAAACGAGAAATATTTTCTTCTTCAAATGTTGAAAACTGAATGCTATATATTTGACTATCAGAATATTCTGCATGTATTTTTAATAATTTTGCTTCTTCAAAATAGCCCTCAGACAATAGTTGTTCTATATGGGAAATAATCCATTTTTGCCATTGCACAAAAACAGAATTTTCTATATGATAAGTAATGTTGTAAATATATTTCATTTAATAATTATTTAACATTTAAAATAATAGGTTGTATGCTATCTTTATCTCTTTTTTGTGGAAAAAATACAGCCCAAACAGAATAAGGACGTAAAACTTCATAACTATAATACCTAAAAACTTTCCCTAAGGGAGGATTGGGAGCTGTAAATTGTTTCTTTTATTGCCTATTAAAAATTAATAAGAAAAAATACTTTACCTTGCTGATTATCAATATTATACAATGATATATTTCTAATACAAATATTTTTATCCATTGTAGAATAATTGCTTTATATTCTTCTATTATTGGTTTATTTTTATTATACAAAAAAGATAAAAATAATGTACTGATAACAAAGCAAATAGCACCAGGTATAGCAAAAATAGGCGTTAGTTTATGATGAAAAAAACGATAAAGTCCCAATCCTGTGAAACTTCCGTACAATATTATATAGTGTATAATATAAATAGAAAACGTATTTTGCCCTATGGTTTGTATAGTTTTAGATGTTATTATATTTCTTAACAAAATGAAAAAAGCAAAAACAAATAACACATTCCCAACTCGCTTAAAAAGATAGTCTTTTGTTGCTATGTTATACAATATTTCACTATTGGTTATTTTATATAAATAATTTATCCAAATAGGTGATAATAAGAATATTACACCAAAAAATAAACATAAAATTATACTTACTATATATACATTTTTATAACTTCGGTAATAATTAAACAAATACCCCATAAAAGCCCCTAATGAAGCGTAGCCAAACCAAGGAAAGATAGTAAAAACAGAGCCATTTGCTTTTGTAAAATAATTAGCAATTGCAACAGGTAAATAACTATGTTTCAGTTGGTTATATATAGGTTCTAAGGTAAATAAAAGCAAAGTAGAA
The DNA here is from genome assembly GCA_030530525.1 of Capnocytophaga sp. Classification (GTDB taxonomy): domain Bacteria; phylum Bacteroidota; class Bacteroidia; order Flavobacteriales; family Flavobacteriaceae; genus Capnocytophaga. The sequence continues at coordinate 82,471 of JAUMUT010000002.1, read as the reverse complement.
CCCAATAAAATAGATGGCATTATTATCTTATTTTTTTGATAAGAAAATAAATAAATTGCAATTAAAAACAACAACGAAAGCCCAATACAATGCAAAACATCTACCATACGAACATTCCAATCTGTAAAATCTGAAAAAAGATTAAGAATATTCATTCGTAGTAAATAGCCTGTAATTATCAGCATAATACCTCTTCGGATACCCTTTTGTACTCGGATATGTTTCCAGCCTATTTTATTTGGGTCTTGTTCTTTTATTAACAAAAACATAAAAATAAAACCTGAAATAGTAAAGAAAACAGGAGCTGTTATCCCTCTGAAATACAACCAAATAGCAAAAAATATATTATTTTCATCTCTAAAAGAATTAGCCAAAAGACCATCTATAAAATGTCCTTGGAGCATCATACAAATAGCGAATGCCCGAATAATATCTATAAAAATAAGCCGTTGTGATGGTGATTTCATTGTTAATTAATTATAAATTAATATTTTTAACATATGGGTTAAATGTTTTCTCGTGGATAATGGTAGTTGGTTTTCCGTGTCCGCAATAAACTTTGGTTTCATCATCAAGTGTAAATAACTGACTATTAATACTTTCCAAAAGTTTTTCTTGACTTCCTTTATAAAGATCGGTTCGCCCAACACTATTATAAAACAAAACATCGCCAGAGATAATAAATTTTTGTTTTGGGCAATAAAAAGCAACACTACCCGGTGAATGTCCTGGTACAAACTTGATTATCAATTCATTATCGTCTAAAAAAATACTTGTATTTTCTTTTATAAAATTTACTTCGCCATCAAATGCAGGAAATTCAAACCCAAAACGCCGTGCATCATCTGGGCATCTATCCAAAATTTCCTTTTCCTCAGAATGTAAATACACAGGTACTTTGTAAGTATCAAAAGCCCATTGTAAGCCAAAAATATGGTCAATATGTGCGTGAGTTAAAAGGATTTTTTCAATTTTTAAGGATTTTTCCTTTATAAAATCTCTTAAAATGGTATTTTCTGTGTTTGAAAAACAACCTGGGTCTATCAAAAAAGCATTTTTGGATTCAGAATATACAATATAGGTATTTTCTGAAAACGGATTGAATGTAAAAGAGTGAATAGTAAGCATTTTCAAATTTTGTGCAAAGTTACTAATTTTTTACTGGATAGTATGAAAAAAAGATTTTTTTGGAATATTAGAAGAAAAAAATCCGCCTTTTGTATTTCTAAAAGGCGGATTTTCAATGATATACAAAAATTATTTTACAATTGTCATTTCCTCAACAATGTGTTTTGCATCAGAGAAAATATCAATCACCCAAAGAACATAACGAATATCTACATTTATGGTTCGTTGGAGTTTTTTATCAAAAATAACATCGCCAGCCATAGCTTCAATATTACCATCAAAAGCAAGCCCAATGACTTCTCCTTTGCCGTTCATTACGGGCGAACCAGAGTTCCCTCCTGTAATGTCGTTATTGGACAAGAAATTCACGTGCATTGTTCCGTCTTTGTCCAAATAGCGTCCGAAATCGTTTTTCTCATAAAGTTCTATCATTCGTTTTGGCATATCAAACTCAGGATCATTAGGTTTGTATTTTGCAATTAACGAACTAAAAGTTGTGTAATAATTTTTCTTCACTTCATTTCTTGTGTCGTTTGGTAAAGATTTTACTTCACCGTAAGTGAGTCGTAAGGTAGAATTGGCATCAGGATAGAGAATAGTAGAGATTTTGGAATCTCGCATTCCTTTTACAAACTTACGAAATGCTTTTTCGTATCGGTCTTGAAGAGCGTTTGCATCTTCTGATTTTTCGTAAAATTTCTCTAAAAGAGCATTAGATAAAAGAAGTAAAGGATCTTCGGATAATGTTTTTTCATCAGGATTTTCTGTAAAAGCTACTAATTTTTCTTTGGACGAAAAAATACTTTTTTGGAAAACATCATTTATATATCCTCGTAAATTTCCGTTATATTCTTTTTTAATTTTTTCTACATATTCAGGAATATTTTTAGCCTTTGTAGCGTACAATTGTAGCATATTGGCTAATATTTCTTTTTCTACGGGGATAGACATTTGGTCGTAAATAGGAAGTATTCTTTGGAATTTATGCACGGCTTGCATTCTGTCCAAATGGCTACTTTTTGCTATTTCTTCCAAGTCTGGGCTTAAATTGGCAGGAAGCGCAAAGAATAAAGCACTTCTGTTAAAGGTAAAGAGATAGTTATCATCTGCTGATTTTTGATTGGTTTTTTCAAAATAATCAGACATTGTAGAAAGAACATCGCCGTATTCTGCTTTATTTTTGGATTTATTTGCCCATTTTTGGAATTTTTTCTCTACTTTTTGCTTTACTTCTGCGGTTTTATGAGCCGTAAGAGCCTCTATCATTCCTTGTCTATTTTTCCAATAATTAGCAATTTGAGAATATTTAGACGCATACAAAAGTCGTATTGCTTCATCTTGTGAAGAATATTTATGAATAGCGTCCATTGCAGTTTTTGAGCCTTCTACCCAAGCAGGATATGCATAATTTACTTTTTGATTTACCCAATAAGAAGACTCCCAGCGGTTGGTACGACCAGGATAGCCCATTATCATAGCAAAATCATTTTCTTGTACTCCACCAATATTTACAGGAAGATGTTTTTTTGCTTTCATTGGGATATTTTCCGGCGAATAAGGCGCAGGATTACCATTTTTATCGGTATAAACTCTAAAAAGAGAAAAATCTCCTGTTTGTCTTGGCCACTCCCAATTATCGGTATCTCCTCCAAATTTACCTATACTCTCTGGTGGCGTTCCTACAAGGCGAACATCGGAAAAGTCTTGATACACAAAGTAATAGAACTCATTTCCTTGAAAAAATGAACGAACAGAAACTACATATTTTCCGCCTTCGTTATTTTCTTTTTGAATTTTTGCTGTTTCTTGGTTTATTGCTTTTTCTCGCTCTTTTTCCGTCATTTCGGGCTTCAAAACAGCTAACATTCTGTCTGTTACATTATCCATACGAACAAAAAAGCGCACAAAAATTCGTCTTGGAGCTAATTCGTCTTGCTTTGTTTTCGCCCAAAAACCATCACGAAGATAATTATTTTCAGGAGTAGAAAGCTCTGTAATATTGCTATAACCACAATGGTGATTGGTTAAAACAAGTCCATCTTTTGAGATGATACTTGCCGTACAACCGCCGTTAAATTGTACAATAGCATCTTTAAGGCTATTATTATTAATACTATAAATTTCTTCTGCGGTTAATTGTAGTCCTTTTTTCTGCATATCTCGCTCGTTAAGCCGCTTGATAAACATCAAGAACCACATCCCTTCATCTGCCCGCACAACATTAGGCATTATCAATAAAGTAGTGATAAGTGTCAGAATAATTTTTTTCATTCGGTTCAAAATTTACAATTAAAGGTTCAAAATTACATAAAAAAAACTATTTTTTTACTAAATAAATGTTATAATTTAAAAAAAGTAAAAAAACACAATTCATATTGGTATTTGTAAATAAATTTATATATTTGCCAATTGATAAAACACAAAAAGAATATGGGATTATTTGATTTGTTTAAAAAGAAAAAAGCAGAAGAAACTATCTTAAAATCAGTAAGTTATAAACGATATTGGTTAGATGCTGTTTCTACAATCTCTTTGCCAGAAGATTGGGAAATATTCAACACCGAGCGTTTTTTTGCAAAATCACCAAACGGAAATGCTGATTTAACCGTTATAAACTATGATGAACATCTAAAAACAGATATTTCTAAAAGTTTTTTTGAAGATTTGAAATTAGATTTTTATCAAGAATATGAACAAGAAGGTTTTACTGCCGTAGATGAAGCAGAAATAACCGATACGTATATTTGTAAAACATTCCGCTCTGAAAATGAAGTGCAATATCATTTTACAACTGCTTTAAAATCAAACAATAACACCATAGTTACAGAACTCTTACTACGAGATACAGAGCCTTATACGCAACGTATGAGAGACTTTGTAAATCGGGTTGGGCAAAGCATACAACACATATCCGATTTTACTACTTCTTTCATAGAAAAACTAAAATCTAAAAATGAAGAAATAGAAATTATTTCCTCCAAAGGGTTTGAGCTGGAATGGGTGGTAAAAACTCGTCCAAATGAGATAATTACGAGCTTTTTAGATAATTCTTATGCCGAATATATGCATAGAAATGAAGAAAGCCGTGATGAAATTTTGGACAGATATGCCAATTATTTAATGGAAAATATACAGCCTTCTCCAAAAAGTGATGCGCCACAGGTTACTCCCATTATAGAAGAACCTAAGCCCATTGAACCCCCAATTATTCAACCTATTGAAAATGAGAGTAATATTGACAAATCTTTAATTTTTCCATTAGTAAGAAATATTCAATTTATAGATAGCTTAAGAAAAGAATTTACAGACCTTCTCTATGAGCCAATCAACCCTGAATTATTTATCATTTACGTAATAAAAGGAGCTTCTAAATGTTTGGAAAACAAAGATTTAGCTTCACTTCAATTGAATAAAAATTCTCTAAAAAATTTAGCAATTGAAAATTTGGTTTCTCAGGTGGAAGTAAATCTGGAAGGTGAAAATTCAAGATTTATCATCTCTGCTGGTGGGCGTTTTGAGGCAAGTTTTTTAATTATTCCTGATGTTTGGACAAAAGAAAATTTCCCTGTAAAAGGAAATATTGTTGTAGGTATTCCTACTGAAAATGAATTACTTATAACAGGAAGTGAATACGTACAAGAAGTGGAAAAACTTCGTGAATATGTAAAAGAAACTTACCAAAATACCGATGACCCTCTTTCTGAAAATCTGTTTGAAATAAAAGATAACAGAATTTCTATTATGAAGTTTTAATATAATTTAGCATAAAATCCGTAAGGAATGATACAATCTATGACAGGCTTTGGGAAAAGCACTTTACTCCTTGCTCAAAAGAAAATTACTTTTGAAATAAAATCTTTAAATAGTAAAAATTTAGACCTAAATACCCGTATACCAGTAGCTTACAGAGAACGAGAACTACAAATTCGTAAGCAAATTGCCGATACACTTGAACGAGGAAAAATAGATATTACTTTAACCATTGAAAATACATCGGATAAAAATTCAACTATTATCAATGCTGATATTGTTAAAGGATATATTGAGCAAATGCTACAAATAGTACCCAATGCAGACACTACCGAACTCCTTAAAATGGCGGTTCGTATGCCTGATGCCCTTGTAACTCCAACAGAAGAAATTGATGAAGAGGAATATAACCAGATAGAAACTATTATCCAGCAAGCACTCCAAGAACTACAACAATTTCGTATTCAAGAAGGAAAAAATTTGCAAAAAGATTTTGAACTTCGTATAGAAAATATAAAAAATTTACTCATTGAAATTGAAAAATTAGACCCCGAAAGGCTTGTAAGCGTACGAGAACGTTTGGAAAAATCCGTAGCAGAAATAGCAGAACGAGTAGATGAAAATCGTTTTGAGCAAGAACTTATTTTTTACTTTGAAAAATTGGACATTACCGAAGAAAAAGTAAGACTTGTCAATCATTTAGAATATTTTCTTAAAACTCTAAACGAACCTTTATCCAACGGAAGAAAATTAGGATTTATAGCCCAAGAAATGGGACGAGAAATAAATACATTAGGCTCCAAAGCAAGCCACGCAGGTATGCAACAAATCGTTGTTTTAATGAAAAATGAATTAGAAAAAATAAAAGAACAAGTACTCAACATTCTATAAAAAAAGGCTCTCTAAATAAGAGAGCCTTTTTGTTATTTATTTTCTATTTTCAAACTATCTTGGAGTATTTCGTTTTCTTCAAATTCTATTTCCGTTGCTTCGTCCTGATTTTCTTTTAAAGAAGGATAATTTGGCGCATCAAAAGTTATAAAATTTGCTCCTTGCAATATGTAATCTACAATTCTGTGAATATAAGAACCTATTGACGGATTGGTAATATTAAACAACATTGTTACCACCACTTCTTCCTCTGGATAAAGATAAAACCACGCAAAACCACCAATCCCGTTGCCTATATGTCCATAATATAAACGATTATTCCAATCTTTGGCTACTTGCCAACCTATTCCGTAGCCTGTATTATTACCATTTTTTAGTTTTTGGCTTTCTAACATCATTTTTTGATAATCCGGAGAAAGAATAGTTTCTCCCAAAATAGCATTTCCAAATCGATTAATATCATTCGCAGAAGAAAGAAACCCACCACCTGCAAGTTTGTAAAAATTATTCACATCTGTGGCTCTATGGAATGCTTTTTTTCCGCTTCCTGAATAGGGAATAGCTTCGTTTGGTAAAAGAAACCCCATATCTGGCACGCTATTTTCCATCTGTAAAGGAGCAAAAATATTTTCATTTACATAGGCTTCAAAAGGCATTTTGCAAGCATTTTGCATAGCCAATGAAATCAAATTAAAATCATAACTATTATAAAAATATTTTGTTCCTGGCTCAAAAAGTAAAGGATCATTAGCAAAAAAATCAATCCCTTGTTCTATGCTAAGGTATTCATTATTAAACACTTCTCTCCCTTTATAACCTCGTATGCCTGCCAAATGCCCCGCAAGTTGTTTTATGGTAATATCATATGTTTTTTTAGGGAAAGACGGAACATAGTCATAAACGGAACAATCCCAATCTATCCAGCCTTGTTCTTGCATTTTGGTCAATGCGGCTCCTGTTATCGTTTTAGAAACACTCGCCACCCGATAGAGTGTTTGTTTTGGGTCTGGTTTTATTTCATTTTCAATATCTGCATATCCATAACCTGCCTCCCAAATGGTATGTCCTTGTTTGCTAAAAGAAACCGCTACACTTGGCGTAAGGTTCTGAGAAAGAAGATATTGCACTACTTCTTCTGCTTTTTCAATAGCCATTTCCATTGAAGTAATACTTTCTATTTTAGTAGCAAAAATTTTTTCTTTTGTAAGAGGTTTTTGTCCAAAAATATTTTGAAAAAAAGTAAAAAAACTCACCAAAATTATATATTTTAAACGCATTGTAAGAATACTGAATAATTTGTGCAAAATTAGGAAACAAAAATGAATTTATGGAAAATTTTTCATCTTTTTTTCTAAAAAAGAAAAACCGCTCAATGGCGGCTTTCTTAGTGTTTTTGTTGTTTTAGTTAGTTTTATGCTTCTATCACAGAAGGAGTCCATTCATTACAAAGCATTCCTTCGGCAGCGTGTTCTGTATTAGTACATTTTGCAGTGTTAAATTTAGAACAAGAAAGACAATCAATACCTCCTTTTAGAGTTGGTCTCAAATTGAAACTATCACAAGTAAGTTTTGATTCTACTTTTACATTATACACTTTACATAAATTGTTTTCTGTTAAATTTTCACAATTTACACATCCGTTTGCTAATCTAATTGCCATAATATTTCTTTTTTTAGTTACACAATTTTCTTTTATTTTTCTGGTGCAAAGGTAAGACCTTTTTCCTTTACAAACAAATTAAATAACTGATTTTCAGTAATTTATATTTTGAATTAATAAAAACTATTATCTTAATTCTTTATAATCAATAGGTTATAGTATAAATTTTATCTATCTAAAATAATTCTAAAATTTATTTTTAAATAATCTATGTAATTTTCTTTTATAAATAACTGATAGTCAAATATTTATGTAATTAAAAAAGAGTTTTAATTAATTCTTTTTTAAGAAAAAAATAGCTTCATAGTATAGAAAAACAAAAAAAGCTCCTTCATTAAGGAGCTTTTATATAAATTATTTTCTTGTTGGCAACGGATAAGTACCTTCCACGAGAATACTTGTATCTACATCGTGGATATTACGATGCCCAGCAAAAGCCATCGTGGTATCCATTTCATCATACAATATTTGTAAAGCACGTGTTACTCCTTCTTCTCCATAAGCTCCCAAACCATATACAGGTGCGCGACCAAGCATAATACCTTTGGCGCCCATAGCCCACGCTTTTAGCATATTTTGCCCCGTATAGAAACCAGAGTCTATCCATACTTCGGTTTGGCTACCTACGGCACTTACAATATCAGGAAGAGCTTTAATAGAGGAAATTGTATCATCCATTTGGCGACCACCGTGGTTAGACACAATAATAGCATCAGCTCCGTATTTTACGGCTTCCATAGCATCTTCGGGAGTCATAATTCCTTTAAGAATAATAGGTCCTCCCCATAATTCTTTAATTTCAGCAATATCTTTCCAGCTGAGACTGGGGTCGAACTGTTCTTTTGTCCAAGAGGAAAGAGAAGAAAGATCAGATACATTTTTAGCGTGTCCAGCAATATTACGGAATGTCCAACGACGGTTACCAAATACATAACGCAAGCCCCAAGGAATTTTAGTGGAGAGGTTTATCATATTAGGTATCGTAAACTTCGGTGGAGTAGATAAACCATTTTTAATATCGCGATGACGGTTACCAAGCACTTGCAAATCTACTGTTACCATTAAAGCGGAACATTTAGCCTCTTTGGCACGACGGATAAGATCTCGCATAAATTCACGATCGCGCATTACATAAAGCTGAAACCAAAAAGGCTCTACCCCTGCTTCTGCCAAGTCTTCAATAGAGCAAATTGACATTGTAGAAAGCGTAAAAGGAATACCAAACTTTTGGGCAGCTTTTGCCATATGGATTTCTCCATCAGCCCACATCATTCCCATAAAACCAACAGGAGCTGTCATAGCTGGGAATTTTACTTTTTTGCCTAAAAGAGTAGTTTCCAATGTACGATTGTCCATATCTACCAAAATTCTTTGTTTGAATTTGATAGGATTAAAATCCGAAACATTCTCACGATAAGTGGATTGTGTCCAAGAACCTGTATCTACATATTCGTAGAACATTTTAGGGACATTGCGTTTGCATACCACACGCAAGTCCTCTATGTTTGTCATTTTTGATAAATCTCTCATTCGATATTTTTTTATTGTATATAATTATGTCGCAAATATAGAAATTTTATTTGATTTATCAAGAAATTTATTAATTTTATAAGAAACATTTAGAAAAAAATAATTTATTTAACTATTTTTCTAAGGCTTGTTTAAAATCTGCTATTAAATCTTCTACATTTTCAATACCAACTGCAACCCGAATAAGCGTACGAGTTACTCCACGAGCTACTTTTTCTTCCTCAGGAAATTCGGTATGAGTGAGCGAACTTGGGTGCGTTACTAAGGTTTCTACACCTCCCAAACTCACCGCAAAAAGAGCTACTTTCAGATTCTCAAAAAAGGACTTTACTTTCTTTTCATCTTTTACCACAAAAGAAAAAACAGCTCCTCCTCCACTGGCTTGGCTTTGGTGTATTTCTCTGCCTTTGTTGTGAGCTTCGGTAGGGTAATACACTTTTTCTACCTCTGGGTGATTCCTTAGAAAATCTAACAACGCCAAAGTATTTGCTTGCGCATACTCTACTCGCAATTTTAGAGTTTTCATACTACGAATAAGCAACCAACTATCAAAAGGAGCTACCAATGCGCCCATTGCAATTTGTATGAAACGTATTTTTTCAGCAAGAATATCATCACTAACTACCGCCGCACCAGCTATTATATCGTTATGCCCGCTTAGGTATTTTGTTGCGCTATGTAGCACAATATCAGCACCTAACTCTAACGGGCGTTGTAAATAAGGCGACATAAAAGTATTATCTACAATGGTAAGAAGTTGATGCTTTTTGGCAATAGCAACTACACCACGAATATCGGTAATATCCAACAACGGATTAGAAGGCGTTTCCACAAAAATAGCTTTGGTATTGGGCTGTACCGCTTGGCTTATTTTGTTTAAATCGGTCATATCTACAAAAGTTGCTTCCAAACCAAATTTACTAAAAACATCTTTCATTATACGAAATGTTCCGCCGTAAATATCCAAACCTAATACAAAATGGTCGCCAGACTCAAAAATTGCAAAAACAGAGCTTATCGCTGCCATTCCTGAAGAAAACCCAAAGCCATATTTACCACTCTCCAATTTTGCTATAAGAGTTTCAAATTCTTTTCGGGTAGGATTGGAAACGCGTCCGTATTCAAATTCTTGTTCTACGCCATATTCATTTAGCTGGAAAGTAGAAGCCATATTAATAGAATTATTCCAAACTTCTACCTTATCTTCCTTAGTTCTGATGCCGTGAATGGCTTTTGTTTCAAATTTCATATTTTTTATTAAAAATGAGTTATTAGCTTGCAAATATAGAAAAAATATTTGATATATATAATTTTTATTCTATAAAATAATAGATTTTTTAATATTTTACAGAAAAAAATATTTTAGTTAAATTTTTATTTTTTGCTCTATCCTATCTATAATCTCTTCAATGGTTTCCCCTGATATTTTAATAATATTATTTGCTTGCATATAAAAAGGATTTCTATCAAATAAATGTTTTCTTATAAAATCCTCTAAATCAACATCTTCCAAATGAGCTATTAGAGGTCGTTTCTTTTTTTGCGGAAGTAATCTTTTTGTTAATTCTTGGAAAGATAGTTGCAAATAGAAAACATTTTCGGTTGTTTTGTTAATCATTTGCATTGCATCGCCATAACAAGGAGTGCCACCGCCCAATGCCAAAACCATAGGCGAAGGAGAAAGTAAAAGCTCATTTAAGTATTCTCTTTCTTTTTTTCGAAAATAAATTTCTCCTTTTTGCTGAAAAATTTCATCAATTTTTTTTTCTTCTTTTTTTTCAATAAAAGTATCCAAATCTATAAAAGGAAGTTGTATTTTTTCTGCCAAACGCTTTCCTATGACAGATTTTCCGCTTCCCATATAGCCTAAAAGTATAATTTTTCTATTCATTTTTTAATAAAAAGTAAAAAAATACTTTGATATCAGTGATACCAAAGTATTTTTCTAAAAATAAATTATAATAGATTAAATTTCTCTGTTAATATCCCAATTTTCAAGATATTCTGCTACTCGCTGTACGAACATTCCACCAAGTGCGCCATTTACCACTCGGTGGTCATAGCTGTGAGAAAGAATTAACTTGTAACGAATACCGATAACATCTCCCTCAGGAGTTTCTATCACGGCAGGGACTTTCTGTATAGAACCGATGGCAAGAATACCAACTTCGGGCTGGTTTATTATTGGAGTTCCGAAAATATTTCCAAATGCCCCAATATTGGTAACCGTGTAAGTACCACCTTTTATTTCATCTGGTTTTAGCTTGCTTTCTCTTGCACGTTTTGCCAAGTCATTTACAGATTTTGCCAACCCGATAAGGCTTAGCTGATCTGCATTTTTAATAACAGGCACAATCAAATCACCGTTTGGTAAAGCAGTAGCCATACCTATATTAATTTGTTTTTTCTTAAAAATTCTTTCTCCATCGGTAGAAACATTCATCATAGGATAATCACGCAATGCTTTTGCTACTGCTTCCATAAAAATAGGAGTAAATGTAAATTTCTGACCTTCACGAGCTTCAAAAGATTTTTTTACTTTATTTCGCCAATTCCAAATACGAGTAACATCTACTTCTGTAAAACTTTGTACGTGAGCAGAAGTTCTACGGCTTTCTACCATATATTTAGAAATGAGTTTGCCCATACGAGTCATTTCTATAACTTCCACATTATCATCTACTTGCGATGGAGTATGTGATATAGTTGCAGGTTTTTCTTCTGGCTTATTTTCTGCTGTTTTAATATTTATTTCCTTTGTTTTTTCTGCAAAAGAAATTTCTTTTTTAGGCTCTTCTGTTTTTATTTCTTCCGTTTTAACCTCTTCTTTTTGAGCATTTTGTGCAACAAGATTATTTACGAAAGTATCCAAATCTGGGAATACTACTTTTTCTTCTTTTTTAACTTCCTCTATATTAGCTATTTGTGAAATTATTTCCTCTTTTTTATCTTCTATAACAGATGTTATTTCTTCTTCTGTCGATTCTATTTTTTCTTCTTCTGTTGTTATTTGAGAAATAATTTCCTCCATTCTATTTTCAGAAGGTAAAATAGGTTCTGTTTCTACAATCGGCTCATTTACAATTGGTTGTATTTCTTCTTTTATTTCTTCCTCAATAGAAGGAGAAGTAATTTCTGTTACGTTTTCTGATATAACAGGCTCATTAACAACAGGTTGTGTTATTTCCTCTATTATTTCGGAAACAGAAGCAAAACTATGTGTATTCTCTTCTGGTGGCGCTTCTACAACAGGAGGTTTAGCTGAAATTTGTGCAGAAGTTTCCCAAGATTTTACCTCTGGTGCATTTCCTTTTTTCAAAGAAACATAAGCTAAGATATCATTTTTTGTAACTCGCCCTTCAAGCCCAGAACCTTTTATTTGCTCCAATTCTTCCAAAGAAATATTTTCTTCTTTAGCTATCGTTTTCACCAAAGGAGAATAAAAACGTTCTGATTCTGAGATTGTTATATTTTCTTTTTTATTTTCAATAGGCTGATATGGAACTTCATTTATAGGGGTAGCCGACAAGGTAGCCTCTTCTTCTATATTTTGAATTGTAACTTCTTCAAAATTAGCTATTTGTACAGAAGACTCAGGCTCAGTGCTCACAGAATTTTGAGGTTCTGTCTCTATAATAGCCATTACTTGCCCTACTTGTACAACGCTATCTTTGGCAAATAAAATTTCAGTAATTACTCCTGATACTTCACAAGGTATTTCAGAATCTACTTTATCCGTAGCTACCTCTACTATAATATCATCTACTTCAATGGTATCGCCCACATTTTTGAGCCAAGAAGTTATGGTAGCTTCCTCTACACTTTCTCCCATTTGAGGTAATTTCAGTTCATATCTTGCCATTTCTGAATGTTTTTTAGTTAATAAATGTTAAGGTTTATATTAAATTCCTATGAAAATAAGATGCTTGTTTTTCAAGGGCTAAAAGTATAAAAATTATTTAAAAAATCAAAATTTTATAAGATAAAAAAAACTTAATTTTTATTGGACTTCAAAAGGTACTCTATGAAGAATACTTCGCCCTAAGGTTATTTCATCTGCATATTCTAATTCATCTCCTACGGAAATACCTCGTGCAATGGTAGAAGTTGTTACATCTAAACCTTCTAACAGCTTGTAAATGTAGAAGTTAGTAGTATCTCCTTCCATTGTGTTACTTAGTGCGAATATAATTTCTTTAACATTATCTGTCTTTATTTTTTGTATTAAAGAACTGATTGTTAGGTTGTTAGGGCCTACCCCATCAATAGGAGATATTTTTCCGCCCAAAACGTGGTACAAACCGTTATATTGCCCTGTATTTTCAATAGCCATTACATCACGAATGTCTTCCACTACACAAACTACCGAAGGGTCTCGGTGATAACTGGCGCAAATTTCACAAATTTCTTCATCAGAAATATTATGACATTTTTTGCAATAATTAACATTATTTCGTAAAGCTATTAATGCCTGCGCCAACCCTTCTACCTGCATAGGAGGTTGCTTTAATAAGTGCAATGCTAAGCGTAATGCTGTGCGTTTGCCTATGCCTGGTAGTTGAGAAATTTCAAATACTGCATTTTCCAATAATTTGGAAGAAAAATCCATTTGTTATGCGTTTAAATCTAATTTTATGAGCGTAATTGCGCATTGGCTTCTTTCTCAAAAGCAGATAATAAATGAGCCATTGCTTTATCTATTTGCTTGTCTGTCAATGTTTTATTTTCATCTTGTAAAATAAAGCTCAATGCATAACTTTTTTTACCATTAGGCAATTTATCTCCTTGATATACATCGAATAACGAAACTTGTTTTAGTAAGCCTTTTTCTGTTTTTTTGGCAATATCATAAAGATTTTTAAACGTTATTTTTTCATCTAAAAGTAAAGCCAAATCTCTACGAACTTCTGGATATTTTCCTATTTCTTTATATGTTAATTTTTTCTGTATATTATTTAAAATTTCTTCCCAAAGAATATCTGCAAAAAATACTTCTTGCTTTATACCAAAATGTTTAAGAATAGATTTTTTAACTACACCAAAATCTGCAATTTTTACATCATTAATATAAAAAGTAAGTCCTTCTTGCAAGCTATCACTCTGTGTTGGCTTTTCTTCATAATTAACGATTCCTAAACGTTCAAAAATGGCTACTAAATATCCTTTTAGAGTGAAAAAATTAGTTTTTTGAACAGGTGTATTCCATATTTCAGAAGATTTATTTCCTGAAACGAACAAAGTCAAATGTTTAATTTCAGAATAATTTTCTGTTTTATGATACGTTTTTCCAAACTCAAATAGCTGTAAATCTGTACGTTTTCGGTTAATGTTATAACTAATCGTTTCCAAGCCTGAAAAAAGCAAACTCTGGCGCATTACCGCCAAATCATTACTTAACGGATTGAGCATTTTTACGGCACTTTCTTCTGAAATATCCGAAGTTAATTCTGTATAATTAGCCGTAGTAAGGCTATTATTCATTATTTCTAAAAAGCCTTGCCCAATGAGTTGATTTGCTATAATATTTTGAATGTTAAAATCTTCATACTTAGAAGAATGCGCCATTGTAGCATTTATTTTTGAAGAGAATTTAACATTATTATAACCATAAACACGTAAAATTTCTTCAATAACATCTACATCTCTCTGAACATCAACTCTATACGTAGGAATAGTAAGCCCCAAACCTCGTTCGGTAACATTTGTTATTTGAATATCCAACGAGCGAAGGATAGATTTTATAACATCACGTGGGATAACCTGTCCTATGAGCTTATCTACTTTATCATAAGCTAAAAATACTTGAAAATCTTCTTGCTTTTTCGGGTAAAGATCAATAACTTCCGAAGAAATTTCGCCTCCTGCTACTTTTTTAATCAAAATAGCAGCTCGTAAAAGGGCATATTTGCAAAGATTGATATCTATTCCACGCTCAAAACGGAAAGAAGCATCGGAACTGATGCCGTGTCTTTTTGCTGATTTTCTAACAGAAACAGGGTTAAAATAAGCACTTTCTAAGAAAATTTGTGTTGTATTTTCGGTAACTCCGGAATTTGCTCCGCCCAAAACCCCAGCAATACAAAGAGGATTTTCGGCGTCGTAAATCATAATATCTTCTGAATGAAGTGAGCGTTCCACATCGTCCAAAGTTTTAAACTTTGTTCCTTCTACGGCATTTTTTACCACAATTTTTTTTCCTGAAATACGTTGAATATCAAAAGCGTGCAAAGGTTGCCCCAATTCGTGAAGAACGTAATTGGTAATATCAACAATATTATTTTTTGGAGTTAAACCTATGGCTTTCAATCGGTTTTGTAACCAAGAGGGCGAAGGAGCTACCTTAACATTAGAAATAGTAACCCCACAATAACGCGGAACAAGCTCTTTATTTTCTACCTGAACATCAATTTTTAACAACCGATTATCCACGAAAAAATCTGTAACAGAAGGAGTTATAACTTCTTTGGTAGTTTCTTGTTGAAGAAGCCCCGCACGAAGATCACGTGCAACCCCAAAATGGCTCATTGCATCGGCTCGGTTAGGAGTAAGTCCTATTTCAAAAACTTCATCTACTTCCACTCCAAAAACCTCGCTACAAGGTGTTCCGACAGCCCAAGTATCTGCTAAAACCATAATACCATCGTGGCTTTCGCCTAAGCCAAGTTCGTCTTCGGCACAAATCATTCCGTGGCTTTCTTCGCCTCGTATTTTACCTTTTTTTATTTGGAAAGAATTGCCTTCTTTATCATAAAGTGTTGTACCAATGGTAGCTACGGCTACTTTTTGCCCTTTGGCAACATTGGGCGCACCACAAACAATAGGGACAATATTACCATTGCCCAAATCTACTTTGGTAAGGCTCAATTTGTCCGCATTTGGGTGTTTTTGGCATTCTAAAACTTCGCCAACAACCACGCCAGAAAGTCCGCCTTTTACACTTTCATATTTTTCAATTCCTTCTACTTCTAATCCTAAATCTGTAAGAATTTCACTTACTTTTGCAGAAGGTAAGTTAATTTTTAAAAAATCTTTAAGCCAATTGTATGAAATCTTCATCTTATAAAAATGATGCTTAGTTTGGAAAGGCAAAATTAAGATTTTTAATTGAAATGAGAAAATAACAAACGATTTTTTTATAAACAACACCAATAAATGTATCCAAAAATAATTTCCTCTTTAAAAATAAACATTTAACATAAACAAAAAGTTAATTTTTTTAAGAATAAAAATATTTTAAATAAAATAAACAAACAAAGAAATATTTTTATACCTTTGTCGGTAAAAGAAAAAAGATTTTTTGGAATAAAAATTATGTCGGTAGTTGTTGAAAAATTAGTAAAAAAATATCATCATCAGGAAGTAATAAAAGGTATTAGTTTCACCTTAAAAAAAGGAGAAATAACAGGCTTTCTTGGACCAAATGGTGCAGGAAAAACTACCACAATGAAGATGCTCACGGGGGCTACCAATCCCGATAGTGGGCATATTTCTATTAACGGATTATCTCTTGAAAATCAGCTTATTGAAGCTCAAAAACATATTGGATATTTGCCCGAACACAATCCGCTATACTTGGAAATGTATGTGCGAGAGTATTTGCAGTTTGTAGCTGATATTTATAATGTTAAAAAAAAAGAAATAGCCACTGTAATAGAGAAAACCAATCTTACTTCGCACGCTAATAAACGTATTGAAGAACTTTCCAAAGGCTATCGCCAACGTGTTGGGCTGGCTGCTGCTATTTTGCATAACCCTGATATTCTGATACTTGACGAACCAACCACAGGGCTTGACCCAAATCAAATTCTTGAAATACGACAAATTATAAAAGAATTGGGCAAGGAAAAAATTATTCTTTTATCCTCTCATATTATGCAAGAAATACAAGCGATGTGCGATAGAGTAATCATTCTTCATCAGGGAGAAATTATTTTGGATAAAAAAATGAAAGAACTTCAAGATAAGGAGCAAACCATTGAAGTACTTTTTGATTACAGGGTAGAGCATCAGCTGTTAAAACGTATTCCAAACATAAAAGAAATAGAAAATAATTATGATTGTTTCTATACTTTAATCTTTGATAATCAAGAAGATATGCGGTCTGAGGTATTTGATTTTGCATTGAATAATGGACTGAAAATATTACAAATAAATCATAAACATCAAGATTTAGAGCATCTTTTTAATCAATTAACAAAATAAATTTATCAATAAAAAAAACATTTATGAAGAAATTAGGATTTGCTTTTGTAGCAATTTTATGTGTTTCTTGTGGGCAACCTGCTTCTGTGGTAGGTACTTGGCGTTTGAACTCTGTAACGATGGACGACACCCAAATTCCGCTTGACGATTGTAAAAAGAAATCTATCGTTATTTTTCAAGAAGACGGAAAAGCTAAAATACATTCTTTTTATGAAATGCCTGAAAATAAGGAATGTAAAGAAATTATTTCGCAAAAAGAATACACTATTTCTGGAAATATTATAAAAAGTGTAGATGAAAATAAACGCAAAGATGAAGAAAAATATTCTATAAAAGGCGATACTCTTTTCTTGGAAAAGACTTTTATTTCACAAGGAAAAAACGTGATTGTAACCACAAAATTAATAAAAGAATAAAAAAAACGAGGTTTTTAGCCTCGTTTTTATGTTAATATGCGTAATCATAGGAAAAATCGGTCAAAGAATCTTCTGTAATGGTAAAATCATCCATAAAACTATCCGAATAATCTTCAATATTTGGGTGTTTAATGAAAAATTTTGCTTCTTTTATGATTTCTCCATTTAAAAATCGTTTAGAAATGATAAAATCTTCCGTAGCTTCGATAAGATTTTCCGTTTTTAGATTTAAATTATTCCTAATATCTACATCTTTGCTTAACCAAATACTTCCTTTTACTAAAATTCCGTTATCTATGGTAGCAGTATGCGTTATTTTTCCGTTTTCATACTGCGTAATTTCCATTTTTTTAGGATAAGTAGCGTATTCTCCGTCATATGTAAGCTCGTAAGTATATTGTTTTTGTCCTAATTCGTTAAAAACTTCACAAAAATAAGTGCCATTTTCATTTATCTTTTTACTATAACGCAAGATTTTTTTCTGATCGTAGTTCTTAACCTCTGTTTTTACTCCTTCTTTGTAAGAAATGAAAGAATCATTTTCTTCTAAATTATCATAATGAGTTCCTGTATAAGGGAGGCCTGCTTCATAAGTTAAAGAAGATTTTTCTTTCCCTTTTCGGTCATAAAATGTAATTTTTTGTAAGGAATTATCAATATCATAAACGGCAATGCTTTTCGTAATTCCATTTTCATAAAATTGAGAAATTTTAGAGAAAAAACCCAAATTATATTCTCGTTTTTCAATGATATTTCCTTTTTCGCTTAATACAAATTGTGTTCCTTCATATGGGTCTAACAAGGTAGAAGCTATTTCGTATTTGTTAATAAGTTCGCCTATTTTTTTACCCATTTTATCGTAATAAGTTACTTTAGAACCATCAGAAGTAGCTTCTTCTTTGGAAAATAATTTTCCATTGGTAAAGTATTCTTCTTGTCGAATAATTTTTTTATTCTCATCTCTTTCGGAAATACTTTTTACACGCATTGGGTTGTAATAATAATCTACAAAAAGTCGGTAAGTATCTGTATCTGAGTAAGAATTTGATCCTATTTTATTTCCTTTTTCATCATAATAATCCAAGTAAGAAATTTCCCCATCTTTATAATGATACTCTACTCGTGCTTTTTTCATATCTTCACCAAAGGAAATTTCTTTTATCAATGTATTGTTTTGGTAGTACGAATAAATATTAGGAATATTTTTATTATCGGTATAATGTATTTGTTCATAAGCAGTTATAGGCAAAGTATGTGTAAAAGAAAGCTCCATTCTTCCTTTATCGTCAAATTGTTTTCCTTTTATAATTCCATTTTTTTCTTCGCCTGTCATTTGCACTTTTCCATTTTCGTGGTAGAAAATAAATTTCCCGATAATTTGTTCTATCTTACTGAAATTCTTTTCTTTAGTAGTAACCGACATTTGAATTTTCCCATTCAAATAATAATCTTTAATAAAGAAAAGTCCGTTTTTTTCAGAAATTTGACGCATAAAAGAGGCTTCTTCCTTAGGGACTTCATTTCCAGAATCATCAATATAAATTTTATTTTGTGCAAAAATAGGAGAACAAAATAAAATAAAAGTAGCTAAAATAAAATGTCTCATTAAGTTTTCTTTTTTAATCTTTTGCAAAGTTAGTAAAAAAAACTTAAAAAACAGATAAAAATATCTTAAAAATAAAAAAACGCACCTTTATCAGAGTGCGTTTTTTATTATGAAAAAGTACTTAATTATAATAATTTTACAATATCTTTTGCAAAATAAGTAGCAATAAGGTCAGCCCCAGCACGTTTTATAGCGTAAGTTTGCTCTAAAATAATAGCATCGTGGTCAAGCCAGCCTCTTTCTGCCGCTGCTTTTACCATTGCATACTCCCCAGAAACTTGATAAACAGAAACAGGAACATTTACAGCGTTTTTCACTTCTCTTACAATATCTAAATAACAAAGACCAGGCTTAACCATCACAATATCAGCACCTTCCTCAACATCGCAAAGAGTTTCTTTTACGGCTTCCAATCGGTTTGCATAGTCCATTTGATAGGTTTTTTTATCTTTTGGAATATTTTGCGCATCTACGGGTGCGCTATCCAAAGCATCGCGGAAAGGACCATAGAAAGCCGAAGCATATTTGGCACTATAAGCCATTATCCCGATGTTTTCAAAGTGGTTTTTATCCAAAAAAGTACGAATTTCTCTAATTCTGCCGTCCATCATATCACTTGGTGCTACAAAATCTGCACCAGCTTGTGCGTGTGAAAGGCTCATTTGTGCTAAAACTTCTACGGTGCTATCGTTTTCAATAGTTCCGTTAAGGATAATTCCATCGTGTCCGTAAATAGAATACGGGTCTAACGCAACATCTGTCATTACCAACATTTGTGGGGTTGCATTTTTTACCACTTGGATAGAACGTTGCATCAGTCCGTTGGGGTTTATGGCTTCTGTTCCTTTGTTATCTTTCAGATTATCAGGAACTTTTACGAAAAGAAGAACAGATTTCAGCCCCAAATTCCATAATTCTTTTACTTCTTTTTCTAAAATATCTAAGCTATACCGAAAATAATTTGGCATAGACGGAATTTCTTCTTTTATGCCTTTGCCTTCTACGACAAATAGAGGCACTATAAAATCATTTGGACTAACGGAGGTTTCTCTGACCAAATCACGAATTACTTGTGAAGAACGAAGTCTTCGGTTACGTCTTAAAATATTCATTTTTAATTTATTAAAAGAAAAAATTTATACTTCTTCTTAAATAAAAAGTAGTATAAATTTTCCAATAGTTTTAATTTACTTTTATAACAAAATAATTCTTTTTACCGCGTTGGAGTAAAATAAATTTCCCGTTGATAATATGTTTTTCTGAAATGATACTTTCTTCGGAAACTTTTTCTTTATTTACGGAAATAGAATTTTCTTTCAAAGCACGTCGAGCTTCGGAATTACTTTTTATAAATCCTGTTTTTACAGACAATAAAGCAATCATATCCAAACCATTAGCCAATTCAGAAGCGGAAATTTCTGCTTGTGGAACGCCATCAAAAACATCCAAGAATGTTTGTTCGTCCAATTTTTTCAAATCTTCCGAAGTAGAATTTCCAAAGAGAATTTGTGATGCTTGAATGGCTTTTTCCAACTCGGTTTTTCCGTGTACCAAAATAGTGAGTTCTTCTGCCAATTTGTTTTGTAAAACTCTCAAATGTGGAGCTTCTCGGTGCGTTGCTATCAATTTTTCAATTTCTTCTTTCGGAAGCATTGTAAAAATTTTAATGTATCGCTCCGCATCGGTATCGGAAGTATTTATCCAATATTGATAAAACTTGTAAGGCGATGTTTTTTCAGGGTCAAGCCACACATTCCCGCCTTCGGATTTTCCGAATTTTGTTCCGTCTGCTTTGGTAATGAGTGGGCAAGTAAGAGCGTAGGCCTTTCCTCCTGCTATTCGGCGAATAAGCTCAGAACCTGTGGTAATGTTTCCCCATTGGTCAGAGCCTCCCATTTGCAAAGTCAAGCCTTTTTCCTGATACAAATGAAGGTAATCAAAACCTTGCAAAAGCTGATAAGAAAATTCTGTAAAAGACATTCCGTCTGTATTTTCATTTGGGTCAAAACGCTTTTTAACAGAATCTTTCGCCATCATATAATTTACGGTAATGTGCTTGCCAATATCTCTGATAAAAGATAAAAAAGAAACATTTTTTGTCCAGTCATAATTATTGATAAGTTCGGCACGATTAGGGCTATCACTCTCAAAATCAAGGAATTTCGCTAATTGTTTTTTTATACCAGCAATATTATGCGCCAAAGTTTCTTCGGTAAGCAAGTTTCTTTCTACCGACTTCCCCGAAGGGTCGCCAATCATTCCTGTTGCCCCACCTACAAGCGCATAAGGTTTATGCCCGCAGTTTTGAAAATGGCGAAGCATCATCACTCCAACGAGGTGGCCAATGTGCAACGAATCGGCAGTGGGGTCAATCCCTACATAGGCAGAACGCAAGCCCTCTAAGAGGTGTTCTTCGGTTTCGGGCATTATATCCTGAATCATACCACGCCAACGCAGTTCTTCAACAAAGTTTTTCATTATTAATAAATTATGATTTTTTCACAAATTCTGATTTTAGAGCCATTGCTCCAAAGCCTTCAATTTTACAATCTAAATTATGGTCGCTATCAAAATTCAAGCGAATATTTTTTACTTTTGTACCTGCTTTGATAGGTTTTGGCGCACCTTTTACGGGCAAATCTTTGATAATAACAACGCTATCACCGTTTTGCAATTCATTTCCGTTCGCATCTAAAATTTTATTAGAGGCTTCTTCGGTGCTTTCTTCTGCTGGGTTCCATTCGTGGAAGCACTGCGAGCATACCATCAAGTCTCCACTTTCGTATGTGTATTCTGAATGGCATTTTGGGCAAGTTATATTCTCCATTTTATTAATTAATATTCAAAAATTACTTTTTTCTCTGGGCTATCTTGCCAATATTGGTTATAAAGATGAAGGCTACTGAGGATTTCGCTGTATAACACCTCATTGTGTGCTTTTACTTCCTCTAAATGATAAAATTTTGCTAAAATTTGCTTATGCTCGATCCATTCTAAGGACTGCATACAATCATCTAACCCATCAAGGGTGAAACCAAAATAATCTGGCAACTGAAAACTTTCCTTCATTTTCATAAGGAAAGCACGTTCATTCTTTATATTTTTCAAATTGATATGAAATTCTAATGAACCTTTTTTTGAAGCATTACTCATTGTTTGTTCTTTTTAATTTAGTGTCTTTTTCCCTAATAAAAATAGGAAATAGTGTGTTTATTTAAATAATTAGTTTTAAATAAAAATGTGAAAAATAATACAACAAAAAGTAAGCCAAGTATTCCAATTTTTCATTTTTTATAATTGATTTTCAACTTTTTATGTTTATTTATCATAATTAAGTTTGTATAATCCCTAAGCTGAAATTTTTCTCAATAGGAGCATTATTGGCCGCTTCTATCCCCATAGAAATCCAAGTACGAGTATCCAACGGATCAATGATGGCATCTGTCCAAAGGCGAGCCGCAGCATAATAAGGTGTTGTTTGTTCTTCGTATTTTTTGGTTATTTGAGCCAAAAGCTCGTTTTCTCTTTCAGGAGAAAGAACCTCGCCTTTGCGTTTTAGTGTGGCTGTTTCTATTTGTAATAAAACTTTCGCTGCTTGTGTGCCTCCCATAACAGCTAAATGAGCCGATGGATAAGCGACAATAAGCCTTGGGTCATATGCTTTTCCGCACATAGCATAATTGCCTGCACCATATGAATTTCCTACAATAATCGTGAATTTTGGCACCACAGAATTTGCCACTGCATTTACTAATTTCGCTCCATCTTTTATAATTCCTCCGTGTTCTGATTTTGAGCCAACCATAAAACCTGTAACATCTTGCAAGAAAATAATCGGGATTTTCTTTTGGTTACAATTGGCTATAAAACGCGTAGCTTTGTCGGCACTATCCGAATAAATAACGCCCCCTACTTGCATTTCTCCTTTCTTGTTTTTCACCACTTTACGCTGATTGGCAACAATCCCGACAGCCCAGCCATCAACACGAGCATAACCTGTAAGAATAGTTTGTCCATAACCTTCTTTATATTCTTCCCATTCCGAATTATCCACCAAACGGAGAATAATTTCTTTCATATCATAAGGTTGCGTACGATTCGCAGGCAAAATTCCGTAAATATCTTGCGGATTTAGTTTCGGTTTTTTAGGTTTTACCCTATTAAATCCTGCCTTTTGGCTTTCGCCAAGTTTATCTATTAAATTTTTGATAACATCTAATGCGTCATAGTCATTTTCGCACTGATAATCTGTTACTCCACTGATTTGACAATGCGTAGTTGCGCCTCCAAGTGTTTCGTTATCCACATCTTCGCCTATGGCAGCCTTTACCAAATAACTTCCTGCTAAGAAAATACTTCCTGTTTTATTAACAATCAAAGCCTCATCGCTCATAATAGGTAAATACGCTCCTCCTGCTACACAACTTCCCATTACGGCAGATATTTGTACAATTCCCATACTGCTCATTTGAGCATTATTGCGGAAAATGCGCCCAAAATGTTCTTTATCAGGGAAAACCTCATCTTGCAAAGGCAAAAAAACGCCAGCACTATCTACCAAATAAATAATAGGTAGTTTATTTTCTATGGAAATTTCTTGCGCCCGAAGATTTTTTTTACACGTCATCGGGAACCACGCTCCTGCTTTTACCGATGCATCGTTAGCAACTACAACAACCTGTTTCCCACGTATATAACCTATTTCCACAACTACCCCAGCAGAAGGACAACCTCCGTATTCCTTATACATTCCTTCGGCGGCAAAAGCTCCAATTTCCAAACGAGGTTTATCTTTATCCAATAGATAATCTATACGCTCCCGAGCTGTAAGTTTGCCTTGCGAATGAAGCTTTTCCGTAGCCTTTTGGCCACCTCCAAGTTTTATTTTCTCCAACCGCTGGCGTACTTCATCACGCAAGTTCTTGTTATAATCTTCATTTTTATTGAATACTAAATCCATCTTTTTGGAATTTTGAGCGTGCAAAAATACTAATTTTTACCTTTATAAAATAGCTTTTGAAATATTTTTTGTATTTTTTTATCAAACTTAATGCGTTTTTTTAATAATTCTATTCCTTTTTTAATCAAAAACACATTTCAATGCACTGAAATAAGAATTATTTTTATATAATTTAAAATCATTCAAAATAAAATAGTTTAATTATTACAACTATTGTTTTTAACTTTTTTTTATAGTTTTATATAAAGAAAACTTGTAACTTTGCGGTTCTAATTTTGAGTATTACTATGAATTTAGAAAAATTTCACTTCGTTACTCGCTTTTTGGAACAAGTGCAAAAGTATCAAGACCGCGAGGCTATCCGTTTCCGAAAAAATGGTTCGTGGGCTTCCCTCTCTTGGAATGAGTTAAATGCAAATGTGAAAACTATTGCTAACGCTCTCATTTTTAACAAAGTAGAAGAATTTGAAAATATTGGCATTTTTTCGCCAAATACTCCGCAATGGACAATGATTGATATTGCAGCAGGCTTTATTCGTGCGTGTGCCGTACCTATTTATGCAACCAATACCGCCGACCAAGTCGCACATATCATAAATAATGCTAATATTCGCTTTTTATTCGTTGGAGAGCAAGAACAATATGATAAAGCGGTACTTGCAAAAGAAAAATGTCCAAATTTAAAGCAAATTATTGCCATTAATGAGGCTATTGTGTTAGAAAATAATAATTTTTCTATTCATTTGAAAGATTTTACTATTATTTCTAACGAAAAAGAATGCGCTAATGAGGTAGAAAACCGACTTTCTCGCAGAAAACTTACCGATATTTATACCATTATATACACTTCTGGAACAACAGGCGACCCAAAAGGCGTAATTATTGACTATGAAAACGTTGCATATCAGTTCATCAACCACGATGCACGCCTAAAAGTAGAAGAAGGTAAAAAATCAATGTCTTTCCTTCCGCTTTCTCACGTTTATGAGCGCACTTGGCTTGCTTATGTTCTTCATAAAGGAGTGATTAACTGCTATTTAGATGATACAAACAAAGTAGCCGATGCTTTAAAAGAAGTTCAACCGCATTATATGTGTGTAGTTCCTCGTTTATTAGAGAAAATTTATACAAAAATCTATGAAAATGTTACTAAACAGAGCTTTTTCAAACGATTTATCTTTTCTTTTGCCGTAAAAAATGCTAAAAAAGCACTTAAATTAAAACAAGAAGGCAAAAAAGTTCCTTTTTTCACTCAAAAAGTATTAAATTTTGCAGATAAAAAAGTTTTTCAACGCCTTAGAGATGCTTTGGGAGGAAATATAGAGATGATTCCTTGCGGTGGAGCAACCTTAGAGCCTTCTATTGGGCTATTTTTCCACGCTATTGGAGTAAATATCAAATTAGGTTACGGAATGACAGAAACCACAGCTACCATTTGTTGTTGGAATAGCCAGTTTAATTCTGCTTCTGTTGGTACAATTTTACCTAATATTCAGGTAAAAATAGGAGAAAATAATGAAATTTTAGTAAAAGGAGGCTCTGTTACCAAAGGATATTACAATAATCCCGAAGAAACTGCCAAATCTTTCACCAAAGACGGCTTTTTACGCACTGGAGATGCAGGAAATATTGATGAAAATGGAAATATTTTCATTACAGACCGTATAAAAGAGCTTATGAAGACCTCCAATGGTAAATATATTGCCCCTCAACAGATAGAAGGTAAGGTTGGAAAAGATAGTTTTATAGAACAAATTGCTATCATTGCGGATACTCGCCGTTATGTTTCGGCTCTTATCGTTCCTAATTATGAAGCATTAGTAGAATATGCAAAAGAACTCAATTTAAAATATAAAAATTACAGCGATTTAATAAAAAATACGGATATTATTGAGTTTTTTAACAAAAGATTGCAACATTTACAAAAAGAATTACCTAATTACGAAAAAATAAAGAAATTTACTTTATTAACCAATCCATTTTCTATTGATAGAGATGAATTGACCCCAACACTAAAATTAAAACGAAAAAATATTTATCGTAATTATTTCCGAGAAATAGAAGCAATGTATGTTTAATTTCATCTTTTTTTACTAAAAAATGCTTTTATTATGGAAGAAATTAGCAACGGAAAGGTTATTTTGATAGATAAACCTCTTCATTGGAGTTCATTTCAGGCTGTAAATAAGCTAAAATGGGCTATTTTGAAGAAATTTCGATTAAAAAAAATAAAAATTGGACACGCAGGCACGTTAGATCCCTTAGCAACAGGGCTTTTAATCATCTGTACAGGGAAATTTACTAAAAAAATAGAAGAAATACAAGCAACAAGCAAAGTTTATACGGGAAATATTACACTTGGTGCAACAACGCCTTCCTTTGATATGGAAACGGAAGTCAATGCTACTTTCCCTACCGAGCATATAACTCTTGAATTGGTGGAAGAGATTAAAAATCAATTCGTGGGCGAAATAGAACAATTTCCTCCCATTTTTTCTGCACTAAAAAAAGATGGAAAACGCTTGTATGAATTTGCCCGAGAGGGGAAAGAAATTGAAGTAAAAGCTCGGAAAATTCATATTTATGATTTAAAATTGAATTTAATATCTAAAAAAGAGCTATTTTTTGAAGTTCATTGTAGTAAAGGAACTTATATTCGCTCATTAGCGAATGATATTGGTAAAGCATTAGGCAGTGGTGGGTATCTTTCTTGTCTTAGACGAACAAAAATAGGTGATTTTTCCGTTGAAAACGCCCTTTCTCCCGAAGAATTTGTAAAAAAACATATAGAAATTGAATAATTTTATTCAAAATATAAAAAAACAAGCCGTTTCTGAATTTCAAAGTTTAGTACTATCACGGCAAGAAAAAGCATTAATTCTAACATTGATAGTATTAATGTTTATCATTGCGGGATTACTTGTTTTTCAGATAGGGAGTACTCCAAAAGAATTTTTGATAGAAATTTCATCTCCACAACAGATAGAACAAATTTTTGAAGAGAAAGAAGAATTTTCTGATGAAAATTTACAAAATTTTAACCATACAGAACTAACAACTAAAGCCTATAACCAAGCCGATGCAAGCCTAAAACAAGCTGAAAACTTAAAGAGTTTAGACCAAATTCTGGCAGAACAACAGGCACAAGATGATAATGAAAAAGGTGAAAATTCTTTATCTGATGATAATTCCATCCAAGAAACTATAACGGAAATACCAGCAGAACCCAAAGAAGAACTGAAAAAAGTAAATAACGAAGTAAATAAAAATTCTCTTGTAAAATACTCATTAGAAGGACGTTACGCTACTCGTGAGCTACCAAACCCTATCTATACTTGTGAATTTTTTGGAAAAATAGTAGTAAATATTACTGTGGATATGAATGGGGCTATTATTGATGCTAACATCAATACGCAACAATCTACCTCTACCAATGCGTGTTTGACTGATAATGCTTTGGAATATGCCAAAAAAGCTCGTTTCAGTCCTGATTTTAACAAACCTAAGCAAACAGGAACTATAACTTATATTTTCCAACCAAAAGAAAAAAAATGATACGACCAGCTACCCCACAAGACGCTCCTTATGTAGCCGAACTAATGTTTCAGGCAATGGAAAAATTAACTTATTTTCTTATAAATGAAGAGAATAAAGAAAAGGCTATTTCTTTATTAGTAGAATTATTTTCTCTAAAAAATAATCAATATTCTTATGAAAACGCCTTAGTTTATGAAGAAAATAACCAAATTTTGGGTTCTTTAGTATATTATAATGGTGCAGATTTTGACAAACTTTCTACAGCTGTAACAGAATATATTCAGCAAAAATATGGAAGAGCTATTTCTTTAGGAAAAGAAACTGAAGCAGGAGAATATTACATTGATACTCTGAGTGTTACCCCTGAAGCACAAGGAAAAGGAATAGGCTCGGCATTACTTCGTTACTTAAAAAAATCTTTAAAAAATGAAAAATTGGGCTTACTCGTTGATGTAGAAAACCCAAATGCCGAAAAACTCTATACACGTGTAGGTTTTTCTTTTGTTGATTCAAAAATTTTAGGAGGAGGAATTTACAAACATTTAGTTTGGTAATCACCTATTTATCAATAATTTACAATTTTTATTCAACGGAAGAATTGGGTAAAAAAGTAATCTCTACCCCAGCTTTTTCTAAAAATTCTAAACCGCTGGGGTCTTTATAACTTTCTTTATAAACTACTCGTGTTATCCCTGCTTGATGAATAAGTTTGCTACACTCTTTACAGGGCGACATTGTGATGTATAAAGTAGCACCTGTACAAGACTGAGTAGAAGCAGCTACTTTTAATATCGCATTTGCCTCAGCGTGAAGCACATACCAAAGAGTTACTCCGTTTTCATCTTCACAACAATTATCAAATCCTGTGGGGGTGCCATTGTATCCATCAGAAATTATCATTCTATCTTTTACGATAATTGCCCCAACTTGGGCACGTTTGCTGTATGAAAGTTTAGCCCATTCCTCGGCTATTCTCATATAAGCGCGGTCGTATCTTTCTTGTTTTTCCATAATTTTTTTTGCAAAAATACTTCTTTTTTTAACATAAACTAAAATATAAATATTTTTTAACAAAAAAATAGCCACTTCATAAAAGCAGCTATTTTATTATTTATTTTCTTAAAATTTATAAGTAACCGTAGCATTTATATTTCTCGGATTGCCAGGGAAAGAACGAAGTTTGTCATACCCTCCTACCCAGTGTGTTTTATTTGCTATATTATTGATATTCAATTGTAATTGCAAATTATTTACTTTATAATATAGTACTGCATTTAACAATCCATAGCCAGGATAAACGGTTGTATTTGCTCTTCGGGCTACTTGCCCATAACGTTCGGTAACGAAATTGTAACCAAAACCAGCTCCTAAATTTTTGAATAAACCATTTTTAATAATATATTTTGTCCAAATATTCCCTGAATGGCGCGGTGTAGAAGGTCTTTGCATTCCAAAATCTTTTTCTGAATTAGTCGCTGTTTTGGTAATTTTAGCATCAATATAAGCATAACTTGCCAAGATACTCCAATTATCGGTAATTTGCCCTGCGACATCTAATTCAAAACCGTTGGATTGCTCCTCTCCTATTTGCATTTTCCAATCGGGCTTGCCAACTACGGCCGGACTTGCGTCATACAATGAATTTTGTTGTGTTATTTGAAAAACGGAAAGTGTTGCACTTAATTTTCGTTTAAACCATTCTGTTTTTGCTCCAATTTCATATAATTCGCTGTATATTGGGTCAAAAGGACCTCCATATCGGTCTGGGTCTGACTGAATAGAAGCACTCTGAGTTTCAAAGCCTTTCTGCCAAGTTGAATAAATATTTATATTATCCGAAGCGGAAATTACTAAACCAATTCTAGGTAAAAGAGCCTGCTGCTCTATTTTACTTTCATTATCTGTTTTATAATTCAAATAATCTGTAAAAAATTCTTTACGAAGGCTTAAAAGTAGCTTTACAAAACTGATTTCCAATTGTTCTTGTACATAAATTCCGTGAGAATATTGTTGATAAGGTGCCAAACCTCTATCCACAAAAACATACTTGGTAATATCTTTCATTCCATTACCATTTTGAGGATTATTCAAATCGTAAGTAGGCACGTTAGTTATTGGATTTCCGTCGCTATCTAATTGATAATCACTTATTCTGGCAGGATTATAAGTCGTAGTTGTGCTTCCGTTAGTAAGAAGATACCCACCAGCAGTTAGCTGAGAAGAACCTGGTAATAAATCCGTTTGGAAATAATCATAACCTACTAAAACATTGTGTTTTGCAATTCCTGTTTTAAAGTTATAATTAAAATAATTATTAAAACTATTATTTCTGAAATAACGTCTTCTTAAAAGAGCTTGCATCAAAATTTTGGATTGGTCGCCTGTATTAGCTCTATTTCCTTGTTGCATATAATAGGCATTGGCTTGATTATGTTCTTGTAATTCTTCTGAATATGAAGAATTTAGATAAACACTATTAAAAGAAAAATTATCCGTAAAACGATGTGTAAGCCCTATGGTAACATTGAGTAATGTCTCTTTTAAAAAGTCATTGGCTGCACTAAGCGAGCGAGAAATAGGAACAGAATACAAATCGCCGTCTCCAAAAATAGTTTGCCCTCTATCCACTTTTCCATTCATTCGCTGATAAACTACATCTACATTCAAGCGCGTTTTATCATTAGGCAAAAATGAAAAAGAAGGTGCAACTATGTAATTTTCAGACGATTGCAAATCTCTAAATGTATCCGTAGATTCGTACCCCAAATTTAAACGATACAAAAGACTTCGGTTGTCGTTCAATGGTCCTGTAAAATCTCCATACGTTTTAATTGTATTCCAACTTCCAGCCCCAAGAGTTATCGTATTTTGGTTTTCTAACAAAGGTTTTTTAGTAACTCGGTTGATAATTCCGCCTGGCTGCGCATTACCAAATAGAGCCGAAGCAGGTCCTTTGATAACTTCTACGCGCTCAATATTTGCCAATGACGATTGTTTCCAAAGGCTGGTTTGCGCTCGCATTCCGTTTATCATATTTCCTGAATTACGATTTCCTGTTGTACGGAAACCTCTGATACTAAAATCATTATATGTTGTATATTGGCTCACACCACTTATATTTTTCACCACATCATTAACCGTAGAAGCTCCTTGGTCTAAAATAACTTCTTTGGTAACATATCCCACCGATTGTGGCACATCTTTAAGAGCCGTAGCCGTTTTTGTACCTACAAATGAATTGGTATTTTTATAAGAAGATTCTCGCCTACCAATTACTTCAACTTCTTGTAACTGAGTAGTTTCCGATTTTAGAATAACATCTAAATGTGTATGCGAACCACTTCGGTTAGGAATGATTTCTGTTTCCTTTTCTAAGGTTTGATAACCTATGAAACTAAATATAACTACCTGATTACCAACAGGAACATTTGGAATATTATAAAATCCGTGTTCATCGGTAGAAGTGCCTCGCTGTATCTCTTTTACGAAAACATTCACCCCAAGCAAAGGTTGCTTTTTCTCATCAAATACACGCCCTCTTAAATCAATTGTTTTTTGAGCAAACAAAGAAATACTTTGCAAAAAAATGCTCAACAAAATAATAATTTTCCGCATAAAAATAAAAGTTTTTTATTTCAATTAATTATAAATAATATTTTTCGACGCAAAAATAAGTTATTTTTAATTATTTCAAATAATATTAAGTGTTAATTATTTAATAAATAATATTTAAAAAAATTACTTTTTCTTGTTTTAAAAGATTTTTAATTTACATATTTTTCAAATTATAGATTTTTTTTATAGCAAAATGGCTGAAAAAATATTTTTAGAATGTTTTTTTGTAGAATCAAATAAAATTTCTATCTTTGCGCCAACTACTAATATATTTTATTTATAAACGATAAAAAAAATATGGCTCAATACAAAGGTAAAATAGCACAGGTAATTGGCCCTGTGGTAGATGTAACGTTTCCTTCTGAAAAGGAAATGCCTAAAATTTATGATTCGTTAGAGGTAAGTACCAAAGATGGAAACACCTTGATTTTGGAAGTACAATCGCACATAGGAGAAGATACCGTTCGTGCTATTTCTATGGACGCTACCGAAGGGCTTAGCCGAGGAATGGAAGTAATCGCCACTGGTCGTCCTATTCAAATGCCTATCGGGAAAGATGTTTTCGGACGTCTTTTTAACGTTATCGGAGACGGAATAGACGGACTTGGAAATCTTCCTAAAAATGGAGAAAATGGGCTTCCTATACACCGACAAGCTCCTAAGTTTGAAGACCTTTCTACGGTTACCGAAGTTCTTTTTACAGGTATAAAAGTAATTGACCTTATTGAGCCTTATGCAAAAGGTGGTAAAATTGGACTTTTCGGAGGTGCGGGAGTTGGGAAAACCGTACTTATCCAAGAGCTTATTAATAATATTGCGAAAGGACACGGAGGGCTTTCTGTGTTTGCAGGAGTTGGAGAACGTACCCGCGAGGGAAATGACCTACTTCGTGAAATGTTAGAGTCGGGCATCATCAAATATGGTGATGAATTTATGCACTCTATGGAAGAAGGAGGCTGGGATTTGAGCAAAGTGGATAAAAATGCACTTAAAGAATCCAAAGCAACTTTCGTTTTTGGGCAAATGAATGAGCCACCAGGAGCACGTGCTCGTGTAGCACTTTCAGGGCTTACAGTAGCAGAATATTTCCGTGATGGAGCTGGCGATGGCGAAGGGAAAGACGTACTTTTCTTCGTGGATAATATTTTCCGTTTCACCCAAGCAGGCTCAGAGGTTTCTGCGCTTTTAGGTCGTATGCCTTCTGCCGTTGGTTATCAGCCTACTTTGGCAACCGAAATGGGAGCGATGCAAGAGCGTATAACTTCTACCAAGAAAGGTTCTATCACTTCTGTACAAGCAGTATATGTGCCTGCCGATGACCTTACCGACCCTGC
This sequence comes from Capnocytophaga sp., assembly GCA_030530525.1. Taxonomy (GTDB): domain Bacteria; phylum Bacteroidota; class Bacteroidia; order Flavobacteriales; family Flavobacteriaceae; genus Capnocytophaga. The sequence goes on along the minus strand of JAUMUT010000002.1, from coordinate 49,842 downwards.
ACCAGCAACTACTTTCGCTCACCTTGATGCTACTACCGTACTCTCTCGTAAAATAGCCGAATTGGGTATTTATCCTGCCGTAGATCCATTGGATTCTACCTCTCGTATCTTAACCCCCGAAATTCTTGGAAAAGAACACTATGAGTGTGCGCAAAGAGTGAAAAAATTATTACAACACTATAAAGAATTACAAGATATTATCGCTATTTTAGGAATGGAAGAGCTTTCTGAAGAAGACAAACAAGCTGTTGCTCGCGCTCGTAGAGTACAGCGTTTCCTTTCTCAGCCTTTCCACGTAGCAGAACAATTTACAGGAATTCCTGGTGTTTTTGTAGATATTAAAGATACCATTCGTGGTTTTAATATGATTCTTGATGGAGAGCTTGACCACTTACCAGAAGCGGCTTTCAACCTAAAAGGAACTATTGAAGAAGTAATAGAAGCAGGTGAAAAAATGCTTGCAGAAGTACAATAACCTAAAAATACATCATTATGTACTTAGAAATAGTAACTCCTGAGGCTGTTTTATTCAAAGGGAAAGTAACCTCGGTAACTTTGCCCAGTGCAAAAGGAACTTTTCAAATATTGGAAAGCCACGCTCCTATTGTTTCTCTTTTAGAAAAAGGAAATATAAAATTCAAAGAAACAGAAGTGGAAATATTTGAAAAAAGTAAATTTGAACAATTAGCAGGAGAAAATATTTTGCCAATAACAAGTGGAACAATAGAACAAAACCATAATCGTATTGTTATTTTAGCAGAATAATAAATAATCAATTTATATTTAAGAAAAGTTACCTAAAAAGGTAGCTTTTCTTTTTTAATTTTTAGTAAATGTTACAAGAAAAATTATCCAACTATACTATTATCTTAGCTACACAATCGCCACGAAGACATCAATTTTTTAAAGAACTTCACATTCCTTTTATTGTAAAAACCAAAGAAATAGACGAAAGTTATCCTACTGATTTACAAGGATATAACATCCCTTTATACATTGCGAAAAAGAAAGCAAATGCCTTTTTAGAAGAGCTTAAAGAATCGGATATACTTATTACTTCGGATACGCTTATTTGGCAGGAAGATAAAGCCATTGGCAAGCCTAAAAACTACGAAGACGGGCAGGCTATTCTTCGTTCTTTTTCTGGGAAAAAACACCAAGTCATTACAGCGGTTTGTTTTACTTCGTTACAAAAACAATATTGTTTGTATGAAATAACTGATGTTTTTTTCAAATCTTTATCGGAAGAAGAAATTAATTACTATCTTACTCATTATCAACCATTTGATAAAGCAGGAAGCTATGGCATACAAGAATGGATAGGAGCCATTGGTATTGAGCGCATTGAAGGCTCTTACAACAATGTTGTTGGCTTTCCTACCCATCGCTTTTGGGAAGGTTTTTCTAAAATAATCAACTGATTTACAGAAAATTACAACCCTATTATAATACCAACATTAGGAACAAAACCAGAAGAAAAAATACTTTTATTTTCCTTATACAAAACATTGTAAGAAGCTCCTATTTGCATATATGTATTTCCTCCTAAATGTTGCATATAGCCTGCTCCAATATACAACGCATCTTCTTGAAAATTAGACGTTTGCCTTATACTTTTAGACTTTTGCGATACAATATAATGATGAAATGAAGTAGTTGTATAAAAAGCTCTATTCAAATAATAGTGTAATTCTGGACCAAAACCAATAAGATTATTTCGGTAATATTCTGTGTTTTGTAAAGTGTAATTTACATTGGCAGAGAGAGTTAGGTCTTGTGTAAGTTTATAACCAATACGCGGAGTTACAAAAACTCCTAATCCATAACTCCCGATGGTAGCCCCTATGTTTCCGCCAAAAGTCCAATTATCCAAAGAGGAGCTGGAAGAGGCTTGCGGTACTAAAATATTTCCACTTTGGGCAAAAGAAATTCCTATTCCTAAAAAGAATGCAAAAATTAGTTTTTTCATTATTTTATTTTTTTTTGCAAATATCGGATTTTTTTTCTATTTGAAAAGATTTTTCTAATTTTTTTATAAAAAAAATAAGCTATCCTTTGGAGATAGCTCATTTTAATTTAATTATATTAATTTAGAATGAGAGCGTTACACCAGCTAAAAAATTGGCTTCGGCAGCGGGAATATACGCCAATCCGTATTGATATGTTCCGTAAGAAACATATTTTCTGTTAAAAATATTATTTCCTATGACCGAAAATAAAATAGATTTGCAAACTTTTTTAGGAAGTATTTCATAAGATAGGCTCAAATCATTCACAAAGAAATCTTCCAATTTAGAGTCTTCCTCATTGGCATTACTCATATATCTTTCGCCTACATATTTAGAAATTAGACTTATCTGAAATCTTTCTAATGGATTGAAAGTAAGCACATTACCAGCTACTATTTCTGGCGAATACGATATATTTGTATTTCCTAAATTATTCACTTTGGTAACATTGCTTGCATCTGTTTCTGTTACCATATAGTCTATATTTTTATTTTTACTATATGAAAAATTAGGCGACAAAGTCCATTTATCAGAGATTTTTATATTTGCATCTAACTCAAAACCAGCACGATAGCTCTTTCCGCTATTCTCACGCATAGCATAACCTGTTTGGCTAAGTTGCCCAATCAAAACCAATTGATTTTTGTAGGCCATATAAAAGGCATTTGCGTTTATTTTTACTCTATCCGAAGAGAAGCGATAGCCCAACTCAAAATCGTTAAGTTCCTCAGCAACAGGCTTTTTAGCATTTGGATTTTCGTCTCTTAGTATCTCTGTATAGGCTTTATAATCGCTTCGGTTAGGCTCTTTTGCAGAATGTCCGTAAGATAAATAAAAATTATTTTTTTCATTCAAAAGATAAGTAATTCCAGCTTTTGGATTAAAAAAGTTAAATTTTTCATCTACATTGTATTTCGTTGCTTTGTAAGTTATTCCACGATATTGCAAATCTGCAAACAAATTCCATTTTTCGGCTACTTGCCAAGAGAGTTTTGCAAAAGCAGAAAGTTCATTTTTCGTATTTGGACCTTCGTTGCTATATTCTTTCAAATACTCGTAAGTGCTTGGTTTTTCTGTCCAAAGTAACGTTTTTATATGGTAACCTTCATAACGATTTGCCAATCCTCCAAAGATAAAATCTACATTCCCTTTTTTATAATTTGCGGAAAAAGTTGTTCCGAAGAAATCATTATCCAATCCATCGCGAACGGCTGCATAGGCTTTTATTTCTTTACCCTTAGAATTTGTTCCGAGAGAAGGCAGTCCTAATTTTGTATATTTTGTCTTATCTGGGTCAATCCATTCCCAATACCCATTCCCTTTGGTATAATGAAAAGCCAAATTGGTTGTCCAGAAACTATTCCAACGCTCTGACCAATGTAGTTGAGCGTGGTCTTGCTGATAGTTATCTGTCTGATTATCATATATTTTCTCTTCTCCATTTATAGAATAATATCCCATTGGGTTATATCTTCTATTTTCTTTTAATTGTTCAGGAGAAATACCATAAGTAGCCAAATTCACTTTTTGTTTTCCTCCGAAAAGAAGCCCTTTGATGAGCGTATTTCCGTGAGAATAAGCACCTTGTAAGAAATAAGATTTCATATCGCCAGCACTTCTTTCGCGGTAACCATCGGTTTTGATGATAGAAAAACGTCCGCTTATTTCTAATCGATCATTTATTTTCCCCGTAGATAACTTAACTGCGTGTTTATGAGTATTATAGCTTCCGTAAAAATTGCTCAATTCGGCATAAGGTGTGTCTGAAATAGCTTCGGTAAGCACATTTAAACTCGCTCCAAAAGCACTCGCTCCATTAGTTGAAGTTCCTACTCCGCGTTGCAATTGAATGTTTTCCGCAGACGATGCAAAGTCAGAAAGATTGTACCAAAAAACTCCGTGCGACTCTGAGTCGTTAAAAGGAATTCCGTTAATCGTAACGTTAATTCGTTCTAAATCAGCACCTCGCACATACATATTACTAGACCCAAACCCCGAGCCATCTTCCGAATACGAAACCACATTGGGCAACGTATTTAACAAAATCGGCATTTGCTGTCCAAAATTTTTCTTTTTTATTTCCTCTTTGGAAACATTAGAAAAGGTAACTGGGAGAGTTTCTTTGGCTCTAACTACAGAAACCAAAACTTCATCTAATTTGATGACTTTTTGTGAGGTAGTATCTTTTACAGCCTCCTTTTGCTGTCCGAAAACCAATGCAGAAAAACAAGTGGCACCGAACAAAAATACATTTTTCATTGTAAAAAAAATTACAAATAAAAGAGGTAATTATTTGGTTATTAATAAAAAAAGCTCATTTTTGCTACCCAAAAGCAAAAACAAGCCAACTTTAATAATGACTATGTTCCTTAGACTGCATTACCAGCCCAAGTTCTATGGGTATAATCTCAGCTTTTTACAGCACCCCTTTGAGACGATGCAAAATTAGATTATTTTTTAGATAAAAACAAATAATTTAACCTTATTTAACTTATTTTTCTTATTTCTTTTTATATAATAATTCTTAGATTTTTTTATTATTTTTTCGTAATTTTGTCTAACTTATTTTTATAATTTTTCTTAATACAATAAAATGTAACCTATGAAAAACTTTTTTTTTATAATCTCTTCTTTCCCTTTATTTTGCTTTGCTCAAAAGGCTGATACTCAAATTGTTTTTGACAAGCCTGCACAACATTTCACAGAAAGTTTGCCTGTCGGAAATGGGCGATTGGGCGCAATGCTTTTTGGAGGAACAGAGGAAGAAACTATTATTTTGAATGAAATTTCAATGTGGTCAGGAGGAGAAAATAATTCCGACTCCCCTGATGCTCACCTACATTTACAGCCTATCCAAAATCTTCTTTTAGAAGGAAAAAACGAAGAAGCTCAGGCTCTTTTACAGAAACATTTTGTTACCACGCCCGAAAATGGTTCGTGTTTTGGTAATGGAAAAGATTGCCATTATGGCTCTTACCAAATATTAGCAAAATTACAAATTCAGTGGGAAAAGAATGACCAAATTACCGATTATAAAAGAATTTTAGACATTGAAAATGCCTTAGCTACTACCTCTTACAAACGAAATAATATTCCTGTCAAAGAACGTCTTTTCGCTGATTTTCAGAATGATATACTTTGGTTAGAAATACAAAGCGAACAAAATATATTGGACTTATCCTTAAATTTAATAAGAGACGAAAATGTATCTACGGATACCATTTCTGATAATCAATTTATTTTAGAAGGACAATTATCTAACTATAAAGGCAAAGGACTGAGATACAGTGCTTTGGCTTCCGTTCATACCGATGGAATATCAGAAACTAATTACGATAGATTTATCATAAAAAATGCTAAAAAAATTCTATTAAAAATAACTGCAAGTACTAATTATAATTTTATAAACGGAGGATTAATTTCTGACAAAAACACTTTGGAAGAATGCCATAATTTATTAAAAAATACAAATAATATTACTTTTGAAGATGCTTATTACAAAAATAAAGTTTATTATTCTTCATTTTTCAATAAAAACCGTTGGAATATGCCTAATAATGACAAAATATTAGAGCATAAAACTACTTTTGAACGATTAAAATCTTATTATAATGGCAAAAAAGACAATCAACTTCCTGTTTTATATTATAATTTTGGTAAATATCTGCTAATTTCTTCTTCTAAAAAAGGATTTTTACCAGCCAATTTGCAAGGTCTTTGGACTGATGACTATCAATGCCCTTGGAATGGAGACTATCATATTAACATTAATTTACAAATGAATTATTGGTTAGCCGAACAAACTCGCCTTACCGAACAAGCCGAACCTCTTTTCCGTTTTACAAAAAATCTCGTACCTAACGGAGAAAAAACAGCAAAAAGTTATTATAAATCAGATGGTTGGGTGGCGCACGCTATTTCCAATCCTTGGTTTTTTACTTCGCCTGGTGAGGGGGCTGAATGGGGTTCTACGCTAACAGGTGGAGCTTGGCTTTGCCAACATTTATGGCAACATTATCTTTTTACCCAAGATATTGATTTTTTAAGAGAATATTATCCTATTTTGAAAAAATCAGCATTATTTTTTGAAAATTTTCTAATAAAAGACCCAAAAACAGGCTTTTTAGTTACTGCTCCTTCCAATTCTCCTGAAAATTCTTACCTTTTTCAACGAAAAGATGGCAGTTATACGCCTTTAAATACTTGTTTTGCCCCTACAATGGATATGCAAATCGTCAGAGAATTGTTTTCTAACCTAAAAAACGCCTCTGAAATCTTACAAATAGATAAAAAAGAACGAAAAAAGTGGCAAAAAATAATAAAACAAACTGCTCCTAACCAAATAGGAAAAGATGGGGACTTGAATGAATGGCTACACGATTGGAAAGATGCTGAGCCACAACATCGACACGTTTCTCACTTGTACGGGTTGTATCCTTATGACGAAATTACCCCTTGGAATACGCCCAAATTAGCTCTTGCTTGCCAAAAAACATTGGAACAACGAGGAGATGACGGAACAGGCTGGGCGATGGCTTGGAAAATTAATTTTTGGGCAAGGCTGGGCGATGGCAATCACGCATTATTATTGTTTAATAAACTGCTTCGTCCTGTGGAAAATAATCCAAAAACTCCAACAATGAGCGGAGGCGGAACGTATCCTAACTTATTCTGTGCGCATCCTCCGTTCCAAATTGATGGAAATTTTGGAGGTGCTGCTGGTCTTACTGAAATGCTGTTGCAAAGTCACGGAAAAGATAATGTTATCCGCTTTTTACCTGCTCTTCCTTCCGAGCCTGACTGGCAAACAGGAACATTTAGCGGAGCGAAGGCACGAGGTGGATTTATCGTTGATTTTCAATGGGATAAAGGTAAAATTACAAATGCTAAAATCACTTCTACTTCCAATAATAAATGTTTTGTCCTTCTACCAAAGGGAATGTATATTAGCAATTCTGAGGGAAAAATAATTCATAAAAAATCTCATAAAAAAGATAGAATCGTATCTTTCCAAACCACAAAAGAGAAATATTTTGTAATACAATAAAACTCTTATTTTCATTAACATTTTTTATTTTAAAAGTTAATTTTTATACAATATATTTATTTTAATGTTAATTTTTAAAATATGAAATAGAAAAATATTACATTTGTACAATTTCTAATGTAATACAAAATGAAAAAAAATTTATTCTTTTTAGCAAGTTTTTTTCTTTGCTTAGGTACAAAAGCCACCTCTTTTGAAGAAAAAAAGAGTTTGGATACACTAAAAATAGAAGAAAAAAAGAGCATTATTCCTTCTGAAAAACTAAATTTATTTGATTTAAATGCCTTATTCCGTGGTGCAATAGTTTCTGATAACAACAGAAATAACGGCAAGGATAATCTTAATTATTTAGGATTAGAAGAAGCTCGTTTGAATTTTCAAGGAGCTGTAAATGAAGACATTGCGTATCGAGTACGTTTTCGTTTGAATAGAACTAACGCCCCTAATACCTTAGAAAATTCTTCTGCTTCGTTAGATTATATGTATTTGGAGTATAAATTTGGTAAAAAACGAAATTGGAAAGCTACTTTGGGCAAACAATACGCTATGTTGGGTAGCTATGAGCTTGTTATTCATCCTATTTATGAATATATTTATTCAGATTATCTAAGCACTTCCATCGCAAATGTGTTTGTTATGGGCGGAAAACTTTCTTTTACGGCAAATCCGAAGCATACATTTACCTTAATGCTCCACAACACGACCAACAACACTTTTGAGCAACATTTGAAAAATAATAATGCAAAAGCAAATAATTTGGAAGCCTCCAAAACTCCTTTGGGAGCTTATTTGGTTTGGAACGGAACGTTTTTGGATAAAAAATTCCAGACGCAATGGTCATATAATATTGCTCAATTTGCACAAGGATATCTCTCGCATACATTTTCTCTTGGAAATCAATACAAAACAGACAAACAATGGATTTATTTGGACTTGATGTACTCCACTATGGAAGTGGATTTTCCTTTGATTGTCTCCACTGCACAAAGTAAAATAAACGGATTAGCTTCTGGCGATTATCTTTTAGGGAAAAATAGCGTTTATAAAACAGCTACCCTACGATTTGAGCAAAATATTTTTCCAAAATGGGATATTGTACTAAAAGGTAGTTTGGATACCGCTGGGAATAAGGAATTGGGCTATAATTTTAGAAAAAATTACACCTACTATGTAGCTCTCCAACACAAACCTTTGCCCACACAAGACCTTTGTTTTTACTTAGGATATATAGGCAAAAAAACAACCTATGAAGCGTCTTTACCAACAGAAGAATTTAACCGCCTAAGTTTAGGATTGTATTATACTATTCCTATTTTAAAAAGAAAATAATTTATTTTAATTTTTGTAAATAAAAAATCCCTGAAAACGATAATTTTCAGGGATTTATATTTTTAAGAATTTAGATAAATAAAAAAGCCTTCCAATCAGGAAAGCCTTTCATTGGTTCAACTAATAAACCTGTGTAAAACCAAATATTACACAAAACAACACAACTAAACTCTTATTTGCGGTCTGGACGGGACTCGAACCCGCGACCCCATGCGTGACAGGCATGTATTCTAACCAACTGAACTACCAAACCTTGTTTCCTTTGTTTTGCGATGCAAAGGTACAACATTTTTTTAAACTGACAAACTTTTTTTTGCTTTTTTTGTAAATATTTTTTGTATTTTTTATATACTACTAATAATCAATGTTTTAAAAGAAAATATTTTTTATATTTTTTTAGCTTTTAATATCCAATTTTATAATTTTTTGTATTTTTCTTTCTAAAAAAAGAGAAAAAAAATCAGATAAAACCTTTTATTTTCTTGTTTTATCTGACTTTATTTGTTTTTTAGTAAATTTCTGTTACTTGCAAATCATCATAACGGAGAATGTAAATCCCTTGATTTTCGTAACCGCTGCCTTTTCTAACGTATAAAAATTTATTTTCTTGGTACGATGTTTCACCTATATTTGCTTCCCGAATAAAATTACCTGAAATACTGGTACGAAGAACTGCATCCATCATCAAATCAAAACCTCTGAAAGCGTATCGGCTTGGCGTAGTTTTATATGTTTCATAATATTTTTTTATAAATCCATTACTTTCTCCTGCATAACGATTCACAGCAGGATAAGTAAATTTTAATCCAGAAAGAGCAACGTTAGAAATACTACTATGGTCGTACGCATCGCCTTTGTCTAATGTAGCCATAATGATATTATATTCCGCTGTTTTTTTACCCAATCCTGCAATGTTGTACAATATTCGGATAGCATCGGAAAGATAAACCACATCGTTGGACGATACAAAAACAATATTGGTTGCATCTTTCTTCAAAGCATTTTTTATTCCGCTTATATTATCTACATTTTGAGCATTAGGGAAAGACGTTAATAATTTTTCATTAAGGTCTTTACTTTTGGTATCAGAAAGTAAAACAATATTCGCATTTGGATACTTTTGATTTACAAAAGTAATCATTTTCTGTTGTTGCACTTCGGCTGTTGGAACGGTCAAAAATACATTGGAACGAAACTCAATATTCTTGTTAGAAAGCGGAGCAAGCAAGGCAATGTCTGTACTTTGTAACTCTTCGGAAAGATAATTGAATACTTGCGGAGCAAAAGGACCTATAATTACTTGTGAGTTTGCCAAAGTTTCGCTTTTTACGATAGATTTAATTCCTTGTATGCTTCCGTCGCTATCATAAACATTTATATTGAATGAAAATCCTAATTTTTGTAAAGAATCCATAGCAATAAGTGCCCCAGAATACAAATCGGTACTCACATTTACGAGTTTATCTTTTTGTAATTTCTGCTTCATTGCTACTATATCTTTTGCTTGTAAGTTATTGACTTTAAAAGGAATAACAAAAGAAATATTCTTAACATTTGCTGTTTTCATATTGGCATGAATTTTATCATTCGCATCTGAAATATTTCCTTGCTCCATTCCTCCCATTGTAGCCACGTAGTCCATAAAATTATTTTTAGGAATCCAGATTTGGCTTTCTGCTTTTATTCCGTCTTTTAAGCTCGGATTTAGCCTAACAATATCTTTTTCTGTAAGCCCAAATTTTCGTTCCAAACTCATAAATCCTTCGCCTTTTTCCACTTGGTAAAGTACGAGATTTTTCTCTGAACCTCCTGACGGATTAGCTTCTGGAACGCCACTTTTGCCCGCAGGCACCCATATTTCCATACCTTCTTTTAAAGTATTTGGCATTTTGGGGTTCATTTTTTCTAATTCAGCCTGAGAAATTCCAAAATTTTGAGCTATTCTCCACTTTCCTTCGCCTGGCTTTACAATATAACGTTCCAAACCTTCTTTCCCTCTAACTATCTCTTTCTGAGCATCTTTATAAACAGGAATGGTAAGCTCCTGTCCTTTTCGTAAGTCTTTGGTATATAGGATAATATTATATCGGCGAATATCATCTTGCGAAATATTATATTTCTGCGCCAAGCCATATAATGTCTCTTTATCATCAACGGTATGATATGCAAAACTTGTTGGCTGTTTTGTGCTAAAATATTTAACATTACTTGTTGGAATAATAAGCAACATACCAGCCCGAAGCCCGTTGGACAAAGAAGGATTCACGTTTTTCAAATCATTGGGCGATACACGATATATCTTGGCAATAGACTCCAAAGTATCTCCATTCTTTACCGTATAACTATTATGTTGCTGAGGCTGTGCAAATAATATTCCGCTTACGCATAAAAATAATCCTAATATTATTTTTTTCATTCTGTTTATTTTTTTATTAATTTTTTGTTTTAGAAGAAACAATAACGCAAATTTACTACTTTTTATTTACCAAATAAGGTAAATTAACATTTCTTTACAGAATTGATTCTCCGTTAAGGTCTGTTGTAAGAGCGGTGGTCATAAAATCATAAAAAGGACGTAAGGCAAGAAATGATTTTACTACTTCTTCCTGAAAATCAGTACTTAAAACTTCATTTATAGTAAAATCTCGTTTTAAAAGAAATTGTTTTTTACGAAGAAAAGATAACGCTGGGCTTTGTTTGTCAAATCCTTTTGGTGCTGTTTTAAGCTCTTCGCCCCATAGGGTGTCTCCAAATAATTTTTGTATTTTTTCATTATTCATAATCTCTTGAAATTCATCAGGATATAGTTCTATTTCTTTACGAATACGAAATAAATCTTGTGTATTTGGGGCAAAAAATCCGCCTCCTATAAAATTTTCAGTAGGTGAAATATGAATATAATATCCGCCTCTATGTTGTGGTTGTTTTCGGGCAAAATAACCTCCAAAATGCTCCTTAAAAGGCGTTTTATCTTTGGAAAACCGAATATCTCTATAAATACGATATACTTTGGCTTCACTAAGAAAATCTTCCTTAGCTATTTGATTATGAACCGATTGGCAAAAAATTTCCATTTCCAAACGAGCAGATTCATATTCTTTTTTATGTTGAGAAAACCAATCTCTATTATTATTCTTAGAAAGTTCTTTTAGAAAAGAAAAAATATTTTCAGAAAGTTGCATTTTATGTTTTTTATGAAATTATTAACTAAAAAAGAGGATTTTTTCCCTCTTCTATTCGGTATAGTTGGTTATTCGGTAAGTATCTTCTTCGCCGTTTAGTATTTGCAAATAACTTTTGTAGCGTGTCCAAGAAATTTTATCTTCGTTAAGAGCCTCTTTTACAGCACAATGAGGCTCGTCAATATGCAGACAATTATTAAATTTGCATTGTTGTTTTAGAGAAAAAAATTCAGGAAAATAATCGCCTAATTCTTCTTTTTCTATATCTACTATCCCGAAACCTTTAATACCCGGAGTATCAATAATTTGCCCTCCAAAATCCAAATCAAACATTTCGGCAAAGGTTGTCGTATGTTGCCCTTGTTGGTGTTGCTCGGAAATGGAAGCGGTACGAAGTTGCAAATTTGGAGAAATTTTATTTATCAAAGTAGATTTTCCAACTCCTGAATGTCCTGATACTAAGGAAGTTTTACCTTGCATTAGTGCTTTTACCTGCTCTATATTCTTGCCTGTTTCGGCAGAAATTCCTATACACGGATAGCCAATATTTCGGTACAAATGTGCTAAATATTTTATCTCCAACAATTCGTCATCTGTATAAGTATCTATCTTATTGAATAACAACACGGTAGGAATGCTATACGCTTCTGCGGTTACCAAAAATCTATCTATAAAGGTAGTGGAAGTTATTGGATTATGGAGTGTTATCATCAGAAATGCATAATCTATATTCGCAGCAATAATATGAGTTTGTTTAGATAAATTAACAGATTTTCTGATAATATAATTCCTACGTGGAAGTATTTCTGTAACTACACCTTGTTCTTTTGTGCTTTTATTATCCAATTCAAAAACCACATCATCGCCAACAGCAAGCGGATTGGTATTTTTTATTCCTTTTATTCTAAATTTTCCTTTAATTCTACATTCATAAAATTGGTTATCTTCTCCTTTAATAACATACCAACTCCCCGTAGATTTATAGACGATTCCTTTCATTTATGACTTATCATATTTAATTAATAAAAGAATAATTTTTCTCGTTCAGGAAAATCAACATCTACATAACGAATAGCTTTGGTTGGAAAGCCTTCGGTATTATATTCATAATTTATAAAATATTTTCCTAAAATAAAAAAATCATTATTTTCTATAATTTGTATTTTCTTGGTAAGAAGATTATTTTTGGTATATTTTTCATTCAAAAAAAATAGAGGATCTATGATTTTCAAATGTTCTTGATAAAAGTATGGATTTTTTTTATTATCGTATGTACAAGTTGTCATTTCTTTTTGATTTTCCCTTTCTTCCACAGAAATGATAATGTTTTTATTATCATCTAAAACATAAGTTGTATTTGTTTGCCAATTATCTTGCTTTTCACCATCTTTTTCGAAAGTATTGGTAGCTATTACTTGTATTTCTGTATCAGAAATGTAAGAAATCACTTTTTCATACTTATATTTTTCTTCTTTATTGGTATAAATAGTAGTTATTTTGCTTATTTTATCATCTAAATATTCTATTTTTTGGTATTCTGTATTTAATTTATCTTTTTTATTAGTAAATTTCATCTCTGAAACGCGATTGTTTTGATATAAAAATTCTATATTTTCAATTTCTTTATTATCTTCCAAAATTACCATTTTATACAATTTATCTTTTTTATAAAGATAATTGGTGGTAATATTGGCTTTCTCGTTATTTTCTGAAAAAATAGTATGGAGAGTTTCCTGAAAAATATTTTTATTTTTGAATAAAAAATTGGTCGTTATAACATTAGAATATTTCTTTGTTACGGAGTTAAAATCTACATTTTCCACCACTTTACTGAGTTGCAATAAAGAATCTTTTGGGTGATTGGGCAAACTATTTTTGGCATTGGATAAAAATCCAAACAAAAACACACTGAAAAAAAGTACTATATTTTTCATACTTATAACGTTTAGATTAATAGTGCAAATATAAAACTTTTTTAGTAGAAACTACTTTTACGAATAAATATTTATTTTTAAAAATAAAGAAAGTGCAGTAAGAAATTCTCTTACCAACACTTTCCAAATAAAAATAGAGAAATTAATTTAAGCCTCTTGAATATTTTTTTGTCGTGGCGGGAAAATAAAAGACATTGGATGTTTCTTGAAATGTTTTAATACCGATTTTATTAATAATTTCACTTCCGTAAAAGGAATATTTCTGGAACGGAATGCCAGCCAAATAGATAGCCCAAAACTCACAATAAAGTTCATAAAACCTGTAAGAATAACCCCAAAAGCAAGCCATAACCACATTATTGGTTCTATGGTAAAATTTGCCCCATACAACCCCATTGATATATTCCCGCTAACAAAAGTAATGTGCCGAATATCAAGGTTTAAGCCTAAAATAGTTCCCACTGCCGCAGTACTTCCCATAAATACCCCAAACCAGAAATTGGAAATAATGCCAGGATATTTTTTTTCCAACCATTTGGCTACTTTTTTTGTAAAAGATTTGCCAAAAGTACGTTTTAAAAAAGGATTTTCTTGTATTCGGTAATACACTTGGTTATGCTTATTACTATTGGAAACATTTCCTGCAATTATCCCCGAAAGGAACAAAAATACCCCAGCTATACCTGCGTGGAAAATAAGCAAAGAATGTGCAGGGCTAGCATCTTTAAGCAAATGTTCCCACTTAGGAGAGGCAACCAAATTGTATTGAAAAACTTGCTCAAAACACCAAACAAGCCCCAAAGCTACCACAAATGCCATAATAACATTCCCTACAAAAGCAATAAACTGAGAACGCATCAGCCGAGCGAAAAATTGTGCAAAAGCCGTGTGTTTCTCGTCTTCATCTCCTTGGTTTTTCATCCCTTCTTCTATGGTTCTAATAACCGTGGTGGCCGTCATAGCAGGTTGTTTGGTAGCCAAAGCCGCACCTGTTAAATAAATGAGAATAAAACCAAAAGCATAGTTCATACTATACAGAAATGCGTGACCAAAAATACTCGTATCCACACTCGCCAAAAGGGCTTTGAAAATACACAAAAAACCTACAATAAGCCCCGCTCCAACACTAGCTTTGAACATTTTAAAATATTCTGAAGCGGTTTCTGTAATGTATTTTTCGCCTGTTACTGCGGTAAATTGAGTAATTTCATACGCAACTGATTGTACGCTGTCATCTAAATATGTTTTAACATTATTTTTGTAACAATTATATTCTATTAATTTTAATGCCAACAATATAGAATTTCTTTTTTTATCTGTTTCTTCATTGACAATCAATAAGTTAATTAAAATTTCTATACGTTGCAATTGTTGTCGAATACGAAGCAAACCTTGATTTACTCGCAACGTTATCCCATATTTGGAAGCGTTTTTAAACGAATGATTTACAAACTCCAAACATTGCTTATGAAGGAGCATCAATTGTTTGTAAGCCAGGTCATTTGTTGTTAAATTCTCCCCTTTATTAAGTTGTTGCTGTATAGAATATAATTCTTTTTCCAAGCTCAAAAACGGACTTTCCAAATAGCTATATTCTGGTGCCATTCGTATCATATCAGACTCTAA
The DNA here is from genome assembly GCA_030530525.1 of Capnocytophaga sp. Taxonomy (GTDB): domain Bacteria; phylum Bacteroidota; class Bacteroidia; order Flavobacteriales; family Flavobacteriaceae; genus Capnocytophaga. The sequence goes on along the minus strand of JAUMUT010000002.1, from coordinate 34,715 downwards.
CGAGCGTCCGCTCATTCGTTGAGAAATTAAACCTATGGCGTTAAGTATCTGATTTAAAGCTCCTTTTCTTATAGAATTTTCCGTAAAAATATCTTCAAAACCTAATTGGTCATAGAGCATTTCCAATTCTTTATAATCAATTTTTTCTATCCAAAGAATATCCGATTCTTTATAAAAAACTTGATTTAGAACATATTCCATTGTGTCTTTTTCAGGCTGATACGGAAGTATTTTTGCCAAAACTCGCTTTTTAAGTTCATACAAAAAACTAGAATCTTGGGATATCCCCACATCGGAAATCATACGACCAAACTGCCTGCCTATCAATAAATTACGAACATATTGAGCCAATAATGCACAATGTTGAGGATTTTCTGACAAATAGCCAATAAGCTCTAAAAGCGAAATGGATTTTTTAACATTTTTAGGACGGAAATATCGGATTATATCATTCAAAAGTCGTAATTTATTCTCATAAACCAATACTCCATCTTTTATATGTTCCTCAAAAATTTCCTTTACGCTATAATTTTTTTTGTTTTTAATCATATGAAAATATTAAGAATGCAAAAATATCTTTTTTCTATAAAAAATGCAAATTATATTCAAAAAAATAAGCAGAAAAAGATTTTTTTAACAAAAAAAAGGAATCCTTAAAATTGTTTTAGGATTCCTTTTATATCTTTCAAAAATAAAAAATTATTTTCTTAATTCTTTAATACGAGCTTTTTTACCTCTCAATTCACGGAAGTAGAATATACGAGCACGACGTACTTTACCTCTCTTATTCACTTCTATTTTTTGAAGAGCAGGCATATTGATAGGGAAAATACGCTCTACCCCTACATCGCCAGACATTTTACGAATGGTAAAAGTTTCGGTAGCACCTGTACCTCTTCGTTGGATAACTACTCCTTTAAAGAACTGCGTACGAGATTTGTCGCCTTCTTTAATTTCATAATACACTGTGATAGTATCTCCTGCGGAAAAATCAGGAAAATCTTTTTTTGCAATAAAATTGTCTTGTACGTATTTTAATAAAGACTCCATAAAAAAATTAAATTTAGTTAAATCTAAGCAACATTCACGCCTTTCGCCAGAGGTTACTTAAACGGGGGCAAAAATAGTACTTTTTTTTTATTCTACCAAATTTTTGTTTCTTTTTAGAAAAATATTTCTTGATGATTTAAACTTTTATCTTTACGACTAATTTTTTTATTTTCCCATTTCCTATAATTGGTGCGTGGGCATCTTCGGGATAAATAATAGCAAAATCATTGGGTTTGAGAGTGATATATGCCGTAGGCTGGTCTTTATAAGTACCAAAATCAGCTTCTGAGTCAAAAGGCTTTTCTTCTTGGGTACAATCAGGCAAATTTTTCCACCCAATTGTTTCCTCTCCTTCCAAAAGAATATGGATATCTAAATATTTTTTATGATATTCTAAAACTTGATTTTCTTTGGAAAGACCATCGGGCTGGGCATTGGTTATAAAAATATTTTCTCCATCAAGTTCTATTTTGCCTAATTCTGCATTTTGCCAATTTTTATTTTTTATAAAATTAAACACTTTTTCAAACACAGGATTAAGAGAATAATAACGTTCTGAATATGCTAAATTAGAAAGTATCATTTTATATATTTTTAATAATGAAATAATTACAATTATTTTTTATATTCTTTCTTATATCTAAAAAAGGAAATTATACCTAATAAAATTACGAAAACAACGGCATAATATACAAAATTTGGCGTTATCACCTTCTCGCCACTGGCATAACTATGCAAGCCTGAAAGGTAAAAATTAACTCCAAAATAGGTCATTATAATACTTGCAAAAGAGGCTATACTCATAAAATTGAACGACCAACTACCACGAAGACCAGGTACTATGCGCATATGCACCACAAAAGCATAAACCATAATACTTACCAAAGCCCACGTTTCTTTCGGGTCCCAACCCCAATAGCGTCCCCAACTTTCGTTTGCCCATTGCGCACCTAAAAAATTCCCGATAGTAAGCATAATAAGCCCCACAGTGAGCGATAATTCATTTACAATAGAAAGTTCTTTTATAATTGGTCGTATTTTTTTGATATTTTTTTGATTGGTAAAAATAATTAAAAATAAGTTAATAACCCCTAAAATCATTCCTAAGGCAAATGGACCATAACTACCCACGATAACCGCCACGTGTAGCATCAGCCAATAACTATTTAGTACAGGTTGAAGGGTTCCGATGGAAGGGTCTAACCAATTCCAGTGGGCTATCATCAAAATCATAGAAGTTATAAAAGTAGTGGAAGCCAAGCTAATAGGCGAACGTTGCGCAAAGCAAAGCCCTATTCCCATTGTTGCCCACGCCACGTAAATCATACTTTCGTAAGCATCACTCCACGGGGCGTGCCCTGAAATATACCAGCGAAAAACAAGCCCTGCCGTATGTAATAAAAAAAGTACAAAAATAGAATATTTGCAAATATTTGATAATATTTTTAACACTTTTCTCTCTTTAAATACTCTTATTATCAGGATAATAAACATAAAAGTACCTACATACAAGTACCAAGAAAATAATTTCTTGAAAACATCGTATTTATTATAAATAATTTCGGCTTGTATTTTCTTTTCGGAAGGCATTATATCACTCCCGTAACGCTGTTGGTTTTTCTTCAAAACCTCTAAAATAGCGTCTGCTTGGTCATAATTATGCGTTTGTGTAGCCTCTTTAAGAGAAGCAACATACATTCTTAAAATATTATTAATAAAACTAGGATAAAGAGAATCCGTTACCATTGCAGTGTTTTCTCTAAATTCAAGAGCAGAAATCCATTTATTATTTTCACTTTTTTCTAATGGAAAAATACGCAAAATACTTCCTGACAAGGCTCGGTCAAGAAGATTCATTTTCATATCTGCTTCTTTAAATTCTTTCTGAAACTGATTGGGAGTATTAGTAGCATAAGCCTCTTGCAAATAAGGTATCAGTTTGTAATTCAAGTCTTTATCAAAAAAATCTAAAGGTTTTACATATTTTTTCCCTTTATCTACTTCCAATATTTTATGAAGACTATCATTATCTTTTTTAACATAAAAGAAATCTACACTATACCAAAGTTGCGGATTTAACATCATTGATAAAAACACCTGATTGGCATTCATACTTTTGTAAGTATCTGATTTACTTACTTTTCTGAGTAATTCGGACGCAAAAGTATTAATAGGTTTCATTCGCCCGTCATCATCTTGTATTACCAAATGCCCAAATTTGTCTGCGTGCTCCTCTCCTACTTTTGTCACTTTCAAAATAGAATCTATCTCTTGCTGGCTTGGTACTTTTATATGTTGAGAATATACTGAAAATGAGAATAATATGGCTAAAATAGTAACTATATTCTTATTTTTTTGTTGCATTTCTTTTAATTTTTTACTTAAGGAAACAAAACGTGTTTTCCCGAAAAACATACTTGCCACCATTCCTATATATAATAAGGTATAACCGATATAAGTAACCAAAGTTCCCCAAAAATCGTGATTTACAGAAAGTACAGAGCCTTTCTCATCTGGGTGAAAATTCGCTTGAAAAAACCGATAACCTTTATAATTAAGAATATTATTCATATAAATTTCATACGGGAAAGTTTCTTGCGGGCTACTAACCACTACTTTACTTTTAAAAGAGGAATAACTATTGGTAGTGCCAGGATATTTATCTGCTATGAAGTCTTCTAATTTTATTTGGAAAGGCAAATTCATACGAACAGAACCATAACTAATGTAAAAATCTAACCCATTGACATTCACGCTTGTAGGCGGATTAATAACATCTTGTCTTCCTAAAACAGCTATTTCTTTGGTTTCACTTCCTGATGAAATTTTTAGGAAAACAGCGTTTTCATCTGATGCCGATTTTTCTTTTTCAGGAATTTTAACCACTTCCATTTTTCCTTTCGTAACAGGCTCAGGCAGAACGAATTGCATTCCTCCAAGATTATACAAAGCACGCATTTGCAAAGGTTGCATACTATCCTTAGCCACAGGATGTTGTTGCTGGTCGGTCATTGTCATAAAAGTTCCTTCAAAAGGCGAAGTAATATAACTTCCCTCTGGGGTAATTTGCAAATTAATCGCTCCAATGGTAGGCTTATTCAATGAAAAAAGGATATTATGAATCTGTTGTACTTCGCCTTCTTTTAAGAAATGTTCCTCTCGCCCACCTTGGGAAGATTCTACTATTTTCAAATAATTATCTCCTTGATTATCAACAACAAAACCTTCTCTCGCTCCTGAATAAAATTTGGAATAACTCACTTGGAAATCTTTCCCTTTAAAATCCGACTTCCAATGAAAAGAATTATTAGCAAATTCTGAATACAAAACACTCTTTTGGTAGGCTTTGCGCAAAGCTTTTCCTTCGTGAATACCATCTACCTGAATGGTAATAAACGTTTTTTCAGAAGTATAAAAATTGGCTGTTTCGCCTTCTCGGAGCGACATTTTCCCCTCATCGCTGATATAACGCGTTATTCCTGCCCCAACGATAATCAATATCCAAGAAGCGTGCAGAACAAAAACCGCCCAATTTTCTTTTTTTAACAAATTATAACGTTTTATATTTCCGATAAAATTAACCACAAAAAGAAGCATAATCAGCTCAAACCACCAAGCGTTATAAATCCAAATTTTTGCCGTATCGGTGTTATAATACGTTTCTATAAAAGTACCAATCCCTAATGACGCTCCAAACACCAAGAAAAGAACCGCCATTAAACGAGTAGAAAATAAAAATTTTATAATTGACTTTGCCATCTGTAAAAATTCTAAAAGTGCAAAAGTAACTATTTTTAATGAAAGTTTCCGAAATTTTAGCAGAAAATTAATTCTATTATCTCATTTTTTTCTTCTAATGAAAATAATTTTCTATAAAAATAATTTAATTTACTGATTTTTAATTTATTACAAAATATTTTCCTCCTTAAATAAAAATTAATTAGAAAAAAATTAAAATAGAATTTATTATTTATTGACAAAAAAAATGCATCTTTGCAGAAAATTTATTTTTCAAAAAATGGACCAAAAAAGACTTTTCCTTTTAGATGCTTATGCGCTTATTTTTCGTGGTTATTATGCTTTTATCAAAAATCCGCGTATTAACTCCAAAGGGCTAAATACTTCGGCTATTATGGGCTTTATGAATTCGCTTTTAGAGGTTATCCGAAAAGAAAATCCTAACTATCTTGCGGTATGTTTTGACAAAGGCGGAAGCCAAGAAAGAGGAGCTATTTATCCTGAATATAAGGCAAATAGAGACGAAACGCCTGAGGCTATCCGAATTGCCGTTCCGTACATTCATAAAATATTAGATGCTATGCAAATTCCAATTATTGAAAAAGAAGGCTATGAAGCAGATGATATTATCGGAACATTGGCAAAACAAGCGGAAAAACAAGGATATACAACTTTTATGGTAACCCCCGATAAAGATTATGGGCAATTAGTTTCTGAAAATATTTTTATGTACAAACCCGCTCGTGGAGGCAAAGATGTAGAAATTTGGGGCGTTGAAGAAGTAAAACAAAATTTTGGAGTAAATTCGCCTGAACAAGTTATTGACTTACTTGGAATGATGGGCGATGCGGTGGATAATATCCCAGGATTTCCTGGTGTGGGCGAAAAAACAGCTCAAAAATTATTACAAGAATTTGGTTCTATTGAAAATCTTTTAGAAAATACAGATAAACTAAAAGGAAAACTTCGGGAAAATATAGAAAATAATGCCGAAAAAGGATTGCTCTCTAAGCGATTGGCAAGGATTATTTTAGATGTTCCTGTGGAGTTTCACGAAGAGAATTTTGCACTTTCTATTCCTAAAATGGAAGAAATTATTCCTGTTTTTGAAGAATTAGAGTTTAAAACAATGCTCGGAACGTTGCAAAAAACTTTCGCAAAAGTACAAACACCAAAGGCAGAATATGATTTGTTTAACCCACCACCTGCGGAAAATATTCAACTTTCTTTGTTTGACAATCCTGAACTTTCTCCTTACCAAACAATAAAAGATGTTGAACACTCTTATTATCTTATTGAAAATGAAGAAGATATAAAAAAATTAGTTGCTAATCTTTTACAACAAAAAAAAGTTTGCTTTGATACGGAAACTACCTCTTTAAATGAGTTAGAAGCAGAACTTGTTGGAATAGCGTTTTCTTGGAAAAAACACGAAGGATATTATATTTTATTCCCTGAAAATAAAGAAGTTACACAAAATTTTTTAGAAATTTTACGTCCGTTTTTTGAAAATTCTTCTATTACCAAAATAGGACAAAATCTTAAATATGACCTTAAAGTTTTAGCAAAATATAATATACAAGTATCTGGAAATCTGTTTGATACGATGATTGCGCATTATTTGCTAAATCCTGACGGAAGGCATAATATGGATATTCTTTCTGAAAATTACTTGCATTATTCGCCTATTTCCATAGAAACTCTTATCGGGAAAAAAGGGAAAGGACAACTTTCTATGCGACAAGTTCCTGCCGAAGCACAAAAAGAATATGCCGTAGAAGACACCGATGTTACGCTACAATTGAAACATATTTTTGCTAAACAATTAGAAGAATACAATGCTGAAAAACTTTTTACGGAAGTAGAATCTCCTCTGGTTCAGGTACTTGCAGATATGGAATTGGAAGGCATACGTATTGATGTTCCTTTTTTAAAATCTCTTTCCGAAGAAATTGAAAAAGATATTTTACACCTGCAACAAGCGGTATATGAGCAAGCTGGCGAAACGTTTAACCTTGCTTCTCCCAAACAATTGGGCGATATTTTATTTGAAAAACTAAAACTTATCACAAAACCTAAAAAAACCAAAACAGGGCAATATGCAACCTCCGAAGAAATTCTTTCTGAATTAGCTCCTAAACATAAAATTGTTGCTAATGTATTAGAATTTAGACAATTACAAAAACTACAAAGTACTTATATTGATGCTTTGCCCAAAGAAGTAAATACTGAAACGGGGCGCGTACATACCACTTATATGCAAGCGGTTACGGCAACGGGAAGGTTGAGCAGTAACAACCCAAATTTACAAAATATTCCTATTCGTACCGAACGCGGACAACAAATACGAAAGGCGTTTGTACCTCGTAATGAGGATTATACGTTGCTTTCTGCCGATTATTCTCAAATAGAACTTCGGGTAATTGCGGCACTTAGTGGCGAACAAAATATGATAGAAGCATTTTTGCAAAACCAAGATATTCACCGCTCAACCGCTGCCAAAGTGTTTCAAGTTCCTATGGAAGAGGTTACCAGAGAGCAACGAAGCCACGCCAAAACCGTCAATTTTGGTATTATTTACGGCGTTTCTGCCTTTGGGCTTAGTAACCAAACCGACCTTAGCCGTTCGGAGAGCAAGGAGCTAATAGATACGTATTACCAAACTTACCCTCAATTGAAGGTATTTATGGATAAACAAATTCATTTTGCAAGAGAAAACGGCTATGTAGAAACTATTTTGGGAAGAAGACGTTATTTGCCTGATATAAACTCTCGTAATCAGGTAGTTAGAGGTGCTGCCGAACGAAATGCAGTAAATGCTCCCATACAAGGAAGTGCCGCCGATATTATAAAAATAGCAATGGTACAAATTGATAAATTACTGAAAACCAAAAATTTAAAAACAAAAATGCTTTTGCAAGTACACGACGAACTTATTTTTGATGTCCCTAAAAATGAATTGGAAATAGTTTCGCCATTAATTCAACAAACAATGGAAGAAGCATATACGTTTTCTGTTCCGTTGGTGGTGGATTTGGGAACAGGAAATAATTGGTTAGAAGCTCATTAAAAAATATTTTATGAAAAAAATCTTCACTTTATTTTTATTTTTTTTAGAAATGTTAAGTTTTGGACAAAACAAAGAAAACGTTTTATTAGAAAGCCCTTTTCCGTTGGAAGAAACTATTTCTCGGTTAAAAAATTCTTTAGAAGAAAAGAAAATAACTATTTTCTCGGAAATAAAACATTCTCAATTGGCAGAAGAAGCGGGTTTGTCTATGCCCAAAGCGACTTTATTAATTGTTGGTAATCCGTTAAAAGGAACTCCATTAATGCAAGAAAATGTAAAAATTGCCATAGAATTACCTTTAAAAATATTAATTTTTGAAGAGAAAACAGGTATTTTTGTTAGTTATAAATCTATTTCTTCTTTTAAAAAGAAATATAAACTAAAAAATACGGCAAATATTCCTGAAAATTTAGATAAAGTAATGATTTCTATAATAAAATCTTCCTTAGAAAAGTAATAAGTAATAAAAAAGCTATCCTTTTGAGATAGCTTTTTATTTTATTAATAGGTATAGAACCAAATTTCTGAATTTTTCACGCTTGTCCAAAGTACATAGCCTGAGCCATCATCATACATAGTATAAGGTGCATTTTGAGTAAAAATATTTACCAGAGGAGCTAAATAGCTAAAAGTTGTCCAATTGGTATTGGCTGAAAGCGTCCCTTTGTCTATCATATTCATTTGGGAAGCATCGCAGGGAACGGGAAGGAGTTCTATATTGCGTATAGCATTAATCTGCCCTGTACGCCCTGTGCGTGTCAAATAAAAATGGAAGCCTATATTATTGCGGTTCAGCCCAAAGTAAATGGTATTCCCTAAGGTATCTGTAACCGTACTACCACTTACGGTTCGGGTGTAAGTTTGTACCGCTGTATAGGCATCAATCAGTGTTTGGCTTGCATAATTTTCAGCAAAACGAAGATTAGAACGAAGCGTCGTAAAATCATAAGGCAAAGTAGCTGTTTGCGGAGTTGTCAGGAAAGTAATGGTATCATCTTTTACGCTAGTAAGTCTATATTGCGAACCATCACCATTAATATCCGTAACCTCATAGGGTGCATTTTGTACAAAAGCATCTATTATAGGGTAAAGATTGCTCGCAGCATTCCAGTTAAGGCTTCGCATTCCTTCCACTACATTTACCTGATTGGCTTGCCCAGCAACAGGCAGAAAATCAAGTGTATATCGGGCTGTTCCTCCTTGATATAAAGAAAAAGTTACACCTGTTTCATTTCTGTACCCGAAAGATATTCTAGGCTGGGTAGTATAACTGGCTCTGTTATAAGTAAAATTTCTATATTGCTCATAAAGCTCTGAGAATTTGGAATTTGCACTACAATTATCTGCCGAAAGATTGAGCGTAAGGTAACGTGTATTGAAATCAAATGGTAAGGTATATACCAAAGCGGTGGATAAAGTGCCATCTGCCGTAGAAAGGGTTTGGTTATCTTCCGAAATATGAAATTCAGAAAAAGTAGTACCTTCTATTTCAATGGGTTCATAAAGTTTTATTCCATTATCTGTATAAATGAACGCCTCTTGGTAGGAAGTATCCCCTTCGCTAATGGTAAGCTGGCGCAATGTAGGATGAAGTACAAGGCTTATTTGCTTTCCATTGAGGGTGATAGGAGTAATTCCTACACTTTTCATCTGTTGAGAGCGGGCTTGCATTTTGCTAAGGAAAGTAGCTTTATCTCCTGTGAATTTGGAAAGGGTCATCGTATTATAGGAACGTTTTCCTTTTAGTGTAAATACTTCATTTTCATACGATTGTATTTCAAATTGATTATCTCCTTCTTTCCCGTGTGGGAACAAATAGGACGGCTCTACAAAGTGATGTAGTACTTGATTAAAAGTATCAAAAGAGAGAATCACTTTTTCATTAAAAATCAAAGAATAATCAGAAGTGGCTTCTGTTGTATTCACTTCCGAAACGGCAGTTATTTTCCCTTCGGCAAAGGAAACAATGAAATTATACCCGCCGTAATGCTGTTCTAAACCAGGATAAAGCGTTAAAAGCCAACCATTGGAGGCTTCTTCTAAAATTTTAGAATATTCTGTAATGGTAGCATTGGTTCGTTCTACATAACTTTGTTCATATACAGGGTCTTCTTTTTGGCTACAAGCGACAAAGAATGTGGCTGTAAGAAATATATAAATGTATTTTTTCATAAATTACCATTCAAATTGAGAAAAATCTTTGTTTGACAAATTAGCGTGCCTTCTATGGATTTCTTCTCGCAAGGCATCCAAGCTAATATTCCATTCGTTTTGTAGATAGTTTTTTACTATTTCTATCTTTCTTTCTAATATTTCTTTACCTGTATAGTCCGCAGAGGTGTTATTTCTGCCATCGGCAAGGGAAAGCTGTTCTTCCCAAATGTTACCTCTTCTTTCTGTGGCTGTTTTCCAAGTGGCGTATTCGGTATCATTCAAACCGTCTCCATCGGTATCCAAAGTACTATCGGTAGTTTCGCAACCACATTGATTTTTTTGATAATAAATAATGTAACGTGCTATCATTTCCACGAAATCCTCGTGTAAATCTTGGCTAGCATAAGGACTGATAAACCCTGAAAGTAAGTAGGTTGTGCCTGACCAAGAAGATGTCCAAGCACTTCCTTTATAGTCGGCGGCAGAAAGTTTTTCATATTCGGGCGGAATTACTTTTGTTTGCTCCAACAAGTGGGAAGACTCGTGATAAATCAGCCTCAATACACGATTATCAATGTCCATAATTTCCGAATCGGTATTGGTATTAAAATTTCTGTGATTAATACCTAAAAGTTCTATTTTCACGGCATTGGTAGCCCCGCCATTGTATCGTGTTCCTACATCGGAATAGGCTTGCGAACCTACAAAAACCAATTGTTTAGGAGAATAATTCTGCAAAAAACCTTGTGGCGTAATTAAGTTATAAGGCTCGTAATACATATATTTCAGAAAGTTAGCCGCTTCCAACGCTTTTTCGGCAGATGGAGGCGAAACATACCTAAAAGTACGACTAATATCATTCTCCGAATATCGGTAAACAATATCCACATTGTACAAATTGGTAAATTTTTCCAACAAATATCTATCCAATTCGGTTCTATTGGCTATTTGTTCTTTCGTGGTGAGCTCCACTACGCTTTTATCTTTTTCTATATCATCTTTCGCACAGCTAAATAAAGCTAATGCAAAAAGAGAAAAAATTATTTTTTTCATATTTTATTCAATTTTTATTGCTCCTATTCCTTTTATATTTTTTTTCTGTTCAGGAGGGTTTCCGCTGATATTTATTTTTCCTGTCCCTGCGATAGTTGCCTCCACAGAACGAGTTACGTGAGCGGTGGCTTTGCCTGCTCCTTTTATGTGTATAACTGCCTTTTCTGAGGAAAAATCTTGGGCTTTTAGGTTTCCTGCTCCATTTATATTAGCAGAAAAATCTTTGGTTTCTCCGCTTAAAGTTACCACTCCTGCGCCTGAAATATTTAGTTGTAAAGAATTGGCTTTCAGTTGTAGTTTCATCGTTCCACTTCCTCGTAAATCTAATTGTAAGTCGCTGAAAATCAAGTCATTTTCATCAGTAATGGTTAATGCTCCTTTGGCAATTATCGTTTTTATACGCGAATGAGTAGGAATGTAAATGGTAGTTTTTGGATTAATTTTATGTTTTTCATCTTCCATTCCTATTTTTAGAGTATGGTTTTGCACTTCGGTTTTTATCAAAGGAAGAGTTTTTTCTGGTGCTTTTATGGTAATTTCTCCTTCTTTTTCGTTAGTAAAAACAATACGATAAGAACCTGAAATTTCAATGTTTTCATAAGAAGAAATTTGTCGTTTTTCTTCTATAATATCATTATCTCCGTTAGAAAAAGGTTTCATACTACTATAAATATTATTAATATTCCATAGAATAAATAAGAAAGTAAGAATTTTTTTCATTTTTATTGGATTTTTAATTTTATCTTGGGTTTTGTTCCATTCCAGCTGAGGCAACATCGGCAGGAAGTGGCAATGTACGGCGATTATCACTTTGTGTAAGCACTTCCCTTACATAGGCATTTCCGTCATTTCCTATTTGGTGGCGATACACTTCTATCCCGTATCTACGAATATCGTACCAACGAAGTCCCTCGCCAAGAGTGAGCAATCTTCGGCATTGTAAAAGGTAATGCAAGAGATTTTCTTGGTCGGAAGTTATAGAAAAAACAGGGTGAAGTTGTTTCTTTTGAGTAGCCCGAGAAAGGCGTGTTGTAGTATCATAGCTGGAATACGGAATACTTTCGTAAGCCGTATTAATATCACTCTGGGTGTAAGCAGTGGTTACATTCAAATATCTTGATGTAAAGAGATTTAAATCTTCCAAAGCTCCTGTAAAATTATTTTGCAAAATGCGAGCTTCTGCCCTTTCCAAGAGAATTTCATCGGCATTGAAAAGCACCACTTGCGAGCGATTATTTACATATTGCGGATATTTGGTATAAATATATTTACTAATTTCAGTAATATATCTTGTATAAGGTTTATCTTTATAAGTACTTTGTGTACCGCCCCAAATATTGCTTTCGGTTAAGAATGTTTCGCGGTTTGCTATCGCTGAGCCGTGAGTAAAGCGTGCCACAGAAGTACCATCAATATAACTAACAGCATTGGTTTGAGCCGTAGCCACTAAAATATTTGCATTAATATCATCGCGGGAATATTCTTTGGCATGAGGGTCTTGGGCAAGCAAAGGCTGGAAGGCTGTCCAATCGCGTAACGTGCTGGATACGATGGTTGTACCTAAAACATTGGTTGCCATTTCTTCTGCTTTTTGCCATTCTCCTTTATACAAATAAAAACGAGTAGCAAAAGCCTGAGTGGCTTTTTTGGTAAAATGGAATTTGGGTACTTTATAATAGGTATCATTAATAAGTTCAAGCCCTTGTGTAAGGTCTTGTTCTATACGATTATATACTTCTGCAACAGTATTACGTGGTCGTTGTGCGCGAAATTGTACAATGGGTGCATCTACATAAGGGATTCCTAAATCCGTACTGCTTGTAGAGGCATTATAATGTTTCCCGAAAAGATTTACTAACACAAAGTGAGCATATGCACGCGCTACTAAGGCTTCCCCTCTGGACGCCCTAAGTTCGGCGGTATTTCCTCCTAATTTTTCAATAGCTTCCAAAGCGGTATTTGCGTGATATATAGAGGAATAACAGTCATTCCATATCGCACGAAGCCCATCGCGGTTCCCATATTCATGGAACTCCTTCCAATAGACTATTTCTTCTATAAAAGGGAGGGTATAGCGGTTATTTTCCCCTATATCATCTATATTATCGGAGGAAAATTCCGTTAGTACTGCTGGGGAAGTGGTCGGATAGGCACTTACCAAAAATTTTTGTATTTTTTCAGGGGTATCAAGCTCTACTCTACTATCAGGGTTCTTATCCAGAAACTTATTACAGGAAGTAAAAGGAAGCAAGAGCAAAACTATTAGAGATATTTTTATCTTTTTCATTTTAACTAAATTAAGGATTATAAGCCCACTCGCAAGCTGAATGTAATTTGTTTAGGATTAGGAACAAAGGAGGAAAGCCCAGCATATTCTGGGTCGGCTCCGTTGAGCTTTTTATCTGCATACAAAAGGAATAGGTTGGAGGCTTGGAGCTTCACACCTAATCGTTTTATCTTCATTGCTCGGAGGGTTTCTCTGTCAAAATCATATCCGAGAGAAATTTCTTTCAAGCGGATAAAATCCCCTTTGGCAATACGTACATCTGAATAATTATAAGCCGTGTAAGCATATTGTAGGTTAGGCATCTCATTCTGTTGATAGAAAGAAGCAATTACAGGAACATTGGTACGATGTTCATCACCTGGTTGCATCCAGCGGTTAGCAAATTCCTTGGGCCTTGCAAGAGCATCATTATTATAACTTGCACTAAAAGCTGTTGGCAGGCGCAACACATTTCCAAAAGAATAGGTGAATAGGATGTTAAGGGAAAGCCCTTTGTACTTGAAAAGATTTCCTAAACTACCAACATCCGTAGGCTTAGTGGTTCCCGAATATTGAAGGAAATCCAGATTGTTACGCTGGTCAAACCGAAGTCCATCAATAGTGGTATTTCCGTTAGCATCGGAGAAAGTAGGGAGACCATCTTGGTTCAGCCCACGAAAAGGAATAGAAAAGATAGACCCTACGGGATAGCCCTGCTTGGAGAAGCCATTACCACTTACCATATCACTAATGGAAGCATCTACATAAAGTTCTGTAATTTCATTCTCATTCTTAGCATATATAAAGGTAGTTGTCCAGGAGAAATCCTTGAGCTTAATATTCTGTGTTTCAAGGCTTAAATCCACCCCATAGGCACGCATAGAAGCTACATTTCCATAACGGAGGATACTTCCGTTCAGTCCTTGAGTAGGCACACGTCCTATAAGGTCATAGTTGTTACGAGTGTACCAGTCCAGTGCCAGGTTAATTCTGTTATGGAAGAATCCTACTTGAGTTCCTATATTTAGCTCTTGCTTCTTCTCATAGGTAAGCTCATAATTAGCTGCTTCACTGATTCTTAGGGCTGTTTCTCTATTCGTATTGCTACTTCTCCAAGGTACATCACCCACAATTTTTGCTAAGGAATTACTAACCGATGGACTTTCTGGAGTTACCCCAAAAGAAGCCTTGAAGGACAGGTTAGAAATAGGTTTTAGCTTAGGGAAGAAAGATTCTTTGGAAACGTTCCAAGTAAGAGCAATGTTCCAAGTAGGCATCCACCTAATATAGCGAGAGCTGGCAAACTTATTAGAAGCATCGGTTCGGAGAGTACCATTAAAAATATATCTATCCTTATAGCCATAAGTCGCATTGGAGAAGAACGCTACATTTCGTGTGGTGGTGTTTGTTACGGTGTAATAGTTAGGAGTTCGGCTTTCCTGTATTTGTTTAAGTGCTTCATAGGAAAAGAAAGAAATTTCTCCTAAGCCATAAAGTAATCCGAAATTTTTGTTCCAATCTTTATTCCTGTATGTGTCATTCGTCTCCATCCCTCCGAAAAGTTGTATTTTATGTATTCCTTTTAGGAAAGAATCTTTATAATCAATAGTTGCCCGAAAATCCTTTCCGTTAAGGATACTTTGTGTTTTCTCTCGGATACCTCCTTCTGGAAGAACGGTATGCCTTACGTCATAAGCATCATAAGGGTCTTCATACAAATATTCATTTCTATTAATCATATTAAGGTTATCTGTGGCACGGTATGCCCTTGCAAGGTTGGAATACTCGGTTTGGTTCAGCTCTTGGGAGATGCTCTGGTACTTAATTGCTGCCAAAGCTGAAGCTTCTATCTTTGGTGTTATTTTCCAAGAAAGTCGCCCTTGCACTTTGATATCTCCTACATTGGTATTCGTATAGTTATTCTGTAATTCCTCAAAAATATTCATCGGCGCATAGCGATAATTATAATACTGAGAAGGGTCAAGCGTACGAGCTGCATTCAATGCATACGAGTATGGATTTAGGTCAAAAGAAGAGGATACTTTCCCCGTAATAGGATCTACACTTCCAGGTGTTCTCGCC
This sequence comes from Capnocytophaga sp., assembly GCA_030530525.1. GTDB lineage: Bacteria > Bacteroidota > Bacteroidia > Flavobacteriales > Flavobacteriaceae > Capnocytophaga. The sequence continues at coordinate 19,302 of JAUMUT010000002.1, read as the reverse complement.
TCCCTATAAGCTCCATTTACAATCACATTAAAGGTTACCTTTTTGCTTAACTTATAGTTGGCATTGAGGTTGGCGGAATATCTATCGTTATTACTGAACTTCATCCAACCTGGGTCGGTAAGGAAGCTCACAGAAGCATAATAGGATGCTTTATCCGTCCCTGTTGTGATACTTACGGAATGATTTTGTATCACGCTGGCTTGGAATAATTTCGCAAACCAATCCGTATTCCTGCGTTCAGCAGCTTGCAAATATGCGGTCTTGGCTGCATCAGTGTTATCTAACCCAAAACGACCATCTGCACCTGCGGTATTAAGTAGCTCATACATACGCGCTATTTCACCTTTATTCCTGCGAACAGTTAGGGTATGGTAGGAATAATTCCCTCTTCGGAGCATTTCCATATCAAAATCCATCTGCTCTTGTGAATTCATTATATTGAAATTATTATAAGTAGGAATGAACCTAAAGGTGGATTCATTAGTGTAGGTGATACTACTTGTTCCTTGCGTGCCTCTTCGGGTAGTAACCTCCACGACACCTGCAACAGCACGAGGCCCATAAATAGAAGTTGCCGAAGCATCTTTAAGCACTCGGAAAGAAGCAATATCATCAGATGAAAGCCCCCCTAATGCAGAGGCTATCAACAACTTAGCATCCGAAGAGGAAAGCGCATCAGGACTTAGCTCTATATCATTATCAAGGATTACCCCATCCACTACCCATAAGGGCTTACTCGCCCCATAAATAGAGGACGGCCCCCTTACATTCGTACGAGCTACTCCTGCTGGAGGATCTGTAGGAGTTCCTTGTGGGCTGGCTCCTTCATTCTCCAAAACAACATCTATCGTAGCAGACTGCCCCACAGAACGTTCTATCGTTTTTTTTCCTAAAAAAGAAAATACTAACACATCGCCTTCTTGGGCAGAAATAGTATATTTCCCTTCCCCTGTGGTTTGTGTTTGTATTTTTATATCTTTTTTTTGATGAATAACTACACCCGAAATAGGAGTGCCTTGCTGGTCTTTTACTATTCCCGTAATGGTTTTCTGAGCAAAAGCCATCTGAAATGTACTCACCAATAATAATATCAGCCAATTATGTTTTTTTAAGTTCATAACTTTATGAGTGTTTTTACAAGGCAAAAATACAAAAAAATATAATAAAAAATATATTTTTGTAAGAATTTATATCTAAACCTCTGTTTTTTTATAAAAAGTTTAATATTTTTTGTATCTTTGCTACCTATTTTTTATTCATTTTTTTTTAAAAAATATACCCATATGGAAAAATGGCATTATTCTCCTAAGGAAGCAGGAACAGATGAAGCAGGAAGAGGTTGTTTGGCTGGTCCCGTTACAGCAGCAGCGGTTATCCTCCCCGAAGATTTTTTTGATAGTTCTTTAAATGATTCCAAACAACTATCTGAAAAACAAAGAGATAAACTAAGATTTATCATAGAAAAAGAAGCGATTAGTTTTTCTGTTGTTCATATTTCAGAGAAAGAAATTGACCAAATAAATATCCTCAATGCATCTATTTTAGGAATGCAAAAAGCTGTGGAAAACCTTACGCAAGTTCCTGATTTTATTGTAGTTGATGGAAACCGCTTCAAGCCTTTTAACAACATTCCGTATGCGTGTATGGTAAAAGGTGATGCCCGTTTTATGCGTATTGCAGCGGCTTCTATCTTGGCTAAAACTTACCGCGATGAACTGATGCAAAAACTACACGAAGAATACCCAATGTACGATTGGAAAAAAAACAAAGGCTACCCAACCAAAACACATCGGGAAGCTATTAAAAAATATGGTATTTCGCCTTACCACAGGAAAAGTTTTCAACTTCTGCCCGTTCAGTTAAAATTTGAATTTCCTGAATAAAAATTAATTACATTTATTCTGTTTTTATTTATTTCCTATTAAAAATAATTTGTAAAAAAATGCACACTAAGGAAGAAAAAATGCAAGCCTTTGGGCGACTTTTGGATATTATGGACGACCTTCGCTCGCAATGTCCGTGGGATAAAAAACAAACAATGCTCAGCCTTCGCCCACTAACAATGGAAGAACTTTATGAGCTTACCGATGCCATTTTGGAAGGAAATTTCCCTGAAATAAAAAAAGAATTGGGCGACGTTCTTCTGCATTTGGTATTTTATGCCAAAATAGCCAGCGAAACGCAAAAATTTGATATTGCGGACGTTATACATTCTCTTTGCGAAAAACTCATAGAACGACACCCACACATTTACGGAAATATTTCGGTAGAAAATGAAGAAGAAGTAAAACAAAATTGGGAAAAAATAAAGCTACAAACGGGCAATAAAAGCGTATTGGGTGGCGTTCCGAAAGGGCTTCCTGCCTTAGTAAAAGCCTTCCGAATACAAGAAAAAGTAGCGGGCGTGGGGTTTGATTGGCAAAATAAAGAAGACGTTTGGGCAAAAGTGCAAGAGGAAATAAACGAATTTCAAACCGAAGTACAAAAACAAGAATATTCTTTAGCAGAAAAAGAATTTGGTGATGTACTTTTTAGCCTTATCAATTACGCTCGTTTTCTGAAAATTAACCCCGAAAATGCGTTGGAATATACGAATCAAAAATTCATTAAACGCTTTCAATATTTGGAAAAATTAGCCCAAGAAGAAAATAAAAATCTCCCAGAAATGTCGCTCCCCGAAATGGATAAACTATGGGACAAGGCAAAAGAGATTTATAAATAAAAACTATTCTGTTTGTTTTTGTTATAAATTTCTTTTATGAATAATGTTTTTTTAAAGAAAAAAAGAAATCTAAATTATTTTGTATTTTTGCATTTATGAAAAAGTGGATTTCTTTTTTTCTTTCTTTTTTGCTCCTCTGGATAAGTATTCAGCAGGTGGGTGTGGTTATTTACTTCAAAATCAACCAAGAAAAAATAGAAGCCACCCTCTGTGAGAATAAAACCCAACCACAATTAGAATGCCACGGAAAATGTTCGCTTAAAAAAGAATGGGAAAAAAGCTCAGCAAAAAGCGAAAAAAAGACAAATTTTTCTTCCTTAGAAATTACTCTTATAAGAGCTGAACAGCACTCTTTTTGTCCTTTTTTCTGTGGTACATCACTTAACTAATATGTTTCCTTTCGTTAATAACATTTGGTGGAAATCAGAATGTTAATGGAGAAAAAATTCTTGTGTATGAATACGATTCTACTACCAAATTAGACGAAAATATCAATCAAACTGAATTTGATAAAAAAGGAATGTTCGCTATAAAAAGCATAGAATAATTCTTCTTTTTAAACTTTTACTCAGCAAAGAGGCTACCCGTTTTGGAAAGCCTCTTTTTTTGTTTTTAATTAAAAAATTAACATTATAAATTATTTTTTAAGAATTATAATTTGTATTTTTGCTATGAAATAATTCTGTTTTTTGTATTCTTTATACAAATTTATTTAGCTCTATTTATGATTTCATTTTATATGTTTTCTTAAAAAAAATCTATTATTCAGATTTTCAATTAAGTAAAAAAAAAAGAAATGTTAATTCTTTTTTTTAAGGAAATTTTTACAAAAAAAAAACTTGTGAAGTAAAGTTTTTTTATAATTTTGCATTCGGTTTTTTTAACACTAAAAACATTTTAACAATCTGATTATCAATAAAATAAAAACTAACAATATATTTCAATAAAAAAAACGACTATTAACCAATGAGCGAAGAAAAAAACATATGGTGGCTCAATGATGAATCTGAGCAAATCCTCAATAGAGGATATTTACTAAACGGAGAAACCGTAGAAGGAGCGATAGATAGAATCACTTCGGCAGCTGCCAAACGATTATATAAACCAGAGCTACAACCCGCTTTTAAAGAAATGATTACCAAAGGTTGGATAAGTTTCTCTTCCCCCATATGGGCAAATATGGGTACCGAGCGCGGGTTGCCTATTTCGTGTTTCAATGTGCATATTCCTGACAGCATTGAAGGGATAACGCATAAACTCGGAGAGGTGATTATGCAAACTAAAATAGGTGGCGGTACTTCTGGATATTTTGGAGAATTACGCCATAGAGGTTCTGCCGTTACCGACAACGGAAAATCTAGCGGTGCGGTGAGCTTTATGAAGTTGTTTGACTCGGCTATGGACGTGGTTTCGCAAGGAGGAGTACGGCGAGGTGCTTTTGCTGCTTATTTGGATATTGATCACCACGATGCCGAAGAATTTTTACAAATAAAAGACACAGGCTTCCATATTCAAAATCTTTTCTTTGGTATTTGTGTGCCAGACTATTGGATGCAAGAAATGATTGATGGCGATGTTGAAAAACGAAAGCTATGGGCAAGAGTTTTAGAGTCGCGCCAACAAAAAGGATTGCCTTACATTTTCTTTTCAGATAATGTAAATCGTAATCGCCCACAAGTGTATAAAGACAATAATATGATTATTCGTTCTAGCAATTTATGTAGCGAAATTATGCTTCCTTCTAGCATTGACGAATCATTCATATGTTGCTTATCTTCAATGAATTTGGAACTTTTTGACGAATGGAAAGACACCAAAGCGGTTAAACTTGCTATCTTCTTTTTAGATGCGGTTCTGTCCGAATTTATTGAAAAAACAAAAAATAATTATTACTTACAATCTGCCAGAAAATTTGCTATCCGCCATCGTGCTTTGGGCTTAGGGGTTTTGGGCTATCATTCTTATTTACAGAAGAATAGAATTCCTTTTGAAAGTTTTGAAGCAACACAATTTAACGCTCGCGCTTTCAAACACATTCGTGAAGAAGCCGACAAAGCAACGCAAGAATTAGCACATATTTATGGCGAGCCAGAACTACTTCGCGGTTACGGAAGACGCAATACAACCACAATGGCAATTGCGCCAACTACTTCCAGTTCCGCTATTTTGGGGCAAGTTTCGCCAGGAATTGAACCTTATTCAAGTAATTACTACAAAGTAGGCTTGGCAACAGGGAATTTTATGCGAAAAAATAAATATTTAGCTGAATTATTAGAAGAAAAAGGCTTAAATAATGAAGATATTTGGCGCAGTATTCGTTTGGCTGATGGTTCTGTACAACATTTAACCGAACTTTCAGAACACGAGAAAAATGTTTTCAAAACATTTAAAGAAATTTCTCCTATGGAAATTGTAACACAAGCCGCTCAACGACAACAGTTTATAGACCAAACTCAAAGTTTGAACCTCAATATTCCGCCAACAATGCCTATCAAAGAAGTGAATAAAGTACTTATTGAGGCTTGGAAATTGGGCGTAAAAACACTTTATTACCAAAGAAGCCAATCTGTCGCAAAAGAAATGATTATGAATTTTGTGAATTGTAGTAGCTGTGAAGCATAGTTTCATAATAAATATAATTTAATTTTTTAAACGAAAAGGAGAAATTCTTTTCGTTTTTTTATCTTATATACAAAAATAGTTTTATTTTTGTAGTTACATATTTTTGTCTTTCTTAAAGAAATTGAGAATTACCTCTTTATGAAAGTTTTAATAAATATTATATTTTAACGAAGAAAAAGAGTACCTTTGCATTCTAAAAAGAAATAAACAATGAACAAAAAAATAAAATTTATAGACCTTTTTGCAGGAATTGGAGGGTTTCGCTTAGCAATGCAAAACGTTGGGGCGGAATGCGTTTTTTCCTCTGAATGGGATAAATTTGCTCAACAAACCTATCAAGAAAACTATGGAGAAACTCCTTTCGGGGATATTACTTTACAAGAAACTAAAAAGAAAATTCCAAAAAAATTTGATATTCTCTGTGCGGGATTCCCTTGTCAAGCATTTTCTATAGCAGGCTATCAGAAGGGCTTTAAAGACACTCGTGGAACTCTTTTCTTTGAAATAGAAGAAATAGCCCATAAACACCGACCAAAAGTTATCTTTTTAGAAAATGTAAAGAACTTAGTAAGCCACGACAAAGGACGAACTTTTAAAGTAATTACTAATGTATTAGAGCAAAAATTAGGCTATAAGATATTTTACGAAGTACTCAATACAATGGAATATGCTAATATTCCACAAAATAGAGAACGTATATTCATTGTAGCCTTTGACCCAAAGCAAGTGCCGAATTATAATGATTTTCAATTCCCTAAAAAGATAAAACTGACCAAGACTATTCATAATTTTTTAGAAAAAGGAAAGCAAGAAGATTATTTTTATTACCAGCCAACACATAAATATACTCCTGAACTTAAAAAGACAATAACTCGAAAAGATACTATATATCAATGGAGACGAGTATATGTCCGTGAAAATAAAAGTAATGTTTGCCCTACTTTAACTGCAAATATGGGAACAGGTGGGCATAATGTGCCTATTATTAAAGATGATTTTGGAATTAGAAAATTAACTCCTCGTGAATGTTTTAATTTTCAAGGCTATCCGAAAGATTTTATCTTGCCTAATATTGCTAAATCAAAACTATACATACAAGCAGGAAACTCCGTAACAATGCCTCTAATTCAAAGAATAAGCAAACAAATTCTAAAAATATTAAATTAAAATGAGTGTTTGGGAAAGATATTCAAAAGAGCAAAGAGATAAATACATTGAATTTCTACAAGTCTATGGAGCTCTATCCAATTTATTCCGACAAAAACACGGAGACTTAGTTCCTTACTTAGACTCTAAATTTCAAGAAACTATTTTTGCTAAAATTTTTAACAGCCAAAATGTTGACATAGGAAATACCCCTCACGATATCCTTTCCATTTTTGGAAATGACAGAATAGGTATTGGATTAAAAACTTGGATGAGTAGCAAACCTTCTTTTCAAAAAGTTATGCAATTAAAGCGATTTCAAGAGGAAATCAATAATGTTCGCTATGATAAAGAAGCATTAGCATTTAAAATATCTGAGATAAAAAATGAACGAATGCGTATTGATTATGAAAGATTAGGTTTATCAGAAGATAAAAATATTTACCATTATATAACTCGAGACGAAGGCCTTTTTGTAATTAATGAGTGTGCATATCCTCTAATAGATACTAATAATCTACAAAAGTATGAATTAACTCCAACAGCATTCTATTGGTCTGATGGAAAAAAAGATTACAAATTTACTTTTGGAGACTCTCAAATCTGGCAAAAATTTGATAGTAATAAAAAAGACACATTTTTACTAAATCAATTCAATGTAAATATAATTGAAGACCCTTTTTCTTTTTTACTGGAAGCTTATTCTAAATTTTTAATAGGAAAAGAAATTGCAAAACAAGATATAGTTGAAGCTTATTTGCCTTTATACTCATATACATCAAAAGAAGTAGAAGAAAAATCAGGACTTAACGCCTGGAACGCATCTCCTAAAAATAGAGGTAGTGATACCCCAAGGCCACTAAACGAAGTTTATATTCCTATTCCTCGAGAATTTCATAAAAAGCATCCAAACTTTTTTATAAAAGATATTTTTAATTTTGAAAATATAAAAAATACGTTTGAAGGAGATAAAAAAGACAAACCTGAAATACGTTTTCATTTAGAACTCCCTAATGGGAAACGAATTCCAGCCCTTGTAACACAAAGTAATATGAAAGGTTTGCAATCAGGAAGCAATACAGAAATAGACCCTCAAACAGGGAAACGATATGGACAATCCGCCTTGGGGCAATGGCTCTTAATAGATGTATTAGGCCTTAAAGAAAGAAAATTAGTAACTCGGGAATGGTTAGAAAAGAAAGGAACAGATTCCGTTCGCTTATGGCGAAAAAAAGATAATTATTCTACTTTCTATATTGACTTTGCTCCTGTAAATTCTTTTGAAAACTTTATGAATGGTTCTCCTATTGAAACGGATTAACAAATATTTTTTATAAATAAACTAATTTACAAACTCACATTTTCTCTAAAAATCAAATAGTTACAAATGAATATAGAAAAAGTAAAAGAACATATCGTACATTGGATTTCTGATTACGTGAAAAAATCAGGAGTAAAAGGAATGGTAATTGGCATTTCTGGCGGAATTGACTCTGCCGTTGTATCCACTCTTTGCGCCGAAACAGGCTTGCCCACTCTTTGTATTGAAATGCCTATTCATCAGGCTGAAAATCAGGTGCAAAGAGCAAAAAAACACATTCAATTTTTAAAAGAAAAATACCCTAATGTTAGCGACCTAAGTATTAACCTTACTTCCGTTTTTGAAGAATTTAAAAAACAAATTCCCGATACAGAAAATAACGCATTGGCTTTGGCAAATACTCGCGCTCGCCTTCGTATGACAACGCTTTACTATTTCGCTGGCTTACAAGGACTTATAGTAGTTGGTACAGGTAATAAAATTGAAGATTTTGGCGTTGGATTTTTTACCAAATATGGCGATGGAGGCGTGGATATTAGCCCAATTGCCGACCTTATGAAGAGCGAAGTTTATCAATTGGCACAAATTTTGAATGTCTCTTCGGAAATCCAAAAAGCAAAACCAACCGATGGCCTTTTTGGCGATGACCGAAGCGATGAAGACCAATTAGGAGCCACTTATGACGAACTCGAATGGGCTATGCTTGCTACCGAACAAGGGAAAACTCCTGAAAATTATGAAGGTAGAGAAAAAGAAATAATCACTATATATCAACGACTTAACAGAATTAATCAGCATAAAATGCAACCTATTCCCATTTGTATTATCCCTTCGGAATTAAAAATTTAAAGGATTTTTTTATTTTAAAAAACGCTAAAATAAAAATTCTTTTGTTAAATAAGTTAAAATAAATTAGCAATCACTAAATATTTTAGTACCTTTGCAACACTAAATGTAATTTTTTATGAAAAAAAATGTATTTTTTCTCTTTTTTTTAGGATTAATTTCTTTCGCATCGTGCAGTTTTACCAATAAACAATTTGAAAATTCTGGCGATAAAGAAAAACTTTTAATGGAAATAATCCAATATATGATTACGAGAGGGCATTATGAGCCACAAGAATTGGACGACAATTATTCCAAACGAGTTTTTAACAATTATTTAGATTATCTTGACCCTCAAAAACGTTATTTTTTACAATCCGATATTAACGAATTTAAAAAATATGAGCTAAAATTGGACGATGCTTTAAAACAAAAAGACGTCTCTTTCTTTAACCTTACTTATGCAAGGCTTTTGGAGCGCATAAAAGAGGCTAAGGGTTATATGCAAGAGCTTATAAAACAAGATGTTAATTTCAATACCAATGAAACTATTAATTTAGATTATGAGAAATTGCCATATGCCAAAGACCAAAAAGCACTCAAAGAACGTTGGAGAAAAATCTTAAAATTTACTATCTTATCTAATTATGTTATAAAACAAAAAGAAGAAGATACTAAAAAAGAAAAAGATAGCAATTATACAAAAAAATCAGACGAAGAGCTAAAAAAAGAAGCTATTGAAACTACTCAAAAAGCCTTTGAAGATGCATTCAGCTCCAATCAAGATATAACCGAAGAAGATTGGTTTGGTACGTTCATTAATAGTTATATTGAATCTACCGACCCACACACTACTTATATGGCACCTGAATCCAAAGAAAGATTTGACCAAGGTATGTCTGGCAAATTTGAAGGTATCGGGGCAGTTTTACAAAAAAGAACCGATGGTATTCGTATCAGCGATATTATAATGGGTGGCCCCGTTTGGAAAGGCAAACTTTTGGAAGTGGGCGACCTTATCTTGAAAGTGGGCGAAGGAGCAAACGAACCTGTTGATGTAGTAGGTATGCGCTTGGAAGAAGCTATAAAACTCATTAAAGGAAAAAAAGGTAGTGAAGTTAGGCTAACGGTAAAACACGTAGATGGTAGCATTAGCGTTGTGCCTATCACTCGTGATATTGTGGAAATTGAAGAAACTTTTGCCAAATCAGCCATTATTAAATCTGGTGATAAAACATACGGAATTATCAATCTTCCAATGTTTTATATCAATTTTAAAGATTTGAAAGAAAGAAATTCGGCTTCGGATATGGCTCTTGAAATCGAAAAATTGAAAAAAGAAAATATTGACGGACTTATTGTAGATTTGCGTAACAATGGCGGTGGATCGCTTTCTAATGTGGTAGATATTGCTGGTTTATTTATAAAAGAAGGACCTGTGGTACAAGTACGAGGAGCTAATGGCTCAGTTCGTGTTTTGAGCGACACTAATAAAGAAACTCAATGGGATAAGCCGTTGGTTATTCTAATAAATGAACTTTCTGCTTCGGCTTCGGAAATTTTGGCTGCTGCAATGCAAGATTATGGTCGTGCAATTATTATCGGTAGTAATCAATCTTTTGGAAAAGGAACAGTTCAAGAAGTTTTAGACCTAAACGAATCGGTTCGTAATAATTCTTTGGGCGACTTAGGAGCGGTTAAACTTACTCGTCAGAAATTTTATCGAGTAAATGGAGGTTCTACCCAATTGGAAGGTGTAAAAAGTGATATTGCTATCCCAGACAGATATAAATATATAAAAATAGGAGAACGTGAGCTTAAAAATCCTCTCCCTTGGGACAAAATAGAGCCTGCTAAATACACCAAATTAGATAACCCTAAATTCCCAAAAGCTATTGCTAATAGCAAAAAAAGAATTGAGGCTAACCCTATGTTCAAATTGGTAGATGAAAACGCTCGTTGGATAGAAAAACAAAGAAATGATAACACGTATTCTTTGAACTACAATTTGTATAAAAAACAAGTTGAAGAAGGCGAAACAATGAATAAAAAATTTAAATCGTTATCAGACTATAAATCTCCTTTAACGTTTGCTTCCTTAACTTCGGAAGAAGCGCAAGCACAAGCAAATGAGGATGTTAAAGCGCGTAGAGACCGTTGGCACGAATCTTTACAAAAAGATATTTATATAGAAGAAGCGGTTTCTGTATTGAACGATCTTTTAAAATAAAATAAAAAATAGGCTATCGGAAGGTAGCCTATTTTTTTTATAAAGTTTTTTAAAAAATATTCCCATTTTGTTGGAATAGCATTTTTATTTACCAATCTATTTCTATTTGGTTTTGCAATAAATCTTCCAAAGTTTCGGCTCTACGAATGAGTTTTGCCTGGCCATTTATCCATAAAACTTCCGCAGGGCGAAGCCGAGAATTGTAGTTACTTGCCATTGTATAGCAGTAAGCTCCTGCGTTTTTAAAGCAAAGAATATCGCCTTCGGTAATTTCCGAAATTTGGCGGTTAGAGGCAAAAGTATCCGTTTCGCAAATATACCCAACTACCGAATAAAAACGTTTTTTCCCCTCTGGGTTAGAAATGTTTTCAATATGATGCGTTGCCCCGTAAAACATTGGGCGGATAAGATGATTGAACCCCGAATCTACGCCAGCAAAAACCGTAGAAGTAGTTTGTTTTACCACATTTACTTTTACCAAAAAATATCCTGCTTCGCTTACTAAAAACTTGCCAGGTTCAAAGGCCAAAGTAATATTTTTGCCATAATCTTTACAAAATTCTAAAAAACGCGTACTGAGTCGCTCGCCCAGCTCTTCAATATTCGTTTGTATATCGCCTTCTTTATAAGGAACTTTAAAGCCACTACCAAAATCTATAAAGTCTAAATTCTTAAAATTTTTAGCAGTTTCAAACAAAATTTCGGCAGCGTAAAGAAACACATCAATATCCAAAATATCGCTTCCTGTGTGCATATGAATACCGTTAATGTGCATTTTGGTATTTTCTACAATACGAAGAATATGAGGAATTTGATGAATACTGATACCAAATTTACTATCAATATGCCCTACGGAAATATTAGAATTTCCGCCAGCCATTACGTGCGGATTAATACGAATACAAACAGGAATTTCGGGGTGTTTGCTTCCAAATTGTTCCAAAAAAGAAAGATTGTCAATGTTGAGTTGCACGCCCAAAGATGCGGCTTCTTCCATTTCGTCCAGAGAAACGCCGTTTGGGGTAAAAATAATTTGTTTTGGGTCAAAGCCCGCCCGAAGCCCCAATTTTACTTCTTGGATAGAAACGGTGTCCAAGCCTGCGCCCAATGTTTTCATTAGTTTGAGAATAGAAATATTGGAAAGTGCCTTCATTGCGTAATTAATTCGGAGGTTTTTTACGGAAGTGAAAGCATTGCTAAGTCGTTGATACTGAGATGCTATTTTTGTAGCATCATACACATAAACAGGACTGCCAAATTGCTCGGCTATGCGGAGTAAATCTTTTGTTTCCATTGGTTTAGAACTTAAAATATCGTTTTAATCTGCAAAAATACTATATTTTTTTGACTAATGAGCTAATTATATGAAATTTTGGTTAAGAATTTATGATGTTTTCGGTTTCTAACAATGCTTTTATAAGCCGTTGGTAATGCATTATATCTTCATAACTTAATGTAATTCCCTTGCGGTCTTTCAGCCATTTTTGGGCAGGTTGGTAACCACCGATGTAGGCTTCCCAAGCAAGAAGGGGAACTTCGCCAAAGTATTGATTTTCATCAATATAAATGCTACCTACTTTTTCCTGACCAAAAGACGGAAGTATATTTTCCACAACATTATTCCCCGCTACAGGATAGGTAGTGATAAGCGATTGCACTTCGGGGCTTTCCAAGAGGTGTAGCTCGCGCAAGCGTTTGCCTATGGAAGCATAATGGTGCAAGTCTTCTTCGTTTTTGGGGTAAGGAATACGGGGAAAATCTATCTTTAAAAACTCCTTATATTTTTCGCGATAGTTTTTGCTATGTAGCACCCCATAGCAATAGTCAAAGGCTACTTGTGGGTCGCCTCCCAATGCTTTAAGGATTTCAGGGTTAAGGTTAGGTGTTTTCTCTAAGGGAGCATCTTTAAAATGCCCTTTGCCTTCAAGGTAAAGATAGAGGGGGAAAGTATAAGTTGAATCAGCAGCATTGTCTAAAATATGTAAGTCTGCAATATCTTTTGTAACAAACATATAATTTAGACTAAGCTGTCTGTTTGCCCTTGAAACCACCAATCCAATATTTTCTCCTTTAATAAAATGTTGCATTGTATTTGAACGATGTCGAGTAACTAACTCTATATCCCAATAGATATAGCGGGTATCAAAAGGGCGATAGGCTATTTCTTTAACTTTTGCTATTTCTGGTATTATATCATAATGTTCTTTTACTTTGGAGAGTAAGGCTTGTTTATTTGTATCTATCAATACACTGTCCTTTCCTGTTACCACGCCTACACTATTCCGTTTAAAAAATTCTGCAATGGAAAACCCTTGTTCATATTCCGCTAAAAGGCTGTTATCCTTTGGTACAAAAAAGTAATTAGGTGCCGTAGGATTAACCTGTGTAAAAGGAATGATTTCCAAGGTGTTTTCTTCTAAAAAAGCAAATTTTTCCGCTCGCTTACCCCATAGGTCGTAATGGAATACTTGGGCGAGTTCAGAGGTAACCTCCCCCGTTCCCCCTCCAAAGGGGGACAATTTGGCATTAGGTGTTTTTACAAAAATAGTAATGGCGACCCCTTGCATAATGTCAAACACATTTTGGTCGGCCTCTCCATCGGGGGTAGTTTCCTTTTTTCGGCTGTTGCCGTGTAGGTCAAGGGTGTAAATGCAGTCAAAGGTTTTGAGTAAGTGCCAACGCATTCCGCGAAAAGTAGGGTTGTCCAAAAAGCCGTGCGGGGTGATGTATGCCAAAAGTCCGCTACCGTTTTTGCTTACAAAATATTCTCCTAAGCGGATAAACTTTACATAATCATCATTTATCCACTTGGTATTGCGTTCGGCGAGTTTTATTTTCGTGTTAGGTTCTTTTTTATAGTCGTTCATCAAGCCCATAATCCACTTTCCTTTGTTGGTACTCTCGCCGTTATAAGGGGGATTGCCTATGATGCACATCACAGGGGTGTCGCGTTTGAGGCGGTTGGCTTCGTTGGCTTCCTCTGCCAACCAGCGGGCAAAGGGCATATTTTTATCCTCTTGGGCTTCTTCTAAGGAGTTGGTTAAGTACACCTGTATGCGGTTTTCTTCTCTTTCTTGCGGTGCAAAGTGTGGGTTTAGTAGTATATCCAACTTCAAATGTGCAATGGCGTAGCTTGCCATCAGGAGTTCGAAGCCATTGAGGCGTGGGAGTAGGTGTTCCCTTACATAGCCTTGCCACAAGCCTTGTTGCCCTGCAAAGTGACCAGCTATGTGCTTTACGATTTCTGCCAAGAAAGTACCCGTACCTGTGGCAGGGTCGAGAATTTGCACACGGTGAAATTCACGCTCTTCTGTGTCGTATCCTGCTATTTTTCCATCTTGTTTTATTTGTACCTTCACTTTGGAAGTATCGGCTAAGCCTTGCGGGAGGGCAAATGCTTTTTTCAGGAGGGCATCTACGGCACGCACCATAAAGGTTACCACAGGCAGTGGCGTGTACCATACACCAAGGTCTTTGCGGAGCTTAGGGTCGTATGCCTCCAAGAAATCTTCATAGAAGTGGATAATGGGGTCTTTGGTGATAGAGCCTTGCCCATAGGAGGCGAGCATTTGGGCAACATCGCAGGCGAGGTATAGCTGTACGAGGTCATCCACCACCCAACTGATGCGGGTATCTACCTCCATACCAGCGATATAGCCGAATAGTTTTTTTAGAAAAGGATTACTTTTAGGCAGAAGCTGATAGGCTTCGGCACGCGAAAAGGTCGGCAAAGTAGGGTCGTGATAGCGTGCCGTAAAAAGCCCATAGGTAATGGTTTGGGCATAGACATCGGCAAAATCTTTTATGGAAATATCGTGAATGAGGATTTCCCGAAAGGCGGAGAGCTGGTCGGTAAGGTCGGTATGGATGCCTTGGTTGCTGTCCTCGGTAAGGGCTTTTTCTATAATTTGCGATAGGAGCTTGGCTTTGCGAGCCATTAGGGTAACGAGCGTATCGGCTTTGGCAATCCCCGAAGGCTCAAAGCCACCGAAATCCTGAATATAGGTGAGGAAAAGCTCAAAGGTTTCAGCAAGGGCTACGATGCCCTTATCGGTAGCTTTGCCAATGGTTACCGAGTGCAACAGCTCTTCCCCACGATAGAAATGGAAGGTGAGGTAGTCGGTAAAGATAAGGTTATCCAATGATTTTTTGTATCGGTCAAACTGTTCTTTGTTACCTCCTTTTATTTTTTCGCCTTTTAGGTCGTTGTCGCCTATGTCCTTAGCTTCTACAAAGCCAATGGGTAGGTCGGCAAGGGTAAGGATATAATCGGGTGCCCCGCAGGCTTGTCGCTTAGGTTCGTTGGTAATGACTAACTTAGGCAATAAGCCTTGTAAAAGAGTCGCCAATGCAGGGCGATAAGTATGTTCGGTAGCCTTGCCCGTGCGGTAAAGGGTACTAAGTTCGGAGAGGTAAGCAGCGATTTTCATTCCTAAAAATTTTGGCAAAGGTAATCATAATTTTTTATTTATACAGAAGGTAAATACATTCTCTGATAAGGGAATAAAAAATCTCTCAAAAAAAATAGAAAATAAAACTAAAAATATCTTTAAAAAATAGTATCTTTGCCCGATAATTTTTAGTTTATAATCTGTTAAAATTTTTAAGATGAATAAAGTTCTCATTTTAGATTTTGGTTCTCAATATACACAATTGATAGCAAGGCGAGTGCGCGAGCTTAATGTATATTGCGAAATTCATCCATACAATCACCTCCCCGACGATGTGGATTCTTTCGTGGCGGTAATTCTTTCAGGTTCTCCTTTTTCGGTTCGTGCCCAAGATGCTCCAAAGCCCGATTTGTCTCTCATTCGTGGTAAAAAGCCTTTGCTTGCCGTGTGTTATGGAGCGCAATTTTTGGCACATTTTGGCGGTGGCGAAGTAGCTCCGTCAGACATTCGAGAATATGGGCGCGCCAATTTGGTTTTTATCAAAGAAAATGAGCCTTTTTTGGCAGATATTCCTAAAAATAGCCAAGTTTGGATGAGCCATAGCGATACGATTAAGTCTTTGCCCAAAGGGGGAATTTGCCTTGCAAGTACTCCTGATGTTACCAATGCTTCCTATCGTATTGAAAATGAAGATACTTACGCTATTCAGTTTCACCCAGAAGTATATCATTCTACCGATGGAAAGAAAATTTTAGAAAATTTTTTAATAAAAATAGCTAAAATAGAACCTTCTTGGACCCCCGATAATTTTATAGAAAGCACCATAGAAACGCTAAAAAAACAAATAGGAAATGAAAAAGTAGTGCTTGGGCTTTCTGGTGGAGTAGATTCTACCGTTGCCGCAGTTTTATTAAACAAAGCTATTGGAAATCAGCTACATTGCATTTTTGTAAATAATGGCTTGCTTCGTAAAAATGAATTTGCTAACGTATTACAACAATACGAAGGTATGGGCTTGAATGTCAAAGGAGTAGATGCTTCCGAAAAGTTTTTCTCTGCCTTGAAAGGCGTTTCTGACCCCGAGCAGAAAAGAAAAATTATCGGGAAAGTTTTCATTGATGTTTTTGATGAAGAATCGCACAAAATAACCGATGCCAAGTGGCTCGGGCAAGGCACAATTTACCCCGATGTTATTGAATCTATTTCGGTAAAAGGTCCTTCGGCTACTATAAAAAGCCATCATAATGTAGGCGGATTGCCTGATTATATGAAACTTAAAATCGTAGAGCCTCTGCGAATGCTCTTTAAAGACGAGGTGCGCCGTGTGGGGGCTTCTTTGGGTATTGATGCGGAATTGCTCAGTAGGCATCCTTTTCCTGGTCCTGGTTTAGCTATTCGTATTTTAGGAGATATTACACCAGAAAAAGTAGCCGTTTTGCAAGAAGTAGATGCTATTTTCATTAACGGATTGAAAGCTCACCAATTATATGATAAAGTTTGGCAAGCAGGAGCTATCTTATTGCCTATCAATAGTGTAGGCGTGATGGGCGATGAGCGTACTTATGAGAAATGTGTAGCCCTCCGAGCGGTAGAAAGTACAGACGGAATGACTGCCGATTGGGTTAATCTTCCGTATGAATTTTTACAAAAAATATCTAATGAAATCATAAATAAAGTAAAAGGAGTAAATCGTGTGGTATATGATATAAGCTCCAAACCACCAGCAACGATTGAGTGGGAATAATAAAAAAGCTATCCAGAAAATGGGTAGCTTTTTGTTTTTATAGAATTAAAAATTATCTCCCTTTTTTTGTTTTAAACCAAAAGCAATTCCTGTACATAATCCAAAAATAGTATTTATTAACGAAAAAGTTTCGTTATAATTTTGTACCCAAAAAATATTTATCAGATTTACCAAAATAATAGCACAAAATGGCATTAGCAGAAAATCGGTTTCCAAACTAATTTTTTGATGAAAAGGATAAAGTAAAAATCCTGCTATCATCATTGTAAAAGAAAGGAAATAAAAAAACTGATGCGATATTTGTCCGTCATAAATGGAAAAACACACTATTAAAGCAATAAAAGTAAGCATAAATATTCCCCAAATGATATTTCTTATCATAGTTTTATTTTTTTACAAAATTAAAAATATTTTTTTGAAATAAAAAAAGATGCTTTTACACATCTTTTTATAAATTTTTAGAAAACTCTTGGTCCTGAGAAAATAGTGGTAGTGTTTTCTATTCGGGTTTCGCCACTATACACTTCTATTTTTAGCGTCATTTTTTTCTTCGCTACAAACGCCTGATGTAGTTTGATGAACATCGTACCGCTGGTCATTCCTTGTTTAGGAACGTCAATGTTTTGATTACCAACAATTTCTATAACGGCTTGTTTTGGTTCTACTACTTTGAAGGTAATTTTATCAAAATCGTGCGTGGTTTTATTAATAATTTTATAAGTATAAACATTACTTATCGTATCGCCTTCTTTTTGATAAAGTTGCCCAGGAAGTCGTAAAATATTGGCTTGCACATCTGTACGAAGGAAAAGTAACCCGATAAGAATACCGATAAGAATACCAAGAACGGCGGTGTAGCCTTTCATTCGGGCAGTGAATTTGAAAGGTTCTTTTTTAGCGATTTCTTCTTCACTCGCAAAGCGGATAAGCCCTTTTGGCATTCCAGATTTTACCATAACATCGTCGCAGGCATCAATACAAGCGGTACAATTGACGCATTCCAACTGCGTCCCGTTACGAATATCAATTCCCGTTGGGCAAACGTGCACACATTGGAAACAATCAATACAGTCGCCGTGTCCGAGAGCTTTTCGGTCTTCATTTTTACGGAATTTTTTTCGTCCTTTTTCGCCTTCCCCTCGTTTGTAGTCATAAGCCACCACGATAGATTTGTTATCCAAAAGTACGCCTTGCAAACGCCCGTAAGGACAAGCAATAATACACACTTGCTCTCTAAACCAAGCAAAAACAAAATAGAAAACACTGGTGAAAATAAGCAAAGCGAAGAAAGTTTTGGAGTGTTTTATTGGGCCTTCTTTTATAGCAGTAAAAAGTTGGTCGCTACCGATAACATAAGCCAAAAAAACGTTGGAAACAATAAAAGAAATAGCAAAGAAAATAAGCCATTTTATACTTTTTTTCCGAATTTTTTCAGCATTCCATTCTTGTTTATCCAATTTCATCTGCGCATTTCGGTCGCCTTCTATCCAATACTCAAAACGGCGGAAAACCATTTCTAAGAAAATCGTTTGTGGGCATATCCAGCCACAAAAAATCCGACCGAAAACAACAGTAAATAACAGAATAAAGACAATGCCAATAATAAAAGAAAGTACGAATAAATAAAAATCCTGAGGCCAAAACGGAAACCCAAAAATATTAAATCGTCTTTCTAAAATATTGAATAACAGAAACTGATTGCCATCTATTTTTAAGAATGGCGCAATAAAGAAAATACTTAATAATAAATAACTTACATATTTTCGGTATTTATAATATTTCCCTTTGGGCTTTTTGGGGAATACCCAAGTACGCTTACCTTTATCATCTACCGTACCGATGGAATCTCGGAAAGATTCGTCCATTACAGCCATATTTTATATTGATTAAAAAAACGCTTCAAAATTAGTAAAATCTATTTTTATAAAGCTCAAAAAAACATTTTTTTTTTAGGGAATAGCTTAATTTGGAAAAATTCTAAACGACAAGATAATAATAAATTATTAATAAAATAACCCCACTTGCTATTTGAAAAGTTAAAAAAATAAAAAAATAAAACAAAAGACCTGATACAGAAAAACAAAACAAACAGAAATTAAAGATGAGAAAGCGTATGGAAGTAGCTTAAAAAGATGTTTCATAGAACAATACATACTATTAAAGATTACAATGTATATTTTTGAATTACAGTTATTTAAAACATTCCATAGATTAATATAATAAAAAAGGTTTTATTACACAAATTGGTTAGGGCTTTCTCAATTGCAAAACAAAATAAATGAGATAAAAGGCTATCAATAT
>JAUMUT010000043.1 GCA_030530525.1 Capnocytophaga sp. | reverse complement strand
GTCATTTCTTCGTGTGTATTTTATTATTTAGTTAAACAATCATTCTTAAAAATCGGGGCAAAGGTACAACATTTTTTTGAATACGCAAATATTTTTGCAAAAAACAGAAGAGTTTTGAATTCTCTTCTGTTTTTATTTTCTGATGTAAATCGTTATAGTGGTATTGCTTTTCTTCCCAACAGTTAGTGAGTGCTTCATCTTCGGGGTCGTAGAGGTGCGAGGAGAGCTTATACGATCCTGAAGATGAAGCACTCACTAACTGTTGGGAAGAAAAGCAATACCGCTATAACGACCAGCAACAAAAGGTGGAATGTATCACTTATGAGAATGGTAAATGGAAAGAAACAAGCATTTTCGGCTATGATGCCGAGGGCAATAATGTAAGTTGGCATACCCGTACCGCTAATGATGAATACCTTTTGCAACTGCAATACGATGCGCAAGGCAGGTGCACAGACCGCCGGTATACCAATATAACCACAGGGCACGAAATCTCTCATCACTATTCTGAATTCCCCAATGATAACGAGCGTATTGATACGAGTGTTACAGCAGAAGGCAATCCTTTTATGTTCACTATCAGACGATTTGATGAAAAAGGAAATGTAATTTATGTAGCCCATCAGGACGTTGGCGACCCCGAACCTTATGCTATTAATGAAACCGCTTTTGATGAGCATAACAACGAGATATGGGAACGCCTTAGCAACAAAGAAGGGGAAGTCTATACCCGCAAACACACTTATCGCTATGATAATCACGGCAATTGGATAGAAAAAATTATCATCTATTCCCAACGCTATACCAACCTCATTGTAGAGAGAACGATTGAATATACAAATTAGCAAATTAATAAATTAACAATATGAATATCACACAAAAATACTTAAAAAGGCTTAGCTGAAGCCTACCGCAACAACGGACAAGCAGACGAATGGCAAAAAATCATCACCACAGCACACGGTGCAAGTGAAACCGACCTCACGGCTCTTAAAGATACCTATCCAGAAGTGCCTCAATCATTGCTGGATTTACTCCGTGAAATAGACGGCACTTACTATCGTGAATACGAAAAAGGAAAAGTATTTTTATTATTCTTCACTTCTTATTTTGTATATTTGCATTCGTTTTTCAAAATGAACTCTTTATAATTTAAAAAAAAATATGAAAAAACAACTTATCACCGCGATTGCCGAAGCTGATTTTTCGGCAATCCTAAGCATCACCACGCAGCTATCGGATAGCGAGCGTTACGAAACTATTGACGCTATCAAGGCGTTAGACCCCTACTCGGAAGAAGATTTCCCGCGAAAGGGTATCGATAAAAAAGATACTTATCGCCATAACTATAAGGTATCCCAAGCCTTTTATTACGCCCTTATCACTATGGTGCGCGAGGAAAGCGATATTGATAAGGTTGTTATCCATAGGAAAAATTATCTCGGAGAACCCTACAAGGAGAATCCTTTTATGCTTTTTCGCTCTCGCTATGTTCAGCCCGTGATAGACTATTACGAAGCCTTTCCGCCCGATGCGTATATCAAAAAAGTGATAAAAGAACTATCAAAAGCAAACGCGCTTTCCTTTGGTTTTCTCTGGTATTTCTATAAGAAAGGCTGGATGGCTTTTGATGAAGAACGTTTTGTAAAAAGACTTTTGGAGGTAGATCAGTTAGAGCACCGCTCGGTTACTGCCGATGCCAACTTCCTTTTCTCTCACCCCGAAGCCATTGAGAAAGTGCTCTTACAGTTGTATCGTATAGAAACCCGCGTGCTCGACCTTTCCAAATGGAAAAGCGACGATACTTTACGCAAAACCAATAGCTTAGGAGCGGCAAAAATAACCACTTATTGGGACGAGGTGCTGGAACTCTTAGTGCATTATGGTTATTCAATCCCGCGTAGCTTTGTGGGCAACTTGTTGGAGAGTTTGCTCAACCAATGGAAAAAACCACACCTCGATTGGCATTGCCGTTTGCTCAAATGGATGTCGCCCACCCGTGAAGAACTGTTAAAGTATCAGCAAACACTCTTTGCTGTCTTAGGCTCAGGGGTGGGCAGTGTGGTGAAATCGGTAATGGAGTATATCGCCACAATAGCCACCGAGCCTGCCTTTGACTTCGAGGGATTCCGCACACAGTTTCCGCTTGCCTTCACCGTAGAGAAGCAACCCAAGTCGCTACTTGCGGGCTTGGAAATATTGGAAAGGGAATTTAAAAAGCACTCTCCCACCGACCTTAGTTACCGCGAGCAACTCACCGTACTTTTTACCCAACCCGATGTGAAAGTGCAGGAAGTAACAGCCGCATTATTGCTCAAATACTTTAACGACGAAGGTTTAACAGAGGTAGTAATGCCGTATCAGGATTATTTGAAAATTTCTCTCCCCGTTGCTCTTAGTCCCCACCCTGAGTCTCTCCCCCAAGGGGAGGGAGGGGTAGCGACCATTAAAAACTCTTCTGAAACTCATCAGTCAAATAATACTTTCAGTCCTACTCTGTCCGCACTTTCTCCCCTCTCTTTTGGAGAGGGGCAGGGGGAGAGGAACTGGGAGTCCCTTTTGTTCCTCATTGGCGACTGTATCCGCGAAAAATCTGCCGCTACGCTCGATGTCTTCTTCGATGCCTTAGTGCAGTTGCAAGACCAAATCCCTGCGGATTACCCCAAGCAAATCGCTACCTATATCAAGCAGCTGAGTGCGCGCGAGTGGTTTATCGGTAGTATGTCTTTGCTGTATCAGTTTTTGGAATCGTGGAGCGTACAAAATACCGAACCGCTCGTGTATAACACCGACAAGGAATGGAAAGAAATTCAGAAGCTCTACAAAGAACAGAAATATTCTCAAGCCGACAAACTCGATAAGATAAGGGTAATGCACATAAGTATCAACCGTGCACGGGAGACTTTCCCTTATCTCTTCCAAAAAATAGTGCGTACCCTTGAGAAGCTCCAAAGCAAAGACACATTACCATTTCTTTCTACCCCTACGCACGCACCTTTCTATATAGAAGCGGAAGTATTGGCAGATAAGCTCTTGCAATACGAGGCACAGGGTAAATCTGCCGACCTCCCCGACCTTGTAGTAGCCTGCAACCGATTGCTTTTTAAGGAAGTGTCGCCTGCTGCAAAGGAAAAAGTAGCACAACTCAAGGGCGATTATGCTCCCGCTCTCCGATACTATTTGGGACTGACTGACGAGATACAACCAACCGATGCCCTTTTACCCCTCTGGGCGCAAATCACCCGATTGAAGCACCCCGATAAGGAATTTGCCGTATTTGAAAACACAAAGGCAAAAGATATCCTTAGCGTTGTGAAGCCTTTCTATATTGAATACGGTTGGGAGAAAGTAAAATACGCCAACGGTGAAGTAGGCGATGAGTTCGTATATCACTGCAACCATTATCAGAAATACCGCAAGGCAAAAACACGTCCGGAGCTTTACAACTACTACAATGCCAACGAAGGGGAACTCCCTCTGGCGCAAGAAGCGGAATATAAGCTCAGCCTAAACCCCCATTATCCCGATGCCATCCTCTGTGCCTATATCGCTACGTGGGCAACGATGAACGAAGCCGATGAGGTGCGCAATATGTCCCTGCCATTAGAAGCTGTTTTGCAACACGACCTCCGTGTGCGCCACAGCGGTTGGCTGTATATCGGGGCTTGTTTGCTGTTTGAGAAACGCCCGTCCCGCGATTTGGCATACGAATATATCTGCCGAGCGGTAGCACGCGGTGAAGACCTCAGCTACTTAGCTTCCTTCCTCGTTAACGTATTGGCGTGGGACTATCTGCCTATCCCGCGCTTTATAGAGTTTTTAGACCGCCCCAACCCACCTGCCGTAAAACAATTTGGCAAAGAAGTAGTGCAGTTGTATTTGGCAGAAGCCAAAAAGCAGGACAAACTACCAAGAAATCACAAGAAATTACTCATCTACTCAGAAGAATTAAAAAAATAAAAAACATATTTTCTTTTTAAAATACTAATTAACTTGCCGAAACAGAAATTATTATGCTTAAAAAAATTATTTTTTTCTTAACTTTTTTTATTCTTTTTTCTTGTCAAAACAAAAATAATTTAACACATAATTTCTATTATATAGAAAGAAAGCCATATAACGATACTATTTTAGTACTTCTTAATGAGTATCAAGATAGTATTTATGGGTATATGTACCGTCATTTTATACGCAATGACATTCATAGACTTCACGGAAATAGAGAAAATGATACCATTTTTGTATGGGAAAGTGAATATACAAACCCAAAATATTATCGGTATTCTATTTTTAAAGATAAAGATACCTTAAAAGCCTTTCGGTATTTAGGTAATATTACCGATAGATATGATACTATGGTTCTTGTTCCTATTTCAGAAGAAAAATTTGATATGTTTATGGCTCAGAAACAGATTATTCCTATACCTTTACCTGATAAACATTTAGATACTATTTATGATAATTTTAAGATAAATATTTTTATTACAGAGCGTAATAATCTTGATGAAGGAGGTAAGGTAGAGATTCATATTCGTGATAAAGAGACGGATACTCTTATACAAACCTTAAAAAATGATTCTATTTATATCAATAATAATTTTTTATTTTCTTTAGAAGATTATTCTTTTGATGGATATCCAGATATGCGGTTTGAAAGCAAAAATAGAGGAAGTTACGGAACAATGAAAACCGAAGATTATATATATTCTCCTATTCAAAAAAAGTTTATCTATCATAAAAAACTCAATCAGCTGAATAATTATAGCGTATATATAGGATTAGATAGCATAAAACCCAGAGTAATATCTTACCAAGTTTCGGGGTATAGCTGGCATCTTTCTGAAGAATATGAATACAAAGGTGATTCTTTGGTACTAGTAAAAAGTTTGGAAGAAAACTCCGACTCATTTTCACAATCTACTATTTACACCCTTATTTATCACGAAAACGGAAAAAAACAACAAAAAATTTTTCAAATAAATGAAAAAAAGATGGATTCTCTACAAATAAAACGTAAAATAGAAGAAATTTACAACCTTTATCAACATTATTGATATATATTTATTTTTTTTACAAATTATTTATAAAAAAAAGGAAGTTTTATAATTTAAACTTCCTTTTTTATTTATTTACTCGCCTTTTTTGTTTTTATAACTACTATATCCTGAAAAAAACATAATAACAGCAAGAATAATAGTTGTTATGAGTACAGAAATTGCTCCGCCCATTTCGTAAATAAGGCTGATAATTCTATTTAATTTTATCGTCCCTCCTACTTCTTCAAATTTTAGAAGTTCTAAATACTGGTAAATTCCATAACCAAGTATTAATAATGCTATAACAATAGACCAAATAAGAGGTGTTATAGGTTTTTTATCACCAGGTCCTCCGTACATACTACGTTCAACAAATCTTTCGTCTGACATTTTTATATTATTTTTTGCGTTTTACATTTTCTATATTCCCATAAGTACGAGCATCAAAGCCATAAGTTGCATTTGATGTTAAAAATGTTATCTTATCTTTATCCAAAACCTTAAATTTCCCTACAAATGTACCATCTTCTTGTTGTTGCTCCAATGCATAATTTTCTATTTTTTTATCCTTAGAGATAGGTTCTATCGGTACAAAAACACAAGTACTATCAGGAGAAACTTGCAATATTTCCACCCAAATAGGTGTTACTCCCTTAGCGGTTGCTTTTCCGTTGGCATCATAAGTTGTAGTAGGAAAATCTATTTTATATTGGTCGCCTACTTGTGGTAGCTTGGTAAGCTCAGCAAAAGCATTTTGTTTCTTAAAAGGCTCTATTGCTACGGCTTCAAATACTTTCCAACTAATCATTAGTAAAATAAAAATAGCCAAACCTATAAAAATTTTCCCAAAAGTAGAGAATTTCCAACCTTTATTCGGAACGGGGCTTATTGCTTTTTGTTCTTCAAAAAAGGCTTCCATCTCTTCTGTCCAATACGATGCAGGAATATCTTTCTTGTCTGAAATTCTAAAATACACCCCAAAAGGCTTTTTAGAATAGTGCTTTGTAAAAATAGAATCTACCAATAACTGATGTAACACGAGCTTCATCGGCTCTATTTCGCCAGAAAGCGGACAAACAATTTCAGAAGTAGTTATCTCTTTATAAGGAGTATATTTATTTGTAATGGTATAAAACATTTTTATTTTTCTCTTTTATGGTTAGGTTTGCTTTACTCTACAATAAGGTCTTTATATTCTTCTTTGAAGTCTTTTGGTCTGTATATTTTTTTGCGAGTAATATTGGTTTTAGAATTGTCTTTGTTATAAAGTGTTATATTTTCATCAAAAGGCTCATTTAACCCATAATGATAAGGCTCGCCATTTTTTACATTTGCAGCAATGAAATATCCACCTATTTTTTCAAAAGGTCCATAATATACCTCTCCGTCGAAAGAAAATTCTTTAAAAAGTCTTTGATACATATGGTTTTTTTCAAAAGGAATATCCGAATAGTTTTCTGCCACGATGACATATTCTGTATTGGTTGGGTTAAGTACAGAGCCACTTTGTTCTTTGGTATAGTCAAATTTAATTTCTTGACCATCAGAAAGTTTTAGCGTGTGGCTACCTTCTGTCATTTCCAATTCTTGGAAAGTATTTGCTTCCAAGTTGTAGTCTTTCCCATCTACTGCGCAAGTAATTGCTACATTGGTTGGGTTATCCAAAATAATGGTTTGCTTATCATTTCCGCACGAAGCAAGCCCTAAGCATAAGGCAAATAGTACAAAATACTTTTTCATTATGTTAAAAAAATTAATTAAACAATATTTTTTAATTTAATAAATCTGAAATAGATTTTATTTTTTTGCAAAAGTATATTATTTTTTTTAAAATAAGAAATCTATTAACAAAAAATAAGAAAGTAACCTACATTAAAAACAAATGTAGTATATTTGCCTTTTCAAACTATTTTTATGAAAATTGCTATTGTTATACTGAATTGGAATGGCGCAGATTTGCTCCAAAAATTCTTACCAAAAGTAATAGAATATTCCTCAAAAGCAAAAATTTATGTTATTGATAACGCTTCTTCCGACCATTCTGTTTCTTTACTAAAAGAAGATTTTCCAAATGTACAACTCATTCAAAATCAAGAAAATTACGGATATGCCAAAGGATATAACGAAGGCTTAAAACACATAAACGCAGATGTATTTTGTTTGTTAAATTCGGACGTAGAGGTTACCCAAAATTGGCTTGTAGCAATAGAAAATTTATTTTTAAAAGAAGAAAATATTGCTGTCATTCAGCCCAAAATTTTGGATTATAATCATAAAGAAAAATTTGAATATGCAGGAGCAGCAGGCGGATTTTTAGACCAATACGGCTATGCTTTCTGTCGCGGACGCATCTTCCAAACTACCGAAAAAGATAATGGGCAATATGATGATGAAATTCCTATTTTTTGGGCTTCTGGGGCTTGTTTTTTTATTCGTTCTGAAGTTTTTTGGGCTTTAAATGGCTTTGATGAAGATTTTTTTGCCCATCAAGAAGAGATTGACCTCTGTTGGCGAGTGCATCATTTAGATAAAAAGGTATTTTTTACCAATAAATCTATCGTTTATCATATCGGCGGTGCTACTTTATCCTCCAATAACCCCAAAAAAACATTTTTAAACTTCCGAAATAGCTTATTTATGCTCTTAAAAAATCTTCCTGACCAAAAATGGCTTTATACCATCTTTGCCAGGCTTTGTTTAGACGGA
Organism: Capnocytophaga sp.; assembly: GCA_030530525.1. Classification (GTDB taxonomy): domain Bacteria; phylum Bacteroidota; class Bacteroidia; order Flavobacteriales; family Flavobacteriaceae; genus Capnocytophaga. Next base: position 3,842 of record JAUMUT010000043.1, on the reverse strand, counting down.
GTAGCGGGAGCAAAATTTTTCTTAGAAGGAAAATGGAAACTCACTTGGGCTATCATAAAAGCTCATTTTTCGTTCTATTATCATTTTTTTAAAATGTATAAAAAACGAAAAAATATTCCCATTCGGGATATAAAACTAAAAAAATCGGTAGTAATTTCCTATTTCTTACAAAGGAAAAAGTATTTTAAAGATTATTGATAAGAAATAATATAATAAGAAAAAAAATGTTCCATTTTAAACATTTTTCCGTAAAACAAAATCGTTCTGCTATGAAAATCAGTACCGATAGCGTACTTTTAGGAGCTTGGACCCCCTTAGACAATCCGCTTTCTGTCTTGGACATCGGTGCAGGAACAGGCGTTCTTTCCCTTATGATAGCTCAACGAACTGAAATCACCAAAATAGATGCCGTTGAAGTTGATAATGAGGCTTTTACAGAATGTTTTGAAAATTTTTCTAATAGCCTATGGAAAGAAAGATTAAACGTGTTTCATCAGGATATTAAAGATTTTTATACGGAAAACAACCAAAAATACGATTTAATTATCTCTAATCCGCCGTTTTTTACAGAAAAAACATTTTCTAAACATAAAAAAAGAGAAATTGCTCGTTTTACAGAAAATCTTCCTTTTGATGTGTTACTAAAATCTGTTTCTTCTTTACTTTCTAAAAAAGGTTTTTTTTCTGTAATTATTCCTTTTAAAGAGGAAAATTTATTTATAGAAAAAGCAAATTATTTTTCCCTTTATCCTTGCAAAATAATGCGAGTAAAAGGAAATTTCCTTACCGAAACTAAACGAAGTTTAATTCTATTTTCATTTCAAAAAACAGAAAATATTTCTTACGATGAAATTATTATAGAAAAAGAAAGACATATTTATACAGAAAAATATATAAATTTGACTAAAAATTTCTATTTAAATTTCTGATTATCAATATTTTATTATTTTTTAAGTAAAAAAAGTGCTCAAATATTTGGTAGTTCAAATAAAAGTTTGTTACTTTGCACCCTGATTTAAATAATGAGATAAAAGCATACAGAAATGGCAAGAGTTTGTGAATTAACTGGGAAAAAGGCAATGGTGGGAAACAACGTATCTCACGCAATGAACAAAACAAAAAGAAGATTTAACGCTAATTTAACAACAAAGCGTTTCTATATTCCAGAAGAAGACCGCTGGATTACTCTAAAAGTATCTACTTCTGCAATAAAAACTATTAACAAAAAAGGAATTTCAGCTGTCCTTAAAGAAGCAAAAGAAAAAGGATATTTAAAATAATATCATTAAAATTATTATACAATGGCTAAGAAAGGTAATAGAATACAAGTAATTTTAGAATGTACAGAGCATAAAGACTCTGGTATGCCTGGTACATCTCGTTATGTAACGACAAAAAACAAAAAAAACACTCCTGATAGAATGGAACTTAAAAAATTCAACCCTATCTTAAAGAGAGTAACTGTACATAAAGAAATTAAATAATATCTAGGAGAAATGGCAAAGAAGACAGTAGCAACATTGCAAGGAAAATCAAAGAGATTAACAAAAGCCATTAAAATGGTAAAATCTCCAAAAACAGGGGCTTACACATTCGTAGAAAGTGTAATGTCACCAGATTTAGTAGATGAATTCTTAAAAAAGAAATAAGTAAAACAACCGCCCAAGTTTGAGGCGGTTTTTTTATTCTTCCCTCCTATCCCCCCTCCTTTTCCTCTTAATATTTACATAAATTTTAATTACAAAACACGTTAAAAAATCATATTTTTTTGCTAACTTTGCGCCTAATTTTGATATGTAAATTTTATGGATTGGTTAATCAATTTATTTTCAAATCACGAAAGTGTAGCTTACACCGTAATTATTTATAGTATCGTGATTGCGGCAGGGGTAGCCTTAGGAAAAATCCGTTTTTTTGGTATTTCATTCGGGATAGCTTGTGTCCTTTTCGTTGGGATAGCTATGTCGCACTTCGGTTTTACAATAAACCAAGAAATACAACACTTTGTTAAAGAATTTGGGCTTATATTATTCGTTTATACCATTGGGTTACAAGTAGGTCCTGGATTCTTTGCTTCTTTCCAGAAAGAAGGTATAAAACTAAACTTCTTCGCTGTTTTATCCGTCTTTGTTTGTGTATTAACCGTCATCAGTATTCATTATATTACGGGCTTAAATATGGGAACATTGGTCGGAATAATGTCAGGAGCTGTAACCAATACACCTGGCTTAGGTGCAGCACAAGCAACTTTGGAAAATATTGTAGAAGACCCGCAACAATATTCGGTATCCACAGCGTATGCAGTAGCATATCCTTTTGGAGTATTCGGTATTATTTTAGTGATGCTCGGTCTAAAATCTTTCTTAAAAATAAAAATTGATGTAGAAAAACGCCTACACAATTGGCGACACTCCGCAGAACAAAGCATCATATCCAGAGTGGCTATAAAAGTAAATAATCCTACTTTATTTAACAAAAAATTAAATGTAATAAAAGACACATTAAATTTTGACTTCATCATTTCTCGTATATTCAGAGACAATGAAGTTATCTTGGCTAACGACTCTATTCTCATTCACAAAGATGATATTATATTGGTAGTCGTTAATAAAAAAGATACTGAAAAATTGGAAAACCTCATCGGGGAAAAGATGGCAAGCACCGAAGAATATTTCCCAGACGAAGACCAACAAAAATATGTTTCCAGACGAATAAATGTAACCAAAAGAGCCGCATTTAGCAGGAAGTTAGCAGAACTTAACATTCGCGAACGATTTGATGTAACCATCACTCGGGTATATAGAGCGGGTATAGAATTTGTTCCGAAGAACGACACAAAACTACAATTTGGCGACACTATTACCGTAATTGGCGACAAAGCAAATATAGAACTCCTCAGTAAAGAATTTGGTAACTCCAAAAAAAGATTAGCAAGCCCACACATTGCAGAATTGTTTCTCGGAATTACTCTTGGTGTGCTCCTTGGTAGTATCCCTTTCACTCTTTTTGGTATCACCTTCAAATTAGGACTTGCAGGAGGTCCTCTAATTGTTGCTATCCTTATCAGTCGTTATGGCGGGAAGTTCTCGGTTACACACTACGTTTCTCAAAGTGCTAACTTAATGATTCGGGAAATTGGAATTGTATTATTTTTAGCAAGTGTAGGTCTCGATGCAGGTAAAAAGTTCGTCGATACTATCCTCAACGGAGACGGATTGTATTGGATGCTTTTAGGAGCAATTATCACTATCGTTCCGCTTATTGTTACTGCCTTATTAGCTCGTTTCAGAGGTAAATTGGATTATTTAGAAGCCTGCGGACTACTTGCAGGAGCTTCTACTGACCCACCAGCCTTGGCATTTTCTAATGAAATGACCAACTCTGACGTACCAGCACTCACCTACGCAAGTGTATATCCGCTAACTACATTCTTACGAATTATGGTAGCACAATTATTAATCATCTTCTTTATGTGATGATGTTATATTCTTTTTTAATATAATTACATTTTTTATAAATGAAAAATCATTTTATATAAACATTTATTACAATAAATTAAATTAATGAATATATTTTATTTATAGTACTTACATAATAAAAAATACTTCATTTATAAGCATAACAAAACCTACTTTACAATAAAGTAGGTTTTATTTTTTGTTAAATAATTGATACATTTTATATTGCAAATATTATAAATAGCATTAAAAATACACTAAGTCTTTTTAACTACAAACATGTTTCTATAATAGAATTAAAATTTAGTTTAATAAATCATTATTATATTTTTAAGAAAATTTAAAACCATTAAATTAGTAATCCAACAACTTAAATAAACGATT
>JAUMUT010000042.1 GCA_030530525.1 Capnocytophaga sp. | reverse complement strand
CTCGCGACATTCAGCTTGGAAGGCTGACGCTCTACCAACTGAGCTACTCCCGCATTTTTGTTTTGCGGTGCAAAGGTACGACTTTTTTTATAACTGACAAATTTTTTTTTACTTTTTTTAAATATTTTTTGAAGAGAAATAAAAAAATAATAAAAACAAAAAACTTAACAGATATTAAAGTTTTATTTGTATTTTTGCACTCTAAAAAAATATTATAATGTCAGAAAAAGTTCGCGTTCGTTTTGCTCCAAGCCCCACAGGCCCTTTGCATATAGGGGGGCTTCGTACGGCTTTATTTAATTATCTTTTTGCTAAAAAACACGGCGGAGATTTTTTACTTCGTATAGAAGATACCGATCAAAATCGTTATGTAGAAGGAGCGGAAAATTATATTATAGAAGCACTAAATTGGTGCGGAATTGAATACGATGAAGGAGTAGGCAAGGGGGGAGATTGTGCGCCTTATAGACAAAGTGAGCGTAAAGAAATTTATGCCCAATATGCACAAGAACTTATTAATAAAAATTGTGCTTATTACGCCTTTGATACTCCGCAAGAGCTTGATAATCAGAGAAAAATATCTGAAGAAAAAGGGGAGACTTTTATTTATAATTGGCATAATAGAGAGAGTTTAAACAATTCTTTATCTTTGTCAAAAGAAGAGGTAGAAAAACGTATAGCCAACGGCGATGATTATGTTATTCGTTTTAAAATGCCACAAGAAATTCTTACAATGCACGACCTTATACGTGGTGAAGTAGTAGTGGATACTAAGACTTTAGATGATAAAGTTTTGTTTAAATCAGACGGAATGCCTACCTACCATTTGGCTAATATTGTAGATGACCATTTGATGAAAATCACTCAGGTTATCCGTGGGGAAGAGTGGTTGCCTTCAATGCCTTTACATATTTTAATGTATCGTGCTTTTGGTTGGAAAGCTCCGCAATTTGCTCATCTTCCGCTTATTTTAAAGCCTGCGGGAATGGGAAATGGAAAGTTAAGTAAGCGTGATGGCGATAAAATGGGTTTTCCTGTATTTCCTCTTCTTTGGAAAGACCCCGAAACAGGTTCTATTTCCAAAGGTTATCGGGAAGATGGATATTTACCCGAAGCATTGTTAAATTTTTTAGCACTTTTAGGTTGGAACCCAGGTACAGACCAAGAATTATTTACCAAAGAAGAATTAATAAAACTATTTGATTTAGAAAGAGTTAGTAAGTCAGGAGCTCGTTTTGATATTGAAAAAGCGAAGTGGTTTAACCATCAATATTTGCAACAAAAAAATAGCAAAGAATTAGCAAAAGATTTCTTAAAAATTCTCTTGGAAAAAAATATTATTATTCCCGAAGAAAAAATAATTAGAATCATAGATTTAATCAGAGATAGAGCTACTTTTATTAACGATTTTTGGGAACTTTCTTCGTTCTTTTTTATTGCCCCAATACAATATGATGAAAAAGCAATGAAAAAGCAATGGAAAGAAAATTCTTCTGAAATAATAACAAAAATTACAGATGTTTTAACAAAAATAGAAGATTTTTCTTCGGCAAATACGGAACAGATTGTTAAAGAATTTATTTCAGAAAATAAGCTTGGTTTAGGGCAAGTAATGCCTTTGATTCGTTTGGCTTTGGTTGGAGAAATGAAAGGTCCTCATATTTTTGATATTGCTGAAATAATAGGAAAAACAGAAACTTTGGATCGTTTAGAAAAGTTAAAAAACAGCAAAAATCAATGAAAAAATTCTTAATTGTTGGACTTGGAAATATAGGAGAAGAATACCGATATACACGGCATAATATCGGTTTTCTTGCTCTTGACCATTTTGCAAAAGAACATTCTGCTACTTTTACCACAGAACGCTTGGGCGATATTTCTTCTGTAAAACATAAAGGAAGAACTTTTATTCTGTTAAAACCTTCTACTTATATGAATTTGAGCGGAAAAGCAGTTCGGTATTGGGCGGAAAAAGAAAATATTCCGTTGGAAAATATTTTGGTAATTACAGATGATTTAAATCTGCCTTTCGGAACACTACGAATGAAAAAAAAGGGAAGTGATGGCGGGCATAACGGACTGAAAGACATTCAGTTGGAGTTAAAAACAACAGAATATCCTCGATTGCGTTTTGGTATTAGTGCCGATTTTGCAAAAGGAGCACAAATAGGTTATGTATTAGCAAAATGGAACGATGAAGAAGCCTCTAAACTTTCAGAACGTTTAGAAAAAGTAAGCCAAGCAATTCTTTCTTTTGGTTTAGCAGGGATTAACAATACAATGAATGAATTTAATAATAAATAAGAAAATTTAACATATAAAAAATTGATTTTTTTCTTGTATTTAATTTTTTCTTAGTACGCATTTGCACAAGAAAGAGTAACGGATGGAGAGTTTAATTAAGAAAAAATCCTAAATAATTTATTTATTTAGGATTTTTTTATATTTATAAAAAAGAAAATCCCTAATTATTTTAGGGATTTTATAAGACTAAATTTCTTCTTGGTCTCTTAGTTTTTGAATGAATTGAGCTTTTTGTATAACGCCTCTTCTAACAACAGAACGCTTTGTAAATTGTTGTCTTTCACGTAATTCACGTACGATACCAATTTTATCAAATTTTCTTTTATAGCGCTTTAATGCTCTATCAATGTTTTCGCCTTCTTTTACTGGAATTATTAACATAGCTGATACACCTCCTTTCAATTTCGGGTGCAAAGATACAAATATTTTTATAAAAACAAAAAATAAATAAGAAAATATGTAAAAAAATATAATTTATAAAAGTGATCAGCTTTCTTTAAATCAAAAAATAGTTATTGAAATTTATCATTACTTTTAAGCACACTATTCTTAAAATTTTTATCTTAATATTCTTAAACCTCAATATAAATACTCCCTAAACTCTCCATTGTACTCCTGTTTTCAACCTATTGAAAATCAATAAAAATGTGGAAGCTAAATCAAAATTACTTTTAAATTCTCTTTTTTCTACACTTAAAATAAGGAATAATCCATTAATTTTTTTGTATCTTTGCCCAAAGTTCCTGAATTTTAGTGTTCTTTTTTTCAAACATAAAATTACTAACTTTCGGAGACTTTTATTATAGGAAAAGTTTAAACAGCTTCAATATGAAAAAACTATTACTACTCATTACATTTCTGAGTTCTTTTTTTGTAAGAGGACAAATGACAAAGGATGACCTCATAGGGAAGACTTTCGTAGCAGATGTTACACAATATACCCCTGAAATCAATGGAGAACCTCTCTATAAACATAGCTACGAGAAGCATCCACAAGTGAATCTCTATCTTATTTTTGAAAAAACACAAGTGATTGTAAAAGAGGAAAATAGAGTTACCAAACAGGTGTTTCGCAAAGATACCCGTTCTTGGACACTCAAGGGAAATCTCCTCAAGATTCCACAAACAAAGAAAAATATCTACTATGCAGTGGATCAGTTTCAGTTTTATTTTGAAAAAGGTAAGCTCATAGGAACACGTGTTACTTGGGATAAAAATATTGAAAAAATTGTCTTTAAGCAATCAAATCAATAAAATTCTCGTTTTATTAGGATAGTTCCTGTAAAATTCGTAATTTTTTTTGGGAGTATTCTAAATTTAAAAAAAATGAAAAAAATCTACTTGTCAGTACTTCAGCTATTTATGGAGGTACATATCTATCTTATCTCAAAGAACTCAAAATGTTCATCAGCATTAGCTATATTTTTCTCTTCGACATCACTTGCTATTCTGTCTCCATAAAAACTTTTAATTTGAATTTTATAATATTTTTTTATAAAATAAGTAGATTAAATTTTGCAGATATTATAATAAATTGTATATTTGCAAAAGTTAAAGAAAATATAATTTTTTCACTCACAAAAAACATAAAAATACAATGAAATTAGATATTTTGGCCTTTGGGGCGCACCCCGATGATGTAGAATTAGGCTGTGCAGGTACGCTTGCCAAAGAAATTCATTTAGGAAAAAAAGTAGGAATTATTGATCTTACGCAAGGCGAATTAGGAACGCGTGGAAGTGCTACAATACGTTTGCAAGAAGCTGAAAATGCAAGGCAAATATTGAAAGCTGAAATTCGTGAAAATTTAGGTTTTGCAGACGGATTTTTTAAAAATGATAAAGAACATCAGTTAGAAATTATAAAAATAATTCGAAAATATCAACCTGAAATTGTACTTTGCAATGCCATTACCGATAGGCATATTGACCACGGAAAAGGAAGCTCACTCGTTAGTGATGCCTGTTTTTTGAGCGGATTACGAAGAATTGCAACAGAAATAAACGGCAACTCACAAACTGCGTGGCGACCCAAGCAAGTGTATCATTATATACAATGGAAAAATATAGAACCAGATTTTGTAGTGGATATTTCAGGATTTTTAGAAAAGAAAATAGAAGCGGTATTAGCCTATAAATCACAATTTTATGACGCTAATAGCAACGAACCAACTACCCCTATTTCTGATAAGAATTTCTTGGATAGTGTTACGTATCGCGCACGTGATTTGGGTCGTTTAATAGGAGTAGATTTTGCCGAAGGTTTTACCACTGAACGTGTTACAGCTGTAAAATCTATTTTTGATTTGGTTTAATTTTAATGTATTATATATGAAAAAATTGAATTTAACAACAGCACAAAAATGGCTAATAGGTTGCTTTACTTGTATTTTAGTGTATTTTATTCTAACTGAAAATGCTTGGCAAAGTTTAGTAAATGGTTTTTTAGAAGGCTATAATAGAGCAAAAGTTAATCGTTAAAAAAATAAAAATATTTCTTATTCGTAAGGAATATTTTTTATTTTTTAGAAATGTAAAAAAACTAAAAATATTTAACAAATGGATTCGTCATATCTTATTTATAACGCTTCGGCTGGTGCTGGAAAAACATATACTTTGGTAAAAACTTTTCTTAAAATAATGTTATCTTATAAAGGAGGTGAAAAGGAAAATGCAGATTATCAGAGTGTTATAAAGTCTTTGTTGGCTATTACTTTTACCAATAAAGCAGTTAATGAAATGAAAAAAAGGATAATTGAACAGCTAATGCTTTTTTCAGAAGGTTCAGAAAAAAGTAAAAACGATGGTATGTTCTTATCTCTTAAAGAAGAATTGGCGATTGATGAAAATAAACTTATCCAAAGAGCTAAAAATTTGTTAAATACGATTTTACATAATTATGCTGTATTGACTATAACTACAATTGATGGTTTTAACCATAAACTTATTCGGTTATTTGCTTTTGATTTAGAATTAAATCCTAATTTTGAAGTATTTATGGATACAGATTTACTACTAAAACAAGCAGTAAATAATCTATTACAAAAGATAGGAGAAGATGAATCGTTAAGAAATCTTTTGATAGAATTTTCTAAGGAAAAGATAAAAGAAGATAAAAACTGGGATACAACTCAAGAAATTTTAGATGTGGCAAAACTTTTAACCATTGAAAATAATTATGAATATTTGCAAATATTTGAAAACAAAGAACTTACAGATTTTGAAAATCTTAAAATAAAACTAAAAGAAAATCTTAAAGAAATTAACAAAAAAATAGAACAAAATGTAAATTTATTTTTTAATTTCATTAACAATAATGATATAGCATCAGATAATTTTTCAGGGAAATATGTATATAAATTTTTTGAAAAATTAAAAAATGGAGATAGAAATGTACGCGCCAATTTTGATAGTAAATGGGCTGTAGAAATTGATAATGAAGAGAAAAGCCTATATCCTCAAAAATTAAAAAAAGAAAATCCGAGCAAAGCGCAATTATTAGATGATAATCAGGCTCTTATAGCACAATGGTTTAGAGAAATTGAAAATAATTATTTCCAAGAGAAAAAGGTTAAAAATATTCTTAAAAATTTAACACCTTTGGCTGTGCTTAGTAGTATTCAGAAGGAAATAAAAAACATAAAAGAAGAAGAAAATATTTTGCCAATATCAGATTTTAATAGTATAATTAACCAAAAAATCATAGGACAGCCATCTCCTTTTATTTATGAAAAAATAGGGCAAAGATATCAACATTATTTTATTGATGAATTTCAAGATACTTCTTTTTTGCAGTGGCGAAATATTCGTCCGTTAGTGAAAGATGCGTTACAAAGCGAAAATCATTCGGGGGAAAGAGGTAGTTTATTACTTGTCGGAGATGCTAAGCAATCCATTTATCGCTGGCGAGGCGGCAAGGCGGAGCAGTTTATGGATTTGTATCTTAAAAATGAGAAACTTGGAGCAGGCGAAGAACCTATTCATATAGAGCCAACTATTGAAGATTTGGAAGCAAATTATCGTAGTTATTCAGAAATTATTAATTTTAATAATAAATTCTTTGATTTTATTGTTAAAAATACAAATATTTTTGATAAAAACTCAAAATATAATAATTTATACCAAAAAGCACAACAAAAATTAACTTCTATAACCAAAAAAGGAGGATTTGTTTCTATTGAACTTTTAGATAAAGAAAGCCAAGAAGTTGATAATCAAGAAAATAATGAAGAATTATCTATGTTGGATTTGTATTGCTCCGCAGTGATAAACTCTGTGGAAGATGTCTTACAAAATGGTTTTTCTCAACAAGATATTTGTATTCTTACACGAACTAATTTGCAAGGTTGTGCCTTAGCTCAAGCATTAACAGAAGCAGGTTATAAAGTAATTTCCCCAGATGCTCTATTATTAAACAATGTAATTGAAGTTAAATTTCTGATAAATTTAATAAAATTAGCTTTAAATAAAAATAATGAAGAAGCTAAGTTAGAAATATTAATTCTTTATGCACAAATTAAAAAAATAGAAGACATTCATTCATTTTTAACTAAATTTGTTAATGAACCAATAACAAAATTTTATGAAGATAATAATTTTTCTTTGCATTATTTTTATTCTGTTTCCTTTTATGAAAGTATAGCATATGCAATAAATGTATTTGCTTTAAATAAAACTTCTGATGCGTATTTGTCTCATTTTATGAATGTTATATTTGATTTTAAAGGCTCTAAAAAAGGAGGTATGTATGATTTTCTTACTTTTTGGGAAGAGAAAAAAGATAAATTGAGCATTAGTGCCCCCGATGGAGTAGATGCTATAAAGATAATGACGGTTCATAAAAGTAAAGGATTGGAATTTCCTGTGGTTATTTATACTTTTGTTAAGGATAAATTAATAAAAAATAAAGATAAAATTTGGTTACCTGTTTCTGAAGAATTTGATAATTTTGAATATTTATTAATAGATAATTATAAGGATTTAGAAAAAGTTAATAAAGATATTGTATTGGAAGAGACTGAAAAACAGATACTTGACCAGATTAATATTCTCTATGTAGCGATGACTCGCCCTAAGGCATATCTTTATATCATTGGTGAAAAACAGAAAAAAATAGATACAGATAATATTAAGAATTTTTCAGAAATATTACAATTATTTTTAGAAAACAATAATGATTACATAGAAAGAGAAGAAAATATTTATGAATTTGGACAAAGATTCCAAATAAAAAAAGAAAATACGCCAGAAGAACATTTTATTGAATTTAAGCAAAATACCTCAAAAAGAGCAAGTTACACTATTGTTACTCGTTCTGGAATGCTTTGGGATACGCAAAAACAATCTTCTATTGAAAAGGGAAATATAATTCACGAATTATTATCAAAAATTTACTTAAAAAATGATGTTCAAAATATTTTAGAAACAGCTTACAAAGAAGGAATTATTAATGAAAAGCAATATCCCATTATAGAAAATCAAATACAAAATATTGTAAATCATAAAGTTTTAGGCGAATATTTTACAGAAAACTATATAGTTTTGAACGAAAGAGAATTTATAAATGAACGAGGAGAATATGAACGTCCGGACCGAATTGTAAAAAATAAAGAAAATAATAATGTAATTATAATAGATTATAAAACAGGTAGTTATCACTCAAAATATACACAACAGATAGAAAATTATAAAAGTACTCTTTCAAAAATGAATTGGAATGTGGAAAATGCATACTTAGTTTTTATAAATGAAGATATAGAAATTATAAGTAATTAATTTTCAAGAGGTTATAATTAATCTACATAAAATAATTCTGAGGCAATTCCGTCAGAAAGAAAAATACTTTTTTGGGATATTTTTATAAAATTATCTTCTAAAATTAACATTTCATTATTGATAAATTTAGAGGCTTCTTTCATTAAATATAAAAAATATTTTTCTCCTATATCATTTTTTATTTGATGTAAAGAAATGCCTTTTTTTGTACGTAATCCTGTCATTATCAATTCATTATATTTATCATTTAATGTAAGGATTTCTTTATCAGAAGGCAAAATATTTTGCTCAATAGCTTGAATATATTTAATATTATTAGAAATATTCCAACTCCGTTCCGTTCCGTTGTAGCTATGGGCAGAAGGTCCTATTCCCATATAGCTTTTTTGCTCCCAATAGGCAGTATTATTTTTGCTAAAAAAACCTTCTTTTCCAAAGTTAGAAAGCTCATAATGAATGAATTGCTCTTTTTCTAACGTTTCTTTTAAAATAAAAAATTGTTCTTGGGATACTTCATCACTAATGGAAGGAATTTTCCCTTTCTGAATGAATTTTTCCAAAGCGGTTTTTGGCTCTACTGTTAAAGCGTATGCAGAAATATGAGGAATGCCAAAATGTAACGCAATATTAATATTTTCTTTCCATCGGAGGTTACTCATTTTTGGTATTCCATAAATTAGGTCAATAGTGATATTTTTAAATAAATTTATAGAATTTTTTATTATTTGCTTAGATTGTTCTGCATTATGAATCCTATTCATTAGTTCTAGATCTTCATCAAAAAAAGACTGCACTCCTATACTCAACCTGTTAATTCCCAACTCTTTAAGTTGTTCTAACGATAAATGATTTCTTTCTTTTGAAAAATCATCAGGATTTACTTCTATAGTTATTTCTGCTTCTTTGGAGACGGAATAATTACTATAAATAACGTTAAATATTTGTTTTAATTCGTTAAAATTCAAAACCGAAGGCGTTCCTCCTCCAAAATAGATAGTTTGTAGAGTATGTTTTGCTTCTTTTTTTCTTAAAATCAGTTCTTTACATAATGCTTCTACTAATTCTGATTTGTGTTTGAGAGTTGTAGAAAAATGAAAATCACAATAATAGCAGGCTTGCCTACAAAAAGGAATATGTAGATAAAGGCTGTACATCAATTAGTTATGAAGTTTTTGATTGTTTTGATGTCTATCGTGATCTCTTTTAGTTTTTTTATCCATTTTTTTCTCAAAAGCTTCTTGCAAATCAATTCCTGTTTGATTAGCAAGACAAAGGACAACAAAAACAACATCGGCAAGTTCTTCACCAAGGTCTTTATTCTTATCACTTTCTTTTTCAGACTGTTCGCCATATCTCCTTGCGATAATTCTTGCCACTTCGCCAACCTCTTCGGTTAGTTGAGCCATATTAGTTAATTCATTAAAATAGCGTACGCCGTGTTCTTTAATCCAATTATCAACGGCTAATTGAGCATTTTTTAAGTTCATTTTAAGGTTTTTTTATTAAATGATTAATAATTGTAGCAGCTAAATATATTCCAAAAAGAGCGGGCATATAGCTAATTGTGCCATAGTAAGAGCGTTTGTAGTTAGTGCCATCGGTTTCAGCCATAGCTTCTTTATCAGGCAATTCTAAGGAAAAAACAGCCTTAAATTTGGTATAAATTTTTTCTTTTTTAAGACGTTTTCGGATATGCCTTGCCAATGGACAATCGCGAGTGTTTTCAATACTACTAACTTTTATTTTAGAAGGGTCAGTAGCACCACCAGCCCCCATACTGCTGATAAGATTAATTTTTTTCTCGTGGCAAGCCTTAATAATACTGAGTTTTGGCGAAATACTATCAATGCAATCCGCTACATAATCATAGTCAGAATGAATAATTTCATACGCTCTATCTGGTTCTAAAAATTCGTTAATTACTGTTAAATCAATATCAGGATTAATATCTCTTAAGCGGGTAGCCATTAATTCAGATTTTGGCTGATTTATAGTACTTTCAAGAGCTATTAACTGTCTGTTTTTGTTGGTTTTATCTACCACATCTCCGTCAATGATAGTCATTTTGCCAACACCTGCTCGAGCTAAAAATTCGGCAGCAAATGCCCCAACTCCGCCTAAGCCAACCACCAAAACATTAGCCTTGGATAGTTTTTCTATACCTTCTTTTTTTATTAATAGTTCCGTTCTTTCTAACCAGCTCATTTTTATATTGCTTAAAAAATTTCGCAAAAATAAGTTTTTTCTTACGAATTAAAATATAATAAAACGTTAAAAAAATATTGATAGAATATAATTTTATACAATAAAAATAAGATTTTCATAAAAAAAGAAAAAAAAGTAGCTTATTAAAATAAAAATTGTACTTTTGCCCTTAGAATAAATTATTTTTTATGATAATAGACTATATTTCTTTTAAAGAAACAGGTTATTTTTCTTCTTTTATTACAGATTATCTATCGGAAAAAAAAGAGTTAAAATCTTTATATAATCGTTTTCCTTCTATTGAAAATTTTAAAAATCAGATAGAAGAAAAAAACAATAATTATCCTGAATATAATAGAAAAATATTAGTAAAATCTTTATATAAACAATATGAAAATATTGAATTATATGAAAAAGTAAAGAAAAATATAGAATTATTAGAGAAAAATAATACCTTTACGATAACAACAGGGCATCAACTAAGCCTTTTCACAGGACCTTTATATTTTATTTATAAAATTATTTCTGTAATAAAATCTTGCCAGATATTAAAGGCACAATATCCTGAAAATGAGTTTATTCCAGTGTATTGGATGGCAACAGAAGACCACGATTTTCAGGAAATAAATCATTTTTATATTCACCAGAAAAAAGTAGTTTGGGATAATGACCAAACAGGAGCTGTTGGAGATTTCCAGACGGAAACATTATCACAAGTATCTGAGGCACTGAGAGTTGAGTTAGGAATAGGAGAGGAGGCTAAAAAAATATTAGCACTTTTTAAGAATACCTATTTAAATTATCCAAATTTAACTTCTGCTACGCGATATTTGGTAAATGAGCTTTTTAAAGAATACGGATTAGTGATTATTGACGGAAATGATACCGATTTAAAACGGCTTTTCATTCCTTATTTTAAGAAAGATTTATTAGAGAATGTAGCTTATAATCAGGTAAATACTACAATTTCAGTAATTAAGGGAATAAACCATAATTATCCTGCACAAGTTAATCCAAGAGAAATTAATATATTTTATCTTAAAAACGGAATAAGAGAAAGAATTGTAAAAAGCGAAAAAGGCTTTGAAATTCATAATACGGATATTCATTTTACAGAAAAAGAATTACTTGATAGTTTGGAACAAAACCCTGAGAATTTTTCTCCTAATGTAATATTACGACCTATGTATCAGGAGGTTATATTGCCAAATTTATGCTATGTTGGAGGTGGTGGAGAGCTGGCATATTGGTTAGAGTTAAAAGATTTTTTTGCGTCTCAAAATATAACTTTCCCTATGTTGATGCTAAGAAATTCAGTGTTAATAATTAGTGAAAAGCAGATAAAAAAAA
>JAUMUT010000015.1 GCA_030530525.1 Capnocytophaga sp. | reverse complement strand
TGAAAAAAATTTTCACAACATTGGCAGTTGCAGTAGCTACCATTTTGACAGCTAACGCACAAGATTTAAAATTTGGAGCCAAAGCAGGGCTTAACCTTTCTACTCTTTCTTTTTCTGATGTTACTACAGAACAAGGAGGTTATTCTTCAACAGAAAAGATGAATACAGGATTTAGACCTGGCTTTCATATTGGAGCATTTGCAGAATATGGCTTCAATGATAAATGGTTCGTAGAAACAGGTATTGCCTATTCTCTACAAGGAGCAAAATTAAAATCTTATGAGGGTACTCAAAGTTATGCTGGGGTTACAAGAGAGAGTAAAACAAATTATGAAAGTTCTTACCTTTCTACACAACAGCTAAATATTCCTATTTGGGTAAAATATGATATTAGCAGATTTAGACCAAAAGTAGGAGTAAATTTAGGATTTTTAACAAATGTTAAAGCTAAAATAGGAGTTGAAGGAGAAAGTAGAGAGTTTTCTTTGAAAAGTAAAAATGGTTTTGACTTCGGTGCAGGAGTAGGAGTGGAGTATAACTTGCCAATGGGCTTATTCTTTGACGCTACATTCCAATTAGGATTTACAAAATTATCTCTTAAGGAAGATGCAGCTGCAGGTGTAGATTCATCATTAGAATTTAAAAACCGTGTTTTCCAAATAGGAGTAGGTTACAAATTTTAATAAAAAATAGTAAATTAAATAAAAAAAACAAGGAATTTTACGTTCCTTGTTTTTTTGTTTTTATGCTTTTGGTATTAAAGATTTGTAGAAAATAAATCCGAAACCAAAAGTAAGCATCAAGTGAAATGGAAACAATCCGAAGTCATTAAGCTTTATACCGCTGTACAATCCGTATAAGAAATAACACATTAGCAGAAATTCTAAAATCATATTTGGAGAAAGTTTGGTATTAATATATTTATTACCTTTCCACGAATCGGTAAGAGAGCTAATATTGAATTTTGGCGTACGGACAAATTCACTTTTTTTACCAAAATATCCTTGCAAAACAGCCGTAACATTGTGCAATGAAAAGCCTAAGGCAATGGAGAAAAAGGAGAAAAATAATTTTATATAATCTACAAAGTCATCAAAAGTTTTTCCTTGTATATTTTTGTACGTAATCCAATAACAAAAGAATAAAATAACCGTACTAACGATGAAAAAACTCGTTACTTGAAACACCCAAGCCAAGTGCGGGTACGTATTTTTTATATACATCATCGGGACACTAAGCACCGCTACAATAAATACATACAAAAACATAGAGCTATTGAGCAAATGCATCACACCGTGAAATTTAGTTTTCCAACCGATGTTTTTGGAAGTCAATACATTACGAACCGATTTTTTGAATACTTCGGCACCGCCTTTATTCCAACGGAATTGCTGAGAACGAGCCGCTGAAACCACCACAGGGAGTTCGGCAGGAGTTTCAACATCTTCTAAATATTTGAATTTCCAATTTTTTAGCTGTGCGCGATAGCTCAAATCTAAGTCTTCTGTAAGGGTATCGCCTTCCCAGTTACCAGCGTCCAAAATGGTAGCTTTTCGCCAAATACCCGCCGTTCCGTTAAAGTTGATAAAATGCCCTTTGGAGTTTCGTCCTACTTGTTCCAAAGTAAAGTGAGTATCCAACGCAAGTGCTTGAATTTTAGTAAGTAACGAATAATTTCGGTTGATGTGTCCCCAACGAGTTTGTACTACCCCAATGCGTTCATCTTTAAAATAAATAACAGTTTTTTTGAGCCAATCTGGTTGAGGGAGAAAATCGGCATCAAAAATAGCAATAAAATCGCCTTTGG
This sequence comes from Capnocytophaga sp., assembly GCA_030530525.1. Taxonomy (GTDB): domain Bacteria; phylum Bacteroidota; class Bacteroidia; order Flavobacteriales; family Flavobacteriaceae; genus Capnocytophaga. Next base: position 49,526 of record JAUMUT010000015.1, on the reverse strand, counting down.
CAAAAGCTGTGGCATATTTTAGCGCACCAGCCTTGAAGCCTTCGCGGTTTTCTCTACGAATATGAACAATATCTAAGCCTGTTTTTTGTAATTCTTGGATTATTTGAGCGGTTTCCATTACCGATTCGTCCGTAGAATCGTCCAAAACTTGAATTTCCAACTTATTTTTTGGATATTCTAATTTTGCAATATTTTCTAACAAACGCCGAACCACATATTTTTCATTATAAATAGGAAGTTGCACCGTGATGTAAGGTATCTCATTGGGGTCTAAGAGGTTAAACTTTGGTGCATCAATATTTTGTTTTTTATTTCTTAGATAATTAACAGCCAAATTAAGAATGGTAAGGCTATAAAAAAATATAAGCAATAAAGCTAAACAATACACAGCGGTAACAATGTAAGTAATGATTAAACCTAAATCCATAATGATGTTATTTTTAAAGAGCAAAGTTACGGAGTTTTTTTTATTTTTATAAATATTTAACACATTATTTTTTCTATGGAAAATATAGAAAAAAATTTTTTAAAAAGATAAAAATAAAAATACCCTAAAAAAATAGTATTTTCTTAGGGTATTTTGTTGTATATCAACTAATTAATTGAAGTTGTATCGGATAGTAAATCCTGCCCTGATGGTTGTCATAGGGTAGGCGGTAGAGATGGCATATTTTGAGAAAGAATAATCAAAATAGAACATCGTTGTTAAATTTTTTGAAAAAGCATAATCGGCAGTAAAGCGAGCAAGCCAAGAAGTTTGCCCCGCAGTAACCTGATTATCATCTAATTCCATATTACGAATAACGGTAAAATCATTTCGTAAAGAAATATCGGCTTTTAGGTTCAGGTCGCTTTTTATGGTAACATCTCTTCCGTTGAAGCGGGTAACAAACCGCAAATCTTTAAAGCGATAGCCCAATCCAAGTCGGTATTCTTTTCGAGCTATTTCTGTTAAATAATTGTTATCCAAGCTGATAGAAATAGTTCTATCTCTACGAAGTTCGCCAAGGAAGCTCAATGAATTTTGCATTTCCAAATCTACTCGGATAAGCGGTGTGAATTGTTCAACCAAATTAACCGAAGTATAAAGTTTTTCATTACGGAAATTTCCTGCTTGGTCAAGAGCATCAGGGTTTTGCTGATATTCTAGATTGGAACGGAAATTGGTTAAACTATAAGTGCTTGAATATCCGTGAGATAATGAAAAACGACGGAATAATTTTCGGAAACTTTCCACTTTCATCAATCCTGTATAACGAATATTCCAGTCGGGAATAGGAATATTTCGGAATGGACTGAGCGATACTTTATCTGCACTTCTTCCTGTATAAGCCGCATAGAAAGCAGGCATTAGCACCGCTTGGTTTGTTTTTCCGAAGCCTTTCGGGAAGCCGTCTGCGTCTAAATTGTTTGGGTCAGAAATATCAATGCCTCGTTGCGCAGCCAATCTTCTTGCTACCGTAATTCGGTTTTCTTTGAAAGTTTGGAACGCTTTGGAACTATATTCATCAGAACGAAGGAAAGAAGTCATTATCATATTATCTGAAATGAAAAATGTACCTGTTTGATTTCCAATAAGTTTATTATATTGTCCTGTTACGGCATTAAATGTTTCGTTGTAACTATCTGTATACTCTCGGTTTGCTTTTAGGTCAATTTGCAAATCGGGAGCGGGTTGCAGATTGGCTGTAAAATTGAGCGTTTTGCTAGTTCGTTGCATAAATTGGTCGTTGAAATCTGGGAAATTGGTTAGCCAGCCTCTTCTTCCGGCAGCATAACGAACATCATCTTGGAAACCGAAAGCAAAACCTAAGTTAGGCTTTGAAGTACCAAAGAAGCCCACTTCTGGCAAGTAACCAGGTAGCACGGTTCCGTTATTTTCGGTATAAGTAATTCCAACACGTTTTACCATCGTGATAACATCCAAAAGATAATTTTGAAGAGTGGCTTTTGTATTTCTATTTCTTGGTTTTACTCCCAAAGAAGAATAGAATCTATCAAAAGTCATATTTGCTGTAAGGTTATGAACCTGAGCATTTTGTACGGTGTTTATCTGTTGGTTAGCCACTTCTGTAAGCGCATCAGAGCCTCTTCGCCAATCAAAATCTCCGGTGTAAGAATACGATGCTTTGATGAATGATAAATAAGGAAGTTTATCAAACGGAAGCTCATAATTTACTTTGAATGAAGACATAAAATGGTCAGATTTTCCTGTATTCCAGAAATCACTCCAAACGGATAATTCTTTATTCATAACTCGTTCGCCGTTTTCTTCTTTGTAATAATTCCGAACGATATTGCTATTGGAAGCGTCATAACTTACTCGTAATGACTTAGTTAAATTATAATTTACTCCATATTGCCAATCAAATAAATAATTTCGTTGTTGAAGTTCGGGCAACGGAACTTGGTCGTTAGGATTAACTCCTTCTTGATACACTTCACGGAAACGCTGTTTGCTAAAAGAGCGATTGATGTTGGTAACAAAGCGAATATTAGAAGGTAATAAATTTAAATTAAAATCAGAAAGCCATTTTAAATATTTATTTTTACTAATGTAACTATTTGATTTTAAAGGACTAATAACGTAAGGCTCTGCCGAATAAGAATAGATAGCCCCAGTACGAATATTTTGTTCACTTTGGTTTTCTATTTCAAAATCGTGATGATCCATTTGGTTGTAAGAATAATTTAGGGTGAAATTTTCTACATTATAGAATTTTGGTTTTTGACCTTCGGAAAGGTTTTTCTTCACCCCAATGAGCGTTATTCCTTGCCGTAGTGTATAGTCTTCGGCTTGTCGTTTTATGGCATCTCTTTGAGCGGAAGACGAAGCCATATTTAATCTGTCTTTTAGCTTAATATCCTCATACTGAGGGTCATACTCTGGCGTAGAAATAGCCTGCGAATGGTTTAACCCAACAGGGAGCTGTATGTTCCATTTTTTAGGGAAAAGTTTGCCTGCATTGATGTTCATCATTGCGTCTAATTGGCGTATTTCTTCCCTGCTTCGTTCGTTAGGTTTTTGTTCTACGGTACCGAAGCCCGCAGTACTCATTCGTCCAGAGAGCGACATATCTATAAAATCAGCGGCATTCATATCTATTGCGGCTACTCCTGCCCAACCTCCGTGGTTTTCTAATTCAGCCAATCGTAATTCATTGAACCATACTTCACCACAAACCCGCTGGCTGGTAGCGTTTTTCACTCCTACCATTATCATTCGGATATTCCCTAAGGAAGGATTTCCTTTTACGGCATATCTATTTTGCCCTACCACGTGAGCGGTTGTGGAAGGATTGGATATTTGGGTCAAATTAGCATCATAATATGTAATTTGCGAAAGTGTATTGTTATTAATTCCTGTGGCTTTTATTTGAGTTAGCGCACTCATAGGAATGTCAAACATATTTTGTTTAGGCCAAATAGCATCTTCGGTATAAGCCCCAGCAGCGGTAACTTGTAGCGGTATTTCCACTTGATAGAAATTTTCAGACAAATCTGACCCTAAGCGAATGAAGGCTACTAAATCGTTGTTACTTAAAGAGTTAGTTTTATATCGCTCTGCGTGTACAAACATTTTTATTCGTTTATATTGTCGCAAATCGGCATTCATATTTTTATAAACACCACGAGCATCGGTTGGGTCAAGGTCGCAAACTACATATGATAAAGATTGCTCATTTTGCCGAACCAAAGTATTATTTTGGTTAATTTGCTCACGATACACACCAGGAGGCATTCGGTAAGGAATAGGCTGGCGAGTTTCATTTTCAATCACATTGACAGAGCCGATTTCTGTATGCGTACCTGTGCCAGGCGTAGAAAGGTCGTCTTTTAATGATTTGGTATAATTTCGCCAATCTCCACGAATGAGGTCAAGCGTACCAAAGCGAAGCACCACATCATTATTAAAACCACGAAGATACATACGAATATGAGTTACGGAACGCAAATCTCCTCCGCCTCCGAAGTCTTTTCTTTCTGAAGATTTAACAGGAATTTTATACTGAATCCAGCGAGCGCGTACTTGTTCGCCATTAACAGCATTTACATACATCTCCCGAATATCGGTTACATATCGGTCAGTTCTTTGGATATTTCCTCCGATAGGAACACTATATTCGTAGTAGCTATTAACCGTATTCATTGTATTATCTCGGTTAATATCCTCTACATCAGGCTGTAAAGAACCACCTTGGCTACCACCAGCCGTAACAGGCGAGTTGCCTTGTACGCCGTTGTAGTTCAGGTATCGGTTTAAAATTCCTCCACTACGAGAGAGGTAATATTCGTAATTATCCAAAGCAGGATCGTTAGGCGAAGAGCTGACGTTATTGGTATAAACAGAACTTTCTTCGGCATCGTTAAGTCCGTCTAAACCAACATCTTGCAAGGCTCTATTGTCCGAATTATTATCAAAAGTATAAACTAAGGACTGAGCAACAGGAGTTTTCCCCCACGAAGTAGTATGAGAAGGCGACTGAATGGATAAGCCAGGCAAGCCATTTTCATATTGCTTTCGTCCGTCTTTTAAAATATCTTCGGAAATATTTCCTAAATCAAACACCAATTCGCCGGTAGAAGAAGGAGTAAATTCTCCTGATGTGTAAGGGTCTAATAACCAGAATTGTATGTATTCAATATTATTATCTTCAAAATTGGTAGTAGTAAGCCCACGCATTACCCCAGCCCATTTTTTATCGGCAGTAAAAGTATCAAAATCAGGATTGTTATTATACGCACCTTTTTGTGATGGATAATAAGCCAAATCAAGCGTATTTTGTACTAAAAGTTCTCCTTGTGCAATTTCTTTTTCAGGGAAAATTTCATTAACATATATTCTACGCGTACTATTTTTTGAAATTTCAGACGAGCTAACATCCGAAGGTTTATTGTCAGAATAAAAAACAGGATCAATGGTGTACCAAGATAATTTGGCTCTTCCGTATCCATTTTTTAAGTTATCGGGGTCGTCAGGGGCGTTTCCATACAATGTTTGCGAAGGATAACTGCCTTGACCGAAATGTAAAGGTGTACTTGCGAAAGACCACGCCCGCACTCCACGAATATCAATGGTGGATTGTGCGCCCTCAAAATCATCTAAATAAGCGGTTACTTCTCCATCAAAATCTGTACTTTTTGGTGCGCTCGGTTGTAGGAAAGCCATTTCTCCACGAACAGAAATGTTAGACATAACATCACTTTGTAAAGAAGGAACTTTATTGAGTAAGCGCGTAAGGAAAGGCATTTCCGTAGAATAACTTCCTCCAAAACCAAAAATAGTGTTATTAACAGGCTCTTGCCCGAAATTCGCTTTTTGGGTAAAAGGTCGTTCGCGCATATTAATTAAAGAAGCACCAACTTTAAATTTTTCGTTAAATTTATGCTCAATATTGATACCCATAAATCTTCGGTTTTGCCCTCCAAAAACTAAATTATTTTCTACCGAAACTTGTATTGGCATATTAGAATTTTCTATCGTAGGATCAATAATTTGAACGATACCTGTCTGATAATTAACCACATAGTCAATTCCTTCTTGAAGAACGCGCCCACCAACTGTTACCCGAACCGAACCGCGTGGAACGTTGTACGCTCCTATTGAAATTCCTTTTCCTGCCGCAGATTTGTATCTTCCTTTTAAGGAAAATTTATTCTTTTCAGCATCTTCCTGAGCTTTTGCCTTAATGTCCGTATAAAGAGAACGATATACGAATTTTCTTTGGTTGGCATTCCAAAGCGTTGGGTCGTTGTATTGTCCGCCTCCTAATTTATTGAATAAAAACTCACCAAAAGGCTCTACTTTTGTGAAAATAATTTTACCAAATTCTGGGTCAATGGTTATTCCATTTACAAAATCAAAAAATCCATCGCCTCCGTTTTGAGGGTCATTGTAAGAATTTAATCTGTCAAAATTAAATAATTGAAGCAGAATTTTTCTGGTAAGTTCTTGATTCCAAGTATTTTCATCAACTGGCGAAATATAATTGATAGGAGAAGGGTCGTTGTAGAAAATATTTAGTCGGAAATTTTCTGGATTAATATCAATGGCGTTTAACGAATAAATATTTTTCATCATTAATTTCCAAATAGGGTCGCCAGTTACTACTCGATTGCTTTTTAACATTTTGAGAACCAAGCAGTTATTAGTTATTTTGTTTTGTCCTGCTTCTAAAATATTGGTAGTAGCAGAAATACCATCATTGGCAAATTCTCCAACTTGATAAACATTCCCTTCATAGGTGTATTGATAAGCAACAGCTAATATTTCATCATTGCTAAGTCTTTGGCTAAGAGATATATAACCCAATTGTGTATGGACTTTGTAGTCTTTGCCTTCTTCTAATTTTTGGGCATTTTCCAAAATAGAATAGTCAAAACCTTCATTTACAGAATTTGCCATTGTTCCGAAACCATTTTTAACCGTAGCAACATCTCGTATGTCGCTGGTTAATACAGAGTTAGCAGAGCCAATGCTTATAGGATTGTATCGGTTAGCCTCGTTGGTAGGTCTATTCCCGACAGAACCTCTGAAAAATCCTGATGGAGCGTTGGAATTAATACGCGTATTTTCAGGCAAAGCCTCGCCCAAATCTTGCAAGGCTACAATATTACGGATATTTGCAACTCTGTTGGAGCGATTGGTAGCCCAAACTTCTACCCGAACAATTTGTACTTTACTACGGATGTAAGGATAATTTTCCAATGCTTGGTCGTATTGGTCTCTAAAAAATTGAGAAAGGAAGTAGTTTCTATTTTCATCATAATCCAAAGCACGAATTTCAAAATCTTGCATCATACCACCACCCTGTGAAGTAAGTGTTTTAGATTGAGAGCGTTGCTCTGAAAATACACCAGTAACGGTAGTACGACCAAATTGTAATTCCATTTTTGCTCCGAAAAGACTTTGTGCCCCCGTAATGAGCGAATTATTCAAAGGCATATTTACATTCCCCAATTCTACTTTTCGGACAATATCATCTTCATTTGGAGCATATTCCAATTTGAAAATATTTTGAAAATCAAACGTGGCTTGTGTGTCATACATAGCATTGATATTCACCCGCGTACCTACTTTTCCTTGTACGCCAAGGCTTATACGCTGGTCAAAATCAATTCCGTAAGTGTTTCTGTATTCAGGACTTAGCGCAGGATTGTCGTTTCTTGTATAACGAAATCCTAAGTCAAAACCAACATTTCCTTGTGGAATAATGTCAATATTATTCCCTCCAAAAATAGTTTCGAAAAACTCTGATTTTACGTAAAATTCAGGCAACAAATCTCGTTGCATAGCCTGTGTTTTTGCGTCGGTAGGCTGTGCGCTTAGGGCTTTTGTTTTCTCACGGAAGTACTGCCCAGAACGCTCTCGCATTACTAAGTCTTCATACTCCGCAGGAGTCAAAAACATAGGAATAGAAATATCATAATTACCTAATTTCTCGGTATATACATATTTTTTCAAAGAAGAATTGTATTGGTATTTCCGAGAAATTTTTTCAGAATCTTTTAATAAAACTTTTTGTAAAGAATTACTTACTTCTATGCTATCTTTTTGTTTTTCTTGTGCGTTAGAAATCAATGTGTTAGAGAAGAAAAGAAAAAATAAAAGATACCCAAAATAGTACTGACTTTGTTTCATCATAATAGTTTAAGTGCTTGTTTTATAATCTCTTCTACCGAAAGAGTATCATTGGTTTTAGAAATAATTTTTTGAACTACATTTTCTGCTACTTTTTGAGGATAGCCCAATACTTCAAGAGCAGAAAGTGCCTCTTGTTTATTTATATTTACTTCATTATTAGCTATTTCCGTAACGCCTCCAAGTTTTATCATTTTTTCTCTGAGGTCTAAGATAATACGTTGTGCTGTTTTTGCGCCAATGCCTTTTATACTTTGAATAGTTTTTGCATCGCCATTCATTATAGCACTTTGTAATTGAGAAGGGCTAAGCGAAGAGAGCATAATTCTTGCCGTACTAGCCCCAACCCCAGAAACAGACAACAGAAGGCTAAATATTTCTCGCTCAGATTTTTCATAAAACCCAAAAAGCGTATGCGCATCTTCCTTTATTTGTAAATATGTATAAAGGCGAAGGGTTTCATTATCAGTAATTTTAGAATAAGTATTTAAAGTAATGTGTATCATATAGCCAACCCCATTGCAGTCAATAACTACATAAGTGGGTGTTTTTTCTACTAATCGTCCTTGTAAATGTGTTATCATAAAACTATACAAATAAGGGGGCTAATATAGTCATTTTTTTTTAGTTTTCGGATTTTTTTATAGGAAAGATTTCAACAAAATATTTTTAGATAAAAGATAAATTTTTTATAGAAAATAAAAGCACAATATTACTAAAAATAAAAAAAGCTACCCGCTTAGGGTAGCTTTTTGTTAGTTTATTAACAATAAAAATAAAATTATTTTATTTCAAAAGTAGCTCTACGTGCTAATTGACGAGCGTTAGAAGAATTTTTATTAACAGATTTGTCTTCTCCTTTACCTTCAAAAGTAAGTCTTGAAGCATCAACACCTCTATCAGTTAATAATTTTTTAACAGCATCTGCACGTTTAGCTGAAAGTTTTTGATTGTAGTTTTCTCCTCCTATTTCGTCTGCATAACCAACAATATTGATATTAGCAGAAGGATTTTTAGCTAAGAAGTTAGCTACGAAATCAGCAGCCCACAAAGAATATTTTTGAGGAGTAGAAGCATTGAAATCAAAATAAACATTGATGTAACCTTTTTCAATAAGCTCACGAGCAGCATCACCAGAAGCATAGCTTTCTCCTGCTTTGTTACCAAATTTTTGGTTTAGGTAATTTTCAAGCTCATCAGGAATGTTGTTATTGTTAGCGTCAATCATTTTATCCGCTTTGTCGTCTAACTTTTTAAGAGCATTTTGTACATCTGTTTCTGCTTTTGCTATACGATCTTCCAATTCTTTGATCCTTTTATCTTCTCCATAGAACCAGTCTGCGTGAACAGCTTGTTTTCCAAGAGCTATTTGAAGACCTAAAGTACCTGTGAAATGTACTCCTTGGAAACCTCTTCTTGTAGTTAAAGATTTGGTATCATAAGTATTTTGCTGTCTTGAATTGAAAAATACAGAAGCATCAGCAAGTAAAGTGATACGATTACTTAAACGTAATTGCGGAGTTAAACCAGCAGTAAGGAAACCGATGTGGTCAGCTCCTCCAAGGTCGTCGCTATTAAGTTGAGAGTATCCAAAACCAGCGTGAGCCAATACACCAAGGTCTCTTGTCCAAGTTTCAAAATTAAGAACACGACCAACATTGATAACCCCTTGTAAGTTTACATTCCAAATGTTAGATTTGAATTCGTTAGAATCTTTTCCATCTTGGAAAGAATCATAACCTCCACCTAAACGGATACCGAATTTGTTGTTAGCCATATAACGAACCCCAACATTAGCAGTCCAAAAGTTTAGCAAATCTGTTCTGTATCCAGTAGTTAGACCTACCGCAGGTTTATTTACCCCTCCATTAAGGTCAATTGACCATTTGTTGTACTCTTGTGCTTGTGCACCAAAAGATACTAAAGCCACTAAGGCTAAAATCTGTTTTCTCATAAAAAATCTGAATTTTAAAAATTAAATGTATGTTTTAAATTCTTCAATGTGGGGGCAAAGGTAATGAAAAAAATAGAACTTCCAAATATATTTAAGAAAATATTTTAAATAAATTTCAAAATTAAATCATTCCCCTTGCTTTTATCTCTAAATATTTGTTGATACTTTGCAGGGTAAGGTCTTTTGGTTCTGTTAAAATACACTGAATGCCGTGCCGTGTAAGTTCTTGAACGATAAGTCGTTTCTCAAAAGAAAATTTTTCTGCAATTACTTTATCATAAACCTCACGAATGGAAGTAGAGGGCTTGCGTATCATTTGTTCTAATTCTGTATTTTTGAAAAAAATAACTACTAAAAGATGTTTTTTTGCGATAGCTTTTAGGTAAGGTAATTGTCTATGAAGACTATTTTTCGTTTCAAAATTAGTGTATAAAAGCAACAAACTCCTTTGTTTCAAAGTATTATTAATATCTGTATATAAACGGCCAAAATCTGTTTCTAAAAAATTAGTTTGTATGGCATAGAGCGTGTTCATAATTTTTTCCATTTGTGATGATTTTCGCTCTGCAACTACTCGGTCTTCTATTTTTTTAGAAAAAGTAAAAATACCTGCTTTGTCTTGTTTTTTTAGAATAATATTTGTTAAAGCCAAAGAAGTGTTAATAGCATAATCTAATAACGATAATCCCTCAAAAGGCATTTGCATACTTCGTCCTTTGTCAATTAAGGTATATACGTTTTGAGATTTTTCATCTTGGTACTGATTAACCATCAATTGTCCTCGTTTAGAAGAGGCTTTCCAGTTGATAGTACGAATATCATCTCCTTGAACATAGTCTCGAATATGTTCAAACTCCATTGTATGCCCTATTTTTCGTATTTTTTTTAATCCAAAATCGAACAAACGCTGAGAGAAAGCGATGAGTTCAAATTTTTTCATTTGTATAAACGAAGGATAAGTGGCAACCATTGCATTTTCGCAAGAAATATATCTTTTCATAACCAAACGGAGTGGCGAAAACACAAAAGCATTGAGCTTCCCGAAGCTGTATTCGCCTCGTTCCGTAGGCCGTAAATGATACTGAAAAGTCTTTTCTTGGCGTTTTTTCAGATGCATTGTATATTCAAAATTTCGTTTTTGAAACTGAAACGGAATTTCATCAATGAGTTTTATGCTTACAGGTATTGGATATTCGTTTTTAACATTTATTTCTATTAAATTTTCATCACTATTAGAAAGCCTTTCGGGCAAAATACGTGTAGCGGAAAATCCTTTTTTTATACTGAAAACCAATACAAAATCTATAAAACATAAGATAGCAAATAACCACAACGCTCCTTGTGCTATTGGTAGTAATTTTTCCCAAAAGAAAGATAATAAAAAAAGCCCCATTAAGCACATTAACCAAATGAAAAAGTAGGAATGTAGGTATAATTTTTTCATCGTGGAATTTCTACACTTTCAATGATTTGTTGTATAATTTGCTCTGTTTTAATGCCTTCCATTTCTTTTTCAGGCGAAAGAATTACCCTATGCCCTAATACAGGATAAGCCGCTTGTTTGATGTCTTCTGGGGTTACAAAATCTCGCCCAGCAAGAGCCGCAAAGCCTTTGGAAGCATTCAAAATAGCAATGGAAGCACGAGGAGAAGCACCTAAGAAGAGGTAACTATTCTCGCGAGTATTTTGAATAATTTTTGCAATATAATCAATTAAATGAGGTTCAATGAGAATATTTCGTACTAATTTTTGATAATGTACGAGGTTTTCGCCATTGAGTACTTTTTTTACCACATTGGTTTTGTCATCTGCTTTGCTTTCGTGTTCGCGTTTGATTATCTCTATTTCGTCTTGTAAGGAAGGATAACCGATTACTATTTTAAATAAAAATCGGTCTAACTGCGCTTCTGGTAGTCGGTACGTACCTTCTTGTTCCACAGGGTTTTGCGTAGCCACTACAAGGAAAGGCGCATTCATTGAAAAGTGAAGCCCATCAATGGTAATTTGTCTTTCTTCCATTACCTCAAAAAGGGCAGCTTGGGTTTTGGCAGGCGCACGGTTTATCTCGTCAATTAATACAAGATTGGAGAAAATAGGTCCTTTTTTGAACTCAAATTCTGATTTTTTAAGGTCAAAAACCGAAGTTCCTAAAACGTCTGACGGCATAAGGTCTGGCGTAAATTGGATTCGGCTAAAGCCAACGTCTAAGGCTTTGGAGAGGAGTTTTACGCTAATTGTTTTGGCGATTCCAGGCACACCTTCCAATAGAATATGTCCGTTACTTAGTAAAGCAACAAGGAGATAATCTATCATTTTTTCTTGTCCTACGATTACTTTTTTTAGTTCAGTTCGTACTTCGGATATTTGTCTTTGTAGTTCGCTAAGGTCTATCCGTGAGGTAAATTCTAATTTATTCTCGTCCATATAAATGTTATTTTAATTCCAAAAAGTTTCTATCCATTTGTCTAAATTTGTAAGTGCTTTATCATCTGCTTGTTGTGTTTTTTCAAAATGAATAATAAATTGTACAATTTTAGTAATCAAATCTTTATCTTTTCCGGATTTGTTATGTAATTTTTCTATAAATTTTTCGTTAATTTCTTGTGTGTCTATATAATAATTATTGCGAATATGGTCTAAGAAATATGTAATTTTCTTTTTAACCAAATCTGTTGGCTCGCCTTCCTGATAATATAACGTACTGATACTCTGAGCGAACTCAATTGTTGTGTTTTCAGGAGCTTTTATTATAGGAATAATTCGTTGTTCGCGTTTTCCTTTGAAAATTAAGTACAAAAATAATCCTAAAAGCATCAGTTGCCACGCTGTTTTTAGCGCAGGCTTGCTCATAATGAAGCCCAAATCACCAGAAATGATATTTTCATTAAAATTTTTATCAAACCAAATCGTTTGTTTATCTTTTGGGAGATAAGAAATAACGGTGCTGGTATATTTACGAATTTCAGGAAAATCTTTCAGGAAATAATTAGAAAAAACAATAGGGCCTAAGTGAATAAAAATTTTCCCTTTTCCGTGAGTAATTTCCACAAAATTAATTTTCTTAATTCCTTCATCATAAATGTAACCCAAAGCCCTACTATTATTCTCATTTAGAGAATTAAAATAGCCTGCTTGTGTGCCTCCGCTTTCCTCAGGAAATTCTATTTTTTTGGTAAAAGACTTGGTGGTTAGTTCCAATTCTTTTTTATAAAAATAAAAATAATCGGTTTCTACACTTACCCCAAGAGTATCCAAATAAGAAATATAACTGCTAATGAAAAAAGCATTACTTCCGTTTTCTACATCAGAAAGAATATTTTTTAACGAAGTTTTATCTATTTCATCAGTAAGAATATAGTTACTATTTTTGGTTGGTTTTTCTATTTTAAAAAATTCATAAGGAGTTATGGCTATTTTTTTTACTTTTTTATCAAAAAAATGGTCAATTTCCTGATTAAAAATATAAAAACCATATGGGTTGGTATCTTTTACATCATATGTTTTTTCCCAATTAACGCCACCTTCTGATGAGAAAACTGTCATAGCCATAAATACTACCAGTAAGCCCAAGATAATCAAATAATTACGAATTGCTTTTCCCATTTATTTACTTTTTATGAGCGTTAATATATTTTTCAAAATCTGTCTTAGCACTTTGGTACTGCGTATCATTGATGCTAAATTCTCCATACCAAATATAATTATATACTTTGGAAAGATAGATAAAATCTGCCTTTTGAGTTTCATTTTTTATCTCTCGTTCGTAGTCTGAATTGGTTTTTCTAATATTCCATTCTATTATTTTTTTATCCGAAAGAACTTTTAAGAGCCAAAGATAATACAAACGAATACTTTGCCGAGTATTATTCTCATTTTCAGCCTTTTGTATCATTTGTAGAAAATTAACTTCGTGGATATTTTTTTCTACATCATTGTAAGAAAAGGTATTAATTTTTTTGTTATTTCGGCTAAAAATCCAACGATTGTCAGATTTTGAAAACCACCGAATGATAAAAAATACGGCAACAAGTAATAAAATTATTCCAACGAAAGTATAAACATCATTTACACTCGGAACGTATTTTTCTCTTCCAAAAATTAATTCTAAAATTTTCAAAAAAGAATACCAAATAGCTTCCAAAACCGTTTGGAAAAAGTATTGTTCCTTATCGCGTTTATAATTAAACTCTCTGGAATCGTATTTTTTTGCCAAATCTTCCAAAGGAGTAACAGCGACAGGGCTTTGGTCTGCGGGAATAGTTTCTGCTAATTCCTCACTTTTATCATAAATAGCTTCACTAACGGCTTCTTCTTCCCAATCGTCTTCTATCCATTGTTCAATGCTATCTTTTTCATAAAAATTTTCTTCTTCTTGTGCATACGAAAATGCTCCTAAGCAAAAGCATAAGAGTAGAAAATAGGTTCTCCAATTATATTTAAAGAGTTTTAAAATCATCATTTTGCCCAATAAGGTCTATTTCATCTATTCGTTTATCTTCTTTTTCTCCCAAATAAATCATTATTTGTAAAAAAGTTTGGAAATTAGAGGCAATAGCTATAATAATTACCAAAAAAAGTATCATAACAAAAGCCAAAGCACTTACTCCAAAGCCAATATTATCCCAATCTATTCCAGAAATTCCTGCAAAAACGATTAAAAATACAGGTATAATAATAATAATCATAGAAAAAGTGGAAACAATAAGGTTCATTACGGCTGTTCCGCCCCATTTTTCCCAAAAACGCTCACTTATTTGGTCTTTTGCCTTTACTAACGCTTCAAAATACCCAATTTTATCTTTTACAAATAATAATGCTGCTTGTGTAGAAAATAACGTAATTAAAACACCCAAAAACATTCCTCCAAAAAAGCCCAAAAGCGGAATAAGAGAAACTAATGCATAAATAATAAAAAACGGAATATAAATTATAAAAATAGAAAGTAGCCCAAAAACGAACATTCTTCCTAACATTTGCTGAATGAGATTAAAAATTTCTTTTGCAGAAAATTCTTTCCTATAAGGCTCTTTTTCAGCCAATTCAAGATACGCAATAGGGAAACATTGCATCAGCAAAAAGAAAAATAAAAAGAGCAATAAAATTATAATAAAAAAGTAAAATATAGAAAAAACAGAAGAAACACTAGAATTCCAAAAGTTTCCTAAATAAATAAGCCCAAACGTACAAATAAGCCCAATGGCAAGCATCATAGCTCCATTGATTATCAAGTAGTTAGTAAAAAAGTTTTTTGCATATATTTTAAAAAAAGAAAAAGTATCATTAATATATGCATTAAAATTTCGTTTTTTGTAAAAAGTAAAATTACTCATATTGTTTTGATTTATAATGTTTTATATATGGATAAATAAGGAAATAATAACTGATAAAAGCCAATGTACCAAAAATAATAATAACATTCAGCCACAATGGCATTGTATAATAATATCTGGTAACGAACCCTTCAATAAAACCTGCGGCTATAAAAAACGGCAACGTAGCCAAAAGAATGTAAAAACTTTCTCTAAAACCTATTTTGAAAGATAACATTCTAGAATATGTTTTTGGGAAAAGAATTGACAAGGCCAACACAAACCCCGAAGCCATAGCTATAACAATACTAAATATTTCCATCGCTCCGTGTAACCATATAGCTCGCAAACTTGCCTCCAAAGCTCCTGCTTGATAGCAAAAATACTGAAAAGCCCCTACCATTATTCCGTTTTTCATACCGATATAAAAGGTAAAAAAGCCCGCACTAATCCCAGAAAGGAACGCATTGAACGCCACACGTATGTTATTTACCGTTATTCCAACGAAAGAACCCCAGTTACTGCCCGATTTATATACCGCCATTGGGTCGCCTTTTTCAATGTTTTCCAACGTCATATTTATATAACTATCTCCAAGTATTTCTCTGGCGTAAAGTGGCTGATAATGAGCTGATAACGCACCTACAAACACAAAGAAAAAGAAGAGGATAAACGAGAAATAAATCACCTTTCTGTACTTGTACAAAAGCAACGGAATTTCATCTGTGAAAAAAAAAGTAAATCTATTTTTGTCAATTCTTTTGGTTTTGTAAATTTTTCGGTATATTTGCGACACCAAAAAGTTAAGGTAAATAGTCGTGTTACTCTTGGGGTAATACGTCTGTGAAAAGGACAAATCGCCTAAAAGTTGGATATAATTATCCGCCATAGCATCAGGTGAAATTCTCTGATGCTCGTTTAAAATAGCTTCCACTTCTAGCCATTTTTCCTTATTTTGATTGATAAATGCAACTTCTCTCATACGAGGGGCTAAATTATAAAAAAAATGTCAAAAATAGAAATAAAAACCACACAAAATATTTTACTTTTTTTTGAACCTGCTTCCTTAGGCGAAAGAATAGGAGCGTATTTAATTGATTTACTGATAATTGCAGGTTATAGTTCATTGGTTGGATATTTTCTTCATTCCTTAGATAGGCTTCATCTTATCCCTTCGGATTACTGGTCTATCGCAGCTGTTCTTCTTATTTTATATGCACCTGCCGCTTTTTATACCTTAGTAACAGAGGCTTTAATGCAAGGACAAACCGTAGGAAAACGAGTTTTGAAAATACGAGTAATAAAAATAGACGGCTATCAAGCCTCTTTCTTAGATTTTTTTATCCGATGGTTTTTCGGGCTTATTGAAATTGCCTTTTTAGGAGGTACTATTGCACTTATTTCGGTTATTTCTTCCAAATATTCTCAACGATTGGGCGATTTTGCAGCAGGAACGGCTGTTATTACCGAACGAAATAAAATGAATATTTCTCACACTATTTTAGAAGAACTTTCTTACGCTTATCAACCCTTTTTCACGAAGGCAGAAGTACTTTTATTCTCAGATAATGACGTACAAACCATCAAAAAGTATCTAACCGATGCAAAACTTAATAGAAACTACGCCGTTTTGAATAAATTAGCCAATAAAATAATAGAAATAAGCAAGCGAGAGAACACTATATACACCAAAAAAGAAGATTTTATCCAGCAATTTTTAAAAGACTATAACTTTTATACAGGTCAATAGAATAAAAATAGGCTAAAAGACATATTTTTTTAGCCTATTTTTATTATTTATTATCATCTGTATATTTTTTTTGCTCTAAAATGAACTAATAATTAGCCTCTGATAAGCAAAAAAACACTTTTTACAAATAAAATTAACCATAAATAATATAATTCTTTAAAAAATAAAACAATGGCAAAAGCAACAAAGGAAACTCCGTTAATGAAGCAATACAACCAAATAAAAGCAAAGTACCCAGATGCTCTTTTACTTTTCAGAGTTGGTGATTTTTACGAAACTTTTGGTGAAGATGCTATAAAAACAGCAAATGTACTCAATATTGTGCTTACAAAACGGAATAACGGAACCGAAAACAACGAACTTGCAGGCTTCCCGTACCATTCCTTGAAGACTTATTTGCCCAGATTGGTAAAAGCAGGCTACCGAGTAGCTATTTGTGACCAGTTAGAAGACCCTAAACTGACCAAAACTATCGTAAAACGTGGCGTAACAGAGCTCGTAACGCCTGGTGTTGCCCTTGATGACGAAATTTTGCAAGCTAAAACGAACAACTTTTTAGCCTCTATCGTTTTAGGTAAAAATAAACACGGCATTTCTTTCCTTGACATCTCCACAGGCGAATTTTTAACCGCAGAAGGAGACGTTCCATACCTTGATAAACTACTACAAAACTTTCATCCGAGTGAAATATTAGTCTCTAAAACACAAAAAAAGGATTTTTTACTTCATTTTGGTGATGATTTTAGACTTTCAACGCTTGAAGATTGGGTTTATACCCAAGATTATGCCTTTGAAACGCTTACCAAACACTTTCAAACGACTTCTTTAAAAGGTTTTGGCATAGATGACTTCCAAGAAGCGATAATTGCAGCGGGAGCAATACTATTTTACCTCTCCGAAACAGAACATAATCAGTTAAAACACCTTTCTTCTATCCAAAGAATACCACAAGATGAATATGTATGGTTAGACAGATTTACGATACGAAATTTAGAACTCTACAACGGGCAATCTTCCCAATCGGTAACGCTTTTGGACATCATTGATAAAACTATTTCCCCAATGGGAAGCCGAACTTTGAAACGATGGATAGCATTACCCCTCAAAAATATAAAAAAAATACAAGAACGGCACGAAATTGTTACGTATTTATTACAAAAAACAGATATTTACGAACAAATTAGGGAAAAACTAAAAGAAATTAGCGATATAGAACGACTTATTTCCAAAGTAGCAACCCAAAAAATTACTCCACGAGAGCTAATTCAGCTTAAAAACTCCCTTTTAGCTATTGAACCTATTAAAAAATGTATTTTTCAGTTAGAAAATCCTTATATAAATGATTTTTTTGCTGAAAAATTACATAATTGTAAGGAATTGATAGACCGAATAAGCACTACACTGAACGAAGATGCCCCTGTGAATGTGCTAAAAGGAAATACGATAAAAGAAAATTTCTCTCAAGAATTAGATGAACTTCGTAATCTTTCGCATTCTGGCAAAAGTTACTTAGAGGAAATGCTACAAAGAGAGTCTGAAAACACACAAATACCAAGTTTGAAGATTGATAATAATAATGTTTTCGGATATTACTTTGAAGTTCGTAACACACATAAAGATAAAGTGCCAACACATTGGGTAAGAAAGCAAACATTAGTTAATGCAGAACGATATATTACCCAGGAACTCAAAGAATACGAAGAGAAAATAGTAGGAGCAGAGGAAAAAATACTACAATTAGAGCAAAAATACTTCGCAGAGCTTATTTCAGAGGTTTCTAATTACATTTTGCAAGTACAAACGAACGCTTTTTTGATTGGTCAGTTAGATTGTCTGTGTTGTTTCGCTCAATTAGCAATAGAATATAAGTATGTTTGCCCTAAAATGGACGAATCTTTTGTTATAGATATAAAAAATGGTCGCCATCCTGTCATAGAAAGGAAACTTCCTGCCAATGTACCTTATATAGCGAATGATATTTATTTGGATAATAGTACGCAACAAATAATAATGATAACAGGACCGAATATGAGCGGTAAATCAGCAATTCTAAGGCAAACGGCACTTATTGTATTGCTTGCGCAGATGGGTTGCTACGTCCCCGCAGAGGCAGCAACTATCGGAATTGTGGATAAAATCTTTACAAGGGTAGGGGCAAGTGATAATATTTCGCAAGGAGAATCTACTTTTATGGTAGAAATGAACGAATCGGCATTGATATTGAATAATATTTCGGATAGAAGCCTTGTATTATTAGACGAAATAGGTCGTGGAACAAGTACATACGACGGAATTTCTATCGCTTGGGCTATTGCAGAGTATTTACACGAACATCCAACCCGTGCGAAGACGCTTTTTGCAACGCATTACCACGAATTAAATGAAATGAGCGATACTTTCCCCCGCATAAAGAACTATAATGTATCCGTAAAGGAAGTAAAAAATAGTGTATTGTTCCTTCGTAAGCTCGTACAAGGCGGAAGTGAGCATAGTTTTGGTATTCAAGTAGCAAAAATGGCAGGAATGCCCCAATATGTAATAGAAAAAGCAAATAATGTATTGAAAAGATTAGAAAAATCGCACAAAAATGAAACAACAAAAGAAGTTTTGTCTAACAAAAACCAAGAAGGTATGCAATTGAGCTTCTTTCAATTGGACGATCCATTATTAGAAAGTATAAAAGACGAAATAATTAATACCAATATAGACAATCTTACCCCATTAGAAGCGTTAATTAAATTAAATAATATCAAAAAAATGTTATTAGGAAAATAAATTTTATTAAATAATGAATAAAAAAATACATTTAATAAATAAAATCCCTGATAAAACGAATAAAATCCCTAATAACCATAGGGATTTTTTACATATAATACTATTGTATATTAAAAAATAAAGACAATAACAACATAAAACTATATAGATAATTAAAAACTATGATATGTATATTGTTAAAATGATAATGTATGTATATAATAATAATATGTATATATGTAAATAAATTATGTATATACATAAAATAAACATAAATAATAATAATAAGTATTGTATAATATATTTTTTTATAAAAAAAGAATTATTTTTTATGAAAAAGATGTATATTTGCACTCATTTTTGATAAAATAGATAAAAAATAAAACCCTATGGGAAGAGCATTTGAGTTTAGAAAAGCCCGCAAATTCAAACGTTGGGCAGCGATGGCAAAAACATTTACACGTATTGGAAAAGATATTGTAATGGCAGTAAAAGAAGGCGGGCCACATCCTGAAAGTAACGCTCGTTTGCGTGCAATTATGCAAAATGCAAAGGCTGCCAATATGCCTAAAGAAAACGTAGAACGAGCTATAAAACGCGCTACGGAAAAAGATACAGCGAATTATAAAGAAATCCTTTTTGAAGGGTATGCGCCTCACGGAATAGCGATTTTAATAGAAACGGCAACGGATAACAACAACCGAACTGTTGCGAATATTCGTAGTTATTTTAACAAATGTAATGGTACGTTGGGCACTTCTGGTTCGGTGGAATTTATGTTTGACCATACTTGTAATTTTCGTATTAATGCAGCGGGTATTGACCCCGAAGAGTTGGAGCTGGAAATGATAGACTTTGGAGCGGAAGAAGTTTTTGTGGATGACGATGGAATACTAATTTACGCGCCTTTTGAGAGTTTTGGAGCTATCCAGAAGGAATTGGAAAGCCGTAATATAGAAATCTTATCCTCTGGTTTTGAGCGTATTCCGCAAGTAACCAAAGAACTTACTCCGGAAGAGCAAGCCGACGTAGAGAAACTTTTAGAGAAAATAGAAGAAGATGATGACGTTCAGAACGTGTATCATTCTATGAAGGAAAGTGAAGAATAAAAGAATAAGGAAAATTCATTTTGAATTTGTTTTTTAATACACCCAAAAGCCTTACATTATTTGTAAGGCTTTTTTAGTAGTTAAATATGTGTTAAATTATTGCAAAAAAAAAAAAAAAAAGATTATAATTTTGCACCAAAATTAAAAAAGACACATAAAATGAAAAAAATTCTTATGTTAGCGTTTAGCTCCCTTTTTCTTTTCGCTTGCGATAAAGAAGAAAAAATTGAACACAATGCCAATATGCCTAAGCAATTACAGCCTATTAGCTCTATACTTGGCGATTGGGTGTATGAAAGTTCTGTTATAAAAAGTGATAGCACACTTTTGGATACTACCAACTCAACAATTACGGATATTACCATTTCCAATCCTACTACTGTTTTCTATTGTTTGGACTATGATAAAATAGAAAAAACTAATAATTATAAAGTAGTTCGGGAAGTGAAAAATATAAGTAATTTTGTTGTTCAAGAGCTAAATAATGAAAATGTTTATATGGTTACTTACAAAAGGCCAGATGCAAAAGACTACACCGATAGATATATAAGATACACAGTAATAGAAGGAAAACTCCACGTTGTTAATGAATTTAACAATTATTATGTAGAAGATATTTTTACAAAGAAACCATAAAATTACAATACACTCAAAGTCCTCATTTAGAGGACTTTTTTTATGTTAAATGGTATTTACTCTTAAATTGTATTGTAGATAAAAAAATATTTGCTACTTTTGCATAAAACTAAATTATAATATAGTGTTACAATCATTAGCAATTAAAAATTTTGCATTAATTGACGATTTAAAAATATCATTCTCAGAAGGTTATACTATTATCACAGGAGAAACAGGAGCAGGAAAATCTATCTTGTTAGATGCTCTTTCTTTGGTACTTGGTAAGCGGGCAGACCTTAGCGCACTAAGAAATTCAGAAGAAAAATGTGTCATTGAAGCAGAATTTCTTATAAAAAATTATAATCTTTCTTCTATTTTTGAGGAAGAAGAAATAGAATATGAAGAAATTACTATTGTTAGAAGGGAAATTCTCCCTTCGGGGAAGTCGCGAGCGTTTATCAACGACAGCCCCGTTACGTTGGATATTCTTTCCCGTTTGGGGAAAATTTTGGTAGATATTCATTCTCAACACGATACGCAACAGCTTGGCGATGAGGACTTTCAGTTGTATATTACCGATACTTTGGCTGAAAATCAAAATATTTTAGAGAATTACCAAAAAGAATTAAAAATTCATAAAAAAAATACAAAAAAACTAAAAGAACTCTCTGATTTTCAAAAAAATACCCAAAAAGAACACGATTATAATACTTTTATTTTACAAGAATTAGAAAAAGCCGAATTGGAAGAAGGTATGCAGGAAGAGTTGGAGGAATATTATGGGCAAGCCTCTAACGTAGAGGAGATTAAGGAAAACCTCTCAGAAGCGGCAACTTTGTTATCCAATGAAGAATATGGTATAATGACGCAGTTTTTAGACTTGAAAAATGCCATAGAAGATCTTAGTGAATACGGGGCTCAATATAGCGAACTTTATGAGCGTTTGGACGAGTCTTACATTGAGCTTGATGATATTGCAAGAGAAATTTATGACCTTGCCGAAAATGTAGATTTTGACCCGCGTGAGCTACAAAGAGCGCAACGAAAATTACAGAAAATATACGATTTACAGAAAAAACACAATGTGAAAAGTGTAGCGGAACTTATTGAAATTCAGGAAAATCTGTCAGAAAAAGTTGCAAAATTAGAAAACATAGAAGGCGAAATAGAAGAACAAAAGAAAGAAGTAGCAAAATCATTAAAAAAAGTAACCGAATGGGCTGAAAAACTTCACGAAAGCCGAGAAAAAACATTGCCAATCCTTACGGAAAAATTGCAAAATATGCTTTCTGAACTTGGAATGCCAAATGCTAAATTTTTGTTAGAATTAAAAAAATCAGAACAATTTTTACCCAAAGGGAATGATGAACTTTCTTTCTTATTTTCTGCAAATAAAGGAGGAAATTTTGGAGTGTTAAAGAAAACGGCTTCTGGCGGAGAGCTTTCTCGTATTATGCTGACTATCAAATCAATAATAGCAACAAAAGTAGCATTACCAACCATTATTTTTGACGAAATAGACACGGGAGTTTCTGGTGAAATATCTCATAAAATGGGCGAAATAATGAAGCAAATGAGCCATACGCGTCAGGTTTTTGCAATTACTCATTTGCCACAAGTAGCCAGCAAAGGCAAAGAACATATAAAAGTATTTAAGTCTGAAATTAACGGAAAAACCACTACGCAATTTAAAAAATTATCCAACGAAGAGCGTATTGACGAAATAGCCCAAATGCTTGGCGGTAAGGATATTACAGATTCTGCTCGCCAACACGCAAAACAATTACTCGGGATACATTAATATCAAAATCTCCTTTTATTTTCTTAAAAATAGAGAATAAAAGGAGATTTTTTTGTTAATATATGATAGCCAAAGTACGGTCATCGTGGTTGCCTTTGCTCCAAAAATTTATCCATTGAAGAAGTTGCTGAGTTACGTTTTCATCGTCAGAAAAATCTACTTTTATAGAATCTTCATTATTTCCGCTTAAATCATCTAAAAATTGTTTCCACGATTCAGGATTTTCAAGTTTGCTTTCTACTACAAATTTTGGATCATAAATACCATCTGTCATAAGTGTAAGTTTTTGAAAATCAGAATATTTATATATTCCAAAACGCTGGCTCATATTTGGATTATTATATATTTCATTCATTGTGATAAAACGCGTTCCGCCCCCAAATTCTCCAATGTCTAACTTGTTAAGTAACTGTACTTCATTTTCTGAAAATATCACGTTTATAGGGCAATCGCCTACACCAAAAGTTAAAATAATGTAACCATCGTTTGTTTTTTTGACCAAAGCAAAAATGAGAGTTGTATTTAAATCTTTTAGTTCAATTTTTTCATTATCAGAAAAATTTAACAAATAATTATACACATTTTTAACTTCTTTGTAGAGAATTTTTTTAATATCATTACCAATAGTTTCCTCTTTTTGCTCAAAATATTTTAAAGTTAAATCGGAAAGTTCTTCTAAAATATCCGTATTATCAAAAAAATCAACTATTTTTTCGCAAGCAAGTTTAGAGCCTTGTCGTGCAAATTTTGCCGAGCCAGCCCCATCAGCAACTGCAATAATTGCCCAATCAGAAGAAAGATTTTTTACCGCAAAGTGGTCATCTCTTGTGCTTCCTTCGTGGGCGTGCGAGCGTCCTCTTTTGGAGGCAATTACTATTTTTTTATCTAAAAAATTTCCAAAAAAAGTATCTTCATCTGGTTTGTGATAGGGCGTAGTGGGGTCGCTCGGAATATCTTTCCAAAGGTCTTTTGGGTCGGCATTTACTATAAAAGGAATTTTTTTTATAAACTCTTCTTTTGGGTTATTTTTTATTATAAAAATAATTTCTAACTCTATTGAAGTAGCAAAAGTAGGAGTTCCTTTTATTGTAAAAGTTTGATAATCATACTCTAAGCCAGAAATATTGGACAAATTTGCAATGCCAATAATTTCTATATTAGGAAAACTACTTGTATCAAAGGTGTATTGATATGGTTTTTTGGCGTTGGCATTGGTTATGGATATATGTTTTTCAAGAAAAGCCTCTTGTTCGTAATACATTTTAAATTGATTTATGATTTGTTGTTTTTGTTCGGTAATGGAACGGATAAGTTCTTGAATATCAATGTTTTCTTTTAGCTTATTTATGGTTTTGTCAGCAATTTTATCTATCGAGATTTTATATTCAGGAAGTAATTTTTTCAAAAAATTTTCCATAAAAAATACTATTTTATAGGTTATTTGTGCCTTTATAAATTAAATTCTTGTGGCAAAGATACACAAAAAAAATGAAGAATTATAAAAAAAGAAGAAAACAAAATATTTAATATATTTTTATGATATTTTATTGTTTTTTTAGAGAATTAAAATGACTTATTTTTTAATTAATCAGGTTAAAATAATGTAAAAAATGTATATTTTTATTTTTTCTTCATTAGAATTTTTGTATTTTTGCATCTGTTTTTATTTTGTAACACATAAAAAACGAATACTATGCCAAAAACCAAATATTATTATGACTCGGAAACTCTTTCTTTTAAGAAAATAAATAATCGTAAAAGGCGAATAAAACAAATGATTTTATTCTTTGCAGGAACGATGTTTTTTAGTTTGATTTTTGTAGTTATTTTGTATAATGTGAATATAATGTATACGCCACGAGAAATGGCGCAACGAAGAGAATTGAAAGAATACGAAACACAATATGCTATTTGGAATAAGAAAATGGAAGAAATAGAACGTGTTCTTCAAAGTATGGCAGAGCGAGATAATAACTTGTATAGGACGTATTTTGAGCTTTCTCCAATTCCAGCAGAAGAACGACAAGGAGGCATAGGCGGGGTAAATAAGTATGAATATTTGGAGAAAATGCCTAATTCTAAATTACTGATTGAAATGGCAAAACGCATAGAATCGGTACAAAAACAACTTGCCGTTCAGTCCAATTCTTTGGACGAGATAGCCAATATCGCCAAAGAAAAAGAAAAATTATTGCATTCTATACCAGCGATACAACCTGTACAAAATAAAGATTTGAAGCAAATGGCATCGGGCTACGGATGGCGAAGCGACCCTTTTACGAAGGCTAAAAAATTTCATTACGGAATGGATTTTACCGCCCCAACAGGTACGCCTGTTTATGCCTCAGGTGATGGCGTGGTAACTCGTGCGGATAATAATTCGGCGGGCTACGGAGAGCATATTCGTATTGATCACGGCTTTGGTTATGAGAGTCTTTATGCGCATTTGAGTCAATACAATGTTCGCCCAGGACAAAAAGTAAGGCGTGGCGACATTATTGGTTATATAGGAAATACAGGGCGTTCTTCGGGGCCGCATTTGCATTATGAAATAAAAAAAGACGGCGAACACCTGAATCCTATTAATTTCTATTACGGAAGTTTAACCCCAGAAGAATATGCAGAAATGTTAAAACTTTCTTCACAAGGCAATCAATCATTAGACTAATGGAAATACAACTACCAGAAAAACGATATTATTCCATCGGGGAAGTAGCGAAGGCATTCAGCGTAAATACTTCTAAAATAAGGTTTTGGGAAAAAGAATTTGATATTTTGTCGCCTAAAAAAAATAGTAAAGGCACACGGAAATTTACCCCAACAGATATAGAAAATTTACGACTTATTTACCACTTGGTAGAAGAGCAAGGCTTTACTTTGGAAGGAGCAAATGCAAAAATTAAAGAAAAAAAGAAAAAAATTCTTTCTGATATAGAAATTGTAGAAAAATTAGAAAAGATAAAACGAACTCTTTTAGCTATAAAAAATGAATTATAAAATTAAAATCAATAAATAATGAAAAAAAGTGTATGGATAATTCTTGCGGCAGTAGCTTTTTTAGCCGTTTTTGGAATAACAAAAAATAACACAATGGTAGAGCTTAGGGGCGCAACCGAAAAAGATTGGGCTAATGTACAAAGTGCTTACCAACGTAGAGCGGATTTGATAGGAAATTTGGTAAAAGTGGTACAAGGAGCGGCTGATTTTGAAAGGACTACCTTAAAAGAAATAATGGAAGCTCGTACCAAAGCTACTTCGATGAATATTGACGCTTCTAAACTTACTCCTGAAATGTTATCACAATTTCAAGAAACGCAAGCGGGTCTTTCTTCTGCACTTTCACGGCTTTTGGTTACCGTAGAGCGCTACCCAGACCTGAAAACAAGTGCCAATTTCACTCAACTACAATCGCAGATAGAAGGTACTGAAAATCGTATTAATGTAGCCAGAGACCAGTACAACAACACAGCAACGATATATAATGTATTTATTCGTAAGTTTCCTAACAGCCTTATTGCAAGTTTTACGAATAATACGATAATGCCTCTTTTCCAAGCACAAGAAAAAGCGCAGAATGCTCCTGAAATAGAATTTAATTTTAATTAATTTTTAGTTAAATATAAAATTAGAAATGAAGAGTGATGAATTTCATCGCTCTTTTTTTATTTCTATTATTCAACAAAAAAAGAGTAAAAAGGCTTTTTTTTAATATTATTTTTTAATATTTTTTTATTTTATAATGTATTGATGTTTTTGTTGTATTCTTATATTTTGATTTTTAAAAATCAATTTTACGTAGAAATTAGTTTTATTTTTTACTAATAGTTGATTAAAAAAGCAATTTTTTTGTAAAAATTCTCAATATTTTAGTGTTAAAGTTTTGTGTTTTATTTAAAATTTTATGATTTTTGCTTTATTTTGTGTGTTATTATTGTTATTTTTTAGTTTTTAAATTAAAAAATTCTATAAGTTTTTATTTAGCCAAAAAAAGCACTATTTTTTCTGTTTGAAATATTATTTTTTATTGTTAATTTTGCAATACACAAATTTTCACTAAAAATTAATATTTGTATAACTTAAAATTTAGCTAACGAAATGAGAAAATTTTTATTGCTCTTTTTTGTGCTTGGCTATTTGAGTAGTTGGGCTCAAAAAACAGTTGCTGGGATAGTAACTGACTCGGACGGACAGCCTCTACCTGGGGCGAATGTAATAGTAAAGGGGACAAAAACAGGAACAACCACCGATTTTGATGGAAAATATACCATTAAAGTTCCTAATGAAAAAAGTGTGTTGATTTTTTCCCTTTTAGGAATGAAGACTTTGGAGAAACAAGTAGGTGCAGGAAGTACTATCAATGTAACCCTGAAAGATGATATACAAGAGATTGAAGGAGTGGTAGTTACGGGGTATCAAGAAATTAATAAAAAACTTTTTACAGGGAGCTCTCAAACTTTGAAAGCCGAAAATATAAAAATAGATGGCGTGGTAGATGTGGGACGTATGATAGAAGGACGTTCGGCGGGAGTGAATGTACAAAACATTTCGGGTACTTTTGGTACTTCGCCTAAAATAACTATTCGTGGTGGTTCATCTATTTTTGGAGATACCAAACCGCTTTGGGTAGTGGATGGAGCGGTACAGGAAGAGGTGGTGAATTTGTCGTTTGACCAATTGGCTTCTGGGGATTCTGCAACGCTTGTAAGTTCCGCTATTTCAGGGATAAACGCTAATGATATTGAATCTATTGAGATATTGAAAGACGCTTCGGCATTGTCTCTTTATGGCGCTCGTGCCTTGAATGGAGCGGTAATTATCACCACCAAAAGTGGGAAGCGCAATACAAAAACGCAAGTTTCTTACCAAATGGAACAATCTATTCGTTCTATCCCGAATTATGGTCAGTACGATATAATGAACTCTCAGGAAACGATGGGCATTTATAGAGAATTGGAAGCGAAAGGATATTTAACTCTTCCGTCTCATACGCAAGCTCGTTACGGAGGTGCTTATAATATAATGTACAGAGCAATAGATACTTACGACCCAAGTACAGGGAAATTTTTGTTAGAAAATACCACTTCGGCACGTAATAGTTTTTTACAAAAATATGAATATGCCAATACGGATTGGTTCAAAACATTATTCAGAGAATCTCTTACACAAAATCATACGGTGAGTATTTCAGGAGGAGGAGAAAATGCGAGTATTTATGGTTCGGTGGGCTTTTTTGTAGATCCAGGGTGGAGTATTGCCGACAGAGTGCATAGAGTAACAGCCAATTTGAAAACGTCTTATGACCTTTCCAAATCGGTAAAAATAGGAATTTTAACACAAGGTTCTATCCGTGAGCAAAAAGCGCCAGGAACTTACAACCGTTCAGCCAATGTAGTATCTGGCGGATATGATAGAGATTTTGATATTAACCCATTTAGCTATGCGCTTAATACTACTCGTACTTTGCGCCCTTACGGAGATGATGGCAGTTATGAATATTATCGTTTTAATTACGCACCGATGAATATTCTTAATGAATTGCAAAATAACTATATGGATCTGAATGTTTTAGAATATAAAATACAAGGTGATTTAGAAGTGAAATTGGCAAAAGGCTTGAAATACAACTTTTTAGGTTCTGTCAGACACGTAAAAAGTACCAATGAACATTCTATGACAGAAGATTCTAACGTGGTTGGGGCTTATAGAGCAAATGAAACTACGGTGGTGGCAAAAAGTAATCCATTTTTGTTCAAAGACCCATCAGACCCCGATAAAATACCAGAAGTAGTATTGCCAAACGGAGGGATTTATAAGCTAACAGAAAATAATTTACAAAGTTATTATTTCCGTAATGCGTTGGAATACAAGAATTTATTTAATGATATCCACGATGTGAAAATTTTCCTAGGGCAAGAATATCGCCATACAGATAGAGATAATATGTTCTTTAATGGATATGGTTATCAGTTTAAAAAAGGAGGAACAGCCTTTACCGATTATCGTATTATCCAGAAAAATATACAAGATAATACCGAATATTTTGGAAAATCTTACACCAAAGAACGAGGAATAGCCTTTTTCCTACAAGGAACTTACGGCTATAAAGAACGTTATATTCTTGCAGGAACGGCAAACTACGAAGGAACGAACCAATTAGGAAGAAGCACTTCTGCACGTTGGTTACCTACTTGGAATATTAGTGGGCGTTGGAATGTTTCTAACGAGGATTTCCTTATGGGGAATACAACGCTTTCTAACCTTGCTTTTCGTGTGAGTTATGGGCTTATTGCAGGCTTAGGAAATGCAAGTAATGCTTTACCTATTTTTGAAAATACAATTTCTAATCGTTTTAGCCCGTCAGATAGAGAAAATGCTATCCGAATAGCTTCTTTACAAAATAGCGAATTAACTTGGGAAAAAGTGTATGAAACCAATATAGGAGTAGAATTGGGCTTGTTCAATAACAGAATAGCACTATCTGCGGATGTATATCAGAAAAAATCTAAAGATTTAATTGATTATGTGCGTACCTCAGGAATAGGAGGGGAGCTGATAAAATTGGCAAATAACGCCTCTATGACAACCAAAGGGATAGAACTTGCCTTGGATACCCGAAATATAAGAACCGATAATTTCTCTTGGAATACAGGAATTAATTTTGCTTATTTTGACCAAAACATTACTTCGCTTTCTTTTCAGCCTAACGTGTTTAACTTAGTTAGAGAATTTGGAGGAAATGTGGTAGGAGGACAAAGAAATACTATCTATTCGTATGATTTTGCAGGGCTAAATGGTGCAGGATTACCTTTATTTAACCTAAAAGATGGTAGCCAAGATTATTCTACTATTAATTTCCAAGAAATAGACGGAATATTATCTTACTTGAAAAAAGAAGGAGCAGTAGAACCGAATATTACCGCTGGTTTGTCCAATACTTTCCGTTATAAAAATTGGGAGCTTAGTGTGCTTATCACTGCACAAGCAGGTAATAAAATACGTAAGCCAGCTCAATATTCTGTTTATTACAATGATTTGAGTGTATTTCCAAAAGAAATGAAAGATAGATGGGTAAATGCAGGAGAAGAAAATACTACCAATATACCAGCAATACCAGCACAAAGAACAGTAACAGAAGTAGGAAGAGATGTTTTAGAACGAGTGTATAACGCTTATAATTACTCTACCGAGCGAGTGGTAGATGGTTCTTTTATTCGTATGAAAAATATAGCTTTGTCCTATTCTTTTGCCAAAGATGTTTTAGAACAATTACGATTGAATAACCTTACTTTACGTTTGCAAGCAAGCAATCCGTTCTTGATTTATGCAGACAAACGATTAAACGGACAAGACCCCGAGTTTTTCCGTTCAGGAGGGGTAGCATATCCTATAACTGCTCAATACACGCTTACAATAAATGTTGGAATTTAAATTTTTGAGAAATGAAAAGTACAATATATAAAAGACTGACAGCCATTTGGTTAAGTGTTTTTTTAACTTCGTGTAATTCTTTCTTAGATGAATTGCCAGATGCTCGTACAGAAATCGATACACCAGAAAAAATACAAGAATTACTCGTAGGAGCATATCCTGATGCGCTTTACATTGATATTTGCGAAACAATGAGCGATAATGCAGGAGATAAAACTAATGTTTCGGAGTCTTCACAGCTTAATACCGATATGTATTTATGGAGAACGAACAACGAAATAGACAAACACGATACTCCAACTTTTTATTGGAAAAGAGCTTATGAAGCTATTGCCAACGCCAACCAAGCTTTGGAATATATTGAACAAATTGCCAATGAAGAAAAATATAATTACCTTAAAGGAGAAGCATTGGTAGCACGTGCTTATGCACATTTTATGTTGGGAGTTTTGTGGTGTAAGCCTTATAGCGATACAGCAAGCTCAGATTTGGGGCTACCTTATGTAACCAAGCCCGAAAAAAAGGTTTTTGAAAAATATGAACGTATTCCGTTGGATAAATTTTATGATGCCATAGAAAAAGACCTTACCGAAGGTTTGCCTTTGATAGATAATAGCAAGTACAGCAAGCCAAAATTTCATTTTACCAAAGAAGCAGCACACGCCTTCGCAAGCCGATTTTATTTAATGAAAGGAGATTGGGATAAAGTAATTGAACATTCAACAGAAGCCTTAGGAGATAATATAGTAGGTAAATTACGAAATAGAAAAGCTGATTTAGCTCTTACCTATTACGAAATTCAATATAAATATGCGAGCATTGACGAACCTGCTAATATTCTTATTGCGGGGGCAAATTCCGCTTATGCTAGAAATATTTTATATAATAAATATGGTTTAACTTACGAAATATCACAAAGTTTGGTAGATGGCAATCATCACCCGCTTAAAAAGTATAGAGTACGTTGGGTGTATAGATATTTTGGCGGTACAGATTATAGAAATTATCCAAAAGTAAATGAATATTTTAAATATGACAACGTTTCTAGTAATATAGGAGATGCCTACGTTATGGCTACTCTTTTCTCTTATGATGAAGTACTTCTTAACCGTATGGAAGCCTACGCTATGAAAGGAGAAAGAGCAAAATTTGTTGCCGATTTAAATATTTATTTCCGACCAAAAACAAGCACAACCGTTAATGGTAATATTGTAGAAAGCCATATTGATGACCAATACAATGGCTTAGGTACAGAACTTAGCCCCGCTTATTCTTTATCCAAAACACAAAGAGAATGGGTAGAATGTGTAATAGGAATGCGAAGAGTAGAATTTGTACAAGAAGGACTAAGATGGTTTGATATAAAACGAATGGGAATAAAAGTAACCCACGTTAAAGATGACGAAACCTTAGAACTTCCAAAAGATGACCCACGAAGAGAATTGCAAATACCAGTAGATGCTATTGCTAATGGGCTGACACCAAATCCAAGATAGAATAACCAAATTTTTTTACTTATGAAAAAAATATTTATTTTAATAATAACAGCATTTGTTTTTATTACTTGCAATAAAAAAGAAACATTATCCGAAGAAAGTGTAATTAAAGAAAGAAAAGTAGCAAGAACAGCAATTGATGATTATATTTATGAAAATTTTCAAAAACCATATAATATTATGGTAATCTATAATTGGCAAGAAGCTGATTTTGAAATGAAAAAATACCTCTATCCGCCTCAGGAAAGCAAAATACAACCTGCTTTGGAAATAATTAAAAAAATATGGATAGATGCCTATGTAAGCGTTGCAGGAGAAGAATTTATGAAAAAAGTTACTCCAAGACAAATTTCTATCGCAGGAGGGTACAATGTGAATGAAGACGGCTCTGTTACTCTTGGTTTTGCAGATAGCGGAAATAAAATAACACTCTTTGAAGTAAATTATCTTGATGTTGCCAACCACGAAAGAACAAAATTGTTTTTCCATACCATTCAGCACGAATATTGCCACATCATTAACCAAAAAAAACCATATTCTACCGAGTATAGAAAAATAACACCAGAAGGCTATACAGCGGCTTGGCATAACGTACCTGAAAAAGATGCTTTGGCAAAAGGATTTATTACGCCTTATTCTATGAAAGACGATATTGAAGATTTCGCCGAAATGACTTCTTCTATGTTAGATATGACAAAAGCCCAATGGGATGCCAAAATTAATGCCATCACCAATACAACCGCTAAGGAGGCTATTCGTAAAAAAGAAGCCTTTGTGGTAAATTATTTCAAATCAGAATGGAATATAGATTTTTATAAATTACAAGAAATCGTAAATGAAAGAGTAAATTCCGTTTTACAATAAATTTAGAATATAATGAAAAAGTTAATATTTTTATCCGCTTTTGCTACACTCATTGCCTGCCAATCCAATGAAGATGAAGTCTTTAATAAAAGTGCCGCAGAACGTGTAGAACAAGCCCAAAATGAACTTCGGTCAGAACTTTCTTCCAGCGAACACGGTTGGAAATTAACTTACTTTTCAGATGATAAAACATTTGGAGCGTATAATTTCCTAATGAAATTTACCGAAAACGGCTTCGTAGAAATGGTATCAGATTGGGATTCTAACTCTTTAACTCCCGAAACAAGTAAATATGAAATTAGCCAAGCACAAGGCGTTTCTCTTATTTTTTCTACTAAAAATCATTTGCATAATTTATCCGATGGTTATTTGGATAGAGATATTTTTAAAGGGAAAGGACTAAAAGGAGAATTTATATTTATATACTACGGAAAAGAAGGCGATAAACTCAAATTCAAAACAGAAAGAGGTAAAAAAGAAAAATTTATCTATTTTGAAAAAGCAACCTCAGAAGATTGGAGTGCTATACAAAATTATTCCCAAGATTTTACAAAAATCAATCAATTACCTTTTAATTATTATTTTAGAACAACTACCAGCGAAGGAGTACAAGATTATGATATGTCTATATCAGATTATAGATTTTTAACCCTAACATCATTCTCTGACCCAACAAAACAAATAAAAGCAGGAATAGGGCATACTTTAACAAGTATCGTTTTCTCTCCTTCGTTAGTTATTGAAGGTAAATCTTTTACGGAATTGACTCTTCAAAATACTTCGCCAAAAACATATAAATCAACCATTGACGGAGTTACAGCAGAAATTGCGTATTCTGCCCAACCAATGGAAGAGCATTTGACTAATGATTATATGCAATTTGAACCAACAACTCCAAGAGGTGTCGGAAGAATATTTATCTTTACTCAATATCTTAAAAATGTATATCATATGTCTGAAAATTTTTATAATACTATTTTAAAAATAGATGATAATAAAGATTTTGGAAGATTTGAAATTGATTTTGACGATGCTGAGTTATACGCTTCCATAGGATATGAATTTGAAAAAGATGGAGAAAAAATAGGTGCTTCACTCGCTACAACTTATACTTATGAAGTAAAAGATAAATTATTATTTTTCAAAGAAAAAGGCAGTAGTGTAGAATCTAGCGATGATGATTTATGGAATGCACCCGAAAATAGCCTTATTTTACAGAAAGCAAATGCCGCTTTAAACCAAATAGGAGAATTAGGCTCGGAAGGGTTCTATATCAAAAAACTTAATTTACGTTATAGTTTCGTGAATTTAGATGTCTTTTTACTACAAAGTAAAAAATATCCTAACACCTATTTCCCTGCATATACATTCTATAAAGTGCAATAAGAAATCATATTTCGTTTATTTTTAGATAACTAAGAAAGCGACTATTTTTTAGGTAGTCGCTTCTTTTTTCTTGTTAAACAAGGGCAAATAATATAAAATAATTTCTGTTTTGGTGGTCTTGCCAAGAATCGAACTTGGATCTAAAGTTTAGGAAACTTCTATTCTATCCGTTGAACTACAAGACCCCTAATTATTGGCACAAAGGTACAAAATAATTATGAATTATCCTTGTTTTTTCCCTTTAATGTCCGCTAACTTTTGAAAAAGCATTGATAATCACCACTCCCAACACAATACAAGCTATACCAAGTACCGCAGGAAGGTCTATTTTTTGTTTAAATATAAAAACACCTACCAAAGTGGTCAAAATTATCCCTACTCCGCCCCATATGGCATAGGCTATCCCCAGAGGAAGCACTTTTAATGCTTGCGTCAAAAAGTAAAAACAACCTATAAAAAGAGTAATAAAAATAATAGTTGGAGTTACTTTTGTAAAACCCTCAGACTTAACCATAAAGGCAGTGGCGGTAACTTCCAAAATAATTGCCAATGCTAAATATATATAATGCATTTTTTAATTCGTTTTTCTTAAAATTCTTACTATTTCACCAATCCACAACACAACGCTCGTTGTTCCTATTATAATAACCCAATCTTCTAATTTTAAAGGAGTTACGCTAAACATTGCGCCACCAAAAGTAGTGATAAATATTTGCCCTAAAATAATGGCAACCGCAATAAGGATAAACCCTTGGCTTTTGCTTAGGTTATGGAAAGCACTTTTCCTTGTTCGGTAGGCTTTGGCGTTGAACATATTCCAGAATTGTAACATTACAAAAATAGAAAAGAATAAAGAAAGTTCATACGCTGAAAGGCTTCCCTCTGGGGCTCCAAAATGGAAGAAATGGCTTAAATAATCTGAAATAGAGAATTGTGTAAGGCTTGTAATATCTTCATTTTTAAAGTATTGAATAAAACCAAAGAGTAATATTACAAAAAATCCGCCTACTCCAAAAATACTTTTTGCCATCGGATTACTGATGATATTTGCTCCCTTAGGTCGTGGTTTGTCATTCATTACGCTTTGGCTTGGCGGTAAAGACGCAAGAGCTAAGGCAGCGAAAGTATCCATAATTAAATTCACCCAAAGCATTTGCGTAACCGTTAGTGGCGATTCTACTCCTAAAAATGCACCAAGTAACACGATGATACACGCCGCTACGTTGATAGTCATTTGGAAAAGTATAAAACGCTGAATATTAAGGTATAACGAGCGTCCCCACATTACGGCTTTACCAATGCTACTGAATGAATTATCCAGAATGGTAATATCACTGGCTTCTTTGGCAACCGAAGTACCATCACCCATTGAAAGCCCTACTTGTGCGGCTTTAAGAGCTGGGGCATCATTCGTTCCGTCTCCTGTTACGGCTACGACTTCGCCTTTTTGTTGTAAGAGATTTACTAATCGGGCTTTGTCTAATGGTCGGGCGCGCGAAATTACTCGCAAATCGCTTACTCGTTCCAGAAGTTCCTCATCGCTCATTGCAGCAAATTCAGTTCCTGTGATGTGGTTTCGGTCGGTACAAGTTTCGTCCCAAAGGCGAATTTGTCTTGCTATTTCCTTAGCCGTTCCTGGGGTATCTCCTGTTACTATTTTCACCTGAATACCAGCGTGCATACATTTTTCTATTGCCGCAGGAACATCAGGACGTACAGGGTCAGATATTGCTGTAATTCCGATGAATTGTAATCCATCAACTACTAATTTTCCATTTTCTGAAATAATAGCTTTTGGGTCGTCTATCTCTTTATAAGCAAAGCCGATAGTTCGCATTGCTTGCCCTTGGTATTGTATGAGTTTGGCTTCAAAATCTGTTGCTGAAATAGAAGAAAGGAATTGTCCGTTTTTATAACAGAAATTCATTACAATTTCAGGCGCACCTTTTACATAAAGAATATTTTTCTGTAATGTAGGCGAATAAATAAGGGTAGCCATATATTTTCTTTCGGTAGAGAAAGTAAGCTGTTGTAAAACTTCGCCTTCTTCACGAATAGGAAGATAATTGGTGCCTTTGCCATAAAGCCATAACAACAAAGCTCCTTCGGTAGGGTTACCAAGTACGGAAGGTTTTTCTTTGTTAGAAAAATCTAAATAAGCCGTAGAATTAACTGCCATAGATTCGGCTATAATGGTATCTGCCAATTGATTATCTGCAAAAGTATTAAAATATGTTTCGTAAATAGTCATTTGGTTTTGGGTAAGCGTACCTGTTTTGTCGGTACAAATTACGGTAGTAGCTCCCATTGTTTCGCAAGCGTGCATTTTTCTAACTAAGTTATTGGTAGCCATCATACTACGCATACTATAAGCCAAACTTAGGGTAACACTCATAGGCAATCCTTCGGGAACGGCAACCACCACCACCGTGATGGCAATCATTAAAGTATTAAGGAAATATCCTCCAAAACTTATCCAATCTATCGTACTTAGGCTATGCTCAGGATTAGCAAAATACACAATAAGCCTACCCACAATAACAAGTGCCGCAATACCATAACTGATTTTGGTAATAAGCCCCGCCAAATGGTCTAATTGCTCATTAAGAGGTGTTTGTACAGAGTCGTCAATTTGTACCCCTTCAAAAACTTTTCCGTATTCGGTAGCGTCACCTACATTTTTTACCTCAAAAATACAATGCCCATCTACCACTGAAGTTCCTCTACAAATGTAATTAGAAGGATAAGTAGCTTCGGTTTCAAATTCTTCGGGGTTGGTAGTTTTATGTACCATCGGCTCTCCTGTCAAGGTAGATTCATTTAGTTGAAGCGAAACGGCTTCGAGCAATTCTCCGTCCGCTGGCACTTCTTCTCCTGTCTCTAAAATGATAATATCTCCTACAACAATATCTTTTTTAAGCACTTGCGTAACACTCTCATTACGAATTACTTTGTAGTAAATATCATCATTTACTTGGTTGAGAATTTCAAATTGTTTATTTGCTTTTTGTTCAAAATAAAATGCTACTCCTGTGGCTAATAAAACTGCAAAAAGAATTCCGACAGGCTCCAAAAAGGCTTGTATTCCTTTATCGTGAACCATATATTCATAAGTAGATACGCCAAAAGAAAAAACTAAGGCTACTAAGAGAATAATGATAATAGGGTCGGTAAATTTCTCTAAAAACTGCTTCCATAGAGGCTCTCCTTCTACGGAAGTAAGGGTGTTGTCGCCGTATTTTTTACGACTTTCTAGGGCTTGCGCATCGGTAAGCCCCTTGTAATGGTGTTTTTCTGACATAAAATTCTATTTTAAGATTTTTTAATATTAATTTACAAGTGTAATATACAATAATCTTCCTCCTTCTTCATTAGAAAGTAAAATTTTCTTCTGATTGGTAATTTCTACCATACTTCCTATCGGAATTTCTTTATCTTCCGTTACATCTTTCATTCCTTTTACAGCTTGATTTACCAATATCCATTTATTTTGGTGAAAAGTAAAATACCCGATAGGCTTTTTATCTTCCGCTGTAAGGCTTTCATTACGAATTACTTTCCGTGAGGCGTGCCAACGGAATAAATATTGATTATGATAAACCATAAGTCTATGATTTTCAGGCTTCCAAACGTTGTCACGGAATTTATAATATAAATCAATAACAGGCAAACTACCTTGGTGTGGCGTACCACAGAAAGGGCATTTCGGTCGGGAAGTATTATCAAAAACGTACCACTTTTCAGAACAATTAGGGTTGGTGCAAGGTTGAATCAAATCTACTGTTTTTAACAATGCCGTTTCCCATTCATTAGCAATTGGGCGAAGCATCGGGTTGTGTAAGCCATCTACAAAGGCACGGCGAAAAAGGTCAGAAAGATAAGGGCCTGTAATTGTATAAGGGAGCTTATTTGGGTCTGCCCAAGGGAAATCCCATTTACGAATTTGCTCCGTTTTTACCCTGTTAGTGGCATCGGTGGGGTGTTCTATAAAAAGAGCCTTTTCGCCCATTGCCAAAAGTTCATCTTTTTCTGAATCTAAATCCCAAATTTTTCCTCCTCTAAGTGGGTGTCTATGAAGAAGATACATATAAATAAGCACAGCCAAAGCGTGTAAATCAGTCTTTTGGTTAGGCAAAACCCTTTGTGGGTCTTTTATATCTAAGTGCTTTGTTTTCAGTACTTCTGGCGCTATAAAATCTGCTGTTCCTATTACCTCTGGCGGAAATAAACCAGGCACCACCAAGCCATCTAAGTCAATAATATTCGCAGATTTGCTAACAGGGTCAATTAAAATATTATTGTAAGACAAATCGGAATGTGCTAACCCCATTTGGTGCATTTTTTTCAGCCCACGGCAAACATTAATTGCTATTTGAAAATAACTAAGCCAGTCTCCTAATTCGGATTTGTCCAAGCAAAGAGGGTACTGCGGATTACGAAAAGAAGGAGCTATGAACCATTTTCCTACCTTTTCCACGCCTTTTATATTGTCATTGTCTCTATTTCCTTTACTAAAAAAGAATTTTTTATCGTAAATAGGAACAATAACGCCTGTTAGTCCGTTTTTTTCAACAGCATCATAAGGCCAACGGAATATTTCTTGCAAAAAATACTCTGAGGCATTTCCTTTTTTTATATTTTCTAAGTATAAAGTAACAATTCTTCGGATACGTTCTTTTTGGTTATAATCCAAAGGCTTACGAAAAAAAGCAACGACATATTTTCGGTCTGGTGAAAAATAGACATCTTTTACGCCACCTTGTTTCGGTTCGCCATCATCTACATATTCATAGCTACGAGAATTATCAATTATAGAATGTACTTTTACAATATTCATTTTATTTTAGCTAAAAATGATATAAATAATTATATTTTATGGCTTATCAGAGAGTTCAAATCGAATTTCTTTGATTTTTTTGAGCATTTCATCGGTAATAAAGAATGATTTATGCTCTTTTCCGTCAATAAATATCTTTTTAATGTATTTATTTTGCTCTGAAGCATTAGATTTTATTGTTATTTCACCTTGTGGATAGTATTTTTTATCCAAATGAAGTGTGATTTCTGTAAATTTAGGCGAAGTAAGTACATACATAGGCTCCGCAGGCACGATAGGGTAGAAGCCCATCATACTATAAACTGCCCACGCCGACATTGTTCCTGTATCGTCATTGCCAGGTAAGCCATCAGGAGTGTTTCGGAAATGTTTAAGCAAAAGTTCATCTACATATTTTTGTGTTTGCCATTCATTTCCTTTAACAAAACTAAATAGATACGGATAGCCCATATCGGGTTCGTTGGCCATATCAAATTGGTTACTTTCAAAAATATGATTGAGGTTTTTTACGAAATTCTTTTCTCCTTTCATTGCTTTTATAAGAAAATTCACATCGTGAGATACCATAAAAGCATATTGCCACGCATTTCCTTCTATATAACCAACATTATGTTCAAAATTTGCGCCACTATCAGGGTTAAAAGGCTCATACCAAGCACCATTTTCTAATTTTGGTTGTAATAAATTCCATTTTGGATTAAAAAATGCTCTATAAGAGACCGATTGTTTTCTGAATTTTTTATTTTGAGAAGAATTTGCACCTATTTTTTCTCCTAATTGAGCAATTGCAAAATCGGCAATGTTATATTCTTGCGTAGTAGAAACAGGCCCAGCGATACCACTTTCAACGGACAAATATCCTTTTTTAAGATATTCTTCCAATCCTGGACGAATAGGATTATTTTTTAAAACTTCGGCTCCTTTTAGCATCGCTTTATAGGCTTTTTGTACGTCAAAATTGGTTAAACCACGAAGGTAAGTATCTGCAAGAACGATACTTGCGGGGTCTCCAACCATTGTAAAGGTTTCAGTAGAGTTAAGTTCCCATTTTGGTAGCCAGCCACTTTCATCGTAAATTTCTAACATACTTTTTACCATATTTAATTGCTGTTCAGGATAAAGCAAACTCATTAATTGATGGTAATTACGATAGGTATCCCAAAGGGAAAAAGTAGTGTAACGTGTTGTATTTGAAGGAGTTGTGCCAACTTGTCCTTCGCCTGCTTTTGGGTATTGCCCATTATAATCATTTAGTATATTTGGGTGGATAAGTGTATGATACAGAGCGGTATAGAAAATAGTTTTTTTATCTTCATTTTCTCCTTTTACACTTGCAACCGAAAGCAAATCATTCCAATTT
This sequence comes from Capnocytophaga sp., assembly GCA_030530525.1. Taxonomy (GTDB): domain Bacteria; phylum Bacteroidota; class Bacteroidia; order Flavobacteriales; family Flavobacteriaceae; genus Capnocytophaga. The sequence continues at coordinate 9,218 of JAUMUT010000015.1, read as the reverse complement.
TGTTTAGTTTGGGCATAAACTTGATTAAAATTATTATTTTTAATCTCTTTTTCTAAATTTTCTCTTGCATTTTCAATACTTACGTAAGAAATCCCGACGCGTAATTCTACTTGTGTGGGCTTATCAAAATGATAGCGGAAATATGCCCCAATACTATCACCAACTACCTCACGAGAGAATTTTTCTTTGAATCGAGTTTTGCCATTATAGAGCATCCATTGTGCTTCTACACCATCATATTTTTCGTGGGTTTGCCAAATTCCATAATTATTAGGAACTTCCGAAACTTTTGCAACAAAATATAACGGATAGGCTTTCTCTGGGCTATTATAACAGAAAGACCCCACCATTCGCAAGCCTTCTATTTCGGTTGGTGAAACTATTTTTAGCATTGCTCCTTGTTCATTGGTAAGCCCTAACCCTAAGTTAATCAATATATTAGCATCTCCTTTTGGGAAAGAATATCGGCTAATGCCCGACCGAATGCTTGCCGTAGCTTCTACTTTTACATTATATTTATCCAGTTCTACGGAATAATATCCCGCAGAGGCTTTTTCATTTTTATAAGTCGTTCCGTATTCTAAGTGGTTGATTTTCAATTCTCCTGTGGTTGGCATAGCCAAAATAACCCCCAACTCAGGGCAACCAACCCCACTCATATTTGCTTGTGTAAAACCTGTTAAAAAGGTATTTTCATTTACATAAGGATTGGATAACCATCGGCTATCTTTCTCTAACGGATTAGAGATTCCCTTAGTGTCAAAGGCTACATTAAAAGGCGAAATGCTAAACATTCCGCGCGGGTGGATAGCTCCTGGGTGAGTAGCTCCAAAGTTAGAAGTTCCTATAAACGGATTAACATAATCCGCAGGTGTTTTTTGTCCGAATAAAAATTGTGTGCATAAAACTGCAATAAAAACTATTTTTTTCATTGGGAAATTATTTGCGACAAAGATACAATAAATTATATACTTTTTATTTTAGGATTAAAAATATTTTTAAATTAGATTTACCAATCTTTTTCTGTACGAACGGGTTTTCCTTTCACACGTTGTGCATTTACTTTTTCTTGGGTTTTCTTTTCTTCATTGTGCATAGCATCTAAGATTCGTTTGGCTTGCTCAGGAGAAAGTTTGCCTTGCGGATTGTCTCCGTTTTGGTTTTCAGGAGCGTTCTTTTGGTCTTCTCCGTTAGAATTGTCATTATTTTGTTGATTGTCTTGGTTGTTATTTTGGTTCTGTTGGTTATTTTGGTCTTTATTGTCTTTATTTTCGTTAGATTGGTCTTTGTTTTGGTCTTGATTATTGTTATTTTGTTGGTTATCTTGGTTATTATTCTGGTTTTGTTGGTTGTCTTGGTCTTTATTATCGTTATTTTTATCTTGATTGTTGTTGTTATCTTGGTTTTGAGGAGGATTTTTCTTCAACATTTCTTTTGCAACGGCCAAGTTATACCGAGTTTCTTCGTCAGTAGGATTATTTCGTAAGGCTTCTTTATAAGCAAGGACGGCTTTGTCATATTGCTTTTCTTCCATTGCAATATTTCCTAAATTATGATATGCTTTATGCTTTTCTTCTTTGGTTGCTCCTTTACTAATAGAGGCTTCTTGATAAAAACCAGAGGCTTCTTTGTAGTTTTTTTGTTGGAAAAGAAGGTCGCCCATATTGTACTGAGCAGCAGTATTATTTTTGTTTTTAGAGATAGATTTTCGGTAATCCATCTCGGATTGTATAGGCTTTTTATTTTTATTTGCTTCAAATCCTTCATAAGCAAAAGCAGAAGATTCTTGTTGTGCTTTTTGTAGTTTTTTTTGTTCTTCTTTGGTTAAATTTTGTTCTTGCGCCCAACTTGGAAGGCTAATACAAGAGAGGATAAATATTATTTTTTTCATTATTATTTACTATGAGAAAATTTAAACAAAGTTACGATAATATTTTTATTTAATTAAATTTTTGTCTTTATTTTAAGAAAAAATATGGAAAAAAAATATTCGCACCTATGAAGAGATACGAATATTTTTATTTTTTAATAAATTATTTTGCTATTCCTGTGATTTCTATATCAAAAATTAAATCAGCGTTAGGAGGGATAATATTTCCTGCTCCATTTTCTCCGTAAGCCAATGCCGAAGGGATAAAGACACGAATTTTATCTCCAACATTCATAGAAAGAAGCGCTTCTTTAAATCCTGGGATAAGTTGTGCCGATTGGTTGTAAGGAATAGGGAAAGCCTCATAACCTCCGCCCAATTCACGACGTTTGTCATATATACCATATTCTTGGGCTACTTGAAGCATATTGCTGTCAAAGAGCATTCCGTCCGATTTTAAAAAGCCTGCATATTTTACCAAAACATTGTCTTGGTGTGTTGGTTTTTGGTCAGTGCCTTTGGCAAGTTGGAAAATTTTTATTCCAGAAGGGTAAGCTGTAGCTGTTTGTTCTTGGTTTTGTATTTCGTTCAAGAATTTAGCAGTGAGGGCTTTGTTTTTTTCTTCTTTTAGTTTTGCCTGCTCGGTTTCTTTTTTCATAAAATCGTCAAAAACTCTTACCGCATTGAAAGATTCTGCATTTTTTCCTTTACGGATAATTTCTACTTTATTGATACGGATAGGAGCTTCTGGCTTGTCATTGGTAGTTTTAACCGCTGCAATAGTATCTATAACAGCCTCTCCCTGAACTACTTGCCCGAAAATAGTATGCATACCTGTAAGCCACGCTGTTGGCACTTGTGTGATGAAGAATTGGCTTCCGTTGGTAGCCGGACCTGCGTTTGCCATAGCGAGTTGTCCTTTTTTGGTAAATTGTAAAGTATCTACAAATTCGTCAGCAAATTGATAACCAGGGCTTCCTGCACCTGTTGCAGTTCTATCGCCACCTTGTATCATAAAATCTTTGATAACCCGATGGAAAATAGTTCCGTTATAGTAAGGTTTCCCTTTAAGAGAATCTACTACATACGTGTTTTTTCCTTCGGCCAAACTAACAAAATTTGCCACCGTGATAGGGGTAGCATCATAGTACAATTCTATGAGCATATCGCCTTTATTGGTTTGAATATCCGCATATAAGCCATCTTTTAAATTAGGATATTTTGACTTACAACTACTGAATACTAATGGCAAAGCTAATGCCAACAATCCAATTTTTTTCATAAAGATAATTTTTTTATAATAAAATGAAAATTTATACAATAATTTATTCTTCTTTTGGTTCTTCTTCTTTTACTTCGGTAATTTTCAGGACGTGTACTTGTACTTTTACAGGTTTGTTCGTACCTATTTTATGGTTATCTCCGTGGTAACCAAAAGCCAATTCTGATGGTAAGAAAAACACTACTTCTTCACCTTCTTTCATTCGTTTGAGAGCCAACCGAAGCCCTTGGAAAAGTTCTTCTTTATCCATATGATAGGTTACAATTTTTTTATCATCTTTGGAATAAATTTCTTTTCCGTAAATATCGGATATACTATATGTAAAATCTATAATATCTCCAAACTTTGGCGTATAAGTACTATTTTTATTTTCTTCTATATAATAGTATTTAAAGCCATCTTTGGAAGAAAGATAGGTGTGTAAAGTATCTTTGGCAACAATAGCATCTATTTCGGCTTCTTGTTCCATTACTAATTTTCGGTTTTTTTCTGCGGATTCTTTCAAAAAAGTGTTAGTTTTGATAGTAACAGGGCGTCTGGCTTCTTTTTTTGCACAAGAAATCATCAAAAAAACTATGAAAAGATATAAAAATCGGTGCATTATATTAAATATTATTATTTCTTGCGTTAGGCATTGCTAAAAAATCGGGTAAAACTTCCAAAAATCGGTCAATAGTTTCTTGTAAAGAGCTACTTGACCCACCACCAGCAGCATTGATATGCCCTCCTCCATTAAAATAAGTACGTGCAAATAGATTTACATCTATATTTGTTTTAGAACGGAAAGATATTTTTATAACTCCATCTTCTTCATTTTCAATGAAAATAACAGAAAGTTCTGCTTCTTTTATTCGTAATCCATAATTTACAATGCCTTCAGTATCTCCTTTTCTGAAATGAAATTGTTTTAATTCTTTACTACTCAAAGAGATATAAGAAGTCTGATATTCAGGAAGATACACAAGGTTTTCTAAGGCTTTCCCTAAAAGTAAAAGCCTGTCGTGCGTGTGACTATCCAATACATTGGAACTAATTTGGCTGCAATTTGCCCCTTTATCTACAAGGAAAGCCGTTATACGATGCGTGGTTGCCGATGTTAGGCTATAACGGAAGCCTCCCGTATCGGTCATTATGCCTGTGTATAAGCAAGTTGCGATGTTTTTATCAATGCTATTTCGTTCGCCAAGAGCATCAATAAATTTATAAATAAGTTCGCAAGTAGAACTTGCCGTTGGCTCAGAATACATTACTTCCGCATAGGTATCAGGTTGCTGATGATGGTCAATCATAACAAAAGAAGCCGAAGAATTTCTAAGAATTTCGGTTAAAGGATAAGCACGAAGCAAATTATTAAAATCTAAGGTGAAAATAAGCCCAGAGTCGTTTAATCTTTGCGTTGCTTTTTGAATATTTTCAGTATAAATGATAATATTTTCCGCACCAGGCATCCATTTTAAAAATTCAGGAAAATCTGTTGGAGAAACAATTTCCACATCGTATTCGTGCATTTTCAAAAAATGATACAAGCCCAAACAGCTCCCAATAGCGTCGCCATCAGGGTTGGTATGCGGAATGATACTTATTATAGGTTGTGAATCTAATAATTGTCTTATGTTTTTAATATCGTGTAAATTCATAGCGCAAAGATACAATTTTTTTTATTCCAAACTACTTTTTTGTCAATAATTCTATTTTTTTTAAAAAGGAAACATTTTTTACACTACAAGAAAAAAATAAAGATTAAAAATTATAAAAAAAATCTATAAAAAAATATTTTATTATCTGTAAAATTATTATTTTTGCACCAAATTTTATTCCATTAATTTCAATGAAATATCAAGAAAAGAAAAAAGCAGTGGTATTGCTTGCAGATGGTACCGCTTTTTACGGAAATTCCGTAGCGGGTGAGGGTACAGCCTTCGGCGAAATTTGTTTTAATACAGGAATGATGGGCTATCAGGAAATTTTTACTGACCCTTCTTATTCAGGACAAATAATGGTTACCGCTACGGCTCATATTGGTAATTATGGAACAAATTCCGAAGAAAATGAATCTGGCGGAGTAAAAATTGCGGGGCTTGTTTGTCGTAATTTCAGTTACGAATATTCTCGCTCTCTTGCAGATACTTCATTGGAAGATTTCTTTCAAAAAAATAATCTTTTTGCTGTTTGCAATATAGATACACGCGCTTTGGTGGCTTATATTCGTGATAATGGCTCTATGAATGCCGTTATTTCTACCGAAGTAGATAAATTGGACGAGCTTAAAAAGCAATTGCAAGCACAACCAAGTATGAAAGGCTTAGAATTAGCTTCCAAAGTTTCTACCAAAGAGCCTTATTTTATAGGTAATGAAAATGCAAAATACAAAGTTGCAGCCTTAGATTTGGGCATAAAACAAAATATTCTTCGTAATTTAGCAAAGCGAGATGTATATATAAAAGTTTTTCCTTATAATGCTACTTTGCAAGAATTAGAAAGCTGGAAACCAGATGGTTACTTCTTATCCAACGGACCTGGCGACCCCGAACCTCTACACGAAGTTATTGAGCTTACCAAAAAAATTATAGAAAAAAATTATCCTCTATTTGGTATTTGTTTAGGGCATCAAATTATTGCGCTTGCCAACGGAATTTCTACGTACAAAATGCATAATGGGCATCGTGGAATTAATCACCCTGTGAAAAATTTGATAACAGGAAAAAGTGAAATCACCTCTCAAAATCACGGATTTGCGGTAGATAGAAAACAAGCCGAAGCCAATCCTAACGTAGAAATTACTCATATTCATTTGAACGACAATACAGTAATGGGCATCAGACTAAAAAATAAAAATTGTTTTAGCGTACAATATCACCCTGAGGCAGCACCAGGTCCTCACGATGCGCAATATTTGTTTGAGCAATTTATTCAATTAATAGAAAATAATTTATCCAAATAAATTATTGCATAGTCATTTTTTATGAACCCTCTTTTTAGAGGGTTTTTTCTTAAAAAATATTTGGGATTTTTATAAAAACAAATTATCTTTGCCTAATAATTTATAGATGATGAACATACAAAAAGATATCTCTTTAAAACCTTATAATACTTTTGGAATTGATGCAAAAGCAAAAATTTTTATCCAAGTAGAAACTGAAGAAGAACTTCGGGAGGCTTTGTCGCAATATCCAAATGCTTATATTTTTGGAGGAGGAAGTAACGTATTGATTACCAAAGATATAGAACAACCTGTTATTCAGGTAAATATACAAGGAATTTCTGTTCATAAAGGGAAGGAAGAAAATTTTGTGTATGTAACGGCTAAAGCTGGTGAAAATTGGAATAATTTTGTACAATTTTGCCTAAAAAATAATTACGGCGGAGCGGAAAATTTATCACTCATTTACGGAAATGTAGGTGCTACTTTAGTACAAAACATTGGAGCTTATGGCGTGGAAATCAAAGATATAATGACCGAATGTCAAGCTATTCATAAAGAAAATTTAACACTTCATACTTTTACAAATGCAGAGTGTAAATTTGGCTATCGGGAGTCTATTTTTAAGAATGAAGCCAAAGACAAATATGTAATTACTTCTGTTACGTTCCGCTTGTCTTCTGAAAATCATATTTTACATATTAATTATGGAGATATTCAGAAAAAATTATCCGAAAAAAATATAAAAAATTATACCATTCAAGATGTTGCACAAGCAATAATTACTATTAGACAAAGCAAATTACCCAATCCTGCACTACTTGGTAATAGCGGAAGTTTTTTTAAAAACCCGATTGTTCGTAAAGATTTCTTTTTAGAATTACAAAAAAAATATCCGCAAATGCCTCATTATGAGGTTTCTACAAATGAAGTGAAAATTCCTGCGGGTTACCTTATTGATTCTTGTGGGCTAAAAGGCTACCGAAAAGCAGATGCAGGAGTGCATTCTCAGCAAGCCTTGGTTTTAGTAAATTATGGAAATGCTTCAGGAAATGATATTTACCAATTGGCAAAATTTATACAAAAAACAGTTTTTGATACCTATCAAATTCATTTGGATATGGAGGTAAATGTTTTATAAACAATAACTTACATTTTTCTTAATACATTATATATTTATTTTATAAGATAATTATTAGGTTTGATTAAAAAAACAACAAAAAAATGTCAAAAAAATAGTGTGTATCTCAAAATTTCGTTTTATATTTGCGTGCAACTATTGAAAGTTGTTTTATGAATACCAATAACCTAAAAATCATAGGCGAGGGGCTAACCTATGATGATGTTTTATTAGTCCCTAATTACTCCGAAGTACTTCCTCGCGAAGTTTCTATCCAATCTTATTTTAGTAGAAATATCCTCCTAAATGTCCCTATTGTTTCCGCAGCGATGGATACCGTAACCGAGTCGGCAATGGCTATTGCTATCGCTCGCGAAGGTGGCATTGGCGTTCTTCATAAAAATATGACCATAGAAGAACAAGCACAACAAGTAAGAAAAGTAAAACGTGCAGAAAGCGGTATGATTATTGACCCCGTTACTCTTTCTCTTACGTCCAATGTTGGAGAAGCCAAATTATGTATGAAAGAAAATAATATTGGCGGTATTCCTATTGTAGATGAAAACGGAACGCTTAAAGGTATCGTTACCAACAGAGATTTAAGATTTGAGCGAAACCCAAAACGGCCTATCGTTGAGGTAATGACAAGCAAAAATCTTATCACTGCCTTAGAAGGCACATCAATGAAAGATGCCGAAGGAATATTAGAACGAAATAAGATAGAAAAACTCCCTGTTGTTAATAAAGATTACAAATTAGTAGGATTAATCACTTTCCGAGATATTGCTAAACTGCAAAGCAAATCTGTTTCCAATAAAGATAATCTTGGAAGACTTCGTGTTGCTGCGGCATTAGGAGTTACTGCCGATGCCGTAGAACGCGCCGAAGCACTTGTACAAGCAGGAGTAGATGCTCTTATCATTGATACAGCGCACGGACATACACAAGGAGTTGTAACTGTTCTCAAAAATGTAAAACATAAATTTCCTAATTTAGATGTTGTAGTTGGTAATATCGCAACCGCCGAAGCAGCTTTGTTTTTAGCAGAAAATGGTGCGGATGCGGTAAAAGTGGGCATAGGACCAGGCTCAATCTGTACAACTCGGGTAGTGGCTGGGGTTGGGTATCCGCAGTTATCCGCAGTTATGCAAGTTGCTCAGGCTTTAAAAGGAAAAGGTGTTCCTGTCATTGCCGATGGAGGTATTCGTTATACAGGAGATATTGTTAAAGCTATTGCTGCAGGTGCCGATTGTGTAATGTTAGGTTCATTATTAGCAGGAATTAAAGAATCTCCGGGAGAAACTATTATATTTGAAGGAAGAAAATTCAAATCGTATAGAGGTATGGGGTCTGTTGAGGCAATGGAAAAAGGTAGTAAAGACAGATATTTCCAAGATGTAGAAGAAGATATCAAAAAATTAGTTCCCGAAGGTATTGTAGGGCGAGTTCCTTACAAAGGGGAATTGCAAGAAAGTATGCATCAGTTTATCGGAGGCCTTCGTGCAGGTATGGGATATTGTGGAGCAAAAGATATTCCAACCCTCAAAGAAACAGGGCGTTTTGTGCGTATTACAACCAGCGGTATTGCAGAAAGTCACCCACATAATGTAACCATTACCAAAGAGGCTCCTAACTATTCTCGTTAATTAACGACATAAAATATACAATAATATAATGTAGTTTGAAAAAAATACTATTATATTATTGTATATTTTTAGTTTAAAAAGGAAGAAAAATTTCTAATAAATCTTTGTTTGCATAGGGAATTAGGAGTTCGGGTATTAAAAATGCGAGGGGTATTTCGTAAATATTCGGAGCAATTGGAAGGGATTTGTATAGTGGTAGAGAAGCCTTAGGGACAAAAAAGAGTTTTTTAGGGAGCAAAAACGAGCGAAAACGAATAGAAAAAGCACAAAAACTTCAGGAAACGACAAAAATTTTCATTTATAAACAACTGAGAATAAATCAATTAAAAAAAGTTTTAAAAAAAGTAAAAAAATATTTGGAGGATATTAGGAAAAAGTAT
>JAUMUT010000041.1 GCA_030530525.1 Capnocytophaga sp. | reverse complement strand
GAGCGTCAGCCTTCCAAGCTGAATGTCGCGAGTTCGAACCTCGTCTCCCGCTCAAAGCCTGGCAGTATTGTTGGGCTTTTTTTTATATCTAAATATAATTTAATTAGGTATGAAAAAAGCTATATTTTTTATTCAACAATATTGTTTTGCCTGATGAAATGCTAAAAAACATCTCTTCTTATTCGCTTATTATATTATCTTTTATTGCTTTGATTTTTTTTGGAGCAATTTTGTTAATGTTGCCTTTTTCTCGCATTGAGAATAGTGAAATTTCTTTTTTTGAGGCATTATTTACAGCTACTTCTGCGGTAACGGTAACAGGGCTTTCTTTGGTAGATGTTCCAACAACATTTACTCCAACAGGAAAAATTATCCTATTGATACTCATACAATTAGGCGGAATAGGTATTCTTACATTTTCTTCGGCTGTTTTATTATTAATCTCTAAAAAAATAGGGTTTTATACCAAACGTGTTGTAGCAGAAGGCTTAAATCACGAAGCTAAATTTGATATTTATTCGCACATAAAAAAAGTAGTTATCATTGTCGTTGCTTTTGAATTAATAGGCGCTTTTTTGCTTTTTTTTCAATTTTATAAGAAATACGAATTTGGGACAGCTTTTTTTTATGCCATTTTCCATTCAGTTTCTGCTTTTTGCAATGCTGGTTTTTCCTTATTGCCCAATAGTATGGAAATGTATCGGTGTAATATTTTTGTTAATTTAACACTCATTTTTCTAATAGTTTTTGGAGGATTAGGATTTAATACAATTATTGAAACGTGGGATTATTTACGAAAAAAACGAAGAAAAATAGGTATTAACTCCAAATTCTCTATGATTATTTCAGGAATATTACTGGCTTTGGGTATATTTTTATTTATGGTTTTGGAACATAATAATATGGATACCTTTTCCAATAAAGGCTTTTTTGAAAAGATTTTAATTAGTTTTTTTCATTCAGCTTCTTTACGATCGGCAGGTTTTAATACTATACCACTAAATGATTTTACGGGAGCTACTATTTTGTTCTGTGCCGTCTTTATGTTCATAGGAGCTTCGCCTGGCTCAACGGCAAGTGGGGTAAAAACAACCACGATAGGAATATTGTTTTTAGGAATAAAGGCTGCTTTATTCAATCGGGAATATATTGAATTTTCTAAAAGAAGAATTTCTTGGAAAATATTTAACAAAGCTTCGGCACTAACTTTAATAGCTATTATTTACGTCCTTACAATGATGGTAGCTATGGCAGGATTTGATGCGGATAAAGATTTTACCAAAGTAGCTTTTGAGTTAATGTCAGCCTTCGGAACAGTTGGTTTATCAATGGGTATAACTCCTGATTTGAGCCTTGGTTCCAAAATTATTTTAATTTTTACAATGTTTTTGGGTAGAGTAGGTCCGCTTACTATCGCTTTGGCTTTGTCAAGAAATCGTCGTAAAGGAACTTATAAATATCCAAAAGAAAATATATTAATAGGATAATGAAAAATTTTTTAGTAATAGGCTTAGGTGAGTTTGGAAAATCCGTAGCGAAAACTCTCTATAAAAACAAAGCAAATGTTTTGGCTATTGATTCTTCAACAGAATTAATACAACAGGCTCTTAATGAGGGGTTTATAGATGAAGCCATTATACTTGACGCTACGGACGAATTGGCTTTAAAAAATGTAGTTAAAGATGATTTTGATACCGCTTTTGTGAGCGTAGGCGATAATATTCAAGCAAGTATCTTAATAACCTTACATTTAAAAGAATTAGGACTGAAAAATATTATTTGCAAAGCTGTAAATCATACACAAGGACGAGTTTTAGAAAAAATTGGAGCCACACAAGTAGTTTTCCCAGAAGAATCTATGGGAGAAAAAATAGCTTTTTCGGTACTTAGACCAACTATTGTTGAATATTTCAAGTTTTCAGAAGATTATTTTATTTATGAAGTAAAAGTACCTAAAAGTTATGTTAATAAATCATTAACAGAGCTTAATTTACGACATAAATATGAAATAAACATCCTTGCAGTAAAGCATTCTGACGGAAAAATGAACATCACGCCAGACCCCACTATGAAATTGGGTAAAGATGACCTTTTGGTTATTCTGGCAAGAGAAAATACAATTGGAAAAATTGTTTAAATACATAAAACCTTCTGTTGCAATTAATTACAATAGAAGGTTTTTATTTTTGTTAATTTTTTAGAAAAAACTTCTTTGATGAAGATTCCACCAACGTTCAGGAATTATCCCTTCGCAGGCTTTTTGATAATCTTTCTCTGTGCAAGGTAACATTCCAACGCCTAACGCTTGCTCACTCGGCAAAATCCACCAACGCCCTGTATAGTTACTTTTATAAAATTCTATCAGAAATTCATCAATCAAGACGCTATATTTTGTAAAATTTATATTTTCCGTAGTAGGAAATTCTTTAATTCGGTAGTTATATCCTTCTAAAAAATACCAAAGTATTTGCCCTGTAAGTTGCTTAGCCCGAGTAGTTTTCGGAATGTTAAAAATGCCAAAAACAGAGGTTTGCATACTAAGCCCTGCATATCGCCCAATGGAACAAATTTCCCTATTAGTAAAGCCATTTACAAAGCCTTTTGGGAGGTCTAAATCAGAAGCCTGAACGCACGTTAAATCCAAACTAACCACATCAGCATTACGCAAAATAGGCTCTACCATTTCCATATAATTGGTAACTTCTCCTAAGCGATAGCCATCAAAATACATTTTTTGTAATAAATCTAAGGATTCTTGTGCGTTATAATACGTTTGATAGCCAATATTTGCATAATTGTTAAGATTATTAGGATTTTCCATTAATATTCGGCTCATATAACTCTGATTATCAATAATTTCCTTATCGTTTCCGAAATCTAAAAGCGCATCAATGATTACCAAATTTACCATCTGTTCCAGCCTATCAAAAGCACGATAAATACTATAAGTAACTTCTTGCTTTCCGCCTATGATAATGGGAGTAATTCCTTTTTTAAGTAATTGAAAAACAATACCTTTCACTACAAAAAAAGTATCTTCATCGGTTTTCCCTTCGGGGACATTTCCTAAATCAGCAATGGTAAATTTCCAATTGCCATAAAATAAATTATAGAAGTACTCCCGATAGGAATTTTCCATAATAGAGTCGGCATCAACAATGGCTATAAGTGCAATTTGTATACCTTCTAATTCAGGCATTCCGTCCAATAAAGTATGCTTAATGATTTGTCCGCCAATGGTTTGAGGTAAATATTTTTTCTTAATAAAATAATCTTCAACGGGTTGTAAAATTTCTAATTGCATTTTTAGATAAATTTAAAAATCAAACGATAGTTGTCCTGTCCGTTTTATTCGCCATCTGTTGGCTTCGTATTCTTCTGCAACGTTTTCCAAAACATTGATAATGGTTTGTTTTTCAGGAGTAATTCCGTTTTTAAGTAATGGAATAACATCTAAAATAATATCATCTGTTGAGGGAAATTCTTTATGAGCTTCTTTTTCTTTTAAATAAGAAATTAAGAAATATCTAATACGCATATCTAACGGAATTTTAGTTCTAAATTTTTGATTTTTACGAATATAGAATTTTTCCGTAGAAGAATCGTAGTCAAATTCAGCTTTTAATAAAGGGGTTAAATCTCGGTATTCTTTACTTAATATATGTAAAAATCCGAATTGTAATCCTTTGATAATCAGTTCATCATTAATTTGTTCCAAATTTGCACCATCATTAGCTGCGATAACACTTTCAATGGTTTCGATTACCAAATCGTAAATATCGTTTCCTAACTTGAATTTTTGTATAGCTTTTGGAGTTTCTTTTTTAAGAAAATTTATAATTAATTGTCCTGAAAGTACAGAAAAAGGATTTTGTCTTTTCTTGAAACTGGTTTGTCCGTTACTTTGTTTGACTACTCCTATATATTCAAAACCACATTTTTCAGCAGTTTCTACAATGGTATGCCAATAAAAAGGATCTTTATGAGAAAAAACAAAAGAAAGCCAGCGATTAAATTTCAAAACACGAAACATTTCTTTGATAGACTGACTTAATAATTCGCTATATTCTTTTCTTGTTTTTTGTAAACTACCACCTTCTATGGCTTCTTCTTTGCGGTCTTCATCAGAAATAGGAAGGTCAAGCCAAGCGTTCCACATTACAGAAAGATCTAAATAAGGAATTTTATCACCATAAGGAGGGTCTGTATAAATATAATCTACACTTAAATCTTCAATAGAACTCAAATGTGTAGCAGAGCCTTTTATAATTTGTAAATTATTTATAGTAGATTCATTAATAAGTGGGGCAATTTCTTTTTTAGCTTCAAAAACTTTTTTAAAACGCAATTCAAAGTAAGTTAGAATATCTATATCAACAGGTTCCTTAGCTATTCTATAACGATAATATTGAAAAGCACTTGCGTTTCCTCCTCCTTCTTTTTTAACATAAGTAGAAGTGTGATAGGTCAAATTTGCTTTAGTTATAAGACCAGAAAACATTAATAAAAAAGTTTCTCTAATAGATTTATTTTTTACTTGTTTAATGAGATGTTTTAAAAAGCCTAGTTGAGCAAGTTGTTTGTCTGAGAATAGTTTATCCACAGTAGCAACATCTGCTCCTTTCATACCTATTTCATTAGTAGGATAGGGATATTTTTGCTTTGCTTTTTTTATTTCTTCTTTTGTTTGAGGACATTTTTTCTTAAATTTATTTATTAAAATAGAATATTCTTCATACAAAACATCAAAATCAACAGGACAAGTAAGAGCAGATACTAAAAAATTAGCTAATGGATTAATGTCTAAATGAATAGCTTTTCTTCCTAGTATAGTAGCTTCTATTGCTGTAACTCCTGAACCTCCAAAAGGGTCAAGAACAATATCATTAGGCTTGGTAAAATGTGTTATATAATGTCGTACAATATCCCAACTTTGCTTAGTAAAATATCCGTGAACACCAAAATGTCTTTTTGTAGCTCTTTTACGTACTTTGGTTAAAGGTTTAGGCAGTGCCAAATCTACATAAGAAAAATGCGCATATTGGTTAGTAATGGGCTTTTCTACATTGATTTTTTTCTCCGTAAATCGGTCTGGGCTTAGTAAATTTTCTAATGCTTCCCAATGTTTATCTAGTTCTGAAAGCGGAAAATAAAGCAAAGGTTCTTTTTTATCTCTTTCAAAAACAACAAATTCTCTTCCATTACACAAGGCAAATACTTGTACATTAATATCTGGGTGAATAGCGTAAGAATATACCTGTTCCACGTGTTCGCCCGATAAAATATTTTCCGAAGGAGATTTTGCATCCAAAACCCAAGTATATGCATTATCTACTTCCAACAAATAATCAGGAATAATAAGAATAGGACGCTTCTGAGAGCCTATTTTTACAAACGGATGAGGCAAAGTTTTACTATAAAGAATACGATTATGTCCATAAGCCTTATACCCCAATTCTTTTAAAATTGGATTTATAAGTTCTTCTCTTACAGCGTCTTCCTTAAATTCAGGAGAATTAAGAAGATCAAAATTAAAGTTATTTAAAAGCATTTTCCTCTAAAAAAAAGAATAATTAAAACGTTGCAAAGATAATTATTTTTACTCACTTTTCCGTTTTTTTTATTATTTTTGTAATCTTTTTTAATTCCTTAGAAATAGGATTCATCAAAAAAAGAGTTCAATTACAAAACTGAACTCTTTTTTACATTCTATTCTTTATTATTTTTAAAACTTTTTTCTAATATTTGCATATATTCTTCTCTACTTATTTCGTGTGCCCCCAAAAGAGCCAAATGCTCATTATATACTTGGCAATCCAATAGTAAATAATCATATTTTTTTAGATGTTTTACCAGCCAAATAAACGCTACTTTACTCGCATTAGACATTTTGGAAAACATACTTTCTCCACAAAAAATACCATTCCCTAAATCTACTCCGTACAAACCTCCAACAAGTTGCCGTTTGTGCCATACTTCCACCGATTTTGCGATGCCTAAATTATGCAACTGCGTATAAGCCTCTACCATATCGTTGTTTATCCAAGTACCAGCCTGCCCTACTCTTTCTATATTCTTACAAAAGTTAATTACTTCGGAGAAATTTTTATCTAATGTTACCTGAAATTGCCCTCTATTGATAATATTCCGCATCGTTTTCGGAACTTTGTATTCTTTTGGGAAAACTACCATTCGTTTGGGCGGTGCCCACCAAATAATAGGCTCATTATCGCTATACCAAGGGAATATTCCTGATTGGTACGCCAAAATTAATCGTTCTACAGAGAGATCTCCGCCTATGGCAAGCATTCCTGAGCTATTAGCTTGCTCCACAGGAGGGAAATACAGCTCTTTTGTTAAAAAAAACATCTTTTTTATTGTTTATTTATGTTATTGATATTCTCATTTGTGGTAATTTCTTCCATCTTTTCAGAAAAATGCTTTTGATGAGTAAAAATAAACCAACCACAAGTGATAAACCAACCTATCCAAAACAAATAAAATCCTGAATGAAAACTATTTTTCATCAATTTATGCGATGTCATCGTAAAATCTAAGTAAGTAGCAAAACAACCTATTATTCCTAACAATAACATTGTATAATTTGTCCATTGCGCTCCCTTCTTGGAAGCTATATTTCTCACTAATGCCAAAACAAATATAATTATACCTTGTACAAGTAATAATAATAACGCTGTTTTCCACCAACTACGAAATATTATATATTTTCTAAACCATAAATGTATTCCTATTCGCCCTATTAACGACATTTTATATATTAAAACTCCACTTATTACAGACAATATAGCTTGTATTAATATCAAATTTATATATTTTTTCATTTTTTTAGCTATTTTTGAATTATTTTTTAGTAATAAAAATGTAAATAAAATATTTTTTAATAGACCAAATTATATTTTCATTTTCTTTTTAGATGAAATATACAACATAAATACTTTTTCTCTTCTTATATCAATTATTTTTTTAATTACAACTGCTTTTTATATTAATATTTTCTTCTATTTTAGAAAAGCAAAGATACATTATTTTTTATAAAAAAGCAATTTTATTTACACTTTTATTTTAAATTATTTGACAAAAATATTTTTATTTTAAATTATTTTTATTTTTACCTTTACATTTTTAATTTTTATTCAAACATTTATATTTTTACCTAAATAAAATACATTTTTACCTATTACATTTTATATTTTTCTAAGAACATTCTTATTTTTACCTATTACATTTCCTATTTTCACAATTACTTATGATATTTTTCTAATTTATTGTGATAATTTATATATTGATTTTATATTTTTTCTCAATTATTTTAACATTTTATAAAATATTTTTTATATTTTATTTTTCTATTTTATTATTATTTTAATATTAAATTTATATTTACAACTCCCTTTTTTACTTATTTTCCGTACAGAGATAAAAAAAATAGGACGCAAATCCTATTTATTTTTTAATTTTATATTTTGGACAAAATTATTTTCTAAAAAGAATTTTACGTGAAGAAATACCACGAAACTCCCAGCCTAATTTTCCAATCTCGATAAGGTTGTGCGGGCGCAGAATAGTAATTATACTTTGTGAACCAGTAATTGAAGTGTTCCAAATTAAAATAAATACGCATTGTACGCACTTTTGCATTAATAAAAAAGTCTAATATTGGGTAATTTCCAATTTTTTCTTGGTTTTGTACCTCAAATTCGGCTAACAAAGGGTTATATCTATCGGCATAATAGTTGGTAAAGTACTTAAATGTTATTCCTGTTTGCAAAAACATAGCTTTTTGGAAAGCAAAAGAGGAAAAATACAATGTATTTCGTGTTACAAATGCAGGAACATTTATAATATCTTCACTTCCTTGTAATATTTGCTGATACATTAGTGTATTATCCAATGAAAATTTGCCAAAATGAAATTCTTTTTCTGCTTTTAGCTTCAAATATTGTATATTTCCTGAATATTGAGCGGGTTTAGACTGTTGTCGTTCGCCATTTACTGAGGGTTGCAGCTGTAAATAGGTATAATTGTTAATATTGGAAATATCCAGCGAAGCATTTCCCCATTTTGTTTTCAAATCAGCGAAGATAGTTTGGGTGTTTTCCCTTGAAAAATTGTTAAGATTATACCAATTATAGTTTTTATAATCACTTTGATACAATAAATAATTAAAATTTGGCATTTCTGAAACGATATTTGCCCCAGCAGCAATTGTATTTTGCTCATCAAAGGCATAACTTAGCTTTCCTGAAACATTCGTCCCCAACAATGTACCTATAAATAGCTGTTCGGCTTGTGCTTCTACGGAAAAACCCTTATACGTTTTTTTCCACTCTACTCCCAGCCCCATATCAGTATCTTTAATTTGGTTAGGAAGATAATCCCCATTTTCATTAACCATAATAGAACGTAAGAAATAGTTATAAAAATAGGATTTTCCGTAAATAAAAGTCTTTCCAAGATAAGGCAATAGGACTTCTGCTCCTATTTTGTTGGTCATTGTTTGCAAACTAATGTTATCGTTAAGGTTGGTAGGCACATAACTTTCTCCGAGAAAGGAATTGGAAGCGGTTGCTGTTTGATTGTACGAATATTTTTGAGTTTCGTACTCAAACTGATGCTTTATGAGTAGTTCTGAGTTATTTTTATCCACATTCGACAAGAAATTATACTGATGTTGAAGGAAATAACGTTTAGAATTACGCAAAGATTCTGCATTTGTCATCATAACATCTACTCCTGCACGGTTTTTGAACTGCGAATCGCCAGATTCAAACTGTTCTACGGAATATAATCCGCCATTTTCTTGCCTTTCTACCTCTTGATTGGCGTAATGAGCCATCAGTAAATACTTTTTATTAGGAGAAAAATAGGAAATTCCCCCTATAAAATTGCCTACCGAAGAGAGAATATTTTGATAATCGCCCAACGAACGAAGTGCATTGTAACGAATAAAGAGATTTAAGCTCGGAGAAATATTTGCAGAAAACAACGTATGAAGCATTTGCCCTTGTTGCATACCTGTTTTATAATCAAAGTGCGTTATAGGCGTTGGCACATAATAATAAGGTACTTGATTGCTTGAAATGAAATAAAAATCATTGGCTTTTGCCCCCATCATAGGAGAATTTTCAGGCGAACGAAAAGAATACGCAAGATGATTGTAGGTTTGCCCCATATTAGAAAAGGGAGTATATTCAAACATATCCTTTCTTACAGGGTTCAGCTTGTACATTGTTTGTATGGTAAGGGTGGTATCCATCGCGATAGTATCTCTTTTTAGAGTAACCATCTTATAATCACGAGCGGTGAGGACAATACTATCTTTTTTCTTAGGTTTTGGGCGAGCAGATTTGAAATTAACTTCATTTTGTGCATAAACACCCAATGAAAAGCATAAAAAAGTAATAGTAAATAGATATTTTATTATATTTTTTATCATTTTTAGAATAAAATAATATTTTTTATATTATAATTTGATTTTTTTCTTCATTTGTTCTACAACTTGGTAAGCAATAGGGCAAATTTCTGTGTTTTTAATGGTTATTCCTGCTATTTGATGTATTTTTTTTCGGTCTGTATGAGGATATTCTCGGCAGGCTTTGGGTCTTACCTCATAAATTAGGCAATAATTATCGTTATCTAAGAATTTACAAGGCAATTCTTGTAAAACATAATCCTTATCTTCATCTATTCGGAGATATTTTTCAATAAAACTTTGTGGTTTTAGCTTCAAATGTTTGGAAATCCGTTCAATATCGGTATTAGTAAATAGCGGACCTGTTGTTTTACAGCAATTAGCACAAGAAAGACAATTAATTTCTTCCGAAACTTGATTGTGAATATCTTGCATTATATAATCCAAATCTTTTGGAGGCTTTTTTTTAAGTTTTTTAAAGAAATTTTGATTTTCCGAGCGTTTTTCTTGCGCTTGCTGGTTGAGTTTTTCTAAATTCATAGCTTAATTCATCATCTGAGTATCATAATACTTACGATAGACGCCTTGTTTTTGGAAAAGTTCTTCGTGCGTTCCTTGTTCTACTATTTTTCCGTCTTCCAACATTAAAATTAAATCCGCATTGCGCGCTACTGTAATACGATGGCTTACAATAATTCGGGTTTTATCTTTCGCTATTTGTGATAAATTATGTAATATTTTTTCTTCTGTATCGGTATCTACTGCGGACAAACAATCATCAAATAAGTAAATTTTAGCATTTTTTAACAAAGCTCGAGCAATAGAAACTCGTTGTCTTTGCCCACCACTAAGTGACACTCCTCTTTCGCCTAAAACAGATTCGTAGCCGTCTTTAAAATCAATAATATTATGATGTACTTGGGCTAATTTGGCTGCTTCTATAACCTCTTGTTCGGTAGCATTTAATTTTCCAAACTTAATATTATTATTTATCGTGTCTGAAAACAAGAAACTCTCTTGCGGAACAACAGAAATTGAATTTCGTAAATCACTCAAATTCAGTTCTTTAATATTTTTATTATCTATAAGAATACTTCCATTTGTAACATCATACATTCGGCTAATAAGGTCTAAAATGGTTGATTTTCCTGAACCTGTTCGCCCTATAATTGCTACATTTTTTCCCTTAGGAATATGAAAAGAAATAGCATCAAGTGCTTTTATATTGGTATCTGGATAAACAAATGTTACGTTATCAAAAATAATATCGCCATTTATAGGAGTAGATGCATTTGTAAAACTCTGAATATCAGAAATTTCCTGTAAAAATTCATTTATTCGTTTTTGTGATGCTTCTGCCTGTTGAACAATATTACTAACCCAACCAACCGTAGCAACAGGCCAAGTAAGCATTAGTACATAAATACTAAATTTTGCTATAACTCCCACAGAATCAATCTTTCCGTCAATATACAATTGTCCTCCTATAAAAATAACAAAGATAATACTAAGCCCTATCAAAAAAATCATCATTGGAACAAACCACGATTCTATTCGTATCAAAGATAAATTCTTTTTTTTGCCAATAGCACTTAATTCTTGTACTTTTTTAAGGGTTTGAGATTCCATTGCATATGCTTTTATCACATTTACTCCTGAAAAAGTTTCTTGAGAAAATGTAGATAAATTGGACAGAAATTCCTGAACTTCAAGCGTTTTCTGATGAATTTTTTTACTAATAAAATAAATCAAAATCGCTAAAAAAGGTAAAGGTAATAATGCATAAAATGTTAAAATTGGAGAAGTGTAAAGCATCAGCGGAATGCTACACAAAAAAAGCGTTATCGTTTGTACGCTGTACATAATAGCCGGGCCTGCGTACATCCGTACTTTTCCAACATCTTCACTGATTCTATTCATCAAATCGCCCGTACGATTTTGTTTATAAAAACGTTGTGTAAGCGTCTGATATTTTTGATAAATTTCATTTTTCATATCAAATTCAATATATCGTGATACATTGATTATCAGTTGCCTCATCCAAAAAGTAAAAAACCCTGAAAGCAATGCCGAACCTATAATAATTAGGGTATAGTTGAATAATGTCCATTCTATGGACTGGGTTTGTTCGGTTGGGTTGGTTAAATATTTCTGAATTGCGTCCATAGAAAACTGAACGTATTCCGGCATTATTAAAGAAAAAATCCTAGCTATGATAGTAATTATCACTCCTAAAATAAGCTGTTTTCTATATTTATAAAAATATTTATTTATGTGTTTTAAATGTTTCATCGGATAATTTATAGGTGGCAAAGATACAATATTAATTGGTATTTTTCACTTTTTGTCTGTTAATTTGTTTCTTAATTTTATTTTAATAAATTATAAATGTTATTTTTTTCTAAAAAAATATTTTTTAAATCTTTATTTTATAGAAAATATAGAAAATATTTTTTGATTTTTTTAATAAATATTAATAATAAAATTCGTATATTGCCAAAATTTTTCAAGCCAAATAATGAAGTCAAAAATAAATAATTTATTCGGTATTTTAAAAGAAACTTTTAAGAAATATCCTTTGGTTTTACTCTGTACTTTGTGTTGTACATTTTGTTTTGTTTTTTTTATACAAATAATTGATTATCAAGAGACAAATTACAAATATGATGAAATAGCAAGCGATTTTATAAAAACCTTAAAGTATGAAGCTTTAAAATTTTCCCTTGTTTTTGCCTTAGGAATTTCATTATTTTTTGGAATACAAATGCTTTGTGAACGATACGGAAAAAGTTTTATTTTTCATCTTTTAGGATTTTTATTTT
>JAUMUT010000040.1 GCA_030530525.1 Capnocytophaga sp. | reverse complement strand
AAGTACCCACTAACAAAAAACAGCGAGGACTTTACAACTAAAAAGTACCCAACAACAAAAAATATCGGGGACTTTACTAATAAAAACACATTACCAGAAGTAGAATTCCCTACTTTTAGCGGTGGTTGTAATCCTAAAATCACTTATAAAGACCAAATTATAGATAAAAAATGTGAAAACCAATACACCATACAACGAACTTTTACCTTATCTGATGAATGCAATCAGCCTCTAACCTATACTCAATATATAAAAATAGAGGATAACACGCCACCCACTTTCGTAGGTACATTACCAAAAGATACCAGCGTAAGTAGTAACCAAATACCCGAACAAGCCGAAGTAACTGCAATAGATAGTTGTAACGGAGGAGTTACTATACAAAAGCTAAGAGAGGAGATAAAAGACGCTAACCAAAATATTATAAAAGTAATATACAAATGGATTGCGTCGGACGTTTGTGGTAACAAAAGCACCCATACGCAAGTTATTTCTATAACTCAAGAGCCATTGGAATTGCTTACTACACCTTCCGATATAACCTTAAATTGTAATGAGCCTATGCCCGACGTAGTTTTTCCGACCTTTAAGGGTGGTTGTTCGCCTAACATTTCTTATAAAGAGGAGATAGTGGATAGAAAATGTGATAACCAATACACGTTGCTACGTACTTTTACTATATCAGATAGGTGCAACAACAGTGTAGTTTATAGCCAACGTATATACAAAGTGGCAAACCTAACGTTTGAGTTGGGTACTTTGCCCCCAAAAAATACCGAAAGCACCCTTAGTTCTTTACCTCCACAAGGCGAAATTTCCGCATCTAATAGTTGTGCTGGTAACATCAGCATACGGAAGTACCAAAAACAAGTGTTAGATTCACAACATCAGGTAGTCAAAGTCCTAAACAACTGGGTTGCGTCGGACGATTGTGGTAATGAAATCACCTACACACAAGTTGTTTCTATACTTCCAGAGCCATCAAAGCCTGAAAACACCACTCCATCGGATAGCCAACAGGCAAATGAACCTATCGTTTATAATGCTGTTTCTACCTCTAATGATAGTATGAACTACTTCAAAATAGAAAATGTAGATACTTCCTACCCTATTTACTTGGATATCTTCAATGAGTTAGGGCAGTTAGTATATCATTCATCAAATTACCAAAAGAATGGCGAGGTATTTAAAGGCTATGCAAATGTAAGAAATGCTATCTCTAAGGGAAGTTTATTAGAGTCTGGGGTGTATTTCTATGTATTAAAATACCATTCTCCCAAAGGGGAAGCTATAAAAAAAGGATTTCTGTTTATACGTTAATTGTATTGTAGCTTAGAATATCCATAGAAAATAAGTACTTTGGTAAGTAGTAGCTTATACCTTTTTACTTATTTGGGTACATAAAAGATATTAAGCATAAAAAAACGCTGATAGTTGGTAGCTATCAGCGTTTTTAGTTTATTTTTTCGTTAAAAACCTATATTTAGGGTTAGTGTATATTGTTTGGGTGTTGGTAAAGATACCCCCCCAGAGCGGTAATATTCGGGGTCTTGCCCTTTTAGTTTCTTATCCGAATATATCAAAAATGGGTTCGTTACTTGTGCGCGTAGGGCTAAGGAACGTATGTGGTACCTTTCTAATACATTCTTCGGTAGGCTATACCCTAAGGAAATATTCTTCATTCGGATAAAGCTACCATCTGCCACTCTATTTTGGGAGTAATTATAGGTATTGTATGCCCGCTCTATGTTTTCTTTTCCTACCAAACGGATAAGGTCTTGGGAGGGTAAAGTAGGTACTTCGGTACGCAACTCATCATTAGGCACTAACCAACGATTGTAATACTCGGAAGAAAACACGTTGAGGTCGGCAAAAGCGGGGTCAAAAGAAGGGTTTAGCCGTATTTTATTACCAGCTTGGGCAGTAATAAAGAAGGAAAATTCCCAATTTTTGTAAGTAAAAGTATTGGATAGCCCCGATATTAGGTTAGGTTCAATAGACCCGTGGTATAGTAAGTAGGTCTTAGAATATTGCGTATCGGTAAAGTCAGCCCCCGAAATGTTGCTATTAACTCTATTGTTAGAGGGATAGAGACCAAAATCAAAGGTAGGCAAGCCGTAGGAGTTAAGCCCTTGATAGTTAAAGGAGAACAAACCACCCTTAGGATAGCCCACTACATTGCCTCTACCTGTACCCGATACCATATCAAAGGTATTTGGGGTATTGAGTAGCCTGGTTATTTTTTGATTCATATAGCTAATAGTGAAGTTGGAGTGCCAACGGAAATGATTGGTTTCTATATTCTTAGAATGGATAGCAAGCTCTATACCTCTTGTGCGCATATCCCCGAAGTTGGCATATTTGTAGTATTGCCCACCGATGCCAGAGGTACGGATAAGATCAATAAGGTCAAAGGAGTTTCGCTGATAGATATCAATCGTGGTGCTTAGTCTATTGCCGAAGAATCCCATATCTAAGCCTATATTAAGCTCGTACATTTTTTCCCAAGTGAGGTCTCTGTTCTCCAAATGTAGGAGCTTCAAGGCGGTTTCTCTGTCGTTGAAGTTATATCGGTTAAGGATATAATTTTTATACACTGCATTGGAGTTTATCGCCTGTTCATTCATTTTTGCGGTAAGCCCATAACTTGTACGGAGTGCCAAGGTAGAGAAGTGCGTCTGCTCTTTCATAAACTCTTCTTGGTCAAGATTCCACTTTGCCCCAACATTCCAAGTAGGTAGCCATTGAGAATTACTATTTCGCCCTGCGGTATTTGCTCCTTCGTAATTGAGTACAGCATTGAAGATATACTTCCCTGCATATCCGTAAGTACCACTAAGGGAAAAGGTAACTCCTCTGTCATATCTTTCTAATAGGGAAAAATAATCGTTGCCCTCATTGAGGAGTTTTTGGAATATAAGCGGATTGGTAAATATCTGATTTCCTTTATTGTATTGTATGCCATACCCTTGGAACGGATTGACACTTCTGTCGGCATATCTAAGCTCTGCAAAGCCAAACGCTTTAATATCGTGTTGCCCTATCTGCTTGTTATAGTCCATTGCTACCCGTGCTTGATAGCTTTTGAGAGTGGTTTCTGTTTTGTTGAATATTCCCCCGTGGGTCAAACCTACTTTGGGTTGCAATAGCGGATTGTCTTTATCCTTTACAAGATAGATATTTTGCTGAGCCACCCAAGGCGTTTCATTGGCACGAAAGGCTTGGATAACGTTGGAGTTTTCTTTTATGTAATGAGAAGTACTTGTAATAGCCTGCCGCGTAGAGAGTAAGCCCGTCAGCTCTATATCTGAGTGTATTTTATAGGAAGCCTCTGCTTGTATTTTAAAATCCAACAGATTGATATTCATATAATTATTCTCATATTCATTAAGAATATTAAATGGAGCCCAATTATTTCGGTAGTACTCTAATTCTCCTTGTGCATTCCTTGGTCGTAAAGTTCGGCTTGTTCCTAAGGCGTAAGAAAACGGATTAATATCAAAATCTCTCTCAAACGCTCCTATGGTGGTATTCTTACGCTGGGTGAAAGTACCTGGCGCTTTCTGTTCTCTCATATTTCCTTGTACGGAAAGGATAGCCTTAAAATCATCTGTTATAAAGAAAGTATTCTTTAAGTTTGCCGTAATACGTTGCACGCGGTCTGTTATCGTCCAGCCATTATCGTTATAAAAGCCCAATGATGCATAAGTGGCAGTATTTTTCCCGCCAGAAGATAACGTTATGGTGTGATTTTGTATTGGATTAAGGGTAAAAAGTTGTTTGAACCAATTGGTATTGGCATATTCTCGTTCTTTAAAGAAATTATACTTTGCTTCTTCGGTATTTGGCAAATAATATTCGCCTGTGGCAGGGTTTATGGTACTCAATGATTTATAATACTGATAATAAATACCACTTCGCCTACCATATAGTGCATCTTGTAAGCCAAAATAGCCTTTATTCGCCAATTCTTGATAGATAGACATTGTCTGTTGAGAATTTAGCAAATCAAAATCAGAGTAAGAAGGTATTTGCCTGAAACTCTGTTCATAAGCATAATTAATGGCTATGGGCGAATCTCGCTTGCCCGATTTGGTCGTAACCACAATAACTCCATTAAGAGCGCGCGCTCCATAAACAGACGTTGCCGAAGCGTCTTTCAGCACTTGTATATCTTCAATATCCGAAGCATTTAACCCCGCAATAGCGGAACTAATAAGCGTAACGGCATCGCCAGATACTAATTGATCTAACGACAAAGAAACCAAATCTTCATACACCGAGCCATCAATTACCCAAAGTGGCTGTACATTCCCGATGATTGAAGCTCCGCCACGAATATTAATACGTGGAGCAGAACCGAAAGTACCCGTAACATTTTGTATAGAAAGCCCTGCTACTCGCCCTTCCAACATACGCGAAATATCCGCCACTCCGTCCATTTTTATATTATCCATCTTCACAGAGGTAGAAGCCCCTGTAAATACTCTATTCTTTATCTTTTGGTATCCTGTGAGTACCACGCCTTCTATTTGTTGTACATCTTCTTTTAACGTAATAGTCATTGTCATTTGAGTAACTTTTACTTTTTTAGCTTGATAGCCTATATAACTAATTTCCAATGTATTACCTTGCTGTACTTTTATCAAAAACGAACCATCTTTATCGGTTGTTGTGCCTATATTGGTTTCTTTTACCAATACTGTTGCACCCAAAAGAGGCTCGCCGTGGTTATCCGTTACTTTTCCCTTCAAAAGTCCTGTTTGGGCAAAAGTTATTTGAATACATAATAAAAAGATGCTACGAAAAAGAAATGTTTTCATTAGGATAGAATATATTTTTGAGGTTGTATTCTTTTCAGTTTTTATAATTCTTTTTTTAATAGATAAAAATATTTTATATTTTTTCTTAATTTATTAACGAAAAACTTATTTTTTGTTATTTTTATTAAGACAAATAATCGCTTGCAAAATTATATATTTTTTTTCTAAATAACAAGCTAATTTTCAACAATTTCAGGTAGAAATCAAGATAATAAAAACTTATTTTTTATAGAAAATATTCCTACAAAAACAGATTATTTCACTTTTATTTTTTTTTATTATTTTAGTAAAATTATTTTAATAATTAATCTCTTTTTTATTCTAATAAAAGCCAACAAAAAAAGCCTAACAAATTATTTTGTCAGACTTTTTTAACATTTTGTTATTTACGTCGTTTTCGCTTATTGGAAGATGTGCCTCTGTCTTTTCTTCCTGAATTTGCTTTCGCAGGAACAGAATTACGTTTTCTTTCTCGCTTACCTTTTTCTTTCTTATCTCCTGATTTTGAAGTACTTCCTGTTTTTTGGGAAATTTCAATATTAATAAATCTTCCGTCTAATTTAAAATCTTGAAACGCTTCTAAAACCAATGAAGTAAGATTGGATTCGGTGTTAAAAAATGAAAAAGTATTCTTAACATCTACTTTAAAAATATCTTCTTTACCCAAATCTAACGTAGCTCGTAAGAAATCTTTTAGCGTACGCCAATCGTAACCATCTTTTTCGCCTATATTAATAAAATATCGTGTTTCTCCTGCATCGTTACTATACGCTTTTTCGTAAGATGTTGCGTTAAGGTCTGGTGTTTTGCTATAATAATTATAAAATCTATTAAATTCTACCGCTACCATTTTACGGATAAGCTCCTCTCTATCAATACCTTGTAAAACATCTTGTATAGCAGGAAGGTATTCATTAATTGCAGGATTTACTTTGGTATCTTTAATCGTATTTGCTAAATGATAAAGTTGTATTTCACAAATTTCCATTCCACTTGGTATTTGCTTATACTCAAATTGCTTTTGGATAATTTTTTCAATAATTTTTATTCGCTTTGCTTCGGTTTTTGTCAAAATAGCCATAGAAACTCCCGATTTTCCTGCTCTTCCTGTTCTTCCACTACGGTGCGTATAAGTTTCTATTTCGTCTGGCAATTGATAATGAATAACGTGTGTAATATCATCTACATCAATACCTCGCGCTGCCACATCGGTAGCTACTAACATTTGTATTTGCTTGGCTCGGAAACCTTTCATCACCAAATCTCGCTGATTTTGGCTAAGATCGCCGTGAAGGGCAGCTGCATTATAGCCGTCTTCAATGAGTTTTTCTGCTACGGCTTGGGTATCTCGTTTTGTTCTACAAAAAACTACCGAAAAAATATCTGGATTGGCATCTGCCAAACGTTTTAAAGCCTCATAACGTTGTCTCCCATTGACAATATAACATTCGTGAAGCACATTGTTAGAAGCCTGATTTTTATGTCCAATGGTTATTTCTTTGGGTTTGTACATAAATTCTTTTGCTATCCGTGCTACTTCCGCTGGCATTGTTGCCGAAAATAACCACGTGCTTTTTTCTTTAGGAGTATCTGCCAAAATAGTTATAATATCGTCATAAAAGCCCATATTAAGCATTTCATCTGCTTCATCTAATATACAATACTCTATTTGTGAGATATTTACAAAATTTCTTCGTATCATATCCTGCATTCTCCCAGGCGTTGCCACTATTATTTGCGCTCCTTTACGGATACTTCTCGCCTGTTCTTCTATGCTCGCTCCTCCATAAATAGCAACAATATGCACTTCTGGAATATACTTCGCATATTGCTTCATTTCATTGGTAATTTGCAAACAAAGCTCGCGTGTTGGTGCAAGAATAAGCCCTTGTGTTATACGGCTGTTGGGGTTAATATTTTGTAGAAGAGGAAAACCAAAAGCGGCTGTTTTCCCTGTACCTGTTTGGGCTAAAGCCACCATATCGGTAGGCTCGGAAAGAAGTGTAGGAATTGCTGCTTGTTGTACCTCAGACGGACGCTCAAAACCCAAGTCTTCAATGGCTTTGAGAAGGGGCTGACTAAGCCCCAATTCTTTAAATAAACTCATATATATGGAAATAGGGCGCAAAGATACAATATATTTTGTAAATATCTGAATATTTGAAGTTTATTTTACAAAAATCATTTCTTTAATGTGTGATAAATACAAAAATATAAATAAATCTTCTTACCATTAAAATCTATATTTTTTAGTAATAAAATACCCATTACAGATATAAATACACTAATATACAATTACTTAACCTTGAAACACTTTCAAAGTACTTAATCCTGAACCATTTTGATTTATCTTTATTTGGGTAGTTATTCGTTCTTTAAGTGCATCAATATGGCTGATTATACCAATACGCTTTTGGCTATGTTCTTGAAGTCTTTCCAAAGTATCGAGGGTTTGATCAAGGGCTTCGGGGTCAAGCATTCCAAAACCTTCATCAATAAATAGGCTATTTATTTTTACATTATTAGATGCCAGGTCGGAAAGAGCTAATGCAAGAGCCAAACTAATTAAAAAAGATTCCCCGCCTGATAGTGTTTTAACCGAACGACGTTGGCTTCCCATATCTCTATCCACAACAATAAGGCTATCATTCTCATTTTTATTCGGTTCAGATAGTAAATAACGAGGAGATAATTCTAAAAGATGTTTATTTGCTAATTTAAGTAACTGAATTAAAGTTAAATCTTGTACAAAATTATTAAATCTATCACCTTGTGCATCGCCTATCAACTTATTTAGTAAGTTCCAAACTTCATTTTTTTCTATTTCTTGTTGTATTTTATAAGATAATTGTTCAAATTCTTTTAAATTATCTTGATGAATATGTATTTTGGTATATAATTTTTTATTTTCTTCTTCTAATAATTCTATTTTTGATATATTTTCTTTCTGTTTAAGTAATAAATCTTCTTCATTACTTAGTATATCTTTATTTTTTTTATCTAAATAATCTTGTTCTATAAGTTGTTTTTTATTAACTAACTGATTTTTTTCTTCTTCTATTTCTTTTTGTTCTTTTTCTAATTGATTAACCTCTTGATAACTAAGTCTTGATTCCAAAGCATTTTCTATAGAACTAAAATTATTTTCTTTTACTTTATTTTCTAATTCATTTACAACATTATCAAAGTCATTTTTATACAAAATATGTTCTTTTTCTAAGGATTCAGTTTGTTTTTTTATTTCTATAATCTTTGTTTCTAATGCTATATATTGTTGTAATTTTAAAGATACTTCTTCAATAATATTTTTATTTCCTATTTTCTCAGAAATCTCTTTACTTATTACTTTACCTTCTTCAATTATTTTAATAACAGACTTATGCAAAGGCAAAATACGTTCTCCAGATTCTATATAAGTACATAAATTTTGATATGTAATAAGATTATTAATCGTTTCTTCTTTTATTTTCTTAATTTCTACCCAATTTTTATCAATAATATCTTCTTTATATTCTTCTTGGAAGTGTTTTATTTTACTATCTATTAATTTTTCTAAATTATTTTTCTCTTCTATTAATTTTTCTATCTGTTTCGATATAATTTGTAGTTTATTTTCATCAGAAACTATTTCATTTTGTAGTTTTTTAACTATATTTTCTTGCTGATTTATCTTATTTACTTCCTCATTATCTTCAAATTTTTCATCATTAGCATAAATATGATGTTTAGAACCACAAAGCGGGCAAGGTTCTCCTTGTTTTAAATGTTTTCTATGCTCTTCCAAACTTTTTTTAAGGTCATTATTTTCTTTTTCAAGACGATAATTTTTTAAAACAAGTTCTTCTTTATGTAATTTTTCTTTATTTTTATAAATAATATCAGGTAAATTCTCTACTTCTATTTGTTTTAACTGAATTTCCTTTACTTTTTGTTCTTTATTATTAATAATAGAATTAATTTCTATACATTTAATTTCTTTTTCTTGTATAATTTTTAGTTCTTGTTGTTCTTTTTCTATTAATTCTTTACTTTTTTCTAAAGAAATATCTCCTAAAATACCTTTTATATACTCTTTTTTCCTTTTATATTCTTCTAAATAGTCATATATAGTAGTATAAAAATTATTTTCTTGTATATTAATATCTATTTTAGGATAAAAATTTTTCAATTCTGATGTTATTTCTCCTGCAATAGTTTTATAAGTATTAAGTTTTTCTTGTTTTTGCTCTTGTAAAGCTAATATTTTATCTTGAAATGATAATAATTTGTCTTTTAAAGTATCTTTATTACAAGTTTCTTTTACAAAATCAGAAATATTTATGATAAAATTATTATATTGGGTGTTTAAATCTTCATTTTCTGTTTGTATTTTTTTAATTTTATCTTCTAATAGGCTAATATTTTCTTTTTTATCTTTCCAAATATATAATATTTCAGAAAATGAATCTGTTTTTTTATGTAAAGATAATTTATTTCCTTTATTTTCAATAAATTTTATATATTTATTTTCATTATTATGAATATTTTCTATTATATTAGATAAAATTTCTTCTTGTTGTCTTATTTCTTTTTTAAGTTTTATTTGTTGAGTATATTGTTTATCCTCTTCCCTAAGTTGATTTATTTTTTGTTCATTCTCTTGAAATTGTTTTTCATAGGAAATAAATTCTTCTTCGGATAATATTTTATCTTGAATATCTACTTTTTTACTTTCTAATAAGCTAATATTATTTATATTATCCTTATTTTTTCTAAAAGCTAACTTCCCTAATTCTCTATAAATTTCAGTTCCTGTAATTTGTTCTAAAATAGCACTTCTTTCTTTCTTATTAGATTTTAAAAATAATGAAAAATCACCTTGTGCAAGTACAATAGATTTTACAAATTGTTCATAATTAAGACCAATATTATGAATATTTATTTCCGTTGCTTCGTCTTTCTTTTGGTTAATAGCTTTCCCATTTGCATCATATACAAACATCTTTACATTATCTATATTTCCTGTTCGTTTGGTACGTATAGACCATTCCGAAGTAAAAATACCTTTTTCGCATTGATATTTTACTTGTGCATAAGCCTCGTTTTTTCCACGAGTAATAATAGCACCTGTTTTTAGAATATCATCGGGGGTAACTTTATTTATTCGAGGTGTTTTATTATAAATAGCTAAACAAATAACATCTAAAATTGTACTTTTACCGCTACCCGTAGCACCTGTAATAGCAAAAATATAACTGTTTTTAAAAGGTTCATTTTCAAAATCAATATAATGTTCCCCTTCTAAAGAATTAATATTTTTAAATTTAATAGATAATATCTTCATTTTTTATTATTTTTAATTGTTTTATTATTTCTATTAGCGTTTATTCGTTATATATTTTTTATAATCCTATTATTAAACAAAAAAGAGAATTAGAAATGTATTATAGTATTATTATTTCTAATTCTCTTTATATATTTTTTAAATAAATTACGTTAGTGCTTTCCTTACAGTTTCATTAATATTATTAGAAAGATGTTCATATTCTTTTTCACCTCGAACGAAAGAAAATGCATCTATTGCTTTACATAGTTTTACAAAGGTTTTGTGCATAATTTCTCGCATTTCTTTTGCACTTCCTACCTTAATTGTACTCTTTTCTTTTATTCTTTCTTCATAAATAGTAAGAAAATTATTATTTACTTCTTTAAGAGCTGTTATCCATTCTTTAATATGAAGTAATTCTATATCTTTTTTAGTTTCATTAGCATCAAAATCATCTAAAAGATTAACAATAATCCCTGTTTTCTCTTGCATTGGTTTATTTTGTGGTTTTTTACCATATTTATCAATAATAGGAATTATTTTTTTAGCAGATTGAGCAACATTTTCTATTGGATAATTTTTATAAAGATTACATTGCGTAATTAACCCAACCAGATAAGCATCACGTTTCTTACTTAATTCTACTAAATTTTGTGTGTAATTACTTTTCTTTATATTTTTTAATGAATTATCTAAATTCATAAAAGCTACATCAAACTCTTCTTTGATAGTATTTAGCCCTAAATTTTCTAAATTTTCTTCTTCTAAGAATTTTTTTATTGTCGCCATAACTTGGTAATATTCCATTTGGCGTACTCCGTTTAAGTTTGTTCTTTTAATCATACAATAATAATTTATTATTAATCGGTACAAAAGTATAATTATTTTTTTGTATAACAAAATTATTTAGTAAAATTTTATGATATTATTTAAAAATACAATTATTATTATATTTTATTTAACAATATTACTTCCTTATATATTAGTGAATTATATATCAAAAAAAAATAAGCTATCTTGTTATAAATAGCTTATTTTATATTTACTTTATTGAAAATGATTTTCTATATTATCAAAAACTTGAAGTAAATCTTCGTAATTATCTAATGTAACTAATTGTTGTTTAAATTCTTTAAAGTGAGGAATACCTTTGAAATAGTTAGTGTAATGTCTTCGGGTTTCTAATATGCCTAATCTATTGCCTTTCCATTCCATAGCCCATTGCAAATGGTTTTTAGCAGCCATAACTCTATCTTTAATAGATGGTTGAGGGAGTTTTTCTCCTGTTTTTAGATAATGTTTTATCTCATTAAATATCCAAGGATAGCCAATCGCAGCGCGACCAATCATTATACCATCTACACCATATCTATTTTTATATTCTAACGCCTTTTCAGGGCTATCAATATCTCCATTTCCAAAAATAGGGATATGTATTCTTGGATTTTCTTTCACTTTTGCGATATAAGACCAATCCGAATGCCCTTTATACATCTGAACCCGAGTACGACCGTGTATAGAAAGGGCTTTTATACCTACATCTTGAAGTCTTTCGGCTACTTCTACAATATTAATAGAGTCATTGTCCCAACCAAGACGCGTTTTTACCGATACAGGAAGCGAAGTACTATTAACGACAGCCTTAGTAAGGCGTACCATAAGGTCAATATCTTTAAGAACCCCTGCTCCTGCCCCGCGAGAGACTACTTTTTTTACAGGGCAACCAAAATTAATATCTAACAAATCGGGTTGTACTGTTTCTACTATTTTCGCAGACAGCGACATAGCCTCTTCATCTCCTCCGAATATTTGAATACCAACAGGACGTTCGTAATCAAATATATCCAGCTTTTGTTTGCTCTTAATTGCGTCCCTTATCAGTCCTTCGGAAGAAATAAATTCGCTATACAACATATCTGCGCCGTGCATTTTGCACAATCTACGGAAAGGCGGGTCGCTTACATCTTCCATTGGAGCTAATAACAACGGAAAATCGCCTAATTCTATATTATCTATCTTTACCATTATCGTTTATTATCTTATTTTTTAATAAAACACACTTATTTATTTTGTGAAATTGTATGTTTTAAAATAAAAACATACTTTTTAATCTATAAAATACTATATTTTAAAATGAAATTATACTTTTAAACGTATTTAATTGTTATATTTACATTAAAATATCTTTATTTTACTCCTTTATTACTTTATTTTAAAATAAAAAATCACTTTATAAGGTATTAAATAGTTTCATTTCAATTGAAAACATAGTATTACATATATTTTTTTATGTCTTTTTATTTTTATATATACTTTTTAATACTTAATAAAAAGTGTTTTTAATATATTTTTTATTACCATAATCTTCT
>JAUMUT010000073.1 GCA_030530525.1 Capnocytophaga sp. | reverse complement strand
TCTTTAAAAATAATAGTATTAAATAAAAATATTATCCTTTTTTTAAATGAAATTTTTTATAAGGACTGAAACTCTTGATAATTGCTAAGAACTTTCCTAAGGCAGTATGCCTTAGGAAGGTTTTTATTTGAGGTACCTAATTAATTTTTGTTATAGCCGAAAATTCTTGTTAGTAGGGTTTCTTTCCACCAACTTTCTCTGTTGATTATAACCTCGTCTTTAGTTGTTTCTTTGAAAATATCTAAAATAGAATACCTAAAGAATTGTTTGATGTGTTCCAAAGATAATTCTTTTAGTTCTTTATTACCTCCGTTTCCTGTCCTTACATAGTCATTCCATCTGCTTAAAAGCATATTTTCTCCATATGCAGAGCCTACATACATCTTGCCGTTAGAAGTATCAGTAATTAGATAGACTCCTTTTTGATTTTGTAAGGCAGTTTTCCAAGATTCTTTTTCTATTATACGTGATAGTTCACTCCAAGATAGATTTACATTGTCATATCCAGGAAAAATGTCATTATCAAATATGTCAGGTAAAACCTGATATATTTCACATTTCTCTATCAGAGGTAATGCGTTTCGCGATAGATTTTGTGAGGTGTTTTTGTACTTTATAATAACTTTTCCAAAATATTTTTTGTATTCTGAAAGTTCTTGGTACTCATACCCAACCCCATTGAAGATGTTCAAATCTTTTGTTACTTTTCCAATGTGGAAGAGCAACCACAAGTCGTCTTTAATGCGGATAAAACCAATATTAGTTTGTCCTTCTTTAAAGATTTTGTTTTTTGAATAATTCCAATACTGACCCTCTAAAAGAGTTTTTTCGTCATTATTCTTGAAGATTTTCGATTGGATTCCAGTTTCCTCCAAACATTAGATTGAATTTAATTTTAGTGTTTTTTAATTCTTCTTCACTAAAATTTAGAATGTCATTTAATTTAATGCTCATTTTATATTGTGTTTTAATTATCGCCTACTCTAAAAGGTTTTCGGCTTCCCCAATGTGTTTTCTTAAAAATAATTTGCGGGCTTTCCGTTTTGCTTAGCTCGAAGCCCAACCAAAGGCATAAGTACAAGCAAAAGGAACGCCCGCATACGCGAACGCCTCCACTTTACTTTCCTGTACTTATTGAAAAATTGGTCGTATTTCGAGCTAAGAAAATAAAAGCGAAACGCTAAATATGTTTATTTTGTCTTTATCTATCTTTTCTTATAAAAATAATTTTATGAGTTTCTGATAGCAAGGATACAAAATAAATGGATATAAGCATCCTTTTGCCTTGTTTTTTTATTTTTGTGCAAAATTAATGGTTATAAAAGACCTAACTTGTCGTTTTGCAAAAATCTTTATACTTTTGTGTCAAAAAATTAGAGATGAGTTTATCAAAAACATTTTTAAAGCATCGTTTTATTATTGAACAATTACGCCGAAGTCCTAAAACATATAGCGAATTAAGTAGAGCTTGGGAAGTTAGTGCCGATAATATAGAACGAAAAGAACTTTTACAACGTACTTTACAGCGTGATATTCATATTATTAGAGAAGTCTATAACATAGAAATCAAATGCAATAGAGCAACCAATGAGTATAAAATCATAGAAGATAATGACCCCTATACCCAAAACCTATTTGAGGCGTTTGATGTCTTTCAGGCATTGCAGAATTATGGTAATATTTCTAAATGTATTCAGTTTGATAGGCGATTGCCCATAGGTACAGAATATCTTTCCCCTCTATTAATGGCTATTAAAGAAAGGCGACAAGTAAAACTACATTATTATAAGTTTTGGGATAAAAGCAAACAAACTCAAATACGCACCATTGAGCATTACCTGCTTAAAGAAGCCCAAAGGCGTTGGTATGTATTGGCGTGGGACGTAGATAAGGAAGCACTACGAGTATTTGGTTTGGATAAAATCAAGCTATTGGATGATACAAAAGATATCAAGTTTCAGAATCCTATACCCGTAGGTGTAGAATATTTTTTTGACGATAGTTTTGGGGCGTGGGTAGATAACGAACATACAGAAGTAGAAGAGGTATTGCTTTCTTTTAAGAAATTGACAACAGACTCTATATTTGTACCTAACCCTGCAGAGTATCTCAAAGCAATGCCTTTGCATAAATCGCAAGAAGTAATAGAAGAAAATGATAAGGAAATAATATTACGACTACAACTAAGAATCACCCCAGATTTTATACGTGAAATTCAATCCTATGGGGATAGAGTAAAGTGGATAAGAAACTCTATTCCTAAATATTAAAATATAATAATAAGTGAGATAGTATCTCACTTTTTTTGTTTCTAATAGTAATATTTAATTTTTACTAATAAATTACGATATAGAAATTATAAGACTAACTATCAGAATTATATTTTTATATATCTAATATGCTAAAACTAACTATTAGTATTATATTTTCAGGTGTTAAATATGATAAGACTAACT
>JAUMUT010000039.1:743-12574 GCA_030530525.1 Capnocytophaga sp. | reverse complement strand
AGTGGTTTGTATTTGTTTTTTATTGGTTTCTATTTCACGGAAATTGGAAATAGCTCGTTGTTGTAAATAAAAATCAATATCACCTAAATATTCCTTTATATTTTGGTCTTTAAATTCATACACTTTTTCTGTAAGACCTTGTAAAAAATCTCGGTCGTGAGAGACGATAATTAACGTTCCTTCAAATAGTTGCAGTGCTTTTTTTAATACATTCTTAGAGGCGATATCTAAGTGGTTTGTAGGCTCGTCCATTACCAAAACATTGAAAGAAGAAAGTAGCATTTTTGCCAAAGCCAACCTATTTCGTTCGCCACCCGAGAGTACTTTTACTTTCTTTTCTACATCATCACCACGGAAGAGAAAAGCACCTAAAATATCTCGTACTTTGCTACGATTACTATCGTTTGCAGCATTGTTCATTGTATCCAAAAGTGATAATTCTCCGTCTAAATAATGAGCTTGATTTTGAGCAAAATAGCCAATTTGCACATTGTGTCCTTGCTTTATTTTTCCTTCAAAAGGAATTTCGTTTATAATCATTTTGGCAAGAGTAGTTTTTCCTTGTCCATTTTGTCCTACAAATGCTATTTTGCTACCACGTTCTATTAATAAGTTAATATTCTTTAAAATTTGTTTTTCTCCGTAATTTTTACTTACGTTTTCTATTTCTAAAACTACTTTACCAGGTTGTTGGGAAATGGGGAATTGAACGGACATCACCGAGTTGTCTTCTACATCAACTTCAATACGCTCTATTCGGTCTAATTTTTTTATAAGTGATTGAGCCATAGAGGCTTTTGTGGCTTTTGCTCGGAATTTATCAATGAGTTTTTCTGTTTGCTGAATGAGTTTTTCTTGATTTTTTTGTGCCAAAATTTGTTGTTCAATCATTTCTTTGCGAAGCTCTAAAAAAGCAGAGTAAGGCTTGGGATAATCATAAATTCGTCCGCCAACGATTTCAATAGTTCGGTTGGTTACATTATCCAAAAACATTTTATCGTGAGAAATGATAGCAACAGCCCCTGAATAATTTTTTAAGAAATTTTCAAACCATATAATAGACTCAATATCAAGGTGATTCGTTGGTTCATCCAACAAAAGAACGTCATTTTTTTGTAGAAGTAATTTTGCCAATTCTATTCGCATACGCCACCCGCCAGAAAAACTATCGGTGAGTTTTTCAAAATCTTCACGTTGAAACCCTAAACCTGAAAGGATTTTTTCTGTTTCTCCCTTATAAGAATATCCGCCAAGAATTTCATAATGATGAGAATAGTCATTTAGTTTGGAAATCAGAGAGTTATACTCTTCACTTTCGTAATCAGAACGATTAGCAAGAAGGTGATTAATCGTCTCTATTTCGTGTTCTAATTTTATAATTTCGTCAAATGCTTGATAGGCTTCTTCTAAAACGCTTCGCCCTTGAATGAAATCAATATCTTGTTTTAAATATCCAATTTTAGTATCTTTATCGGTTGAAATCACCCCAGAATCCGGAGATAATTCGCCAGATAATATTTTTAGCAATGTAGATTTTCCTGCGCCATTTTTACCAATAATTCCTACTCGGTTGCCAGCATTAAGCATAAATGCGACATCAGAAAATAAAAATTCTCCTTGAAAAGAAATAGATAAATTACTAACATTCAGCATATTTTGATTTTTTTAATAATGGTTGCAAAGGTACATATTTTCTAAGAAAGATAATAATTTTATTTGTGTTAAGAATATTTTTTCAAAAAAGAAATTTTATTATAAAAATTAAGAAATAATATTTGTCTTATATAAAAAATATTCTTATATTTGCGTTTTAAAAATAATAAAATGAGTGTATTAGTTAATAAAAATTCAAGAATTCTTGTACAAGGATTTACAGGTAGCGAAGGTACTTTCCACGCAGAGCAAATGATTCAATACGGAACAAATGTAGTAGGAGGTGTAACCCCAAATAAAGGAGGACAAACACATTTGGATAAGCCTGTTTTCAACTCTGTTAAGGAAGCCGTACAAAAAACAGGAGCCGATACGTCTATTATCTTTGTTCCACCAGCATTTGCAGGCGATGCCATTATGGAAGCTGCAGAAGCAGGAATAAAGGTAATTATCGCTATTACCGAAGGTATTCCTGTGGCTGATATGGTGAAGGTAGCCGCTTATATTAAAGATAAAGATTGCCGACTTGTTGGGCCAAATTGTCCAGGCGTTATTACACCAGAAGAGGCAAAAGTAGGTATTATGCCAGGTTTTGTATTTAAAAAAGGAAAGGTAGGAATTGTTTCAAAATCAGGTACTTTGACTTATGAAGCAGCTGACCAAGTAGTAAGACAAGGATTAGGAATTTCTACTGCAATTGGTATTGGAGGCGACCCAATTATCGGTACAACAACCAAGCAAGCCGTTGAACTTTTTATGAACGACCCAGAAACGGAACTTATCGTGATGATTGGAGAAATTGGTGGGCAATTGGAAGTTGAGGCAGCTCGTTGGATAAAAGAAACGGGAAATAAAAAGCCCGTGGTAGGTTTTATTGCTGGCGAAACTGCTCCGAAAGGGCGTACAATGGGGCACGCAGGAGCTATTGTAGGTGGTAGCGAAGACACAGCCGAAGCTAAAAAACGTATAATGCGTGAATGTGGTATTCACGTGGTGGATTCGCCTGCAAAAATAGGCGAAAAAGTGAAAGAAGTTTTAAAAAAATAGTTTTTTCCATAACGAAAAATCCGAAAAATTAATTGTTTTTCGGATTTTTTTTAACTTTTTTAAGTTGTAAAATATTGATGGGGTTAGAAGAAAGTCCGTCAATATTTTTTTGTATAAATCGCACATTTTCATCATAATACAAAGGGATAACAGGCAAATGGGAAATTATCAAACTATCCATTTTTTGGTAAAGAATAATTCTTTTTTCTTTGGAATTTTCATTAATTGCTTTTTCATATAAATTATCATAAAAATTATTTTGAAAATGTGTATAATTTCCGCCGTTTGGAGCGAAATTTTTAGAATAAAATAATGACAAATAATTTTCTGCATCAGGATAATCAGCAATCCAGCTTGCACGAAAAGTTTCCAACTTACCCAACGCTCTATTTTGCCGAAGAGTAGAAGGAAGCATTATGTCTATATCACACTGAAAACCAATTTGTTGCAACTCTCTTTGGAGAAATTCACAAATATCTAAATAATTGGCATCAGAAGCTATTTTTATTTTAGGTTTTCTTTGATGTTTATGAATGAAATTATTTACTATATTTTGAGAATAGGAAGGATTATAAGAAATTTTTTGTTCCGAAAAACCTTCTAATCCTTTGGGAATGAAATGATTAGAAGCAGGTATTCCTATATTATTTCGTAAATATTTCATCATTTTTTTTCTATCAATCCCGAAATGAATAGCTTTTCTAAGTTCTTCATTTTCAGATATATCACTGACATTATCTAAGGTTATTCCTATATATTCTGTATTTAAAAAAGGAGATTTTATCATTTTTATTCGATCGGAATATTTATCAGAAAGGTTGCCTTGTGGAGTTAAAATTTCATCTTTATAAGAAGCATCAATAGAGTTAATAAAATCTAAATTTCCTTGAATAAATTGCAAAAATTCAGATTGTTTTTCGGTTAAAAAAGTGATAGCAATGCCGTCCAAATAGGGTAGGGGAGTGCCGTTTTCTTTTTCATAAAAAAAAGGATTTTTTCGTAAAATTAGTTTGGTGTTTTCTTCCCAAAGCTGAAAGCAAAAAGCCCCCGTGCCTACTGGGTTTCTTCTAAAATTTTCTTTATAAAAATCAATAGCTTCCTTAGGGACAACGCTGGTGTATTTCGTAGCTAAAAGACCAAGAAAAGGCGGGAAAGAATGGTTTAGTTCTATCGTAAAAATACTATCATTTTTAGCATAAAAATGGTTAATATATTGAAAAATCCATTTGCCAGGAGAGGCTGTTTTTTCATCATTTATTCTGGAAAACGAGTAAAGAAAATCTTTTGCGGTTACTTTTCGGGTACTATCGGGGGTAAAGCATTGATTTTTATGAAAATATACATCATTTCTAAGGAGAAAAGTATAGGTTTTTCCGTCAGGAGAAATATCCCAACTTTTGGCTATATCAGGTTTTATGTTTAAAGAATCATCTAACTGAACAAGACCTGTAAATAACTGATTTACAGCCCAAATATTACTTTGCGTACGAGCAAAAGCAGGGTCTAACGAAGAGATGTTAGAATGTTCATTATACCTGAAAATTTGCTTTTCTTCTTTATTATTGGTATTACAAGAAATTAAAATAAAAAATGTAAAAAAAATGTAATTTTTCATATATTTAACATAAAAACAAAACCACAATAAACAAAAGTCTATTATGGTTTTATTGGAATAAAATAAAAAATATTATTTAAATGGAAGTTTTGAATTGTTCTAAGAAACGAACGTCATTTTCATAGAACATACGAATATCTCCTATTTGGTACAGAAGCATAGCGATGCGTTCTATTCCCATTCCGAAAGCAAATCCTGTGTATTTTTCTGCATCTATATTGCAGTTTTTCAATATGTTAGGATCAACCATTCCGCAACCCATTATTTCCAACCAGCCTGTACCTTTGGTAATTCGGTAGTCAATTTCATTATTCAATCCCCAATAAATATCTACCTCTGCACTTGGCTCAGTGAAAGGGAAGTAAGAAGGGCGCATACGTATTTTAGATTTGCCAAACATTTCTTTGGTAAAGTACAAAAGTGTTTGTTTTAGGTCGGCAAAAGAGACATCTGTATCAATATATAAACCTTCTACCTGATGGAATAAGCAGTGAGAACGTGCAGAAATAGCTTCGTTACGAAATACCCGACCAGGGGAAATAGTTCGAATAGGAGGGGTGTTGGCTTCCATATATCTTGTTTGTACGGAACTTGTATGCGTACGGAGCAAAATATCGGGATTGGTTTGTATGAAAAAAGTATCTTGCATATCCCGTGCAGGGTGATATTCAGGAAGATTTAACGCTGTAAAATTATGCCAATCATCTTCTATTTCAGGTCCATCAGAAACATTAAAACCAATGTTAGAGAAAATTTGTATAATTTGGTTTTTCACCAAGGAGATAGGGTGTCGGCTACCCAATACAATAGGCTCAGCAGGGCGAGTAAGGTCGTTATAAACGCTCACATTGTCCTGTGCATTTTCAAAAGCATCGCGTAGTTCTTGTATTTTATTTTCTGCTTTGGCTTTCAGTTCGTTAATTATTTGTCCGAAAGATTTTTTTTCCTCATTAGCAACCGATTTAAAATGAGTAAAAAAATCATTAAGAATACCTTTTTTTCCGAAATATTCAATTCGGAATTGCTCTAATTCTTCTTTTTTTTCCGTTCTAAAAGCCTCTACTTTGGCAATATGTTCTCTTATTTTATCTAACATAAACAGATTACTTTTAAAGAGGCAAAGGTACAAAAAAATAAGAAAATAAAATAAAATATCTTTATTTTTTAGTTCTAAAAAAGAATATTTTGAATTGTTTATATTTTTAGATAGGGAAAAATAAATGTAATATATTGATTATTAATGATTTTTACAAAATGTAAAAAATAAAATAAAAAAATAGTATAAATTAATTCTGAAAATATGTAACTTTGTGCTGTAAAATAAATTTTTATGGAACAACGAATTTTAATCACAGGAGCAGGAGGGCAATTAGGCTCAGAATTGGCTTTGGCTTTGGCTCAAAAATTTGGAGGAAATAATATTTTAGCCACGGATATTAACGAAAAAGCGAAAAATATTTTTTCTTTTTGTAATTTTGAAATTTTAGATGTTACAGATTTTCAAAAAATAGAAAATATTGTAGAGAAATATCAAATTACACAAATTTATCATTTGGCAGCATTACTTTCTGCCGTTGGCGAAA
Source organism: Capnocytophaga sp. (assembly GCA_030530525.1). Taxonomy (GTDB): domain Bacteria; phylum Bacteroidota; class Bacteroidia; order Flavobacteriales; family Flavobacteriaceae; genus Capnocytophaga. The sequence goes on along the minus strand of JAUMUT010000039.1, from coordinate 6,676 downwards.
AAAATCCGCTTTTTACGTGGCAAATTAATATGCAAGGATTGTTAAATGTTCTTGAAGTTGCCAGAAAAAAAGCATTATACAGAGTATATTGGCCTTCTTCTATTGCAGCTTTTGGCGTAAATACTCCTACCGATTTGACACCGCAACACACTGTTACAGACCCCAATACGGTTTATGGAATAACCAAAGTAGCAGGTGAATTATGGTGTCAGTATTATTTTGAAAAATATGGTGTAGATGTTCGTAGTTTGCGTTATCCGGGGCTTATTGGCTATAAAACACTTCCTGGCGGAGGCACCACAGACTACGCCGTGGATATTTATCATAAAGCAATAAAAGGAGAAGTTTTTGAGTGTTTTTTGTCCGAAAACACCTATTTACCAATGATGTATATGCCCGATGCTGTTAAAGCAACCTTGGATTTGATGGACGCTCCTTCTGAAAAGATTAAAGAAAGAACCTCTTATAATTTGGGTGGAATATCTTTCTCTCCAAAAGAAATTTACGAAAGTATCTGTAAAATTTATCCTAATTTTAAAATTATTTATAAACCAGATTTTCGCCAAAAAATAGCAGATTCTTGGCCTAATAGCATTGATGATAGCAAAGCGAAAACAGACTGGAATTGCTCATATGATTATGATTTGGATAAAATGACCAAAGATATGATTGACAATTTAACTAAAAAATAAAATAGAAAAACAAAAAAATGGAACGGAGAAGTTTCTTAAAAAAATCATTATTCGCAGGCGTTGGTTCTATGTTTATTCCTTCTTTGGCAACCGCACAAGCGAAGGAAGAATTTGGTAACAGAAAAGCGAAAAATATTATTTTTATGGTAAGCGATGGTATGAGTATCGGTACGATGGTAATGGCTGACTTGTACGCAAAGCGAATTTTAGGAAGAAGCGGTTATTGGGCTGGCTTGTACGAGCAAAATATCGTTACCAAAGCCTCTATGGATATGCAATCCCTCAGTTCTGTCGTAACAGATTCTGCCGCAGCAAGTTCCTCTTGGGGAGGTGGGCATCGTATCCCGAACGGAAGTCTAAATGTTGGCGCAAATGGAGAAGAATATACCCCTATTTGGCAAAAATTTAAAAAAGCAGGCAAAAAAGTAGGTTGTGTTACAACAGTGCCTATCACACACGCTACTCCCGCAGGATTTTGTGTAAATTCTAAATTAAGAGGTGACCAATCTTACATTGCAGAAGTATATTTAACTCTGAATTTTGATGTAATGATGGGCGGAGGAGACAGATATTTTAACCCGAAAAAAAGAAAAGATAAAAAAGATATGTACGCACAATATCTTAACAAAGGATATTCTGTCGTAAAAACTTTATCAGAAATGAAAGCCGCACCGCAAGAAAAACCTCTTTTGGGTGTTTTCTACCACGATGCAATGCCTTATACATTGGACTATAAAGCCACAAGAAAAGCACAAGAATTGCCTACTTTGGCACAAATGGCTCAAAAAGCCATCGAGCAAATGAAAGACCATAAAGAAGGTTTTGTGTTGCAAATAGAAGGTGGTAAAGTAGATTGGGCAGCGCACGGGAATGATATTGGAGGGTTACTTTTTGATCAATTAGCCTTTGAAGATGCTGTAAATGTAGCGATTGAATTTGCTAAAAAAGACGGAAATACACTCGTTGTGGTTACTTCTGACCACGGGAATGCCAATCCTGGGCTTATTTACGGAAGCGAATGTAATAAAAACTTTGACAATTTAGCCAATTTCAAATTCTCTAATGATTGGGTTTTACAAAATATTCGCCCAAAAGATACTCCTGCACAAGTCAAAGACTTTTTGATAGATAATTTTAAAAATATTCCTTTCACAGAAGACCAAGCCAAAGAAATTTTAGCTTACTATAACGGAGAGAAAAAAGAAGATGGGTTATACAATTATAAAAAATTGCCATATCAATTATTAGCCGATTTACAAAAACCACATACATCCGTAGGTTGGATAAGTATGGATCACTCTTCGGATTATACAGAACTAGCAATGTACGGACCTGGTAGCGAGAAACTTAAGCCTTTTATTAAAAATTATGAAATGCATAATTTTTTACTCGAAGCCGCGGGGGTAGATATGTTAGAAGTGTATTAATTAATTGGAAAAATTTATCAAAAATGAATTGTAAAATTGTCTTTTCTGACGTAGATGGAACGTTACTCAATTCCGAACGAAGCCTATCGCAAGAAACTATTAATCAAGTAAATAAGCTAAAAGGGAAAGTCCCTTTCATATTAGTATCTTCCCGAATGCCAAAACAAATGTGGTATCTGCAAGAGCTTTTAGGTACAGAACAAGAACCCGTTGTGGCTTATAATGGAGCACTTGTACTTGGTAAAAAAGTATGGCATTCTACAGAAATTCCTATTTCCGTAGTAGAAAAAGTAATTTCTTCTAATGAAAAATTATTAGACGGAAAAGTACATATCAGTATGTATCATAACGATTTGTGGTATGCTCCTACTTATGATATTTGGGCTAAAAGAGAAGAAAATAATACTTGTACAACGCCAGAAATACGATCTAATAGAGAAGTTTTATCTGATTGGAAAACAAAAAACATAGGTGCGCATAAGCTAATGTTAATGGGCGAGGTAGAGTATGTAGATAAAATGTTTGATTTTCTTACAACCAACTTATCCAACGAATTACATATTTACAGAGGAAAAGATACTTACATAGAAGTAGCAGATAGTAAAGTTTCTAAACTTACAGGTATTGATGTTTTATTAAAAGAAAAATACCATTTTACAAGAGAAGAAGCTATGGCCTTTGGTGATAATTATAATGATATGGATATGATAGCAAATGTAGGATATGGAATAGCAGTTGCCAATGCTCGGGAAGAACTAAAACAAGTTGCCAAAGAAATTACTCTACATCATAAAGAAGATGGAGTAGCTCATTATTTGAATAATTTTTTTAAATAATTAATAGAAGTAGCTGTAAAATTTAATAAACAAAGATATTCCTAAAAAATAACAGATGGAATATAAAATAAATAATAAGAAATAATTAAAAAATACCTTGTGAAGAACAATTTCTTTACAAGGTATTTTTATTTACCTTTTGGAATATTTATTTAACAAAGTAGAATATTAAAAAAATAGATAAAAATATTTAATTAAAAGCATATATATAATGAAAGCTAAGCCAAATATTAAAATAGGCATCTTAATAAGTAGTTTTCTTTGGTTGATAAACTTTTTTTCTATAATAAAAGAGCATATTATCTATCAGGATTATTGGAATTATAAAGATTTTAGAATATGGATTTATTATTTAATTCCTAACTTTGGTATTATATCTTTTTTAATAGCTATGTTATTTTTCTTCTTTTATAGTTTTTTTTATAAATGGGCAAGGAAATGGTTTCTATTATCTATAATATTTTTTATTATAACTTATATTTTATATATACATCTTTATAATCTTTATTAGTAATCTATTATAATATGTTTTTTTAATGAAAAAAATAATTTATTATCTTATAAAAATAAAAAACTATCTTGTAAATTAAAATTTCTATATAGAAAACAAGAAAAACCATCTGAATTTTTTAATTTTCTATCTTATAAATTAAATAAATAAGATGAAAAATATGAAAAAGTAGATTATTTTATGCTTATTCATACTATAAATACTATTTTTATAGGAATTTATTTTAATTTTATTACAAATACCAACATCAATTTACAATAAGATTAATTTATATTTTTTAAAACAAAAAATTATATAAAAATCACTTTTTTTATCTTTCTATTTTCTTATTTTTTACTTTTTTCTATTAAAAATTTCAAAAACTTATCAAAAAATAATGTTTATAGCAAATAATTTAGTATCTTTGCAAAAGATTTTTTTAAGAATATTTTACAAATCATAATAATGCAATTACAAGAAAGTTATAAAATAGACAAAGCTCCTACTTGGGCAGAATCTTTGACAGATGAACAAATAAAAAATCTTATCGTAGATACCGATTTTGCACAAGAACAAATAGAGGAGGGGAGAGATTTTTGTTATTTCCTTAATAAATACAATTATATTAACGATTTCTCCAAAGCAGATTATTCCTTGATGGCTTATACGCTTACGCAACCCGAAAATTTGGAAAGAGCATCTGCTTATGATATGATATTGGAGGAAAATGAAACCTTTGAAATTCACCGAATTAGCGTTCTTCGTGATGGTATTTTGATTGATAAATTGCCAGATACGAGCGTGAAGGTTTTAGACAATGAAAGCCAAAGTAACGGCGGAGTTCTTGTAAAATCTAAAAAAATTAACATTTCTATAAAAGATCTTCATTTGTATGACGTACTCATAATGGAAGATACGCGCTTGAAAGTTTTTACAGAAAAAGAATTTGTTCGTAGAGATTTTGTAAAACACACCTATATAACCCCAGATACTTATTGGGCTTACGGAAAATATATTTATAAATTTATCAATGATAGAAACCAAACAGTTGCTTATAAAAAATTCTTTTTCCGTGATGAAAATAGAAATTTGATAGAAGACAAAGTGCAATATCTCCAAAAAGGAGAAACTTTTGAATTTAACGAAACCAATTACATAAACGGCGTAGATGCTGGGCGCGAGATATATCCGTTTATTGATTTTGCAACCGAAAGTACTTGGAAAGACTTGTCCAACTATCTTTATCCGTTTTATAAAGAAGTTTTTGCGCAATCCAATTTGAAAAGTTTTGCGCCCGATTTGGTACAAAAAATAGATACTTTTGCTACGATAGATGAAAAAATGCAATACGCCATAGAGTTCGTTCAAAACAATATTTATTATACCTACAATTCCGATGAAATGAACGGACATAAGCCACAAGAACCTTCCGTAACTTTCCAAAACAAACAAGGAGACTGCAAGGCAAAATGCACACTTCTTAAAGTTATTTTGGATTATATAGGGGTAGATTCTTCTATTGTTTTGGTGAATTATAATGCTGATTTTTATTTGAAATATTATCTTCCTTCATTGCTTTCTTTCAATCACGTAATTGTAAAAATAACTCACAACGAAGAGGATTATTTTGTAGATGCTACTTCCAGAAATGAATTTGGACGATTAGAAAAACGTTCAGTTCTTAGTTTTTGTCATTTTATGGAAATAAATGAAAACCAAGAACTTAGCGTAAGGAAAGCTACCTATTTTAAAGATTTTTGCCTCAATGAAAATGTAAAAATGGAAGTGCAAAACGGAGTTGGAAAAATAACACTTTACAGCACTTATCAATACAATAGAGCAAATAATGTTCGTAGCTACTTTAAAAATACAAATAAAAAAGAGATTATTGACGGCTACAACCGATTTTTGTATTATAACTTAAATTATGTTAATGACCGAAATGAGCAAGATATCCGAAATATTTTCAAAGATGCTCGTATTCAGGTAGTTAAAGATGATAAAATAGAAAATGAAGTAACTATTCAATATGAAGCTACTATTGAGAATCCTTATTTTACAGATAAGCAAGGAAAACGATTTTTAATGTATTTTGATCATAATATTTTGAAAAAAGACCTCATTGATTTTCATCATAAAGATAGCTCTTTCTGGCATAGTTATGATAGCGAACGTTATGAAATTGAGCTTATTGCCGATCAAAATATTGATACCAAAGAAAAATATACAATACAGCAGCTGGATATTGTAAATGATTTTTTCTCTTATAGTAGTAAAAAAGATATTAAGAAAAACTCAGGAAAGGTAATTATTGAATATAATCCATTGACAAACAAAGAAATAACACTAAATGATATTCCTTTTTTACGAGAAGAATATTACCGAATTACCGATAGCAATTTTGGTTTAGGAATAGATGTCATTGAAAAAGGATTTTTCAATTCTCTAAAAAGACTTTTTAGTTAAAATAACACAAGAAGTACAGCAA
>JAUMUT010000039.1:0-733 GCA_030530525.1 Capnocytophaga sp. | reverse complement strand
GTACTTCTTTTTATTTTAAAAAAATTAACAAAATAAGATAAAAAATAGGAACACTTTCTACCCAAAAACTGCAATAATACGGAGATTGTTTTTCCTTACTAAACCACAGGAGCAAAATAGTAGCTATTGCTGAAATTAATTGAGAATACCAAATAAAATTTCTACTATTTATACAAAAAGAAATTATTAGAAAAATTAATATTAACGAAATTCCTAAATATTTTGTGAAAATTATTCCAAATTGCGTCGGAAATGTTGTCAGTTTTGGAGCATCATATCTTTTATCTCGTATATCAAAAGGTAAAATAAGCACTATTACCCAAAGGAAATATTGAATAGAAAGCCAGTACGTATAAGAGTTTATAGAATATTTTTCTTCACAAGTAGGTAACCAAACCGAACCCAAAACCCAACAAAAAGCTACTATAAAAATTTTAAGAAAAGCCAAGGAACGAAGATTTTTTTTAGGAATAGGTAAAATATAAAAAACACTTAAAATAGAGTTAATAATAACAATTATTTTAGAGTTTTTTTGCAAAGGGAAAAAACAAAAAAGAGAAGCTATTATACATAATATCCACCAAGTAGAATAAATGTTAAAATTTCCTTGTTTTGTGAAATAATAACTAAGAATTGTTCCTAAAAAAAGTATCCCAATAGCAAATAAAGGTACTGAAATTTCTAATAAAATACAAGTAGAAATCATTAAGGAACAAACCGATATAGCTACATA
>JAUMUT010000038.1 GCA_030530525.1 Capnocytophaga sp. | reverse complement strand
ACACAATTTTTTGTTTAAAAAAATCCTCCCAATAGCCTATACTATCTTGTGTCTCAAACCATTTATTATTGGTCTTTTTCCTTGCTCCTTTTTCACCTGTTTGCTTTAATCTATCATACCCAAAGCCCATAAGGTGTTGTTTTACAGCGGGATATTGTTCTATATCAATTTTTAGGCTTGGAAAGGTTGTAATGATGTATAAATCTGCAAATTCATATCCATAACGCTTAATATCACGGCCACGAAGTATAGGCCTTATTATTTCATCTGTTTTTTTACGTTCTTCTTCGGTTTTGCAATTGGCTAAAATCTCTTCTTTTTTAGCTTTATCAATGATGAAAGCGTCGTTATATCCTGTTAGAACACCTCTGTAAATATTAACATTCCACTCCTTGAGTGGTACGCCTACAGCTTCTATTTTTGCTTTAATCCGTTGTTCTATATCAGAAAGGATCACCCAACTTTCATCGGTGGAAAAAGTGGTTTTTCCGCCCTGTTGGCGAACATAAAGGCTGATAAAAATAAACCTCTTTTTGCTATAATTTTTATAGACAACTATTAGATAATTTTTGTCTATCCCAAGACTTTATTTTAGCTGATAAAGATACGGAAAAAATGGTTATTTTGCAAGCGTTTATCTAAAATATTTTTAAAATGATTTACGGATACATTAGGGTTAGTACCGATAAGCAAACGGTAGAGAACCAACGATTTGAAATTAACGAATTTTGTAAAAGCCAAGAAATGGTAGTAACCAAGTGGATAGAGGAAACTATCTCTGGTACCAAGAGTGTGGAGGAGCGTAGGCTCGGTAAGCTCCTCAAGCGTATGAAAAAGGGCGACATCCTTATCTGTTCGGAGCTGTCTCGCTTGGGGCGTAACCTCTTGATGATTATGGGGGTACTCAATGAGTGTATGAACCGAGATATTCAGGTATGGACAATCAAGGATAACTATCGCCTTGGGAGCGACATCAATAGCAAGGTACTCGCCTTTGCCTTTGGTCTCTCGGCAGAAATAGAGCGTAACCTTATCAGCCAACGGACTAAGGAGGCACTGGCTCGCAAAAAAGCAGAAGGGGTGGTACTGGGACGCCCCAAGGGGAGGAAATCGGCCAAAACCAAGCTCACAGGACAGGAAAAGCGTATCAAGGAGCTGTTGGATAAGCGCGTATCCTATTCCGCTATTGGGCGTATCCTTGGCGTACATCGCCTTACCGTCAGCAGTTTTGTGAAAGAACATTTGTAAAAAATATAAAAAGGTAGAATTTTACAACTCTACCTTCTTAAATATTTGATTTTTATCTATTCAACAAAAAGATTTTCTTCAAATAAATCGGCAACAGACCAATATCTATCTCCTGAATCATAATTCATTGTAAGAATAACTTTGTTTTCTTGAATTTCAGGAAGTTTTTTCGCAATAGCAGCCAATGAAGTTCCCGTAGATATACCTGCTAATATTCCTTCTGTTTTAGCCAAACGCTTAGTATATTTATAGGCTTCTTCCTTGTCAATGGTTATAATATCATCGTAGATAGAAGTATTGAGCGTTTTAGGTACAAATCCTGTCCCGATACCTTGTAACGGGTGTGGTCCTGGCTTACCACCACTAAGTACGGGCGAGCCAGCAGGTTCTATTCCAAAAACTTTGGTTTGAGGAAATTTCTCTTTTAGTACTTCTCCAATTCCTGAAAGATGCCCTCCTGTTCCTATCCCAGAGATAAAATAATCTACCCCTTGTGGGAAGTCGGCTACGATTTCTTGCGCCGTAGTAAGTCGGTGAATTTCAGGATTGGCAGGATTTTCAAATTGTTGAGGAATCCAAGAATTAGGAATAGAAGCCGCAAGTTCTTTTGCTTTTTCTACTGCACCTCCTGTCCCTTTTTCCTTAGGAGTAAGTACGAAAGAAGCCCCATAAGCCGAAACTAATTTTCTTCGTTCCACACTCATTGATTCGGGCATAACTAATATTAATTTATAACCTTTTACAGCTGCGACTAATGCAAGCCCAACCCCAGTATTTCCAGATGTAGGCTCAATAATAACTGTGTCTTTGTTAATTCGCCCTTCTTTTTCTGCTTTTTCAATCATCGCAAGAGCAATTCTATCCTTGATGCTTCCTCCAGGATTACTTTTTTCTAATTTTATCCAAACTTGGTGTGTAGGGAAAAGTTTGGAAAGACGGATAACAGGAGTATTCCCAATAGCTCCTAAAACGTTATTGTGTTTCATAAAAAATAATAAATTATGTTAATAAAAATTTTATATATGAAAGAAAATAGGTTCGGGGGAAATGTTTTTCTGTTTAGTGATAACTTCACTTTTATAATAAATTAACGTAAAGGGCTCTACGCTTTCAGTAAGCCATACATTTCCGCCAATAGTGCTATCGTGCCCGATGTGCGTTTGCCCACCAAGAATAGTTGCCCCAGAGTAAATAACCACATTATTGCCAATTTTCGGGTGCCGAACCGCATTTTTTTTGTCTTTGGAAACGGAAAGTGCCCCAAGCGTAACTCCTTGATATATTTTCACATTATCCCCAATAATACAAGTTTCCCCAATGACAATGCCCGTGCCGTGGTCAATACAGAAATTTTTTCCAATTTGTGCGCCAGGATGAATGTCAATGCCTGTTTTACTATGTGCATATTCAGACCATACGCGAGCTAATAATTTCAAATCTTGTAGCCATAACTGATGCGCAAAGCGATGAATAACAATCGCATAAAATCCTGGATAGGCAATATAAATTTCTTCCAAATTTTGTGCCGCAGGGTCGTTGTTAAAAATAGCTTCTGCATCGCAAAGCAAAGCTAAATATATTTTTTCAATAGAATTAAAGAAAATAAGTGTTTCTTGTTCCGCTTTTTGATTATCTCGCCAATAGTCATAAAGAATATCTGAAAACTCTAATTTTTTGGTTTTTAGTCGTTTATGTACTTCGTATTCGCATTCACAAGGGGTAGCATCCAAATTAAATAACAAACGATATAAGTTATCTATAAAAAATTCTGCCTTTTTTTTAGGAAGACTATTTTTAATATTTTCTTTTTGTTGTATAATACATTCAATTAGGTTGTTTTTCATTATTATATATGGTGTAAAGTTTTATTTATGTAAAAAAATAATATCAATTAATAATAAATATAGTTTTTTTTTCTTTTGCAAAGATAAGGTATTTTTTTGAATAAAAAAATTATTTTATGATTTTTTTTAGTTTTTATTAATGAAAATACTATTTTTATAGTAAAAAATAGGTGAATAATAAAAAAGACTTTGTAAAATAAATACAAAGTCCTTTTATTTTTTTATAAAATGTATTAAAGATTCATTTCTTTAACAATAACATCTATTTTTTCTTGAAGTTTTTTCAATACTTCTGGGTATTTTTCAATGCTTTCCAAAGGAGTATTAACACTGAAATAAAATTTAATTTTAGGTTCGGTACCACTTGGCCTTGCTGCTACTTTGGTGCCTTTATCTGTGTAATAAATCAATACGTTAGATTTTGGAATGTCAATAGTAGTTTCTTCTCCTGTAAGCATATTTTTGCTAACGGAAAACTGATAGTCTTCTATTCGGCTAACTTGCTCACCAGCAATGGTTTTTAGAGGATTTTCCCGAAGATTTTTCATCATTTGGTTAATTTCCTCAGAACCTTTAATGCCTTTTCTTACAATAGCAATTAAAAATTCTTGATAAAACCCAAATTCTTGATACATTTTTAACATTTCTTTAAAAAATGAACTTCCTTTGGCTTTTGCCTCACAAGCGATATTCATTGCTAATAAAGAAGAAGTTACAGCATCTTTATCTCGGACAAAATCACCAACCATAAAGCCAAAACTTTCTTCCCCACCTCCTATAAAGTATTGTTCAGGGAAATCTTTTATCATTTTGGCAATCCATTTAAAGCCTGTAAGTCCTTCTTTATATTCTACTCCGTAAGCCTCTGCAAGTTTTCTCATAAGTGGCGTAGAAACGATGGTTGAGGCAATAAATTCATTACCTTTTTTCTCTCCTTCTTTCCATTTATCCAAAAGATATTTGGTCATAAGAAGCATAGTTTGATTTCCGTTTAGGAGTACCATTTTTCCGTCCAAATCTCGCACAGCGATACCAATTCGGTCGCTATCTGGGTCTGTTCCGAAAACAATATCCGCTTGTATTTCCTCCGCTTTTTGTAGAGCCATTGTAAGAGCTTCGGGTTCTTCTGGGTTAGGAGATTTTACGGTTGGGAAATTTCCGTCAGGAGTAGCTTGTTCTTTAACAATAGTAACATTTGTAAATCCTGCACGTTCTAAAACTTTCGGAATAATGGTAACCGAAGTTCCGTGTAAAGGTGTATAAACTATTTTTAAATCAGCTTTTCCTTCTATCGGGAAATTAGCTTTTTTTAACGAACCTTCTATAAAGGCTTCGTCTATTTGAGTATCTACTTTTTCAATAAGAGAAGGTTGTTCATTGAATTTAATATCTTCAAAACGAATATTTTCAATAGTTTCCAATATTTCGTGGTCTTGTGGCGGAACAAGTTGTCCTCCATCTGTCCAATATACTTTATATCCGTTATATTCTGGTGGGTTGTGAGAGGCGGTAAGTACAATTCCGCATTTACATTTTAAGTATCTTACAGCAAAAGAAAGTTCTGGAGTGGGGCGCAATTCAGAGAATAAGAATACTTTTATTCCATTGGCAGAAAAAACATCTGCTACGATTTTTGCTAACGTTTGCGAATTATTTCGGCAGTCGTAAGCAATAGCAACGCTAATATCCTCATTAGGATACACTTTTTTAAGATAATTACTTAGCCCTTGCGTGTTTTTGCCAAGTGTATATTTATTGATGCGATTGGTGCCTGTTCCCATTATTCCTCGCATTCCTCCTGTACCAAATTCCAAATTTTTATGGAAACACTCAATAAGTTCGTCATTTTGCCCATTGAGTAATTCCCGTACTTTTTGTTGTGTAGGCTCATCAAAAGTAGGGGAGAGCCACGACTCGGCATTTACTTTACTTTTTTCTAATAAATCCATTTTGTTATTTTTTAGAATTGAAATTTTATTTAATTAAATAATGATAAATAATTGAATATCAGAAATTAATCTTTCATTTGATTTACTTGCTTTATTACATTGTATAACGAAGCAAATACACCAAAGAGAGACAGCCCAGCCACTCCAAACGGAGCAATGGGAGGAAATTTTTGATCAATCCAAATTCCTACAAAGGCACAAAAAGCAATAGTAACAGCCATTTGTAAGCCCAATTGAGAAAATTTTATCCAATTATTTAGATTTTTCTTCTTTTCTTGGTGGTTCATTGGTTACAGGAGTTTCTTTGGTAATATTTGCTCCCATTGAACATTTTACATTAAATATGGCACCAGGTTCTATGGCAAGTTTTTCCGCTTGTACTTCGCCTTCTATAACAGCCGTAGATTTTAAACTGAGAGTATTTTTAACCAACAATGTTCCGCGTATAGTTCCTTCTACATCGGCATTAGTACAGATAACTTTTCCTGCTACAACTCCTGTTTTTCCTACAACAAGCCTGCCAACGGTTTGTATAGTTCCTTCAATTTCTCCGTCAATACGAAAGTCAGATTGTGAATGAACTTCTCCTTTAATTTTGGTATCACCAACGATACGATTGCTTCCTGTTACTGAATTTTCTGCCATAGTTTTTTTATTTTCTTTGTTAAACATAAATAATAATTTTAGTGATATTCATTTTTATTTTTATACATTTGGATAATGTTATAATTTTCAGACGAAATTATAAAAAATTCTTTGAAAATATCAACATTTGGGATAATTTCACTTTTGTTTTTTATTTTTTTAAGTTTTCTATAATTTTCTTGCTCTTGAAGATTAATATTTTTAACAAAATTTTCTGCTTGTCTTTTGGTAAAAAATCCGTGAATGACCAACCATTTTTCAGAAGCATCATAAACATCATTGGTTATTTTCAAATATGCCATTCCGTTGTCATCTATCCAAAGGTCTATTTTTTTCAATTCTTCGTTGTTCAAAGGCTGTGTTACTATTTTCCAAGAAGTAGCCAATTCATCTGCTATGAAATTGGGTTTTTCTTTATCAGAACGAAGCGTTTTTAACACTTCTGCAATATAAACAGCTTGCTTGGTATTGGGGTATTCTTCGGCTATTTTTTCTAATTCGGAGGTATAAGTTGCAACCCCTTCTAAACGGCCTTTTGCTTTTGCTTTTAAAATTTCCCAATCCGGAGCTTGTGGGCTTACTTTATATTGCGAACGCATTTTGTCAATTTCTGAAATAATTTCCAAAAACTGCTGATTTTCAAATAATTGCTCTAATTCTGCTAATTTATTTTCTAAATCTTTTTCATTGGTTTTCTTCGTTCCTGCCAAGATTTTAGAATATTCAGACTCGGGGTATTTTTTGCTTAATTCTTCTTTATATTGTAAAGCAACCTGAGGATTTTTTTCCTCATTTACTTTGTATAATTGATATAAAGATTTTTCTATAAGTTCTTGATTAGCAGAAAATTGCAAAATTCTTTCTAAGCGAGAAGTAGCCAATTTATCTTCTTTAAATTTTTCCCAATACAAAATTCCTAATTGGTATAAAGCTCTATCGCGTTCTGTTTCCAAGGTTTCTATTTCGGCTAAAGAAGGCAATTTTTCTATAAATTTTTGTGGTGTAATGCGTTGTTTTTCAATAGTATCGGTTTCTTTTTGAGCAGAAAAGTTAGCAATAGCAACATTTGACCATCGCCAATTATCGGTAAGCGGTCGGTCACCAAAATGATTTTCAAAAAATTGTTTGCCATAAGCAATAGTTTGTGGCGAATAAAAATAGAATATATCCTTAGGAATTTCCATTTTTTCATTACTATTTTTACCAAAATTAGTAATTTTTAACTCTTCTTTTTTCTCATTTTTTGCCAATGAATCAATATATTTTTGGAAAAATGCTACTTTCTGGCTTTCGTCCATTTTTACAATTTTAGAAATACTATCCACATTATGAACAATATTTTCATATTCTGTAATTTGTGTTAAATTATCTCTTTTTCGTCTAACATACAGATAATCAAGGGTATTATCAGGCATATAAACCAATGTACTATCATAATGCTGATATGCCAAAGGATAATTTTTTTCCGTAAAATATAATTCAGCCAAATGCTCGTGCGAGAGTTTTTTCAGTCCATTATTTTCTTGATTTTCTTTTAAAGATTTAATATAATGAGAAATGGCTCTTTTATTTTGTTTTTCATTTTCATAAAATGTAGCATATTGAAAATGAACAATATCCAAGAAATTTTTATGCTCATACAATTTTTCCATTTTATGTAAAAGTTTTATATATTTTTCTTTTTCCTCTGGTGTAAGAGATTGATTACGAGCCTTTCCCGTTTGAGCTTCTAACCAAAGCCTACGCGGAATATTCCAATTAAGTTTTACAACTTTATCAAAGTAAATAGTGGCGGAGTCTTTTTCGTTAAGTTGCTCATATAATTGCCCAATAATGAAAAAATATCGCCCACGTTCTGTTTTTTTCTTGGTTTGTTTTCCTGCTATTTTTAGAGATTCGATAGCATTTTTATAATTTTTTAAGTTAATATATGCCTGGCCTTTAACAGCTTGCAAATCCGCACGTTCTTGTTTTTTTAGTTTTTCTTCGGATAAAATTTTATTTAAATTTTGGATAGCCAATTGTTCTCTTCCTAACTGAATATGTGTTTTTTCTCTCCAAACCGCAGCATTATATCGTTGGTTAGTTTCACCATAATTAGTTAATAAATGGTTAAAAGCCTCCAAAGCAGGAATAAAGCGTCCGTTATAAAAACGCGCTTTTCCTAATAACATATAAGCATCATCTATTTTACGATTTTTTTGTTTGCCATCAAAAACCATAGAGTGTTTTTGTATTGCTTTTATTGCTTTTTCTTCGGCTCTTACAAAAAGAGGATTTTCTTCATTATCAAGCCCCATATCTTCCTCCATCGTAATGGGTTCTACTTTTAGAATATCATAATAATTATCGGTATATTTATTTTCTATTTCTCGCTTGCCTTCTTCAAAAGCTAAGTTGCCGTTATACAATACGTTATACATTGTAGGAATCATCTGAAACTGACGGTTATAGTAAGTATCAGACTTGGTCGTACAGCCCCAAAAGCATAAAATAGAAAGTATCCCGATGTATTTCAAATATTTCATTTCAAAAATAAAAATTAGAAGGTGCAAGTTAATACTTTTTTTTAAAATTACAAATTTTATTTTTAATATATTTTATTAAATGTTTCCAAAAATGTGTTATAGAATTTTATTATATATTTTAGGAAAAGAAATATTTAGTGTAAATCATTGATTTTTAGATATTTGTGTATTTTGTGAAATATAAAACATTAATTTTTAAAAAAATACTATCAAAAAATTTGGTAGAAAGTAAAAAAGTTGTAATTTTGCGCTTTGAATTTTTAATAAAATATTTTTATGAATCATTACGAAACTGTTTTCATTTTGAATCCCGTTTTATCTGAAACACAGATAAAGGAAGCAGTAGAGAAATTTGAAAATTTCTTAACTTCTAAGGGTGCAGAAATAGTAGCAAAAGAGAACTGGGGCTTGAAAAAATTAGCTTACAGTATTCAAAACAAAAAAAGTGGTTTTTATCACTTATTTGAATTTAAAGCACCTGGTGAGGTTATTGAAGTTTTAGAGTTGGAATTCAAACGCGATGAGAGAGTTATGCGTTATTTAACTGTAAAACTTGACAAAGATGCCTTAGCGTGGGCAGAGAAAAGAAGAGCAAAGTTAAACACTAAAAAAGCGTAACGTATGTCAAGCATTGAACAACAAGCAAAAGGGAAAAGAGAAGGAGATATTAGATATCTTACTCCATTAAATATTGATACCAACAAAAATAAGAAATATTGCCGTTTCAAAAAGTTGGGTATCAAATATATAGATTATAAAGACCCAGATTTCTTATTGAAATTCGTTAATGAACAAGGTAAATTATTACCTCGTCGTATCACAGGAACATCATTGAAGTTTCAAAGAAAAGTAGCAGTTGCTGTAAAACGTGCTCGCCACTTAGCTTTGTTGCCTTATGTAGGAGATTTGTTAAAATAATTAAACGAAAAAGTAAATGGAAATCATATTAAAACAAGATATTCAGAAGTTAGGTTTTAAAGACGATGTAGTAACGGTTAAAAACGGATACGGACGTAATTACCTAATTCCACAAGGATTGGCTATATTGGCTACTCCGTCTGCTAAGAAAGTTTTAGCAGAAAATTTAAAACAAAGAGCTTTTAAAGAAAAGAAAATTATTGATGATGCTCAACAATTAGCAAAAGCATTACAACAACTTGAAATAAAAATTTTAGCAAAAGTTGGTGCTGGTGATAAACTTTTCGGTTCTGTAAATCACGATGATTTAGCAAAAGAATTAGAAAAAGTTGGGCATAGTATTGATAAAAAATATATCCATATTCCAGGAGGAAATCTTAAAAGAGCAGGTAAATATGAAGCATCTGTTCGTTTGCACAGAGAAGTAATTATTTCTCTTCCTTTTGAAGTAGTAGGAGAAACTAATAATTAATACTTTTTTAATCATAAAAAAATCTACCATTTTTTGGTAGATTTTTTTTGTTTTATAAATTTTAATGGGATTTGTTGGGGTTGCGGTGTAAATCCTTTAAAAATAGCTTTTTCCTTATAGGAATTATCCCATTATTTTACTCTGTTTAAAATAGAAATATTCCAACATAATGAGAATCTAATTTAAAAAAAACTCTCATAAAATCATAATGATATATCGAATTTGTATAAGTGTAAGCTATACGAATTTCTGTTTTATCTTGGGCTTTTGTAGATGAAGAAATAAAAAATGATAGATATAATATTTTCTTCATTTTTATATGTAGAATATAAAAAAACTCAACTAAATCTAATAGTTGAGTTATTAATATTGATTAATCAAAAGATTGCATTTCTACTAATTTTCGGTAAGTACCATTTTTAGCCATTAGTGTGTTATGATTACCTTGTTCTATAATTCGTCCTTTTTCCATAACTACAATAATATCAGCGTTTTGTATCGTAGAAAGTCGGTGTGCAATAACAATAGAAGTTCTATTTTTCATCATATTTTCTAATGCTTTTTGTACTAATTTTTCGCTTTCTGTATCCAAAGCAGAGGTAGCTTCATCTAACAACATAATAGGAGGATTTTTTAAAACAGCACGAGCTATACTTAATCGTTGTTTTTGCCCACCAGATAATTTTCCTCCTGTATCTCCAATATTAGTTTCAAATTTTTCTGGTAAATTTTTAATAAATTCGTAAGCATTTGCTACTTCTGAGGCTTTTTGGATTTCTTCTTCAGTAGCATCAGGTTTTCCTAAAAGTAAATTATTTTTTATACTATCGTTAAACAGAATAGAATCTTGTGTTACCATTCCTGTTAAATTTCGTAAAGAAAATAAACTAATATCTCTAATATCCACATTATCAAAAGCTATACTGCCTTTTTCCACATCATAAAAACGCATAATAAGATTGGCAATTGTACTTTTTCCACTTCCTGATTGTCCTACTAACGCAACAGTTTTTCCCTTAGGTATTTCAAGTGAAAAATCTTTTAAAATATAATCATTTTCATATCTGAACCATATATTTTTGATAGAAATTCCTGTTGTAAAATCTACTTTTTCCAAAGTATTTTCTTTATCAAAAATAGGGTTTTCTGCATCTAAAACTTGCATAACACGCTCGGCAGCTGCATTCCCTAACCGCAACTGATAAGAAGCTCTACTTATCGCCTTTGCAGGAGTTAATATATTGTAAGCCAAACCTATATATGCTATAAATTCGGAGCCTGACAACGCATTATCTATCAAAACCATTCGCCCTCCAAACCAAAGTAAAACACCAATAACCGTAATTCCTAAAAACTCACTAATAGGAGAGGCCAAATTTTGTCTATTAGATAAATTATTGGCTTGTTCAAAAAAACGTTTAGTAGAACTTTTAAAGCGATTTACAAAATGATTTTGAGCATTGAAAGCCTTAATTATTTTTAATCCAGAAAGGGTTTCTTCAATTATAGAAAGAAAAAAACCTTGTTCCTCTTGTAATCTTCTAGAATGTTTTTTTAACGATTTACCAATTTTTGAAATAATAAAAGCCGAAAAAGGAATAAAAATAAAAACAAAAATAGTAAGTTTAAAGCTAATACCAAACATTACAATTATGGTAAATAAAATAGTAAGAGGCTCACGCACAATAAGTTCCAAAATGGAAAGATATGAATTTTGAAATTCCCCAACATCTCCACTGATACGAGCCATCAAGTCGCCTTTTCTTTTTTCGGAAAAGTAGGAAGTAGGTAAGGATACGATTTTTTCATACATAGCATTTCTTAAATCTTTTAAGACTCCATTTCTTAAAAAATTAACAGCAATAACAGCTAAATAATTAAATAGATTTTTAAATAAAAATAATAAAATAACAAGACTAATAACTACTGCCAAAGCATTAGATTTGCTATCTCCTGCTATGCTATTTACTTGATAATTAAGATATTCTTTAAAGAAAGTATTTGCTGTTGATATTCCTGTATAAGTAGGCTTTTCATAAGCTTTTATAGTTTCACCAAAAAGAACTTCCAGTGTGGGAATAAGTGCTAAAAAAGATAAAGCACTAAAAAAAGCATACAAAATATTAAAAAATATGTTAAGAAAAGCATATTTTTTATAAGGCAAAGCGTAAGGGAATAATTTTTTTGCGTTTGATAAATTCATTTTAATGATATTAAGCTACAAAGTTACTATTTTTATTGATTAATTACAAATAAAAAAATAGTTAATTTTTATAAAAAACGAAAAAGCCCTAAATAAAATTAGAGCTTTTCTAATGTAAGAAATATGACTATTTTACTTCTCCTACTTCTTTTGGAAGATTTAATTTAGAAGCTAATTTCCCCAAATCCTCCAAGTTTATTTCTCCTTTTAATAATAAAATTATCGTATTTTTGTCATCAGTTTTGTCTAAATAAACGAGTAATTCACTAACAGATTTACTATTTTGAGAGGATTTAACATAAAATTTAGAGTTATTGCTGCTGTCTTTCACCCTAATAATTTCTTCCAAACCAGCATTGTTTTTATAAGAAATAACATCTGTTTTCATTTGTTCAGCAACTTTTTCATTACTTGTAGAAAACATTTTTAACGAGGTTAATTTCTTTGCCATCTGCATAAAATCTTTTGCGTCTTTATCTGTCGCATCTATATTGGAGAACATTTCAAACATTTTTTGAGAGACAACAACTGCTGAAACATCACTTTTTTCCTCATATTTATCAAAAATATTTTGAGAAAATAAGTTTCCTGAAATACCAAATATTACTAATAAAATAATTTTTTTCATTTTTCTTTTTCTATAACTACTACAAATTTCTTGCCAAAAATATTTTATTTCTCTATTCTATAAATAGGATAAATAATTTTGGAAATACTATCATTCTCAGTTTTAATCTTATAATTTAAGGAATTATTTAAGAAATTCCAGTGCAAAAAACTACTTTCGGATTGAGGTTCTAAGGTTTCTAAAAGGTATTTAATACCTTTTTGTTCTGTTGGAATGAAAAAATCTCCTTTTCTAACTCTTATATTCGTGTTTTTTTTATAAAAATCTATATTTTTTATAGGAAAAACGCCATTAATTAATGAGTCTGAATGAGAAAATGAATGAATTTCATATACAGAAGCAGATAAAATACTATCTTTTTCAAAACTATTAAAAGAAATTTTATTATTTTTCAAATGTTGAATAATTTTTTTTTCTAATTG
>JAUMUT010000014.1:20892-55820 GCA_030530525.1 Capnocytophaga sp. | reverse complement strand
GAGAAGTTTTATTTATTTTAATGCAATAGAATTTACGTATTAAAAAAATTGTTTTATTTCACTGAAATAAGATTTCCGTAGATAAAAATTTATTTTATATCAATGAAATAAAATTTTTTCAAATAAAAATATATTTTGTTTTACGGAAATAAAATAATTATTTTGTGAAATAGCTTATTTGTGTGTAGTGTGTAATGAATAAAAAACTAAGATAATAATTTTTTGTGTATATAATTATTATCTTAGTGAGAAATGCTTTTATTTACATAAAAATAAATAAAAAAAATTATTTGTTGTTTTCGTTTAGCTTGTGTATTTTTTTCGTTCCTTCGTAGATAGAATAATTAAGCAAACGGCTTTCTAATTTTCCGTTGAAAAGTTTTATTTTCCTTGACGGACGAAGGCCAACGTGTTTTATTGCTTCTATATTGGAGGTGATAAACCAAGCTTCGGTGTTGGGATAGTTTTGTTTTAGCGTATCGCCGATAGATTTATAAAAGGATTCCATTTCAATATTCAGGCGTTCGCCGTAGGGCGGATTAAAGGTCATATGTAGCTTTTTCTCCTCACTTTTTTTGGTAAAAAAGAAATTTTCATTAGATATTTTAATAAATTCGGAAAGATTAGCATTCTTTACATTCTCTTTTGCCTTAGCAACAGCCGAAGGAGCTTTGTCATACCCTGTAATGGAATAAGAAAAATCGGTGATTTTATTTACGCAACTATCAAAGATGGTCTCAAACAAATCTACATCGTAATCGCGCCACTTTTCAAAGGCAAATTCTTTTCGGTGAAGATTTGCAGGGATATTGCAAGCTATCATACCTGCTTCAATTAAAAAAGTACCGCTACCACACATAGGGTCGAGGAAATCGCATTGCCCACGCCAGCCCGATAGCAATAGTATGCCTGCGGCAAGGACTTCGTTGATAGGAGCGATGTTGGTGGCAGTTCGGTAACCTCTATGATGTAAGGAAGCCCCAGAGGAATCTAACGAAATGATTACTTCGTTGTCTTTGGTAATGTGTATATGTAATTGAATATCAGGGTGTAGCGTGTCAATATTCGGGCGGTTTCCTTCGGTATTTCGGAATTTATCTACAATAGCGTCTTTTGCCCTTAGTGCCATATATTTGCTGTGCGAAAACGTTTCGGAAGCGAGGGTTACCTCAATGGCGAGGGTATTTTTTGCCGACAAAACGGAAGACCAATCGTGGTTATATATTTTCTGGTAATAATCCTTTTCATTTCGTACCCTAAACGAAAGAATAGGTTTCAGGATTTTTAAAGCGGTGCGCAGGCAAAGATTCGCCTTGTACATAAAGCCTGTATCGCCTTCAAAACTTACGCTTCGGATACCTTTTTCTACGTTTATTGCACCTAATGTACGAAGTTCGTTGGCGAGAATATCTTCAAAGCCGAAAAAGGTTTTGGCTATCATTTTATAATGTTTCATCGGGAGAATATTTTTAATAAAAGATGAATGTTTTTTATTGGGTGTAATGGTTTTTTACTTTCTATTTTTGGTGAGTAGTTTTCTGTACCTTATATATAAATAAAGTAGGGGAAAGGGCTACTATTATACGAAATTTAGAAAGGATAATTTATGCCGAGATTGATAACGAAATCGGAGAATTTCAGATGCGTTTTCCAGCGATTGCCATAACTTTCGGCGGGGTTGTAGGTTTTTAATCCGAAATCAAATCGGAGGACGAAATAATTAAAATCGTACCGCACCCCAAAGCCAGTGGCAAGGGCAATATCTTGAAAATCTTCGAGTTTATCGAGCATCCAATCGGATTGGGTAACATCGTCCATCAGATGCCAAATATTACCAGCATCGGCAAAAACAGCACCTTTTAACGAGCCAGCAATAGGGAAGCGGTATTCTAAATTGGTAGTAAATTTGAAATTAGCTTCATTAAATTCTAATAAAGAATTTCCTTTACCAGGCCCAAGGGAATAGGCTTTCCAGCCTCTGTTATCGTTGGAGCCACCCGCGAAGAAGCTACGCGAGAAAGGAATATTTTTTCCGTTTCCGTATGGCAAAGCCCAGCCCGAGAAAACCCGCCAGGCAAGCACTTTATCGCGCCCCATACGCCAGTGTTTTATATATTCGAGTTCTATTTTGGCATATTGGGCATAGGTAACCCCGAAGAATTGGCGTTGCCCGTTTTCGTCGGTATTCATTTTGGAAATAGTGGAGATTAATTGCGGAACATTCCCTGCGGTTTCTAGTTTTAATCGGAATTGTTCGTAATTATCTTCAAAATAACGGATAGAATTATTGGAAAGATAGGTGTAACTTGTAGCAAAAATGAGGTTGTTTTTGGTTAATCGCTCATAATTTTCCAAAACGTTTAAAATACGTAGTCTTTCGGAAGCGGTTAAGTTGTTAGCATTTCCTATTGCATCTAATATAAACGTAGAAATAACCGAAGGAGTTCTGTTTAAATTGCCAGAATTATCCAAATAAGTAGAGGCAAAGCTATGTGCACGGGCTATTTCGTTAAGATATTGATAGGAGGTTTGATATACTTCAAAGAAATTATCAGGGTTCATATTTCGGATAAATTCCACGTCCATAAACTCAAAAATACTACGATTGGTAATATTTGGACTCCACGAATAACGCAGAACGGCGTTGAGTTTTTCTCTGTCTAAGCCGATATTTTTTTGTATAGAAGTACCTGCTTGGAAGATAGTTTGTGGCGTTTTGGAGTAGGGGATAAGGTTGTCAATATTCCCGAAAAACCAAATGCGTGGAATAGTTAGCCGAACATCGCCACGATATTCAAATACATTGAAAAATTGTTCGGAATTGGTTAAAAACTTCTGCGAACCGAGCGTAATACCAGGTATAATTTCTAAGGTTTCTGCACCGCGGAAAACATTTCGGGCAAGGAAAGAGCCATTTAGCCCAATACCAAAGGCTTGGATACCAGAATGGGTAAGCTCGGTGTTGGTTTCTAATGCAAATTTAGATAAAGGCGAAAGGAAAATATTGGCATTCAGGTTGCGTTCTTCCTTATCTTTTGGGTCATAAACAAACTGAATATTCGGATATTTGAAGGCACGTAAGTTGTTAATTTGTCGGTAAGTAGCACTTCGGTTATCGTCTTTATAAATATCGTCTTTTCTTAGGGCGATGGCATCGTATAGGGTTTGTAGCCTGAAACGCTGTTTGCCTTTGTAGAAGATAGTAAGGTCTTTGTAGGTGATGCTGTCGTAGGTGCTATTTCCGCCAGAAAAATCATAATCGGTATAAAGATAAATACGATTTAGCTTATGGATAAGATAAGGGCGTTTTTTGCTTGTTTCGCCACTTCTGTCAGTATAATTATCAATTTTTGTTTGTACGATAATGAGGGAATCTTTATTTTGAGAAATGGTATCTCGTTGAATATCAAAAGTAATAGCACTTTGTTGAAAATTATAAAATCCTTGATTTCGGAAAATGGTATTGAGCCTGTTTCGTTCATCTGAAAATTTGGTAAGGGAATATTGTTCGCCTTTTTTAATTTTTTGTCCGCTAAGATGTGCTTTATACACAGAATCCAATTCAGGAGAAGCAATGCTATACGCCAGAGAATCAATAAAATAAGGTTTTCCTGTGGAGATGGAATACGTTACTTCGGCTTGCTTTTTTTTGTTAGGAACGGGCGAAATGGTATAATGGCTTTCGGCATTGAAAAATCCGTTACTTTGGTAATATGCTTTTAGTATTTGTGCAGATTTTCGGGTAAGGGCGGTATCCAAAATCACAGGAGATTCGCCTATGTTTTGTAACATTTTGTCTTTTCCTGCAATAATGAATGATTCGCCGAGCCTATTTACTTGTTTTTTAGACAATAAAGCCTCTAAAAAATTATTCATTTTTGGGTGTTTTTCTAACCATTTATGATAATTTTTTTCTGAATTTTCGCTTGCTAAATTATATATAAACAAAGGAATAGGAATACCTAAGGTGCGCGCATTGGGGTCTTGCCGAAGATATTCTTTGAGGTCTTTATTTTTTGGAGCTTGTCCGTTTTCTAAGATAGTATTTTGTCGTAATAAAAAAGCGTTATCTGGCACTCGCTTGGTAATGTTGCAACCAACGAGCGAAACTATGGCGAATAAACCTATTATTTTCGTGAAAAATTTCAATGTATGACGGATTTTTTAAAACGGCTCAAAATTACAACAAATTTCATTATATTTTGCAAAAAAGAAATTAAAAAAATACAAAAATTACTAGAAAAAACATAAAAAAACGCTCCTGAAAAGGAACGTTCTTTAAGAAAAATTTTAAGGTAAAATTATATATTCACAAAATGGGCTGGGCAAGGGGTTGGGGCCTTCTTCGTTTTGGTATTGTTCTGTACTTAGGATAGGAACATTTACCAAACCATCTACCGAAACGGCAGAAATACTAGCTTTTATATGCGATTCGCGCTCGCCACCACCATTTACTAACAAATACATAGGATAGCCAGAGGAAACTTCAAAAGATTTTACAAATTCTTTTCCATTTTCCATATAATAGGAATAAGAATCTTTAATTTCTCGGCTTCCGATACTGATAAGTTGTTTGTTTTCGTCAATAAAACGGACGTAATAGGTGGATTTGTAGTTGGTTTTATCTTCGTATAAACATTTTATCGTAACGATATATTTTCGTTTGTCGGCAATTTCTACTCCTTTGTAGCGATAGTTTTCTAAGGACTCGCTGGGGTTGCATATTTGCGTGTTCATATCCTCGTAGCTGGACTCTGGTTTTTCAATTCCTTTGAACGGGAAAAGGCTTTTATAGTCTTCTTCTATGGGGTCTGAGGTAATTTTGTTACAGCCAGACAAAGCCAAACAGCTACCCAATATGTAATAAATATATTTCATAATTTTACCTTAAAATATAAAAATTATTTTTCTTCTTGTATTTTTGATTTGTAATTGCTCCAACCCGAAGCATTTTTGTAAATATCGGCTTTCCCTTTGGGTACATAAATTGTTTTTAAATTGGAAGGGAAAACACCGCCTTCTTGGCTATTATCATCTCCGTCGTCTTCGTTTTCTTCTTCCTCCTCGTTATAATTGGAAGCATTTTCTTCGTCTTGGTCATCCTCATCACCAATATTTTCTTCGCTAAGAGCGGGAGGCGTTTGCGCTTTTACGGTCACTTCTGTTAGTTTTTCACAATCTCCGAAGGCGTTTTCTCCAATACTTTTTACATTTTCAGGAATGGTAATTTTTGTTAATTTTTTGCAAGAATTAAAAGCTTCATTCCCGATAGCTGTTATCGTTTTAGGGAGCGTGATGGAAGTAAAACCACATAAGTTGAATGTAGCATCTTCAATAGTTTTTAAACCTTCTGGAAGGGTGATGCTGGCTAAATTTTCATTGTTAGCAAAAGCAGATTTCCCGATAGAAGTAACCGAGTTTGGAATAGAAATTTGGGTTAAATTGTGGCAAGACCCGAAAGCACTTTCGCTAATTTCTGTTAATTCTTCGTTAAATTTTATTGTTTTTAAATGAATGGAAGTAATAAACGCATCTTTCCCGATAGTTTTTAGTGTTTCAGGGAATATAATAGCTTCTATTTGTGATTCTTTGAAAGCATTTTCGCCTATTTTTGTGATTTTGCTAAGCACGGAATCGGTTTTTAAGTTAATTTGTTTAACAGAAGTATTTTTCCACTTTAACAAAGTAAGTTTGTCCGAACTTAGCGTATAATCTACATCTTCTACAAATTGATTAACAGAAATGGAAAGCGTTACGGAATGATTCGTTTTTTTATCTGTAATAATTACTTCGGCTTTACCTATTTTTACGCCTTCTATTTGGAAAGATTTTTTATCCGCAGAAAGGCTAACTTTCGCTATTTCAGAATTTTGTATTTCGTATTCATCATTTCCAGAAAGTATAGTAACCGAAGTTGTTTCGTTGATTTTTACAACTATTTCTGTTTTTTCTACGGAAAAATCTTTCGGTTTGGCACTAACAGAAATGCGAATGGTTTTCACTTGGTCTGGCACTTTATTATCTTTGATAGAAATTTCTGTTTTTCCTTCTTGGATAGCAGTTATTTCTATGCTTTTTTTATCCGAAGTAATGCTTGCCGAAGCAATTTTTTTGCTTTCTTCGGAGGCAATGATTTGGTAATCTTCGTTTCCAGAAGTGATTTTGATACTTCCTTTTTGTTTTTCCACCAAAGAAATTTCTGTTTTTTCTATGGAAAAATCTTTGAATTTGGGTGTTTCAGGAGCTTTATCGTCCTTACTACATTGTGCGATAGCCATTGCCATTAATAGCAAAAAGGCTGATTTTAAAATTTTGTACATATAATGATTTTTGTTAAATTACAAATTTTGTGTTACATAATTTTAAAAAGGTTTTGGTTCATCGGTTATTTCGGCAGTGAAAAATGTAGGCTCGCCATCGGGGAAAAGGTGCTTACTTTCGTAATAATACCGCTTGCGAATAGGGTCATACACTTTTACCAATTCACAGACGAATTTGTTGCCAACTCGTTGAAAATCATAGAAAATATAAGTGCTATCATACCGAAGCCCCGCGTGGAAAGTAATTCCTTTTTCTGTACCTACATAGCCAGAGCCTAAGCCTGTGCTTTCTTCGGGTTGGTAAATATTGGGGTCTTCATTTCGTTTTTTGTTAAAACGGAAAAGATAATAGCGTTTTTCTTTTATTTCTTGAAGAAATTTTTGGTAAGACTCCAAAGGAGAATTGGTTTTTATAAAAACATCGCTTTTAAAAAATATTCGGCTTCCTTTCTTTATTACCAATTGTGGATTTTGCATTTCTTCAAAAAACTTTCTGTTTTCGTAAGCCAAAGTAATATCATTTTTTTGATTATTTTCGCCATTCCATTGTGTGGCATTGGTGAGTTTTTGGAAAACGATAAAATTACGCGCTGGTTCTATGGAAGAATTGGTTTTAAAAAGTAAATTTCCGCTGAAATCTTTACGAACATAAAGAAAATCATTTTTGCCTTTGAATTGGTCATTAACCAAATCTTGCAGATAATTGTACGTGGTAAAACTAAGCTCTGTAAGTGTGCTTTGATTTACTTCAAATTGGCTTTTTTGTGATGTAGCCAAAGCTGTTTGGTCTTTATCAGAAAGCATTTCTACGGTTCCGTTTTGGTCAAATTTCATTAAAAAATAAAAGCCACCAAAGCCGTAAAGGCTACGATAATCACCCATTTTTTCAATGATTTGATTTTTGTCAGAAAACAAAAGAGAATCTGTATTTGGGAAATACATAACCCGCCAGCCGTATGGGGCATCTGTAAGTTCTGAACGAAGCGTACGAAGATTTTCGGCAGTACGCTCCGAAGGCGATTGCTCAAAAGCATTTTTATCTTTATTACAACTTACGTAGAAAAAAGATAATAAAAAAGAGAGAAAGTATAATGTATTTTTCATTTCATTTTATTGGTTAATGTAAGCCTTAATTCGTTGTACACTAATGGTTTGCATTCTGGTTAGGTTTATTTTTATTTCTTTTTTGAAATAATCGGAAACCATTGTTTGTTTTTGGGTAATTTCGGCATATGCTTCTTTTGCTTCTTCATTATAACGTTGTTGCACTTGCGGGTCAATGTCGGTATCTGGGGTTTGGGCAGTGGTAATGCCTTGTTCTACTTCTTTTTGGGAATTGGTAAGCATTACACTGATAATTTCAGCAAAATCATCTTCTGCCGAAAGTCGGGAATGTTGCGTAAAAAATCCTCTTTTGTTGGCATAACTTTCAATTCCGAATAGTTCAAGGCGCGTTAAACCACTCAATTGTTTAATGTCTTGTGTGGAAGAAAGATATTTTTTTTGGCTAATGACAACAAATTTGTCTCTATCATAAGGAAAAAGTTCTAATAAACGCTTAGCGAATTGATGATGAACGCTACGCATCAGGATATAAACTTGTTCTGTACTTTTTGGGTCAAATTCGTTAATATTGTAAAGATGCATTTCAATAGCACCAGAGTTGGGATTAGAAATAAGTTCTAACCCATTGGCATCTAAGTTTTTACCTCCGTACATATATATTTTAATAGGATTTTTACCTTTCATAAAATCCGATCCGCCAATATTGGATAGGGTATAAGTTTCCAACCAAAGATACTGAATAGCTTGGAGTACTTGTTTTACTTTTTCAGGCTGAGGCGGGTAGGTGTAATTCCCTTTTGGGGCGGTATTGTTGTTCCACCTATATTCTACGGAAATTCCGTAAGGTTTTATAAAATTTTCAGAAATATATGTATCCAATTCGGTATGTTGGCGTTGTACAATATTATCTTCTACAACACTATTGCTGGATAAATTCTCTTTGGAGCAACTAAATAAAGCCCAAAGGCACAAGAAAATATACTTTTTTTTCATATTTAACACAAAATAAGTGAAAAAATAAATTATTTAACGCGGATTAGGAGTTAATCCTCTACGGATAGCCTCTGCTGGTATTTGTAATAACTTACGAGGGTCTTCTTTTCGTAAAGGTCGATAATTATACGTGCCACTTCTGGAAGTTCGTGCGATAGGAATATAAAAACGACGAATATCCAACCAACGCAATCCTTCGTGCAGAAATTCTTTTTGCCGAAAATCGGAAATAATTTTTATTAATGCTAATTGTTTGATTGTCAGTCCGTAAAAAGGGCTATACGTATCATAATATGAATTACTTATGGAAGTGTAAGTATCATTCTCGCAAGAGGGGACGGTGGTGCGCCCATACTTTCCTGTCATAAATTCTTTTATATTATTGATAGCAAGGTCATATTCCTTTTTCATAGCATATGCTTCGGTTCGGTTAAGGAAAACTTCATCGGTAGTAAAGAGAACATTGGTAACGTATAAGTCTCGTGGTGAGGTACTTACATTTCCGAAAAGGGAAAGTTCATCAAACTTTGCAATGTACATTCCGTTATTTATAGGAGCATTGGAAGAGGAAAATAAGTACGACATAGACAATCGTAATTTGCTACCCGCATCGCAGGCTTCAATGCCTTTATTGTTAAAAATAGCGTCCATAGTATTGGTAGTAACGCCAAATTTTTCCGTAGCGATATTTCTCGCAATGCGCGATTCGGTGGTAGTTAGCAGAAGATTGGCTTCTTGCTCGGTATTGGTGTAAGAACGGAAGAGATTTTTTCTGTTAAAAGTATAATCTTCCTCATAACTTGCCCAATTGCGAAGTACTTTTTTGGGGTCTGCACCTAAAACATAATCGGCGTATTGGATAACCAAATCCCATTCGGCTTTCATCAAATAAAAACGAGAAGCAAAGGCATAAGCGGCTTTTTTATTAAAATGATATTTTGGTTTTTGGTAATATTTATCATCTACCAATGAAATACCGAGTTTTAGGTCTTCCTCAATTTTGTCATAGACTTGTGCAACGGAGCCTCTTTCATAATCTACCAAAGCATATTTTTCAGGCTTGGTAAGGTAAGGAATGCCCATACTTTGAGAAGAACGCGCCCCCGCATAAGGCTCTGCCCAAATATTAACCAACATAAAATGAAGATACGCCCGAAGCAGGAAAGCCTCGCCATATAAGGCTTTTACTCTATTGGTTTTTGGGTAAGAAGCCAATAGTTCCAACGCTTTATTTACTTGGGCGATACCAGCATAACAAGCATTCCAATAAAAAAGTGGCGTATCCAAATCTTCTTGCTCATAATCTTCCCAGAAAAACATCGCTTCATTTAGCTGAGAATGAATGCCGTTGTCTCTTTCCATAACGTTATCCGTGCGCGTTTCCAAAAACGGGAAATAACTCGCCTGAGGATACGCTCCCGTAAGGAGTTCCGCTATTTTTTCTTCCGAATCAATAGGAATATTTAAAGAAGAATCGGGGTCTTTGTCTAAATAATTTTGGCAACTTACAGAAAGAAAAACTATCCAGCTGAAAATTATTATATTTTTTATATTCATTCGTATATTTTTGATAAAATTAATATTTCTTTAATAAAAAATCAAATATCTTAAAAAAGATAATTCGCTCCTGCAAAAATACCAAAAGGATGCCCAGCTCTTAGCCCAGAAGGATGCCGAGAGACTAAGTATTTTTTATTCGTTACATTGATAATATTAATATTCAAAGTAAGATTTTTGTAGGCTTTGAATTTGACAGAAGCATCAATAATAATATGCGAAGGGATTTTTTCTCGCTCTGCGATAGTGCCTTGTCCTGGTGTGGTGCGCATATCGCCATTGTATCGTATGCCAATGTTTCCTTCCCAACGTTTGTACTCCAAACCAATGCTTAGGTTAAGCGAATGTTTGTTAATGTAAGGAATTTCATCTCCTTTATGAACGTACCCCCAAGAGTCTTCTTGGAAGGTATTTTGCATTTCGGTATCGGTGTAAGTATAAGAAAGTTGCAACGGAGTTTTTACCGCCCAATCTTCGGGGAGAGGTTGATAATGAACGAGAAATTCTGCTCCTTTTACGATAGCCTTCCCGATGTCAAACTGATTGAGATCGCCCGTTCCGCCAGCAGCAGCCAAGTTGCTACCAAGCATATTGCTATAATTATTATAAAACCCTATCAATTCGGCAGTTAGCGTTCCTTTGGAAAAACGAGAACCTACTTCTATATTAGTACTATTTTCAGGGTTTTGTTCTATACTTTTGCCTGTGCGAGTATCTAAATAAACACTTGGAGGCGAAAATCCACGATGTGCGCCAGAGAATACCGACCAATCCGAAGTGATTTTATAATGCACGCCAACACTGGGAATCAGTACATTAACATAATTATCTGCTTCTTGTCGTACTCTGCCCGAACGGCGAACATCGGCTTTGGTATAATCTTTTTTATGCAAATGAATATCTTCATACCTAAGCCCCGCAGAGATAGTCCATTTTTTATAGGATATTTTGGCAAGTAAATAAGAAGCAAAAGCATCGGCGGAGTTGATTTGATTGGCTTGCTCGCCGTGTATTCCTTCTAAGAAAAGCGACATTTGTTTATTTTGAATGCTATACGCATCGTCCCACTGGAATCGGTCTTCGCTATCCGAATGGTATCGTAACCCAGCTTCGGCATCTAAAAACCAACTCCCGAAAGTAGTTTTATAATTGATTTTGGTTTGTACGCCCATAGCGTCATAATTTCGGTTGTTGGCACGAACTAAAAGCCCCGCTCCGTTGTAATCCGTTTTTCCTGTTAAGATATCAAAATATAAATGATTGGTTTCGGGGTCTTTAAGAATATCGCCGATAGAACGTTTTTCGGCATCGGTAATTCCTGCTTTTACATCGTTGAGTTTGTACCAATTACGATGAAATTGGTTATAATAAGCATTGGTCGTAACCTGAAAACGAGGCGAAACATTCAGTAAATAAGTAACAACCCATTGCTGATGTTTGGTTTTCATATTATCTTTTTTAGAGCCCGCATAGCGAAGAAAAGGGTTGGAATAGAAATCGGATTCGGAAAGCCCGACATATGTTTCGTCTGAGTTTTCATCGGCATAGCCAAATTTTAATTCTAAGGAATGGTTAGTGCCTTCTTCTTTATCGGTTTTTAAGAGAAATTTTGCGATAAGGTCATTTCGGTAGAATCCTGCTTTTTTTCCGTCTTCAAAATGTTTAAATCCGTCCGATTGATAACGAAGATATTCCACCATATAGCCAAAATGTTTTTTGGTATCGCCAATATTGGCAAGAGTTTTTAGGGTGTTATCTGTACCAAAAGAAGCATTTATTTTTCCTCCAAACTTGGCAGGAATAGGCGTAGAAACCATATTAATGGCACCACCTGTGGTAAAAGGGCCATATTGCACTTGGCTACTTCCTTTTAGTACTTCCACAGCATACATACGAGCTGCATTAGGGAAATAATAAGCCGCAGGCGCAGCATAAGGTGCAGGCGAGGCAAGGATACCATCTTCCATAATGGTAAGTTTTTCACTTCGTTCGGCTTTTGTACCGCGAAGACTGATGTTGGGTCGTAGTCCGTAACCATCTTCTTCATAGACATTTACACCAGGAACGGCTTTGAGCATTCGGTTAATATCGGTATAACCGAGCTTGGCTATTTCTTGCGGAGAGATGTAATACGCCGAGCCTGTTCGGTTACGAGCCTGAAACTTGCTTCCTAATATTTGTTTTACGGATACCACCACTTCGTTTAGTTGCCGAATACTATCTTTCTTTTTCTCTTCTTTTTCTTCTTGTGCAAAGATAGAAAGAGGGAGAAAAAAACAAAATCCTATGAATACTTTGGTCAGCGACATAAAAAAAATCAGTTAAAAAGTTTAAGACTATTTTGTAATGTTACGAAGGGAAAAAGATAACCAATATTATTTTTTTGGTTATTAATTTTTTATAAATATAAAGATTTTGATAGGTTAGAGAGTTAGTAACATTTTGTTTTTTAGTCTTTTATATTAAAAAGAGTGCAAATGCAAATATACACTTGCACTCTTTGGGTTAGTTTTTGTTAAAAATATGTAATTAAGAAAAATTATTTTGCTTCTTCAATATTTTTCCCTTGACTGAAAGAACTTTTCCAATTATTATCTGCTTTATAAGTTTCAGCAGCTCCTTTAGGAACGATAAGTTTTCTTGTTGCTTTTGAGCTTCTGAACACACCTGCCCCCCCATTAAGGGTAGGAGGAGTTGCAGTTTTTATAGTAACACTTTCTAATTC
Source organism: Capnocytophaga sp. (assembly GCA_030530525.1). Classification (GTDB taxonomy): domain Bacteria; phylum Bacteroidota; class Bacteroidia; order Flavobacteriales; family Flavobacteriaceae; genus Capnocytophaga. Next base: position 43,160 of record JAUMUT010000014.1, on the reverse strand, counting down.
TCTACAAATACGGAAAGCACCTGTTCCTAATATTTTTATTTTATCTCCAAGAATTACTTCTTTAACATTAGAATTAGCAAAAGCAAAGTCTTCAATTTCTTCCACAGATTCCATAGTTATTTTTTCAATTATTTTATTTCCAGAAAAAAGATTACTACTGATTTTTTTTACATTGGAAGGAATAACTAATTCGGCGGTAATATTTTTCACTTTGGTAAGAACGCCGTTTTCATCTACAACAAAATTATTATCATTAGTTACAGGAGCATTTACGGTTACCGAAATAGTTTTGGTTTGTGCTGGTGAGCTTCCGTTATCTGTAATGGTAATAGTAGCCGAGCCCGCAGCAACAGCGGTAATTTTCACTCGTTTATTCTCAATAATTGCTGTTGCGATACTTTCAGCACTGGAAGATGCAGTATAATCCTCATTTCCGAAAATGTTAATAGTTTCTGTATTTCCTATTTCTAAGGTTACATTATCTTTGCCAAGAGCCAAAATAGTGCCTTTAACAGTTACACTAACCGTAGCGGTTTTGTTGGTTTCTGTATCTGTGATGGTAAGAGTGGTTGTACCTACTTTATGGTCGGTAATTATCACAGAATAATAATAATTAGTTGGGTCTTTTCTTATTTCGGCAGTTGCTACGGCAGCATTGCTTGATGTGATAGTATATTTTCCACTTCCTTTATTAATTTGGAAAGTACCGCCTCCGTTTTTATCCACCTCAATAGCATTGGTAGATAAAGTAAGGTCAGAAGCCTCTACGGTTACTTTTAGCGTAAGTGTTTCTTTGGTTTTGTTGTCCGTAACAATTACATTGGTAGTACCAACAGTTGCGCCAGTAACTTTAACGCCAGCTTGCCACTCTGCCAAAGCGATAGTTTCGCTATCTGCTTTTACAAGATATTGTTCAGAACCATTTTTAGCAGCAATAGTTTGTGTTTCTCCAACTTTTAGCGTAATAGCTTCTTTTTCCAAATGGAAACCAAGTTCCACTACAACTTTAATTGTTTCCGTTTGGGAAGATTTGCTATCGGTTACGGTAATGGTAGCCTCACCACTTTCTACGGCGGTGATAGTAATGGTATTACCTGAAACAGAAGCAGTTGCAGTAGCATCATTATTGGAAGATACAGAATAAGTTCCTTCCCCTGATAGAATATTAACTTCGGCAGTAGCTCCTTTTATTACTTGAACTTCTTTTTTATCCAAAGCGATAGATTTCCAAACACTAACAGCGATAGTTGCAGTTTGGTTTTTAGCATCAGAAATGGTAACAGTAGCCGAGCCGTCTTTTACTGCTTCAATAGTAACCGCATTGTCTTTTATAGATGCTTTTGCGATGGTTTCATCAGAAGATTTGGCGGTATATTCGCCGTTTCCGTCCGTGATTTTGATAGTTGTTGTGCCTTTAATAGAAAGTTGTGTTTCCGTACTTTCCAATTTTAATTCTTTCGTGGCAGGCACTTCCTGTACAGGCGAGTCTTCACTTTTATTACAACTCACCGTAGAAAGAATGAAGGCTGTCATAAGCCCACAAAATAAACGTAATTTTGACATTATTATTTAATTTAAATTTGTTACAAAAAATTAATTTATCCCTATTTGGATAATTCGTTGGTTGAATGTTCTATAAAAATAAGGAATTTTATAAAACATTCGGAACAAAAAAGGAAATCGTTTTTGGTCATAATCACTCATAAAAAGTTCCTTTTCTATATGAATTTTTGGATTCCATTGCTCCATATCTTTGGCATATTTTTCACTCCATTTAAATTCAGGGCGTTGTTCTTCTGACATTGCTCCTAAAGAATCGTGTTTTTTTGCATTTCCTACCAAAACAAATGCTAACATATCAAAGAGAACGGTAGTTTTATCAAATTGTTTGCATATTTCATTAAAGAAATTTTGTATCATTTCTCTTTCAAAATACATAAAAACACCTTCCACAATGATGAGAACAGGCTTTTGGTGAGCCAAAACTTTATCTATCCAACTATAATCAAACATAGAAATAGGTAAAAAAGTACGAGAAGGGCTTTCTCGGAAAAATTGTTTCCGTAAGGCGATACTTTCTGGCAAATCCAAATCATACCAATGCGTAACACAAGGAGACCCTAAGCGCTCATAACGAGCATCTAAGCCCGTACCCAATTGTATCACCACAGCATCGGGGTGGTTTTCAATAAATGTTTTTGCTTCCTTATCTATTAAATTTGCACGAATACACACTCCTGCTTGTGTGAATTTAGATTTTTTAAACTTTGAAAAATCGTAATCAATTTGGCTCAAAATACCCAAAGCAGTTTCATCTCTTAGCAAAGGCACTTTTTGTTTGGTTTCTTCGGCTTTTGCCCACAGAGTGATAAGCATTGTTTCAGGTATTTTGTCTAATTGTTTTTTCATTGGGTTCATAACTAATTTTTTAATTATAAATGATTATTTTCAGGTTAATTTTCCTTCGGAAGAACCAAACGGAAGCCTTTTCCGCGCAAAGTAATAGTAGAAGTTCCTATTTCTTCAACAAAAACTTGGTATTTGCCTTCTTTTATCCCTGAAAGTTCGGTGGTGCTGGGGTAAAAAGATAAATTTACGTCCGTATAAGTGTCTTTTTGAATATTTTTTTCTGCCAAAACGATTTTTGCTGCTACTTTTCGGTACAAACTGAAATATGTTCCGTACGGATTGGTAGTGGTAGAAAGCCAAATTCCTTTTCCTTTACGTTTTACAATCATTTTTGGTGTTAAGACAGAATAAATGCTTCGGTTGGTAGTAGAATAAATCCCGATTTCATTACTAACACCTTCACTTCTTACGCTGATTTTCAATGTTTTAGAAGTTACATTCCCCGAAGAAAAAGTAATGGTTGCATCTCCATCGTGAATGGCTCTTAGCTCTAAAATTCCGTTAGAGCCGTTCCATTTGGCAACAACAGCCTGCTCAGGATCGTCCAAATGCATATCTACAATATCGCCTCCTCCGCTAACACTAATAGTTTTGGTTTCGTCTTTTGGGTATAGCCTAACAAAATCTTGGCTAATGCTAAGTTCAGAAGGTACTACTTTGATTTTCAATTGTGCCTTTTTGTCGTGAGAGTGTATGGTGGCAAATGTTTCACCTTCCCATAAGGCTTTGATTTTCAATGTATCTTTATTAATGCTTGCTTGTGCAAATTTAGAATTTTCAATACTAACACTAAATTTTTCGTTTCCTCCAGAGAGTAAAATAGCTCTTTCGGTGAGTTTATTTATAGAAATTTCAGAAATAGAATGGTTTTCTCTGCCTATTTTTATATCAGGATATGTGGTTTCATTTTTTTCTTTGTTACAAGCAAAAATAAAAAATGAAAGGAAAATAAGTGTAATTAATTTGTTCATAATCTGTTATTTAATAGTCATTTTATATTCTAATTCCCATTCTCGGTCATCGGTTTCTTTTATGATAATTTTAAGAATTTGATTTCCCTTTTTCGGGAAAGTAAGCGTATTGCCAACAGGAAGTGTTTTTACATTGTCAATAAAATAAGTAATTTCTGCGTTTTTTTCTGCTAAATCATTGTAATACAATAAAATAGTAGAATCTGCTTCGGCCTCGCTATTTAATGTACGCAAATACGGAATTCGGTTTTCGTCTTCTACATTGGTAGATAATCGTTGGGTATTTAGCCTAATGACGGAAGAATAATCCGAATAATTTCCGCCTTTGGTAGCTCTTATTTTTATAGAATAATTGGTATTAGGTTCTAAATTTTCTAAAATATAAGAATTTTCCGAAGTTTTTATAGGATTTTGGTTATTTACAACAATTTCCCATTGTATTCCTTTTTGTATAGATTTGTTCCAAGAAAGTTCAATTTCCCTTTGGTAATTTTTATAAGTTATTCCTGTTGGTGGGGCAAGTTCGGTAGTTGCGCCTCGTTTAAAAACAAAAGAAATGTCGTCAAAAAGAACAATTTGCCCACTTTGAGAAGGAATATAAAAAGCTATTCCTACTTTATCCGCATCTGCTGGAATAGTGATGCTTTGTGTGTGTTCTCTCCATTGTAAAGTAGAATTTATGGTATTCAAGCGTTCGTCTCTTATTCGGGAATTTCCTTTATACCAAGTGAAAATAGGCTGTACATTTGCCGAGCTATTCCCAGCTTTCACCCAATAAGAAAACGTATATTCCGCTCCCTCTTCTACATCAATAACGTTATATTCTGCGTTTTTGGTAATACGAAAAGAGCCTCCGTTGGCATATATTTGTGCAGCATTATTCCCTTGATGAGCGTCTGAGCTTTTGTCCAAACTTAGCGTACCATCAAAATACCAATTCGTAAAACGGCGGTTCTGATATTTCTCAAAATCTCCATTTTCTATCAAATTAGTTTGTGCTTTTAGTAAAAAAGGATAAAAAAAGATAAGAAAAAGTATATTTTTGTTCATTATAATTATCGTTTTATGTCGTTTATTGAAATTTGAAAGGGTTGTGCAATGGTTTTTGCTATATTTTTTAGAGAACCATCGGTATTTTCGTCGGCAAGAAGTTTATTTTTATCCCAAAAACCTTGTCCTTGTTGCATTTTAGCTAAAATATTTTTTATTTCATTATAAGAAAAATAAGTTTCGCCATTGGCTTTTCTTGCAAATTGTAATGCATAAATAAGCCCATAACCTTTGGAAATGGTAGCAAAAGCATCACTTCCTGAGCCTTCTTCCAAATTGGCAAGCGTATTTTCACTAAGTAGAAAATTCATTGCTCGTGCTACTGCCACTTTGGATAATTCTTCCCTAATGATACGAATTTGCGTTTTCATATCTTCATAACGATATCTTCCAAGCTCCAATCTGCCTTGTACAAAAGCGTTAAAAATCTTTTTTTCACTTTCTTTCAGTAACGGAATGCCTTCGGGTTGGGCTAAATTTTTCCAAAAATCATAATATCCATAAGCCAAATCCCAGTGATGTTCCAGCTCGGTATAATTTCGCCCCGCAGGAAGTGTAACATTTTGATGTTTTTCTATAAGTTCTTGATTATCAAAGAAATATTCGTCTAAATGATAATTAAGAATTTTATCCAAATAAATAGCACCCATTATAGAATATTGGAAAACATCGGCAACAGCCAAGCCTTTTTCATTTACATACGCTCTGTTTGGGTCACTGATATTTATTCCTACAAAACCTGTTTGTCCTGCGCGTGCGGCACGTCTTTTTACGGAACTATCGGAATAATATCCTGAAATAGTGGCAGTTGTATTTATAAGATTTTCAATATCTTGCGTTATTTTCTCTTTATTAGGAAGATGTAAAGGCGACGAGGCTATTTCGTCTTTTGGTTTTACTCCATAAAGCCCGTTATTGAATAGATTAAAAGCATCGTTATACTCTCTTTCGTTGGTTATTTGCGCCCCCACTAAACGAATAGAATACAACCTGTCCAAAGGCTCTTTCACTAAGCTACATTCCAGCACATCTACGCTACTATATCCATTGCGTGAAAATTCATATTTTAGAACCACAGGAAGCGACAGAGGTGGGATATATGACGAAGTAATGGTTTCGTTAGTGTTTTTTTCACACGAAATAAATAAAATAGAAAATATAAAAAGAAATATTTTTTTCATTTAAAATTTGCTTAAATTTTATTAAAAAAACAAGGATTTATCTAATAAAATAATAATATTTTTAACTAAATTAAAAGAGTAAAAATCGGTGCAAATATACTAAAAATTTAATTTTATTTAAAATAATTTCAAAAAGAATTGTAAGCTATGTATTTGTATTTGAGAGAAGAAAAAATATTTTTTTAATTTTGGTAGGAAAAATATTTTTGTTTTTGGAAAGAAAAATAGAATGTAAAAAAATATTATATAGAATGATTTTATTAACAAAAAAATATTTTTTTTAAAAAGAAGTATTTTTGAATAAAAAAAGCTATCAAAACGATAGCTTTTATAAGTTATTTACTGATATTTTTACTGATGACTAATTTTAAAATTTCGGTAGTACCTTCTCCAATAGTGCAAAGTTTAGAATCTCTGAAAAATTTCTCCACAGGATAATCTTTCGTGTAGCCGTAACCTCCGTGTATTTGAATGGCTTCGGTGGCAGCTTTTACGCATAATTCTGAGGCATACATTTTTGCCATTGCACTCAGCTGGGTTACTTTTTGTTTGTTGGAGATAAGGAAAGCGGCTTTGTGCAAAAGTAATTCCGCAGCTTCTATTTCGGTAGCCAATTCTGCAAGTTTAAATCCAATAGCTTGAAAATCAATAATAGGCTTGCCAAATTGAGTGCGCTCTTTGGCGTATTTGACCGCAGCTTCATACGCTCCTTTGGCAGTTCCTAAGGATAGTGCCCCAATAGAAATTCTTCCACCATCTAATATTTTCATAGCTTGGATAAATCCTTCGCCTACTTCGCCCAATCGGTTTTCGTCTGAGATACGACAATTCTGAAAAACGAGTTCAGCCGTTTCGCTAGCTCGCATTCCTAATTTGTCCATTTTTTTTCCCGCAGAAAATCCTGCTGTACCTCGTTCTATGGCGAAGGCGGTCATTCCGTGTTTATCGCCTTTCTCACCTGTTCGGGCAATAATTACGGCAATATCTCCACTAATAGCGTGTGTGATGAAGTTTTTCGTTCCGTTAATAATCCAGTCTTTTCCGTCTTTAACGGCAGTTGTACTCATTCCACCAGCGTCAGAGCCTGTGTTGTGTTCCGTAATTCCCCACGCTCCAATCCATTCTCCTGAGGCTAATTTTGGTAACCATTTATTTTTTTGTTCTTCATTTCCAAAAGAAAGTATATGATTGGTACATAAGGAGTTATGAGCAGCAACAGAAAGCCCAATGGCAGGGTCTATTTTAGAAATTTCTTCAATAATAGCAATATATTCGTGATAGCTTAGCCCAGAGCCACCATATTGTTCAGGAACAAGAACACCCATAAAGCCCAATTCGCCTGCCTTTCGGAAGGTTTCCACCGGAAAAGTTTGCGTTTCGTCCCAGTGTGATATATTCGGCTCAATGTGTTGTTTAGCAAAGTCTTTGGCAGCTTGCGCAACCATTTTTAATTCTTCAGAATAATTAAAATTCATCATTTTTTACTTTTCAAATTCAGCGGACAAATATAGTTTAATTTTTTCAACTTTATTACTATCCAAGTTATTTATTTTTAACAATTCGGAAAGGTCTTTTATCGTGCCTACTTCGGAGCGATATAAGATAATTTCCTCAATATCTTTATACGATAAATAAGGGATTTTTGACAATTCCTTTTTGGAAGCGTGGTTAATATCTATTTTAGAAATATTAGGTAGAGATAGAATATCAAATTCTTCCCAAATACGTTTAATTACTTCATTATCAAGTCCATAAACTTCATTAAGTTGGTCTTTCATAGAAAAACCTTGTATGCGCTCTCTATATTTTATAATTCGTTCAGAAAGTTTTTCGCCAATACCACGCACCGCAATTAATTCTGGTGCAGTAGCTGTATTTATATCTTTTTTGTTGGTAGATTTTTTTTGGGGAATATCTTTAATTTCATTTTTTTGGAAATTATTTTTTGGATTAGTAACCCAATCTGGAAATTTAAAAAAAGGAGAAATTTTTTCTAAAAGAGAATCCGAAATATGAGTAACTTCTTGAAATTGTTTTGCAGAATTGATAAACTTATTTTCCTTACGAAATTCTAAAAGGCGGTCATATTCTTCTTTGGAAATTCCTAAGCTATATGCTTTATAATCCGTAATGTAATTTGGATTGAAAGGATATATTTTTTCTTCTTTTATTGGAGAAATATTTTTTAAACTATCTATTTTTTCTTGGAAAAGAGCTATTTCTTCCGAAGAAAAATCTTGTTTATTACCAGAAAAATCTATAAAAAAATAAGCCAATTGTAAAATAAAAATAAATACCAATAGCCCAAAAATTCCCCATTTTTGTGCTTTTTTCCATTCGGAAAAGTATTTAATTTTATATTTCATTTCACAATATTTTGGATAAAAAAACAAAAAACCGCTATAAAACGGCTTTTACATTATATAACTTTTTCTACACAAACAGAACCCCAAGAATAACCAACCCCAAAACCTACAAACAGAACTTTATTGTTTGCCTTCTCAGGATTTTGTTCCAAATGATTTTTAAAAGCAAGTGGAATGGAAGAAGAAACAGTATTTCCGTAATTTAACATTTCCAAAACAAATTTTTCTTTTGGAATATCTAATTCTTGCCGAACTTTTTCCAAAATATGCGTATTTGCCTGATGAAAAACGAACAAATCCATAGAAGAAATACTTTCGTTGTTCAATTTTAAATTTTCTAACACCACAGGCGGAATATATTGTACAATAAAACTAAATATTTTACCACCTTTCATTTCCAAATAATTATCCAAATCCTCTGTGTCTGAGGTTTTTGGCTTTTTACTTCCGCCGTTACGAATGATTAAGTTTTCTGCACCGGTTCCGTCCGTTCCCAATGTAAATTTCCCAATACGATATTCCCCTTCGGTAGAAATGAGGGTAGCCGTAGCTCCATCACCAAAAATAGTAATATTTCCTTTATCTTTTGGGTGAAGATATTTCGTATAAGTATCCACCGTAACGAGTAGTACATTTTTAAAATTGCCACAAGCAATAAGCCCATCGGCAACAGATAAACCATAAATGTAACCCGAGCAACCTTGGTTAATATCCAACGCTGCACACGATATAGGTAAGCCTACTTTTTCTTGTACCAAACAAGCCGTAGAAGGTAGTTGATAATCAGGGCTTTGGGTACAAACTAATAGAAAATCAATGGAAGTTTTATCAATAGAATGTTCTGAAAGTAAATTTTCTATGGCACGAGCAGCCAAGTCCGAAGCAAATTCATCATCAGCAGATACAAAACGCTGAGCTATACCTATTTTATTAAATATTTTCTCACTATTCCACTCTGGGAAACGTTCTGAAATTTCATCATTAGTAACAATTTTTTTAGGAACGTAAGTAGATATGGCTTTTATATAACTCATTATTTTATTGTACAGTTTTTGTTTTTATAAAATATAAAAAAAGCCATTCGCAAGGAATGACTCTGTGGGAAGAACAGGATTCGAACCTGTGAAGGTAAAACCAGCAGATTTACAGTCTGCCCTCGTTGGCCGCTTGAGTATCTTCCCTTCTTTATTTCGGGTGCAAAAGTAGTATATTTTTTTTTTCTGTGCAAATATTTATGAATAAAAATATAATTTTAAATTTTATTTCTTTGAAAATCATTGTTTTATAAATAAATAATAACAAAAAATTAACAAAAACATAGATATAATATTTTTGTTTCATAAAAAATATTTTTTTTGTATTTTTAATAAAAAAATTTTACTTTTGCAGAACTAAACCTAATATAATGATATGAAAACAGCTTTTTTTAATAAAATATGGATAACCGCCTTTGCTATGTTTTCTATATTTTTTGGGGCAGGTAATTTTATATTGCCACCTTATTTGGGTTCTGTGGCGAAAGATTCTTGGTGGATTGTTTCGTTAGCATTCTGTGTATCAGCAGTTTGTATTCCGTTGTTAGGCGTTTTTGTACAAGCAAAGCTACAAGGAACAGTAATTGATTTCGGTAAAAAAGTACATCCAAAAATTGCACTTTTTTTAGGAATATTAATATATGCAATGTGTATTACTTTTCCTGTGCCTCGTACGGCATCTGTTACTTATGAAATAGGTGTTTTGCCATTGCTACAAGTATTTGAAATTTCTAATACTTTTTCTATTTTATTGATTTTTAATGTTTTATATTTTTCTATGGTTTTCTATTTGTGTTATAACAGAAATACCGTTTTGAATGTTTTAGGGAAATATTTAACTCCTACAATGCTCATTATCATTATGTTAATGATAGGAATAGCAATATTTTCCACGAATGAAATTCCGCCCACTCATCTTCAAAATCCGTTTGCCAAAGGGCTTTTAGAAGGTTATCAAACTTTTGACGCAATGTCGGCAATTATCATCAGTGGAGTGATTACTTTTTTGTTGAGTTCAGATAAGTCATTAAATTCTCATCAAATACGTAGAATTACTGTTTTTTCGGGTATTCTTAGTGGTTTGATGCTTTTTACTATTTATACAGGATTTATTTATTCTGGTGCTTTGTTTAGCAATGAATTTACAGAAATGAGTACTCGTACCGAAGTTCTTTCTGGTGTAACACAAAGATTATTAGGTAATTACGGAAAAATATTTTTAGGGATAGCCGTTAGTCTTTCGTGTTTTACAACGGCTGTTGGAATAACGATGGGCGGTGCAGATTTTCTCAGGCAAGTATTCAAAGGGGAAGAACGAATGTACCGAATTATTATAGGAATAATTTGTATAGGAAGCTGTATTTTAGGGCTAATGGGAGTGGATTTTATCATAAAAATAGCAGAACCTACTTTGGTGTTATTTTACCCGATGACTATTATGTTAATTTTTCTAAATTTATGTCCTGAAAAATACGCTACTACATTAATATTCCGAGTGGTATCTGCGGTTGCTTTATTAAGCTCTATTCCTGATGCATTAGCAATAATTGGGATAGAAACAGGCAGTTTATCTTTACCTTTGGAAGAATATAAACTTTCTTGGTTACCGCTCTCTCTTATAGCTTGGATTATAACATATTTTTTAGAAAAATTAAGAAATGAAAATACCAAATAGTATTCTTTCTAAAATAGAAAAAAGGGTACAAGAAAATGCTTTGCGTGAACTTTCTGTGCATAATTATGCAATTGATTTTTTTTCTAATGATTATTTAGGGTTTTCTCAAAATTTTGAAATTCAAAATGTTACTAATAAAATTTTAGAGAAAAATACGTATAGAAATGGTTCGACAGGTTCGCGACTTTTATCAGGAAATTTTACACTTTATACAGAAGCAGAAGAAAAAATAGCAACGTTTCACCAAACGCAAAAGGCTCTTATTTTTAATTCTGGCTACGATGCTAATATCGGTATTTTTTCTTCTATTCCTCAAAAAAATGATATTGTTCTGTACGATCAATACATTCACGCTTCCATACGAGATGGTTTGCAACTATCTATGGCTCAGTCGTTTAAATTTAAACATAACGATTTGGAAGATTTGGAAGAAAAGTTAAAAAAATATTCTTCCCAAGTGGTTTATATTGCTACGGAAAGTGTATTTTCAATGGACGGAGATGCACCAGATTTGCAAAAAATGGTAAATTTAGCCAAGAAATATAACGCTTTTCTGATAGTTGATGAAGCGCACGCTTTGGGAGTTTTCGGAGATAGGGGAGAGGGGCTTACACAAAAATATAAAGAAGATATCTTTATTCGGTTGGTTACTTTTGGGAAAGGGTTGGGCGGACACGGAGCAGCGGTTTTAGCAGACGAAATTATCATAAAATATTTAACAAATTTTGCTCGTTCCTTTATTTATACCACAGCTTTGCCTCTGCATAGTGTAGCCTATATTTTGGCGGGTTATAGCTATTTACCGAATACAGAAAGTAGAGAAAAATTGCACCAAAATATTCAATTTTTTAGAGAAAAATTGCACCAAAATAAATTAGAAAATCTTTTTATAACCTCATTTTCAGCTATACAAGCAATGATAGTTTCTGGAAATGAGCGAGTTAAGCAAATAGCAAAAAAACTTCAAGAAGAAGGTTTTGGGGTGAAGCCAATTTTATCGCCTACTGTTCCGAAAGGGGAAGAACGTTTGCGCATTTGCCTACATAGTTACAACACCAAAGATGAAATTTCTTTATTTTTCAAAAAATTATTAGAATTTTTATAGAAATTAGTAAATTATATTTAGAAAATAAATTTTAATTTCTGTAAGTAAAAAGAGTTTCTTTTACAAAAAAAAACTATATTTGCAAGTTTGTAAAAGGTGAATAATGAAGTTTCAAATACAATCCGAATTTAAGCCAACTGGCGACCAACCCGAAGCCATCAAGCAGTTAGTAAATGGTTTTTACGATAACGAAAAATACCAAACGTTACTTGGTGTTACAGGTTCTGGGAAAACTTTTACTATTGCCAATGTTATCAACGAAATACAAGTTCCTACGCTTGTTTTGGCACACAATAAAACTCTTGCGGCACAGCTTTATAACGAGTTTAAAGCATTTTTCCCGAATAATGCCGTAGAATATTTCGTTTCTTATTATGATTATTACCAGCCCGAAGCCTATATTCCTGTAACGGGAGTTTATATTGAAAAAGACCTTGCCATCAATGAAGAAATAGAAAAAATGAGGCTTAGCACCACATCTTCACTGCTTTCTGGTCGGCGCGATGTGTTGGTGGTGGCTTCGGTTTCTTGTTTGTATGGGATAGGAAACCCGATGGAATTTCAGAAAAATGTTATTTCTATAAAAAATGGGCAAACTATTTCTCGTACCAAATTTATGCAATCTCTTGTGCAAAGTTTATATTCTCGTACAACTGCCGATTTTTTGAACGGAAATTTTCGCGTAAAAGGAGATGTGGTAGATGTTTTTCCTGGTTATAGCGATGTGCCTCTCCGAGTGCATTTTTTTGGAAACGAAATAGAATTAATAGAATCTTTTGACAGAGAAACCAATAAAGTAATAGAACGTTTTGAGCATATTAACATTTATCCTGCCAATATGTTTGTTACTTCGCCCGATGTGTTGCAAGCTGCAATTAAAGATATTCAGGACGACCTCGTAAAACAAGTAGAATATTTTACCCAACAAGGGAAAATTTTGGAAGCAAAACGCTTGGAAGAACGTACCAATTTTGACCTTGAAATGATAAAAGAACTTGGCTATTGTTCAGGAATTGAAAATTATTCTCGTTACTTGGATAGAAGAGAGCCTGGTTCGCGACCTTTCTGTTTGTTGGATTATTTCCCTAACGATTATTTAATGGTGATTGACGAAAGCCACGCAACCATTCCGCAAGTAAAAGCAATGTATGGAGGTGACCATAGTAGAAAAGAAAATCTGGTAGAATATGGTTTTCGCCTTCCTGCGGCGATGGATAATCGTCCTTTAAAGTTTGAAGAATTTGAAATTTTACAAAATCAAGTAATTTACGTAAGTGCCACTCCTGCCGATTATGAATTGCAAAAAACAGGCGGAGTTTATGTAGAACAAGTTATCCGCCCAACAGGCTTGTTAGACCCCATTATTGAAGTTCGCCCAACGGAAAATCAAATAGATGACCTTGTTGAAGAAATTCAAAAACGAGTGGAAGAAGACGAACGAACTTTGGTTACTACTTTGACCAAACGAATGGCAGAAGAATTAACAAAATATTTAACAAAGATAGGCGTTCGTTGTCGTTATGTACATAGCGATGTGGATACGTTAGAACGAATTGAAATAATGCAAGACCTCAGAAAAGGGCTTTTTGATGTTTTAGTTGGGGTGAATTTACTCCGTGAAGGGTTAGATTTGCCAGAAGTTTCTTTGGTAGCCATTTTAGATGCGGATAAAGAAGGTTTCCTTCGTTCTCATAGATCAATGACACAAACCGTGGGGCGTGCAGCACGGAATATTAACGGAAAAGCGATTATGTATGCCGATAAAATAACCGAAAGTATGTGTATAACCATAGAAGAAACCTCTTACAGACGAGAAAAACAGCAAAATTATAACCTAAGAAACGGAATAACACCCAAACCACTCAATAAAAAGATAGAAAATGCGCTTAGTCGTAGCCCAATTACTGAATTTTATTATGATAATACTATAAAAAATACTAAAAATAAGAATAAAAACGAAAATTTACTCAATAAAGAGGAAATTGATAAGAAAATAAAAGAAATTCGTAAGCAAATGGAAAACGCTTCCAAAGAGTTAGATTTTATAAAAGCAGCTCAATATCGTGATGAACTAAAATATTGGCAAGAAAAACGTTCTGAATTTTCTTAAAAGGTTAAAATTCAGGTAAATCTCTTAAAAATATATATTGTTGTTTAAGATAATCCATTTGGCAAAAAAAATGAGCTAAACCATTGGTTATCATTAAGTTTTCTGCTTTTAATTGAAGATTATACCGAGCTATTTGGTCAAAAACCTCTTGGGTTATTTTTACATTTGGTGCTTTGCATTCTACAATTAAGAAAATATCTCCATTAGGGCGATAAATAACAATATCATATCTTTTGGTTAATCCATTAATAGTAAGTTTTTTTTCTACATTAAGTAGTGTTTTTGGATATTTTTTCTCAGTTAAAAGATATTTTATAGTGTGTTGCCTAACCCATTCTTCGGGCTGTAGAACGACAAATTTTTTACGAATTTCATCAAAAATATACGTTTTATTTTCATCATTTTTGAACCGAAATTCATACAAAGGGAAATTTAATTCTTGCATTTTGCAAAAATACAAATAAATTTAAAAAAATTATCAAATAATATGGAAGAAGTTGAAAAAATTCTTTTAGATATAAAAAATAGAAAATTTAGTCCTATTTATTATTTAGCTGGTGAAGAGCCTTATTTCATTGACACCATTTCTGATTTTATAGAAAAAAATGTACTTTCAGAAGATGAAAAGGCTTTTAATCAGCAAGTTATATACGGAAAAGATATTACCATAGATACCCTAATTCATTATGCCAAAGAGTATCCAATGATGTCAGAATATCGAGTGATTATCGTAAAAGAAGCTCAAGAGCTTAGCCGAACCATTAGCCAACTTTTGCCTTACGTGGAAAACCCAAACCCTACCACAATTTTGGTGCTTTGTTACAAATATGGAAAAATTGATGGAAAAACAAAATTATCTAAGGAACTAAAAAAATATGTTTTCTATCAGCAAGATAAGAAACTATATGATAATCAGGTAATTGCGTGGCTGAATAAATTAGTTAAAAAAATGGGATTTGGTATAGAGCCAACTTCTGCTCAAATGTTGGTGGATTATTTGGGAACAGATTTGAGCCGTATTGCAAACGAAATCAATAAGTTAAAAATTACCTTGCCAGCAGGCACAACGATAACACCTACGCATATAGAGCAAAATATAGGGATTAGCAAAGAATTTAACGTTTTTGAGCTACAAACAGCCTTAGGAAAAAAAGATTTGTTAAAGGCAATGCAGATTGTTCAGTATTTCTCTGAAAATCAAAGAGATAACCCTATGGTAGTGATAATGAGTAGTTTGTATCGTTTTTTTGAAGATTTGCTAAAATATCACGGTTCTAATAGTAAAGCAGATAAAGATTTAGCAATTTTATTAGGAAAAAATCCTTATTTTATAAAAGATTATCATTTGGCAGGCAAAAATTATCCAATGAAAAAAGTAAGCCAATGCATAGCTTATATCCGAGAGACCGATATGAAAAGTAAAGGAGTAGATGGCGGATCTATATCATATTATGATTTACTTAAAGAGTTGATTATCAATATAATGAAATAAAAAAATATCCTAAAATTTAGGATATTTCTTCTTTTTCTAAGTGTTTATATGCTTTTATGATTTCTTTAACTAATGGATGCCTTACCACATCTTTGTCATCAAGGTAAAGCATACCAATTCCTTTTATATCTTTCAGAATATCAAGAGCTTGTGGTAATCCGCTGGAAACTTTCTTGGGCAAATCTATTTGTCCAGGGTCGCCCGTTATGATAAATTTAGCATTTTTTCCCATACGTGTTAAAAACATTTTCATTTGTACGTAAGTGGTATTTTGTGCTTCATCTAAGATAACAAAGGCATTGTCTAAGGTTCGCCCACGCATAAACGCTAGTGGAGCAATTTGGATAATACCATTTTCTATGTAATTATTTAGTTTTTCACCAGGAATCATATCCAAAAGAGCGTCATAAAGAGGCTGCATATAGGGGTCAAGTTTTTCTTTTAGATCACCAGGTAAAAAGCCTAAATTTTCTCCTGCTTCTACTGCGGGGCGGGTAAGAATAATTCGTTTTACTTGTCGTTCTTTGAGCGCACGCACGGCAAGGGCTACCCCTGTATAGGTTTTTCCTGTTCCTGCTGGGCCTACGGCAAAAACCATATCATTAGTTTGGATAAGTTCTATAAGTCGTTGCTGGTTAGGCGTTTGCGCTCGGATAATTTTCCCTCGTACGCCGTGTACTATAAAATCTTTATCCAATAAAGTTTCTTTTATAGGAGAATTTCCGTCTGTGGTTAAAATTCGTTCTATATCGTTCTTATTCAGGTGGTTATATTTTTCAAAATGAATAATAAGCATCTCTAAACGCTTTTCAAATTCGTCTAAAATATCTTCTTCACCGAAAGCGATAATTTGATTTCCTCTTGCTACAATTTTTAATTTAGAGAAATAATCTTTAAGCGTTTCTATATTATTATTTTGTTCTCCGAAAAAGCCTTGCGGGTTAATTTCTAATGTTATAGTTCTTTGATTCAATGTTTTTTTATTTAATATTTTGTTAAATTAAATATTTTTAATAGTTTCTAAAATTTCTTTTCCACCATTATTAAGAATATATTCCGCGCATTCTTCGGGGAATTTTTGGATAGATTGTATAGGTACTTTTTTGGAAATTTCTATTTTTTGAGTTCCACAAACGGAAAATAAATTTCCTGTAAAAGAAATGGTATCGCCTTGTATCTCAGCAAATGCGCCAATAGGAGCAGTACAGCCACCTTCTAATTTTCGGAGAAAACGACGTTCTATATCTACACAAATTTCGGTAGAAGTATGGTTTATTTTTGTTAAAATTTCTCGTGTGAGATTGTCATTTTCCATAGCAACAACCAAAATAGCACCTTGTGCAGGAGCGGGGGTCATCCAATCTAAAACATAGTGATTATCAGGGAGTTTGTTAATTCTTTCTAACCCAGCAGAGGCAAAAATAGCTCCATTCCAAGAATTGTCATTAAGTTTTTGTAAGCGAGTATTAACATTTCCTCTTAAATTTTCTACGGTATGAGAGGGGTATTTATGTAACCATTGCGCTTTCCTTCTAAGGCTTCCTGTTGCGATGACGGCTTCTTTTTGGGTTAAAAAATCTAAATTTTCTTTGTAAATTAAAATATCTTTAACATTTGCTCGTTCTAATACAGCACCTTGTACGATACCTTTTGGTAGAGAAGTGGGAACGTCTTTCATACTATGTACGGCAATATCTATTTCTCCTTGTAACATAGCAATATCCAGTGTTCTGGTAAAAACTCCTGTAATTCCCATTTCGTATAAAGGCTTGTCAAGAATAATATCTCCTTGTGATTTTACAGAAATAATTTCGGTTTTGTAGCCTAATTTTTCTAACTTATTTTTAACACAATACGCTTGCCATAATGCTAATTCGCTATCGCGAGTGCCTATTTTAATTATTTTCTCCATATTTTAGATAAAATTAGGATAAATTATTTCCAAATTTATTTTTTACTTCTTCTAAAAGTTGTTTGATACTTTGCTCTTTTTCCTTAGGATAAATCATCAGTACGGAAGCGGTATCTACGATAATATAATGTTCTATG
Organism: Capnocytophaga sp.; assembly: GCA_030530525.1. Classification (GTDB taxonomy): domain Bacteria; phylum Bacteroidota; class Bacteroidia; order Flavobacteriales; family Flavobacteriaceae; genus Capnocytophaga. The sequence continues at coordinate 25,718 of JAUMUT010000014.1, read as the reverse complement.
CCATCTACAATTACAACTTTGTTCGTGTCTGTTCGGATGATATTATCGGAAGCATTTTTAAACAAAGTAAGAGCATTTACCACCGCATTATTATTGGTATCTTTGGGTAATTTTTCGTGTAAAGACCCCCAAGTACCTAAATCGTTCCAATCGAACCCAACAGGATAAACAAAAATATTATCAGAAGGTTCCATTATAGCATAATCCACAGAAATATTATCTGCATTTCCGTAATTTTCTTTAATAAAACTCCATTCTTCTGGGGTATTATAGAAATTTTCTCCTTTTAAGAAAAGATTATACATTTTGGGTTGATATTTCTTAAAAGCATTTAAAACACTTTGCGTTTTCCAAATAAAAATACCAGCATTCCAAAGGTAATTACCTTCATTTAGGAATTGTTTGGCAGTTTGGTAATTGGGTTTTTCTGTGAATTGAAGTACTTTTTTAGCGGTGTTTTGGTCGGTTTTATTGTATTGAATATAGCCATACCCAGTGTTTGGGAAAGTAGGTTTTATACCAAGAGTCATTAAAATATCTTGATTTTCACATAAATCAAAACAATTTTTAACATTTTTTTGAAATTCGTCTTCCTGTTCTATCCAATGGTCGGACGGGGCAACAATGAGTACAGCGTTTGGGTTTCGCTTTTGAACTTTCATTGTAGCGTACAGAATACAAGGAGCGGTATTTCGCATACAAGGTTCTAAAACTAAATTTTCATCACCAACTTCTGAAAGTTGAATTTTAACTAAATTTTTGTAAATTTCATTAGTGGAAATTAGTATATTTTCTTTGGGAATAAACCTTGCTAATCGGTGGTATGTTTGTTGTAATAGTGTTTGTCCTGTCCCCAGCATATCGTGGAATTGCTTAGGAAAAGCCCAAGTACTTACAGGCCAAAAGCGTGAGCCAACCCCACCAGCCATAATAATTGCATAATGATTTTTATTCATAAAATTTAGTTTTTTATTATGTTAAAATAAAACATTAGGGACGTATTACTTTATCCCTAATGTTTTATGATAATTTATTTTAAGCCTTTTCAATAATAATTTTAGTAACTATATCATCAAAGGCGACTTCTTCTCCTACAAGAGCTTCTTTAAAACAAATTTCGTCAGCTAAAGTTTCTGATTTAATATAGGCTTCGTTGGTACGGATAGCTTCCTCTAAAAGGTCTTGCTCTTGTAAAAGAATACGAATTCTATCGGTTACTTCCAAACCGCTATCCTTACGTAGGTTTTGGATACGATTTACCAATTCACGAGCAATACCTTCTGCCCGTAGTTCTTCCGTAATGGTTGCATCCAAAGCAACGACTAAACCAGTAGAAGAACTTGCCACGAGCCAACCTTCTATATCCTGAGAGGTGATTTCCACATCTGTTAAGTCCAAAGAAAGTGTTTGCCCTGCGAGTGTAATCTCTTTAGTTCCTTGTCGTTCAAGGGCTTGTATATCTTGTTGGGAGAAATCATTGATGATAGTGGCAATATCTTTCATTTGCTTTCCAAACTTAGGACCAAGGGTTCGGAAATTTGGCTTAATTTGTTTTACTAAGATACCCGAAGCATCATCAATAAACTGAATTTCTTTTACATTTACCTCTTGCTTAATCAGATTAGCAACTGCCAATATTTCAGCTCTTTCTGTCTCATTAAGAGTTGGAATGAGTATTTTTTGTAAAGGCTGACGCACTTTAATCATCTCTTTTTTGCGAAGGGAAAGCACTAAGGAAGAAATATTCTGAGCTTTCTCCATTTTGCTTTCTAACTGTTTATCAATATATTGCGCATTGCTTACGGGGAAGTCTGTCAAGTGTACAGACTCAGCCTTGTCTTTGCTTGTTACGGCATTGAGGTCGCGATATAGCCTATCCATAAAGAATGGTGCCACTGGTGCGGAGAGTTTAGCAACCACCTCTAAACAGGTATAAAGGGTTTGGTAAGCTGATATTTTATCTTCTTCATATTCTCCTTTCCAGAAACGACGACGGCAAAGACGTACATACCAATTGCTCAAATTTTCCTGTACAAAATCAGAAATCAAGCGAGTAGCCCGTGTAGGTTCATAGTCTAAGAAAGACTCTTTTACTCTGCTAATAAGTGTATGAAGCTCGGAGAGAATCCAACGATCTATTTCTGGACGTTTTTCCAAAGGAATTTCTGCTTCCACATAGGTAAAACCGTCCAAATTAGCATAAAGGGCAAAGAAAGAATAAGTGTTATAGAGCGTACCGAAAAACTTACGGCGTACTTCCTCTATTCCATCTACATCAAACTTGAGATTGTCCCAAGGGTTGGCATTGGAAATCATATACCAGCGAGTTGCATCAGCTCCATACTTAGCTAAGGTCTCAAACGGATCTACGGCATTGCCTAAGCGTTTGGACATTTTTTGTCCATTTTTATCCAATACTAAACCATTGGACATTACATTTTTGTAAGCTACGGAATCAAATACAGAAGTAGCGATAGCGTGCAAAGTATAAAACCAGCCACGTGTTTGATCTACTCCTTCTGCGATAAAATCGGCAGGAAAGGCTTTTCTTTTATCTATAAGTTCCTTATTTTCAAAAGGATAATGTACCTGAGCATAAGGCATAGCTCCTGAGTCAAACCATACATCTATCAGGTCGCTTTCACGCTTCATAGGTTTGCCAGAATCCGAAACTAAAATAATCTCATCTACTATATTTTTGTGTAAATCTATTAAGGCATAATTAGTATCGGACATATCTCCAACTTTGAATTCCTTAAAAGGATTTTCTTGCATAAATCCAACCGATACTGCTTTATCTATTTCAGTTATCAGCTCCTCTACAGAACCGATAATCTTCTCTTCTTTAGCGTCTTCTGTTCGCCAGATAGGTAATGGTATTCCCCAATAGCGAGAACGAGATAGATTCCAGTCGTTGATATTCTCTAACCAATTAGCAAAACGCCCTTCTCCTGTAGCCTTAGGTTTCCAGTTAATATCTTGATTAAGAGATACTAAGCGTTCTTTTACAGCCGTCATTTTGACAAACCAAGAATCCAAAGGATAATATAATACAGGGGCATCTGTACGCCAACAATGAGGATAACTATGGACATATTTTTCTACCTTAAAGGCTTTATTCTCTGTTTTGAGCAAGATAGCCATCTCTACATCCCAAGATTTTTCAGGGGCTTCTCCATTTTTGTAATATTCATTCTTTATATATTTGCCAGAGAATAACTCAGGCACCTTTTCTCCTTTTAGGAAACGTCCTTGCAAATCTACCAATGGCACAAGATTGTCATTTTCATCTTTTACGAGCATAGGAGGGATGCCGTTTTCCTTTGCAACACGAGCATCATCAGCCCCAAAGGTAGGGGCTATATGGACGATACCTGTACCGTCTTCGGTAGTTACAAAGTCGCCTGCAATCACTCTAAATGCCTTTTCAGGGTTTTCTGCGGGGAGAAACCAAGGAATAAGCTGTTCATAGGTAGTTTCTACTAAATCAGAACCTTTGAATTCGACTAAAATTTCATAAGGAATTTTCTTCTTGCTGTCGTTATCATGATAATTTTGGAATGACCAAAAATCACCATCATCAAAAGTTTCAAAATATTTATTTCCAAATTGTTTTGTAACCAAATCTTTTGCTAAAATAACATTGACAGGCTCAAAAGTATATTGGTTAAAGGTTCTCACAAGGACATAATCAATATTTTTACCTACCGCTAAAGCTGTATTAGAAGGCAATGTCCAAGGGGTAGTCGTCCAGGCAAGAATATGAGTAGGCTTTTGCTCTGTAAAAATTTGTTGTGCTGTGGCTGAAAGTGTTTTTACCTTAAACTGTGCAACGATAGTAGTATCACTCACATCGCGATAGCAACCAGGTTGATTTAGTTCGTGAGAAGAAAGTCCTGTACCTGCTTTTGGAGAATAGGGCTGTATGGTATAACCTTTGTATAGTAACCCTTTGTTATACAATTGTTTAAGTAACCACCACACGGTTTCCATATACTTAGGCTTATAGGTAATATAAGGATCGTCCAAATCCACCCAATAGCCTATTTTTTCAGTGAGGTCATTCCAAATATCTGTATAGCGCATTACTGCTTCTTTACAGGCTTTGTTATAATCTTCTACAGAAATCTTTTTGCCTATATCGTCCTTAGTAATACCGAGTTCCTTTTCCACCCCAAGTTCTACAGGAAGCCCGTGAGTATCCCAACCTGCTTTTCGGAATACTTGTTCTCCTAATTGGGTATGGAAACGACAAAAAATATCCTTTAACGCTCGTGCCATCACGTGGTGGATACCAGGAAGACCATTAGCAGAGGGAGGCCCTTCATAAAAAATAAAAGGTTCTTTTCCGTTTCGGAAGTCTATACTTTTTTGAAAAATGTGGTTATCTTTCCAGAATTTTAATATTTCTTCTGCTATTTTTGTCAGTTCTAAGGCTTTATATTCTGTAAATTTCATTTTTTTGATTTTAGTTTGGTTACTTTTTATTAATAAGAAGCAAAGATATAACATTTTTTTGCAAAAATCAAATGTTTTTTCATAATTTTTTTGTTTTTATATTTTATGTTAGGATATATAAGAAGAAGCATTCACAATATTCTGAAATTTTGATGGAGTTTATCAAAAGTATTTCAAAATATAAAAACGCCTTTTTGAAGTACATATTTTGCCAAAATTCTAAACTTTGCAAAGGCTATTAATCTAAAAAAAAAACATTAAACCAATAATTTATTTTTTTATATCTAAATAATTGATAATTTAATATATAATTTATTAAATTATTAAATAAAATTATTGTGTGGTAATAAAAAAAAAATATTGTGGTA
>JAUMUT010000014.1:0-20882 GCA_030530525.1 Capnocytophaga sp. | reverse complement strand
TTATTTCAAAATAAAATTGTACCTTTGGGGTGTTAAAATTAAAAAAAAAAATAGATTTATGAACGGAACGAAACATTTCATCGACACTCTCTTCAATGGAAACGAAGATGCTTTCATTGAGCATTTTGTAAAATCTTGCCTTTTCATTCCTCAAAAGGAGGTAGAAAAAAGAGCAAAAGAAATGCTAACAGATATTAGCAATAACGCTAAAATCAACGTGAGGTTTGGCAAAAGATACCTAAACGAATTTGAAGCTGAACCCAAAAGAAACGCTTTAACAAAGAAAGATAAAGTAGCAATCAAGAAAATAGCCAGCGAAGAGACCTTGTATTTTAAAGCAGGTAAAGTAAAAGTCGCTATTGATGGCAATGGCAATCAAACCGTTGTTACAGCTATTGAGAAAGCCACAGGCTACACTATCAATGGTAATAATAGCGATTTTTTTAACTATACCCTTTCCCACGTATGGGCAAACACCACCCATAATCCTTACTATTTCAGTTCGTTATGGAATGTAGTAGTAATCCCTAATTACCTAAACTACATAATGGATAAGCCCGAAACTCAAGACCCTATAAACGGCAAAGTTCAGGAACTTATCAAAGCCATTTGTATTGAGTTGTATCAGCCCGATACCTTGATGAACGCCAAAATAGAAGTTGAAAAACCTTCTGAAAAGGCATTTGAATTGGCTAAAAAAGCTATCGCTGAAAATAGGATTCACTTCCTAAATAAAAAAGAAGAAGCATCTAAAATTAAAGCTGTTTTTGAGGACAAACTCTTTGACGAAATTAACAAACTAAGCAACAAGGATTTTGCTTTTCGTTGTCTTGACCTTATGGAAGAATACGGCGTGTTAGAGGATAACCTCAGTACTTTAACCAATGCTCAAGAATGCAAGGAAACGTTAGGACATTACTTCCCTATCCTACTAGAAAACAACAAAGAAAACACAGCTAACAACAAGGATTTGAAGGACAGATACTACGCCAAACCTTTCTTTGAGTACAACGGCAAACAATACTATGTTACCAATGATTGGTACGAAAAAACAGAAGCTAAAGCAAGTAATCGAGACAACCGACCTATATTTATAGGTTGGATTTACTCTTTACTAAATGAATAGTTTTTCACTCAACAATTACAAAAAGAGATTACCCGCCTATCAGGTAATCTTTTTTTGTTTTGTGAAATTGCGGAATACTTTCTACAAAAAAGCTAATACAAAAATATCACTAACCAATTGTGATTTGTTAATTTATAAAAATCTAAAAAAACTACAAAAGGATACATTTCTCCCACTCAAACCCTTCATTTTCTTCTCGCATAACGTAGCCTAATTGATTGGTTATCAAATTAGTATTTCCAATTTTAAAATCAGGTTGATTAAAATGATGATGCCCATAAATCCAATAATCTATCTTGCTTTTGACAATAAAATCACTTAATTCTAAGGCAAAAGCCTCGTTTAAAACGCTTCCCAAATATATTTCGGGGTAATTTTTCAGAGTAGGAACATAGTGAGTAGCCACAACAATATGGTCTATTTCGCCCGCTTTCTTGGCTTGGGTAGCTTTTTTTACTTCTTTTTTAAGGAAACGAATTGCTTTATTGTTAAAGTGGTTAAAATCAGATACTTCCAAAGATTCTATTTCATTATCTTTTTCAGGATTTTGTACGGTGATATAATGAAAATCACTCATTCCTCGTTGAATTTTGCTTGCATTTTTTCTTCCAATATGACTCCACATTGTACTCATTATCAACTGAGTACGTTCTATTCTTTCCGTATAATTATCTACCAAAAACAAGTTAGGAACTTCTTTTAAAGGTTGTTCGCAACGAGTATCGGCATAATGGTGAGTATAGAGGTAATATTCGTGGTTGCCAGGAATCCAAAAAACTTTCTTAAAATTTCGGCAAAGGTTAGCAATTTCGCTTTTATAAATAGTTCTGGAAAGGGAAACAAACGGGAGCAAATCGCCCGCAATAATAAGGATGTCGCCCACTTGTTGGATAGGGTTGTTGTCTATCCAGTTGAGATTATCTTGAAACTCAAGGTGTAAGTCAGAAAGGTATTGTATTTTCATTTAACATAAAATTAAAGTACAAAGATAAAGATTATTTTTGTACTTTAATTGTTAATTTATTATATTTTAATGAGTGATTTTTTTAGAATAAATAATATTTTCTTAAAGATATTGCTCATAAGCCTTTTTAAGATGTTCTTTTACTTCCTTAACTAAGGCGGGAGGCGAGAGTACTTTTATGTATTGGCTACGGGCGCATATTTCCATTACAAAATCATAATTGGGAATAAGTAACAAGCTGATACGCACTTCTTCTTCGTTGTCTATCAATATCTTTTGAGAAGGATGCAAAGGAAGGGTTTTGATGTACTGCCCTTGTTCGTAATCAAATGATAAGATAATTTCCAACGGAGGTTTTTTATCTATCATTACTCCGTAAGAATTTTTAAAAAGTTCATCTATATTTACCTTTTTGCGTTGGATTTTTCGGTCTCCTATTTCTAATTTTTTTATACGATCTAAGCCGAAAGCCTTAAACTGTATAGGCTCTTTATCTTCGGCTGCGATGAGGTACCAACGGCGTTTGTGTTCTTTTAGGGCGTAAGGCACCATTTCGCGCTGATGGGCTACACCTTCCCAAAATTTGGTATAGAAAAAGCGCACAGTACGATGTTTTTCTATCGCTTCAATGATGTCTTCTATATTATTTAGCCCTAGTGTTTTCTCTTGTCGTTCAAAGAATAACACTTCTTGCATTTCTTTGTTGCGCCTGTAAGCATCTACTAATAGAATGTTATCAAAAATGACGTATCGGTTGGTTAGTTCGCTTTCTTTAATAGTCCATCTTCCTTTGCTACAAGTTTCTATGTAAATCATAAAAATATCTTCCAGCAGGCGTCTGTCTCGTTGGAAAGTTTTTTTGGAAAAACTAAATTTTTCGCAGTCTTTGTCTTCGTGTTTCTTTTTTAGATAACTGCGTATTTCTTGGTAAGTAAGTCCTTCTTCTGAAGCTTTTTCAAGAGCTTTTACGATATGTACTAAGCGGATAAGTTGTTCTTTTTTGCCATAAAATAAATATCAGAATTATTGAGTTAGAGAAATATTTTTTCTATTAAAATACAATGTATAATGGTCAAATTATGACCAGTAGGAATATTTTTTAATAATTTTTATAGTATAGAAAAAACTATCAGAAGATGTGAATTTCTGATAGTTTTTTATTGATGTATTTTTGAAATTATAATTTATTTATTTCTTTGAAAAGTTTAACTACTTCTGCTTTTTGGGTGTATTCAATCAATACTTTACTGAGTTTTTCGATTATATCAGGCGCAGAAAAGTTAGATTTTACAAAATCTTTTGTTGAAGATGTTATAGATTGATCTTTTAAGAGCATAATATATTCACTCTTACCTTCTACCCATTCAAAATCTTCAAAAAAAGGTTTTAAGAGTTCTCTATAAATGTCTTTTTTATTTTCAGTTCCTCTTTTCCAAAGACAAAGACCTTTTTGATAGTAAGGGTAATACATAAAGACCAAATCCATTTCTGGATTACTACCTTTTAATGCCCAACGATAATCAATGTATTCTGAACACTTTTTACAATAAAAATCTTCCCCTACTGCAATGTTTTCGATTCTTTGATTAAAAGTCTTCCATTCTTCATTTATTTCTTTAAACAAACTTTGGACTTCTTGATTGTTAGTATAGTTTTTTAGTTTTTCAGCAAGAAAACTACATACTTGTTCTCCTTTTTTGTGATACTCCCAAAGAAAAATATCGTCTTTATCTTCAGAGTTGCACAAGATAATCTCATTCTGTCCCTTCAAATGCATTAAGTAGTTAGTATTGTTATCTTGACTGATAACAAAATCAGGGAATACGCGTTCTAATCTTTCCTTATACCATTCACGGGCTTTTCCTGCCCCTGCTTTCCAGATAGAAAAACCCTTATGTGGTTCGTAAATTAAAGCCAAGTCGCCCCAATTACCCCCGTAAGTCCAACGAAAATCGTTGTAATAAGTAGCATCGTCAGCCCATTTATTATAAGAAAAATCAGGGTGGCATTCAATGTTAGCTAACTGTTTACTAAACTCTTCAGCCCATTGGTTTCTTAGGCTGTCCATTGTATTAGCAACTTCTCCCATAGTTAGCCAATCCTCTTTGCTTTCTAATTCTTTTGCTAATCCGTTCATATAGTATTCATTTTTAGAGTTTAAACTACTCCAATATTCTACATAGTTTTTAACGAGTTGTTTAACGATGTGGTTTTCACCTCTCATAGCTTCAATACATTTGTTAAGCCACTCCACAATATGAGTGTAATATGTCCAACAGCTTATAATCCCCCCTTGATCTTCCAAGTCTAACTTTTCAGGATAAGGTTCTTTGTACCCTTCTATTCTCATACGCGTTTGTTCGGAGGGTATGCCCCATTTGGGAAGATAGACAATGCGTGAGTGTTTAGGGTCTAATGCTTTTTCCTTATTATTATGGAACTGATAGATAGCACTTTCCCAATAGCGGTAGAGTTGGTGCTGTTGGTCTTCTGCACCGTTTGATTTGTTCTCAATCACGATACTAACACCTAATGCACACGACTGAATGAGAATGTCGATTTGGTCTCTGCCGTTGGAGCGTTGTTCTACTTCTACTGCCCAATCATTAGGATTAAAAGTAGTAGTATCAAAACCTAATTTTTCAAGGAATAGTTTTAAAAACAAACCTCCTTGTCCGTGATTTTCACGAGGATTGAGAAAGAAGCCCAGAATCTGACTGTGTTTAGTTTCTCCAATCCCCCAAAAACGGTTGATAAAATCAATGAAGTTAAAGCCTTCTCCTTTTACCTCTTTCGCATTCCATTCCGTTATTACATTTTTGAATGTTGTTAATAATTCCCTTATTTCCATTTGTCTTTGAATTTACTTTCTAACAGAATATTTTTCTCGCAATACATTAATTCTTTTTAGTTTCAGAGCTTTTTAAAACGTCTTTATAACCACAATATTTACACTTACGATGTGTTTCATAATAATATGTAGTAGCATCTACTAATACTTCTCTACTCCTTATTACATTCCCTTTCCCATCTCTCGTTTTAAGTTCTTCTTTTATTTTTTTAGCTTTTTTATCTACGCAATAGGTACCCGTTTCTTTCATTGCACCCCATTTCCCACAATGATTACATTTTCTTCTACGTCTATTTGACAATATTTTATGAACAATATAGAAACAAATAGAAAAAGGAATCGCAAAAAGTATAAATTCTGCTATTTCTTTAGATTTTTTTTCATTCTCAGCTTTTTTTCATCAGTGAGCGTTTGAGAAGAATTACTTTGTTTAATTTGTTTCTTATTTTGCTTTTTAGGAGTGGATTTTTTATGTGTTACATTCTTTTTCTTTGAGGGGGTATTTTCAACTGGTGCAACTTCTTCACTCGGTTGAGTTACCGTAGTTGCTTGTACCTCTTCTTATTTTTCTTGAATGATTTCACTCTTGTTTTCTGTTTTTAGCTCTTGTGCCTCTTCTTGTGCTAATAAAGTTTGAAAAGAGGTAGATAGGAATAAAGCAATAAATAAGATTGCATTTTTTAGGTTGTTTGTATTCATAATGGTGTTATTTTTTTATTACTTTTTAAGACAAACGCATCAAGCGCAGGCTTCCCCTTACTCCGTCCGAAGCCCGACCAAAGGCTAACACAAAAGCAAAAAGGAATACCTGCGCTCGTAAGGCAGGTATTTCGTTCTTTGCTTTCCTTGTGTTATTGAAATGTTTGGTCGTATTTCGGAACAGGAAAATCAAAGCGAAACGCTATATCATTATGTTTTTTATATTTCTATCGTATATTTTTTGTTTTTTCAATACAGCGACAAAAATACAATTTTTTTTGGATATATATCCCTTTTTGCAAAAAAATCTACAAATTATAAATAGTTTTCCTTTTCGCTTGCAAAATTACAATAGCTAATGGACAAACTGCGACCACACAAAAAAATAATGCTCCAACGAAGGAGCATTATTTTTCTATTTCTTAGGATTTTAACATTTTCCAAAGGATTTTTATTTAATACATTGTACCCAAAATAATATATTAATTAGTATTGTTCTAAGAAATAATTAATTAAGTCTGTGGTAGTTACAATTCCAACAAGGTCGCCATTTTCTGTAACAGGAACCGAATGGAAAGTTTGTTTTGCCAAAATTTCTGCAACCTCTTTTACCGTAACCTCTGGCGATACCGTTAAAGGCACTTTTACCATCACTTGCGGAATAGTAAACATATCATAAACTACAGATTCTACATCGTTTTCGTCGTCTGTTATGTCGGCAAAACTAATACGTAATAAGTCCGAATAACTCAAAATACCTACTAATTTTTTACCTTCCACAACAGGAATGTGTCTGATTTTGTGTTTTTTAAACAGCGATTCCGCTTCATAAAGCGTTTGTGTTGGGTTTAGCACAACTACATCTTTTGACATAATTTGTGATACAGGAACTCTTTGTTTCATAACTTTTTTGTTAAAATTAAACTTATTTTTGTTATTTCTGATGCAAAATTATAGCTATTTTTAATTAAAATAAATGATAAAAGTTTTTTGAAATTAATTTTTTTATTCGTAAATTGCATTGTTTTAGCTCCTGTCCAATTTTTTATAAATGTTATACCAAATACAACCTATAAAAACCGAAGATTTCCAAGAAGGAAAACGGCTACCAATGTACTATATTTTCCTATTACAAGGCGAAGGAAATTTTAGTTTAGATTTTGTAACGTATTCATTTTCAGGGAATAATTTACTTTTCCTATCGCCTTACCAATGGTTAAAATGGGAAAAACCTTTTACCGAAATCCAGTCCATAGCCTTTCACGGCGATTTTTATTGTATCGAATACCATAAAGAAGAAGTAGCTTGTAACGGATTGTTATTCAATAACATATACCAAAGCCCGTGTGTAGAATGTTCTGAAAATATTTTTACTGAAATACAAGAAATTATCCAAAAAATGCAACGATTAAATCCGCATCAAAACGCTTTGGATACTTCCATTTTAAAAACGTATCTTCAATTAATTTTAGCACTTAGTAGTCGTGAAAAGAAACAAAAATTAACGGAATTTTCGTTAAAAAGTACTCCCACAGAACCTATTGCCAATTTTCAGAATTTATTAGAAACACATTTTATAAAAAATAAAGAAGTTTCTTTTTATGCTGGACAATATGCGCTTTCTGTAAGTGCTTTTTCTAAAAAAGTAAAACAATATTTTGGCAAAACACCATCTGAATTAATCCGAGAGAGAATGGTTTTGGAAGCCAAAAAATTATTGCATTTAACCTACAAATCTATTAAAGAAATAGCGCAAGAATTGGATTTTGAAGATGAATTTTATTTTAGTAGATATTTTAAAAAAGAAGTAGGGTTATCTCCAAAGCAGTTTCGCGATAGTGTCGGAATTTCTATCGTGGCAAAATAATCTATGTTTTTTCCTGAAAAATCCATTTTTTTATAAAAAATATTGTTCTACTTTTGCACCAGATTTTATAAATTATTATTTTATGCAAAATTTTTTAGAGAAATTGGCTAATTGCCAATCTACATTTATCAATTTTATTCGTGTAGCTATTTTTATCGTAATGGCTTGGATAGGTGGTTTGAAAGCATTTCAGTACGAGGCAGATGGTATTGTTCCTTTTGTTACCAACAGCCCTTTTATGAGTTTCTTTTATAATAATACCAACAAAATGGCTATTGATGAAAAAGGCGTAACAGGCGAAGCCAATAAAGGCAAAGAAGTAGCAGAGTACAAACTACATAAAAACCCAGAAGGGAAAATGGTAAAGGCAAACATAGAGTGGCATAAAGAAAACGGAACGTATATATTCTCTTATGGTTTAGGAGTAGTTATTGTTACCATTGGGCTTTTGACACTATTGGGTATTTGGTCTCCAAAAATTGGTCTTATAGGCGGTTTGCTTACCTTTGGAATGTCCATCGTAACGCTTTCTTTCCTTATCACAACCCCAGAGGTATATGTGCCAAACTTAGGTGGAGATATGCCTACACCAAACTACGGATTTCCTTACCTATCAGGCGCAGGTCGTTTGGTACTTAAAGATATTATAATGTTAGCAGGAGGGCTTATAGCTGCTTCGGATGCTGCAAGAAGATTATTAAAAAAGTAAAATTCTCATAATCATTATTAAGCCCAAGTAATACACTTGGGCTTTTTGTTATACTTCTTTTACGTCTTTGAAAAATATCCATTTCATAAGGACAATTTCTCTTCCTTGTTTTTCAAAAGCTCCAAATCTCGGAGCGAGAAAAACAGACAAAATCCCTGCAATTAAAGAAGCCAGAAGATGGTTTAGCTCTGGCAAAAAATAATTAATTCCTAACCGAAACGTTATAAAAATAAGTCCAAAACTAAGAAAATTGTACAAAAAAGCACGAGTTTTTGCATTCATAAAATGATTTTTTAAAAGGCAAAAATACAATATTTTTTTGTTTTTGGCAACATTCTTTTTTTCGCTTAATTTTAATAAAATAAAATATTGTAGTTTCTTAATTATTTTGTATTTTTGCCAAAATTTTATCCAATGTCAAGATATACGATTACGGCAGCTTTGCCTTACACGAACGGCCCTGTGCATATAGGGCATTTGGCAGGAGTTTATGTGCCTGCGGATATTTATGCTCGTTTTCAAAGACTTAAAGGAAATGATGTTGCTTTCATTTGTGGGAGTGATGAGCACGGAGTAGCCATTTCTATTAAGGCACAAAAAGAAGGAACAACCCCACAGCAAATTATTGATAAATATGATAAAATAATCCGAGATTCTTTTGCAGATTTCGGTATTTCGTTTGATAATTATTCACGTACTTCACGACCTATTCATTATAAAACGGCTTCGGATTTTTTTAGAAAACTTTATGAAAAAAATGATTTTATAGAAGAAACTACCGAACAACTTTATGACGAAAAAGCAGGGCAATTTTTGGCTGACCGTTTCGTTATAGGAACTTGCCCAAAATGTAGCAATCCTGAGGCTTATGGCGATCAGTGCGAAAGATGTGGTTCCAGCTTAAATGCTACCGATCTTATCAACCCAAAATCAACATTAACAGGCTCTGTTCCTACTTTGAAACAGACAAAACATTGGTTTTTACCCTTGGATAGATATGATGCTTTTTTGCGAGAATGGATTTTGGAAGGACATAAAAATGATTGGAAACCAAACGTTTATGGACAGGTAAAAAGTTGGTTGGAAGACGGACTAAAACCACGTGCCGTTACGCGCGATTTGGACTGGGGGATTCCCGTTCCTGTGGAAGGTGCCGAAGGAAAAGTGTTATACGTGTGGTTTGATGCGCCAATTGGTTATATTTCTTCTACCAAAGAATGGGCAGAGCGTGAGGGTAAAGATTGGGAGCCTTATTGGAAAGATGAAAATACAAAATTAGTACATTTTATAGGGAAAGATAATATCGTTTTTCATTGTATTATTTTCCCTGCAATGCTAAAAGCCGAAGGAAGTTTTATTTTCCCTGAAAATGTTCCAGCCAACGAATTTCTTAATTTGGAAGGGAATAAACTTTCTACTTCCAAAAATTGGGCGGTTTGGCTACACGAATATTTGCAAGACTTTCCTAATCAGCAAGATACGCTAAGATATGTGCTTACTTCAAATGCGCCAGAAACCAAAGATAATGATTTTACTTGGAAAGATTTTCAAGCAAGAAATAATAATGAATTGGTAGCTATTTTTGGTAATTTTATCAATAGAGTAATGGTGCTTACCGAAAAATATTATGCAGGAAAAGTTCCTACTCCTTCTGTTTTTAATGCTGTTGATAAAGAAATTTTTTCTGAAATAAAAGAAATTACCAGAAAAATAGAGCAATCTTTGGAACGTTATCGTTTTCGTGAAGCACAACAAGAATTAATGAATATTGCCCGTTTAGGGAATAAATATCTTGCCGATGAAGAACCTTGGAAACTTATAAAAACCAATCCTGAACGAGTAGAAACAATTATGTACGTTGCTCTGCACATTGCAACTGCATTGGCTATCACTTCGGAGCCTTTCTTGCCTTTTACTTCACAAAAACTTAAAGAAATGCTTCATTTTAACCAAATAGAAATCATTCCAACTTGGGAAGATGTGTTACATAAAGATATTTTGATAGAAAAAGGACATCAAGTAGGAAAATCATTATTACTTTTTGAAAAAATAGAAGACGAGGCTATCCAAAAACAAATAGACAGATTGGAGCAAAGCAAAGCAAATAATGCAAAACAAAATACGCAATCTGTTGAGCCTCAGAAAGATAATATTTCTTATGAAGACTTTTCTAAATTAGATATTCGTATAGGAACAATTTTGGAAGCTCAAAAAATGCCAAAGGCGGATAAACTTCTTATCCTAAAGGTAGATACAGGAATAGATATTAGAACTATTGTTTCTGGAATTGCGCAAAGTTTTGAACCTCAGTCAATTATAGGAAAAAAAGTAACTGTTTTAGCTAATTTGGAGCCAAGAAAATTACGAGGAGTAGAAAGTCAAGGTATGATTCTTATGGTAGAAAATTCTGAAGGGAAATATGTTTTCTTAAACCCTGATGAAGAAAATATTTCTAACGGGACAATAGTTAAATAATTTAAATATTAATAAAAATTAGAATAAACTACAATAAATGTTTGTTTATTGTAGTTTATTTTTTTATGATTATTTTAGAAAATAAAAAAACATTCATTTCCTATTTTTTTGTATATTTGCCTTTTTAAATTATACTTTATGAAAAAATTAGGACTTTTATTTTGTCTTATCGTTTTTGCTATTGCGTGCAAAAAAAATGAAGAAAATCTTACCGAAAAAAACGAAGAGAAAACCATTTCTTCTCCTTTGGATAAAGAAATTCTCACAGGAACTTTTATTCAGCTTTTTGGAAAAAACGATTGGACAGAACTTCAATGGGATAATTTTTTTTCCGAAATAAAAGAATTGGGAATGAATACCCTTATTGTGCAATATACGGCTTTTAAAAATTCTTATAATGACATTACGTGGTTTGATTCTGCTAATACTTTTACCGCTCAAAAGAGTAAAAATACGTTAAGCCGATTGTTGTCTGTTGCACAACAAAAAGGAATAGAAGTACATATTGGGTTGTATTTTGATGAAACGTATTGGCAAAATCAAACGAATGAAGAATGGTTACGGCTTCACGCACAGCATTGTATCGCTATTGCCCAAGAAATTAATACACAATTTGGTAAAAATTCTGCGTTTAAAGGCTGGTATATTCCTCACGAGCCAGAGCCTTATGCTTATAATAGTGATGAAAAAATGAAGCTTTTCAGAGATAAATTTATAAATACTATTTCTGATGCTCTTCACCAATGGAGTGATAAACCTGTTTCTATTGCTGCTTTTTGGAACAGTTCGCTTAGTAGCCCCAAACAATTGCAGCATTTTATGGCGGAGCTTAGTAAAAGTAATTTACAAATCATTATGTTACAAGATGGAGTAGGGGCAGGGCACGTAAATCTTGAACAACTTGCTGAATATTATCAAAGTGCAGAAAAAGGAATTTTTATTGAAAATCCAAATTATAAAGGTGTTTTTTGGACAGATTTGGAAACGTTTGCTTATACACCCAATCCTCCTTTTCCTCCTGCTGATTTTGAGCGAGTAAAACAGCAATTATCCATAGAATTATCCATTCCTAAGGTAAGTAAGGCTGTTTCTTTTCATTATTATGACGATATGAGCAGTTGGAGTCCTTCTCAAGCCCAAGCCAATCTTTTAAGAGAAAAATATAAAATAATGGTAAAACAGAAAATGGAAAACAAAAATTAGAAAATTACTTTTTTAAAAGGTTAAATTATTTAATAAAAAGTTAAATCAACGAAAAAACTTTATTTTTTTTGTGTTAGAATCAAAAAAAGGTTGTAAATTAGCACCTTGAAATAAAAAGAAAATTTTACAATGATAGAAGGAGAAAAACTCATTCCTATTAATATTGAAGACCAGATGAAAACTGCCTACATTGATTATTCAATGTCGGTAATTGTTTCCCGAGCTTTGCCCGATGTACGAGATGGACTAAAACCCGTGCATCGTCGTGTGCTTTTTGGAATGCACGAATTGGGGGTTCGGAGCAATACTCCCTATAAAAAATCAGCTCGTATTGTTGGGGAAGTATTAGGTAAATACCACCCACACGGAGATTCTTCCGTATATGATACTATGGTGCGTATGGCGCAAGAATGGAATATGCGTTATATGCTCGTGGATGGGCAAGGTAACTTTGGATCTATTGATGGAGATTCTCCTGCGGCTATGCGTTATACCGAAGCAAGAATGCGCAAGATGGCAGAAGATATGCTTATTGATATTGAAAAAGATACCGTAGATAAAAGACTGAATTTTGACGATACCTTAGAAGAGCCTGTCGTATTGCCTACACGTATCCCTAATTTGCTAGTAAATGGTTCAGCAGGGATAGCCGTTGGTATGGCTACCAATATGCCTCCGCACAATCTTTCCGAAGTGGTAGATGGAACTATCGCATTCCTTGATAATCAAGATATTACCATAGATGAGCTTATGGATTTTGTAAAAGCTCCTGATTTCCCAACAGGGGGAATTATTTACGGATATGATGGCGTTCGGGAAGCCTTCAAAACAGGGCGAGGACGCATCGTTATTCGTGGGAAAGCTCATTTTGAAGAAGTAGATAAACGAGAATGCATTATCGTAACTGAAATTCCTTATCAAGTCAATAAAGCCTTGATGGTAAAACAAACTGCCGACCTTATCAAAGAAGGAAAATTAGAAGGAATAGCAGACGTTTTTGATGAAACAGGAAAAGGCGGAATGCGCGTAGTATATGTATTGAAAAAAGATGCAATACCCAATGTAGTTTTGAATAACTTATTCAAACACACCGCTTTACAATCTTCTTTCAGTGTTAATAATATCGCCTTAGTAAATGGCCGACCCGAACAATTAAATTTAAAAGATTTAATTTATCATTTCGTAGAACATCGCCACGATGTGGTGTATAGACGTACTGAATACGAACTGAAAAAAGCCCGTGAAAGAGCGCATATCTTAGAAGGATTTATGAAAGTGATTGCAACTCAGGATACTTTGGATAAAGCGATTTACATCATTCGTCATTCAGATACTCCACAGATTGCAAAAGAAGGTTTGATAAAAGAATTTGAACTTTCAGAAATACAAGCCCAAGCAATATTAGACCTTCGTTTGGCAAGGCTCACAGGTATGGAGCTGGATAAAATCCGCGAAGAATACGAGCAAATATTAGCCCTTATTTTAGATTTGGAAGATATTCTTGCACGTAAAGAACGCCGTACCGAAATTATCAAAACAGAACTTCTGGAAGTAAAAGAAAAATATGGAGATAATCGCCGTTCTATCATAGAATATGCAGGTGGAGATATTTCCATAGAAGACATTATCCCAAATGAACAAGTGGTTATTACTATTTCGCACGCTGGCTACATTAAGCGTACTGCGGTTAATGAATATAAGACCCAAGCAAGAGGCGGAGTAGGGCAAAAGGCTTCTGCTACTCGCGATAAAGATTTTATAGAAAATCTATTCGTTGGTACAAATCACCAATATATGCTTTTCTTTACTGAAAAAGGTAAGTGCTTTTGGCTCAGAGTGTATGAAATTCCAGAAGGTAACCGAAGTGCCAAAGGTAGAGCTATTCAAAACCTTATTAACATAGAGCCAGACGATAAAGTTAAAGCATTTATCTGTACACAAGACCTTAAAGATCAGGAATATATAAATAATCATTACGTAATAATGGCTACCAAAAAAGGTATTATCAAAAAAACCTTATTGGAGCAATATTCTCGACCACGACAAAACGGAATTGTAGCAATTACCATTAAAGAAGACGATGAACTATTAGAAGCACGTCTTACCACAGGTAATAGCCAAGTGATGCTTGCCGTAAAATCGGGCAAAGCTATTCGTTTCCCAGAGGAAAAAGTACGTGCCGTTGGACGAAGCGGTTCAGGCGTTCGTGGTATTTCTTTTGATGACGAACAAAATGACGAAGTTATCGGAATGGTAACCATTGAAAATCCTAAAGAAGAAACAGTATTGGTGGTGTCTGAAAACGGATACGGAAAACGTACTTTCATTGACGATCCTGAGACAGGCGAAGCCGTTTATCGTATCACTAACCGAGGCGGAAAAGGGGTAAAAACCATTTCTGTAACAGATAAAACAGGTAATTTGGTGGCTATTAAGTCCGTTTTAGAAGAAGAAGATTTGATGATTATCAACAAATCTGGCGTTGCTATTCGTATGTCGGTAGAAGAACTTCGTGTTATGGGGCGCGCTACACAAGGGGTTCGCCTTATTAACATAAAAGGTAATGACTCTATCGCAGCCGTTGCCAAAGTAATGAAAGAAGACGAGGAAGAAACCGAAGAAGGCAATGACGAAATGATAACAGAAGAATAAAATAAAGTTTAATATAAAAAAACAACAGATGAAAAAAATAGTTTTTATATCCGCATTAGCAATCTCATCTATTGCTTTTGCACAGAAAAAAGAACTTAAAGAAGTAAGCAAATTATTAGGAAAAGGAGAGCTTACTCAAGCAGAATCTTTATTGGAAAAAACTAAAAGTGCAGCACTTGCTGATGCTAAGTATGCGCCTGAATATCACTTACTTAAAGGGCAAATATTTTATCAAAAAGCAGAAAAAGGGCAAAATGTAATACATTCTCTTCAAGAAACTGCCAATGCGCTTAAAGAATATTCTAAGGCTGGTGGTAAAGAAACCACAGAAGTAAATGCTTTTAAAGAAAAAGTAGCACAATTTACCTTTGATAAAGCCATAGCTTTCCACGGGAAACAAGATTATAAAAACGCTGCTCCTGCTTTTGAATTGATATATCGCCTTATTCCAAATGATACTACACAGCTCAATAATGCTGCTATGCTTTATGTTCAAGATAAAAATTACGACAATGCTCTAAGAACTTACATAGAACTTCGCGATTTAGGTTTTGATGGTTCAAGAACTATTTATTCGGCTAAGAATAAAGAAACACAAAAAGTAGAAGAATTTCCTAACAAAGAAACTCGTAATACAGCCCTAAGATCAGGACAATATTTCTTACCAAAAGACGAAAAAACACCTTCTTTAAAACCTGAAATTATCAGAAATATTGCCTTTATTTATGTAGAGCAAGGTAAAAAAGAAGAGGCGGTAAAAGCATTTGATGACGCTATAAAAATGTATCCAAAAGACGCACAATTGGTACTTGCACAAGGGCAACTTTATTACCAATTAGGAGATACTAATAAATTTACAGAATTATTGTTAAAAGCTTCTGAAATAGAGCCTAATAATCCAAATGTATTTTTTAATATCGGAACTGTTGCTTTGGATAAAGGAAATTTAGATGATGCAAGAAAATATTTAGAAAAAGCTATCCAAATAAAACCAGATTTTCCAGAAGCAGTGCTCAACCTTGCTAATACTTACATCCAAGAAGGAAACGTTATTGGAACTAAAATGGAAGAATTAGGGAATACAAAAGCTGAAATTCAAAAATATAACGAACTAAACGAGCAGCGTAAAGATTTTTACAAAAAAACAGCAAAAGTTTTAGATGATTATACTACAAAATATGGTAAAAACGAAAATATCTTAGAACTTTTGAAAAATGTTTATACAGCTCTTGGTGATACAGCCAATTTCAAACGTGTTAAAGATATGTTGAAATAATTTAAGATGTTTTTAATAAAGAAAACTCATTTTGATGGATATCAAAATGAGTTTTTTATTTTGTTATTTTTTAAGAAATTATTTTATATATTCTTTTATTTTATATCGTTTTTCTTGTTCTTTGGAGCGTAAGATAAGTTCTGCTAAAAAACCTGCTAAAAAGAATTGAGTACCTATTACCATTGTTGTTAATGCAATAAAAAACTCTGGACGATTGGTTATCAGTCGGTTATAAGGATTAATGAATAATTTGTCTATTCCTAAATAAAAAGCAAAACAAAAGCCTATAAAAAACATTAACACTCCCAAAGCTCCGAATAAATGCATTGGTCGTTTGCCAAATTTTGATAAAAAAGAAATAGTTAATAAATCTAAAAATCCGTTAATAAAACGTTCTATTCCAAATTTGGTTTGTCCGTATTTTCGTGCTTGGTGTTTTACTATTTTTTCTGTAATTCTCTCATAACCAGCATTTTTTGCTAAAACAGGAATATAACGATGCATTTCTCCGTGTACATCAATATTTTTTACCACTTCATTTCGATAGGCTTTTAAACCACAATTAAAGTCGTGAAGCGTAAGTCCTGAAACTTTCCTTGCCGCCCAATTAAAAAGTTTGGAAGGTAAATTTTTTGTTAATTTATGATCATAACGCTTTTTTTTCCAACCAGAAACAAGGTCATTTTTCTCCTGAACAATCATTCTGTAAAGTTCAGGTATTTCCTCTGGGCTATCTTGCAAATCAGCGTCCATAGTTATTATAACCTCTCCTTGTGCTTGCTCAAAACCTGCGTGCAAAGCCTGCGATTTTCCGTAATTTTTCTGAAAACGAATCCCTTTAACATTAGTATTTTCTTGTGAAAGTTGTTGAATAACTTGCCAAGAATGGTCGCGCGAACCATCATCAACAAAAATAATTTCGTATGAAAATTGTTCTTTTTTCATAACAGAAACTATCCATTGATGAAGCTCAGGTAATGATTCTTCTTCATTAAACAAAGGAATAATTACTGAAATTTGCATTTTTTTATAATTTATTTTTCTGAATAATTTTTAAAATAGCAGAACTTCCTAATGAAATAAAAAAGCCAAAGAAAATATTTTTTATCAAAGTCATATTAAATTGTGTTAAAATAGACTGACTTTCTTCTATTTGTGTTTTTATTTGATATAATTCTGCTTCGGATATTTCAGGTTGTTGTGTTTTTATTTGCGTCAATTGCGTTTCCATAGAATCTTGAAAATATTCAGGAGAAGCACCATATTTTAGGAATAAAACATAATATGTAGCCATAGCAATAGCACCAATAAGAGAAATACCCAACCCAATTTTGAGCATTTGAGAAAATTCTCTTTTTTTACTATAATAAATTCCTAAAAAAATACAAAAAATAGTAACAAAGATAGGCAATATTACAAATATAATCCGCTCTATTACAGAGACTTGGAAGTTAAAGTAATATTGAATATAGTGTAAAATAATGGATAACCCGCCTGAAACGAGACCGAAGATTAACATTATTTTTTTAGAATTAATCATAAATTTTGTGTTTTTTCAGTCATTGTTTGGATTAGTTTGCTTATCGGAGCTTTCACCATCATTGCCATCATTGGGTTAAAATCACCTTCAAAAGAAAATTGAACATCCGTTTCTGTTTCTGATTTTTTTGTTAATTTAACAAATAAATTAAAAGGGATTTTTCCTCCTTTTGCTCCATAAATAAGTTCCGAGTGTGGAGTTGTATTTTTCTTTTCTAATACAATTTCAGGCATTCCTTTTAGGGAAAAAGAGAATGAATTTTCATCTAAAACTTCAAATGTAGCCAAATTATCAGGCATTAATTGCTTAAAATTGGTAGGATTTTCTAATTTTTCAAACAAAATAATATTATTTTGCGAAACTGTTGTTTGGGGAATTTCTATTTTCATTATTGTTTCCATTTATCAGGTGAAATACGCCATTGATTAAGCGTATCTAATTGTTTTTCAGAGATATAACCAATCTCTATTGCTTTTTCTAATAAGAAATGATAATTGCTAAGGGTATGCAATTTTATGTTTTCATTATCAAAATTTTGTTTAGAAATATCAAATCCGTAAGAGAAAATAGCAACCATTCCTTGAACATCTAACTCACTATCTCTTAGAGCTTTAACAGCATTAATACTGCTCATTCCTGTACTGATTAGGTCTTCTATAACTATTGTTTTTTGATTTTTGGAAGTAGTTCCTTCAATTTGGTTTTGTCTTCCGTGTTTTTTAGGCTCGGGGCGCACATAAACGAAAGGTAAATGAAGTATTTCGGCAACCAAAATTCCAATTCCAATCGCTCCTGTTGCTACGCCTGCCACCAGCTCTGTGGAAGGATAGTTTTTTTGGATATATTTAGCCATTTCATTGGCTACTTTATGCCGAGCATCTATAAAAGAAAGAATAATTCTATTATCACAATAAATAGGTGATTTCCAGCCAGATGCCCACGTAAAAGGCTTTTCAGGACTCAGTTTTATAGCATTAATTTGCAAGAGTAATTCAGCAATTTGCTTTTCTGTATTTCCTTCTTCTTTCATAAGGTTTTTATTTTAAATAAATTTATAAATAGTTGAATATTAGATGTTTAATGTTTTTAGTGTAAGTATAAAATATTAAATTGCAAAAATAAGATAAAAAATGAAATTTATAAAATTTTTTTATACCAATTTAACGATTTTATGTAAAAATAACATTTTATTTTTTGGAATAGAACTTTGATAAAATAGTAAAAAAAAATAATATTTCATTAAGAGAAATTAAGTTAATAAAAATAAGAAAAAATGAATAATTTAGTTCTCTGAAAATTTTAAAAAAAATAAAAAAGTAGTATCTTTGCCCCTCAAAAATAAATCTATAAAACGATGATTTTTAGCCAATATACGAAAGAATTTAAATATAATTTACGGCTTGCAACTCCTATTATTTTGTCAATGCTTGGGCATACTTTGGTGGGCGTGATAGATAATGCTATGGTGGGCAAATTGGGTACTACGGAGCTGGCGGCGGTTTCCTTAGGGAATAGTTATATTTTCTTGGTGCTTTCTTTCGGGATTGGTTTTTCTACTGTGATAACGACGCTTACGGCAGAGGCTCAGAAGATGGATAATTTCCAGTGGGGAAAATCTATTCTCAAACACGGAATTTTTATAAATTCCTTATTATCAGTGTTTTTAATGGGACTTTTGTTTTTCTCTGAAACGATAATGCGACTTACGGAACAGCCTGAAAATGTGATAGCTCTTGCCATTCCTTATATAAATTTGGTAGCAATTTCTTTAATTCCTGTGATGTTTTTCCAGTCGTTTAAGCAATTTTATGACGGATTTTCTTTAACAAAATATTCACTTTATGTAACAATAATAGGAAATCTTGTTAATGTTATTTTAAATTATTTGTTTATTTATGGTAATTTTGGTTGCCCGAAATTGGGAGTTTTAGGTGCTGGAATTGGTACATTGGTTTCTCGTTTTGTTATGCCTATTCTTCTTTGGTATTTTTTGTATAAAGACCGAAGAACTTCTGCGTATGTAGTTGGTTTTGAGTGGAATAAAATTCATAAAGAAACGATAAAAAAGCTAATAAATTTAGGAATACCATCAGGATTGCAGATGATTTTTGAAGCAGGAGTATTTATTGTTGCCATTTGGATAAGCGGAAAATTGGGTACAAATTACCAAGCCTCTAACCAAATAGCTCTCAGCCTTGCAAGTATGACTTTTATGATTTCCGCAGGTATGAGTACTGTTGCTATGATTCGGGTTGGTAACTATAAAGGATTACAGGATTATATAAACCTTAGGCGGGTAGCGTTTTCTATATTTTTATTTGTGGTAATTTGTCAAGTATTTTTAGCGTTGCTTATTTTTTCGTTAAAAGATATTTTACCTATTTTATTCCTTGATAAAGAGAATGTTACAACATTAGAAAACGTTACTTTCGTGATGCAAGATGCCTCTAAATTATTACTTATAGCAGGTATTTTCCAAATAGCAGACGGCTTGCAGGTAGTAGCATTAGGGGCATTGCGTGGGCTTCAAGATGTTAAAATACCAATGCTGTTCTCTTTCATTTCTTATTGGTTGATAGCCTTTCCTGTCAGTTATGTATTGGGTATTTATACCGATTTGGCAACCTCAGGAATATGGATAGGATTGCTCTTAGGGCTTACTTTTGCGGCAATTATGTTAGTAAGTAGGTTTGTATTTTTAAGTAAAAAATTAATCATAATACATCATAAAAATAGTTAAAAAAATGTCAGATTTTCCTAAATTTTTATTGGGGGATAATACCGATTATCCTGATGCGATTTTTATTATTCATACAGAATTTCCTCGTTTTATTATTAATCTTGAAAACGACGAGGTAGAGTGGCTGGAAGAGTTTGATGAAGAAGACGAAAAAGAGTTGGAGACACAAGCGCAAAGCCTTATTGAACAAGCACAAGCATTTTACGATAGAGAAATAAGCAGATACGAATAATGATAGAATATCTTAATGAAATAGACCAAAATTGGATTGTTTATCTAAATAATTTAGGTTCAGATACTTGGGATAGTTTTTGGTTGTTTATCACAAATAAATGGGCATCTATTCCGTTGTATGTGTTTTTATTAGGTTGGTGCGTTTATACAAAAAATTGGAAACGAACATTGGTTGTTTTAGTTTGCATCGCTTTGCTTATTGTTTGTACAGACCAGCTTGCACGATGTTTCAAATATGGTTTTGAACGCTTACGACCTTGTCATAATGATTTGATAAATAGTCATTTACGTGTTTTCCGCTGTGGAGGGAAGTTTGGTTTTTTCTCGGCTCATGCGTGTAGTACTTTTGCTGTGGCTACTTTTTTTAGTACGCTTTTTAAAAAGTATAAAAAACTAACTTTATTCTTATTTCTTTGGGCGATAATCGTATCATATAGTCGTATTTATTTAGGAGTACATTATCCTTTTGATGTGCTGGTAGGGCTTGTTTTTGGCACTATTTTAGGCTATTTATTTTCTTTGTTTTATCTTAGAATAGAAAAAAAT